>JAMPYF010000024.1 GCA_023700805.1 Sulfuritalea sp.
AAATTGGCCTTGCGAATTCCCGCGCTCACCCCTCGCTGCGAAAGCTTCGCCGGGCCGGTCGCTAAACTAGCCGGCCAAAAAGCGGCCGTCGTCGGACAACGCGACCGGAATTCCCCGGCGAACCTTCCTCGCTCGGCGGGTCAGAGGGGAATGAAAACCGTCGCGTGTCAGATTGCGACGAGAATCAGTTCAAGCTAACCCTTTTGGCTGCTAATCTTTGCCAATGCTGAAACCCATTGAGAAAATGCACCAAGCTGTAGGGCGAGCTGTCCTATGGGCTCAAACATTTGAAACGGTTTTCGTGATTTGTATTGAGTTGGTTCGCATCTTGCGTAGTACTCGGAACGGAGAACGTATTTCGGCGATGAATCCGAATCGATTCAAAGTCGCAACTAGGTCTCTGATCAAAGAATTGGCGGTCGCAAATCAGCTTGCACCTGAACTAGAAGACCAAATTAATGACCTTGTAGCCAAACGGCATTTATTGGTTCACCGCTGGTTCGTCGAGAATGGCCTGCCTGGAGATTCCGACATTGAGCATATAGCGAAGATCACCGACCTTGCTCTTGAGATCGAAACGAGCTCAAAGCGAATATGCAGCCTATTGGCTGGTTATGTCAGCCACTGGGGAGAGACCCATCCAGAGCAACAGGCGCAAATGACCGATGAAGAGAGGCAACGCCTCATTGGGCTATTCAAATATGCGCACTTGGAGCGCGACACGTAACGTCTTTGTCAGAGCTATAAGAAATCGACCTCGGATTTGTTTTCGGCGCGAGCCTGCCACCCGCGACGGTTTTCATTCCCCTCTGACCCGCCGAGCGAGGAAGGTTCGGCGGGGAATTCCGGTCGCGTTGTCCGACGACGGCCGCTTTTGGGCCGGCTAGTTTAGCGACCGGCCCGGCGAAGCTTTCGCAGCGAGGGCAGCCTGACGCAGTCAGGCCGGGGAGGCGGGGCGCGTTTCTTTGGGTACTTTCTTGCCGCGCAGCAAGAAAGTGCCTCGCCCGCCGGGGCGAGTCCCGGCATCTCCCTTCGAAGGACAACCCCAAGAGTTGGCGCTGGCGCCGCGGCGCATTGCAGCACGATCCATCGCCGGCGCCGACTCTTATGCCGGTGTCACTGCGGCGCTTGCGCTTCGATGCGGATCGAGGCGAACCAGCGGGCGAGGGCGGCTATCTCCTCGTCGCTCAGGGGGCGGGCGATCACGTTCATGACTTCGTGGCGCCGGGTTGCGCTGCGAAAGGCGCGCAGTTGCGCCGCGAGATAGCTTTCCGGCTGGCCGGCGAGATGGGGCGTGTTCGGCGCGCTGGCAATGCCGGCCAGGCCGTGGCAGACCGAGCAGACCTGGCGCGCCTTGAGGCGGCCGGGATCGTCGGGCGCGGCGCCGGCGGCGGCCGGCAACCAGAGTGCTGCAGCAATGACAAACAGATGGCGCGTGACGACGTGGGGGGTGTGTGGCATCGGAATCACCGGTAAGGGAATGCAGACGAGCGCGGCGGGCACGGTTAGTCACCGTGCCCGCCGCGGTGCGGGAAGCTTTCAGCTGCTGCGGACTCGGTTCAGGGGTTGTAGCTGACCCGGTAGATCGCCCCGGCGAAGTCGTCGCTGATCAGCATCGAGCCGTCCTTCATCATCGCCACATCGACCGGCCGGCCGCGGTAGAGGCCGGTCTCGCCGTCGAGCCAGCCGTCGGCGAAGACCTCGGTCTTGTCGGCGCTGCCGTCGCTCTTCAGGCTGGTGAACATGATCCGCGCGCCGACCGGCTTGGTGCGGTTCCAGGAGCCGTGCTGGGCCGAGAACAGGCCGCCCTGGTACTTGGCCGGGAAGGCCTTGCCGGTGTAGAAGGCGAGGCCGAGGTCGGCGGCATGGGCGTCCATATAGACCTGCGGGTCGGTGATGTTGGCCGGCAGCGGGTCCTTGTCGTAGCCGAACTCGGTGATGCGCGTCTTGCCCTGCTTCCACGGGTAGCCGAAGAACATGCCGGGCTTGGTGGCGCGGTTGATTTCGCCGGCCGGGATGTCGTCGCCCATGCCGTCGGTCTGGTTGTCGGTGAACCACACCGCGCCGTCCTTCGGGTTGATCTCGATGCCGACCGAGTTGCGCAGGCCGCGCGCATAGACTTCGCGCTTGGAGCCGTCGAAGGGGTTCATGCGCACGATGCCGCCGATGCCCCACTTGTCGAACAGCGCCAGCTTTTCGCGCGGCGGCACGTTGAAGGGCTGGCCGAGGGTGACGTAGAGCATGCCGTCGGGGCCGACGCGGCAGGCGCGGGCGTGGTGGTTGTAGGATTCCTCCTCGACCGGGATCAGGCCGCCTTGCGCCACCACTTCGATCACCGCGACGTCGCCGCCTTCATAGAAGAATTCGGCGGCCGGGAAGTTGAGCACGCGGTTGTGTTCGACCACGATCAGGAAGCCGTCCTTGGTCCAGCACACGCCGTTCGGCGTCTGGAACTTGAGCGAGGGCGCGAAGGGCTTGACCTCGGTGGCCATCTCGCCGCTGTTGCGGTTGGTCACCGCCCAGACGGTGTTCTTGCGCGTGCCGACGAAGAGCATGTTGGTCGATGGCGCCACGGCCATGTGGCGCGCGTCCGGCACCACGGCGTAGAGGTCGATCTTGAAGCCCGGCGGCAGCTTGACCCGCTTCAGGTTCTCGCGGATGGCGTCGGCGTTCTTGCCGCCTTGGGCCACCGGCGGCATGCTGGTGTCGGCACCGGATACCTTCATCTGTTTCAGTTTGTCGATGCTTTGGGCATGGATCGGCGCCGCGCTGCCCAGCGTCAGCAGTGCGGCAAATGCGAAAAGTGCGGTTCTCAGCGGGCTGGGGTTTGGGTGTGACATGGCTTGTCTCTCTCCGTCTGTTTTTTTGGGAACGAGTCCATCGGGCGATGGCCCGCACTCATCTGCAATATGCATGCCGAGTGATCGGCGTCGTGCCCGGTCGCCGCAGGCTGCGAGGGCGGCGGTGCGGCGCTGTACAGAAACGCGCCGCGCCGCGTGGCGACTGTACAGAAACTGGTCAGTTGAAGCCTCGATGCCGCCCTGTTATTCTGGACGCCAAATAGCGGCGAACATAACGCCGCCGGCACGCCGGTCAGGGCCGCGCGCGCCACTCGACCCAGGAGACGAGCATGTTCCAGCAAGCGGCGCGCCCAATGGCCCGTGCCCAGGCCAGTCGTATATCGCGATCGGCGCTGGCGGCCGACGAAATTCCCTCGACGGACATACTCGAAAGCTGGGCGCGCTGCGTCGACGCGGGCCTCGACGCGCATGCGGCGCCGCGTCTGCCGGTGGTCGCCGGCGGCGAGCTGAAGCGCCGCCGCGAACAGGCCGACTACGTGCGCCGCCTGGCGCTGGCCGAGCTGGAGACGCTGTTCCACCAGATCGCCGGTTCCAATTTCCTGCTGGCCTTTGCCGACAGCGAGGGCGTGATTCTCGATCTCTACGCCGACAACCGCTTCGCCATGAGTTCCTCGGGCGAGCCGATCCGCGCCGGCAGCCAATGGACCGAACAGGTGGCGGGCACCAACGGCCTGGGCACCGCGCTGGCGGCCGGCAAATCCGTGGCGGTGAATGGACCGGAGCATTTCTTCAGCCGCTACGATGCGATCTCCTGCACCGCCGCGCCGATTCGCGATGCCAGCGGCGCGATCGTCGGCGTGCTCGATGCGTCCTCGTATTTCGAGTCGCGCCAGCGCCACACCCAGGCGCTGGTGCAGATGGCCTCGGCGCATATCGAAAACCTGCTGCTGGTGCACCAGATGGAGGCTGCCATCGTCCTGGCGATTCATCCGCGCCCCGAATTCCTCGGCACCATCAGCGCCGGCCTGCTGGCTTTCGACGCAGAAGGCCGGCTCTGCGCCTGCAACGAGCGGGCGCGGGTCCTGCTGACCGGCCTTCCGGTGCGGCGCGGCGCGGCCTTCGGGCAAATCTTCGCCGAGCCCTATGGGCGTTTCCTGGCGCGCCTGCAGGGAGGCGCGGATATTCGCCTGCGCGATATGCTGGGCAGTTCCCTGGTCGCCAGCTGGGTCAATCGCGGGCCGGCGCTCGCGGTCACTCGCCCGGCCGCCGCCATGCCCGTGCCGGCGGCCGGCGTCGCGCCGAACTTCGTCGCCGACGATCCGGCCCTGCGCAGCGTGCTGGAACTCGTCGCCGCCGCCGTCAGGCTCGGTTCGCCGCTGCTGATCCAGGGCGAGACCGGCAGCGGCAAGGAACTGCTGGCGCGCCACGCCCACGAACTGAGCGGCCGCAAAGGGTCTTTTGTCGCCATCAACTGCGGCGCCCTGCCGCGCGAATTGTTCGAGGCGGAGTTGTTCGGCTACGTCGGCGGCGCCTTCACCGGCGCGCGCCGCGAGGGCTATCAGGGCCTGATCGCCAGCGCCGACGGCGGCACCCTGCTGCTCGACGAGGTGCGCGAACTGCCGCTGCCGCTGCAGGCTGCGCTGCTGCGCTTCCTCGACGACCAGATGGTGCGTCCGGTGGGCGGCCAGAAGGCGCGCCGGGTCGATGTGCAACTGGTGGCGGCGAGCAACGTCGATCTCGACGGCGAAGTCGCCAGGCAGCGCTTTCGCGCCGACCTGCTCTACCGCCTGAACACGGTCCAGGTCGAGCTGCCGCCGCTGCGCAGGCGGCGGGATTTCGCCGCCTGCGTGCGCTTCGCGCTGGCCGCGATCGACGCCCAGGCGAGCATCAGCGACGCCGCCGTGGCCTGGCTCAAGGGCTACGCCTGGCCGGGCAATTTTCGCGAGCTGCGCTCGGTGCTGACCCGGGCGCTGCTGACCCAGTCGACGCGGCGCATCGATCTGCCGCAGCTCCGGTCGCTGCTGGCCATGCCGCGCGGCAGCGGCGCCGATGCATCGGCCTTGCGCCAGGGCGCGACCGAGGCCGTGCTGCGCGAGTTCGAGCGCAGCGGGCGCTCCGTCAGCCGCACCTCGCGCAATCTCGGCGTTTCGCGGACCACCGTGTATCGGCACTTGCGCGAGGGGAATGCGCTGCCACCGCCCGGATAAGTTGGCGCAGGCGGCACGGCGCTGCTTGCCGTCGCCCGATTTGGCACATCAGCCGATCCTGATATAAAATCCCGACTAATTCACTCAGGTAAGCTTTTCCGGTTCCCGGTCATAATCCGCGGCCAAGGATTTCGTTTCCACCAATTCGTCACCAGCAAAGGTCTTTCATGTCCATCAACGAAGAAGTCATCCAGACGGCGCTCAAGGCTGTCGTCGACCCCAACACCGGCAAGGATCTGGTCAGCACGCGCAGCGCCAAGAACATCAGGATCACCGGCAGCGACGTTTCGCTCGACGTCGAACTCGGCTACCCGGCGAAGAGCCAGATCGAGGGCCTGCGTGCCGCGGTGATCGCGCAGCTGAAGACGCTGCCCGGCATCGGCAATGTCAGCGCCAACGTGTTTTCGAAGGTGGTCACGCATGCGGTGCAGAAGGGCGTCAAGCTGATCCCCGGGGTCAAGAACATCATCGCCGTGGCCAGCGGCAAGGGCGGCGTCGGCAAGTCGACCACCGCCGTCAATCTGGCGCTGGCCTTGTCCGCCGAAGGCGCCACGGTGGGTCTGCTCGACGCCGACATCTACGGTCCCTCGCTGCCGCAGATGCTGGGCATCGCCAGCGGCCGGCCCGAATCGGCCGACGGCAAGGGCCTCGAACCGATGGATGCGCATGGCATTCAGGCGATGTCGATCGGCTTCCTGATCGATCCCGAGCAGCCCATGGTCTGGCGCGGCCCGATGGTGACCCAGGCGCTGACCCAGCTGCTGACCGAGACGCGCTGGCGCGACGTCGACTACCTCGTCATCGACATGCCGCCGGGCACCGGCGACATCCAGCTGACGCTGGCGCAGCAGGTGCCGGTGACCGGCGCCATCATCGTCACCACGCCGCAGGACATCGCGCTGCTCGACGCACGCAAGGGCCTCAAGATGTTCGAGAAGGTCGGCATCCCGATCCTCGGCATCGTCGAGAACATGAGCATCCACATCTGCTCCAAGTGCGGCCATGCCGAACCGATTTTCGGCTCCGGCGGCGGCGACAGGATGGCCAAGGATTACGAGGTCGAGATGCTCGGCGCGCTGCCGCTCGACATGGCGATCCGCATGCAGATGGACGACGGCAAGCCGACCGTCGAGGCCGATCCGCAGGGACCGGCCAGCCTGATCTACAAGACCATCGCGCGCCGCATCGCGGTGAAGATCGCGGAGCGGGCCAAGGACCATTCCAGCAAGTTCCCGTCGATCAAGGTGATGAACACGTAAGCCGGAAAGGCATTTGATCCGCAGATTTCGCAGATTGACGCAGATGAATCATGGTTTGCCCTGGCCGGATAGCAGCACCTGTGGGCGGGCCCTGTTGTTTTCTCTGCGCAATCTGCGAAATCTGCGGATTGAACCGGGCTTCTCAGGCTTTATCCGCTGCACTTGACGGCAGGCTTGCGGCGACGGCGTCCAGCAGTCGCTGCATGTCGGCCTCGCTCAGCGCGCTGCTGAGCGTCAGGCGCAGCCGGCTGCTGCCTTCGGGCACCGTCGGCGGGCGGATCGCCACCGCCAGCACGCCGGCGTCTTCCAGGCCTTGCGCGGCGTCCAGCGTGTCCTGCTCGGCGCCGATCACGGCGGGCACGATCTGCGTGGTCGAGCCCAGCGTGTCGTAGTTGCGCAGCGCGAGCGCCTCGCGCAGGCGCTGCGAATTCCGCGCCAGGCCTTCGCGCTCTGCATCCATGCCCGGCACCAGGTCGAGCGCCGCATCGACGGCGCCGAGCACGGCCGGCGGCAGCGCGGTGGTGTAGATGAAGCCGGGGCAGCGATTCACCAGCCAGTCGATCAGCGTGCGCGAGCCGGCGATGTAGGCGCCGAAAGCGCCGAGCGCCTTGCCCAGCGTGCCCATGACGACGTCGACGCCGCCGCCGCTTTGGGCACATTGCGCGGCGAGGCCGCGGCCCTGCGGCCCCAGTACGCCGGTGGCATGGGCCTCGTCGACGTACAGCGTGGCGCCGTGGCGCTCGGCCAGTTGCACCAGCGCCGGCAGGTCGGCGCGGTCGCCGTCCATGCTGAACACCGATTCGGTGAGGATCAGCTTGCGCCCGGGCTTGCCGGCATGCCGGCGCAGCAGGTGGTCGAGCTGGTCGAGATCGTTGTGGCGGAAGACCTCGACCGGGCAGCGCGCCGTGCGCGCACCGTGAATGATGCTGGCGTGGTTGAGTTCGTCGCTGAAAATCGCCGCCGCCGCATTTGGCGCTGCGTTTGGCGTATCCCCAGCGCCAACTCTTGCCAGCGCCGGGATCACCGTGGCATTGGCCTGGAAGCCGCTGGAAAACAGCAGCGCGGCCTCGCAGCCCTTGAAGGCGGCGAGCTTCTGCTCGACCGCCAGGGTGATCTCGCGGGTGCCGGTGACCAGCCGCGAGGACGGCGCGCCGGCGCCGTGGCGCTCGGCCCATTCTGCGGCGCGCGCCTTGACCAGCGGGTGCTGGCTCAATCCGAGGTAGTCGTTCGAGGCGGCGTCGATCAGGGCGCGGCCTTGCGCATCCTGCAGGCGTCCGCCGACCATCTGCAGCGGACGCAGGCGGCGCCGGCGCGCACCGGCTTGCAGCGCGGCGAGCTGCTGCTGCAGCAGGAGGTCGAGGCCGGGGTCCATCTCAGTGCTGCCGCGCGCGCTCGTCCAGCACCTGGCGCACGGCGGCGGTGAGCGTCGCCAGATCGCCGGATTCGATGACGAAGGGCGGCATCAGGTAGAGCAGATTGCCGAAGGGCCGCAGCCAGACGCCGAGTTCGATGCAGCGCCGGCGCAAGGCGCCGAGATCGACGGGGCCGCCGAGTTCGACCGCGCCGATGGCGCCCTTGACGCGCACCGCGGCGACGCCCGGAATGTCGCGGCAGGGCGCGAGTTGTTCGCGCAACTGCGCCTCGATCGCGGCCACCTGGGTCAGGCGCGGCTCGCTTGCGAACAGGTCGAGCGAGGCATTGGCCGCGGCGCAGGCCAGCGGGTTGGCCATGTAGGTCGGGCCGTGCATCAGCGCGGCGGCCGGATCGTCGGAAAGGAAGGCCTCGAACACATGGCGCCGCGCCACGGTGGCCGCCAGCGGCAGCGTGCCGCCGGTCAGCGCCTTGGACAGGCAGACGATGTCTGGGGTAACTTCCGCCTCTTCGCAGGCGAACATGCGACCCGTGCGGCCGAAGCCGGTCATGATCTCGTCGGCGATCAGCAGCACGCCGTGGCGCGCGCAGGCCGCGGCGACGCAGGCCAGGGTCGCCGCGTCGTGCATCTGCATGCCGCCGGCGCCCTGCACCAGCGGCTCGATGATCACGGCGGCGAGGCGCCCGCCCTGGGTTTCCAGCAGCAGGTCGAAGGCGCGGCGCAGATTCTCGTCGGTCGGCAGTTCGGCCATGATCTGGTCCGGCATGGTCCCCGCGAACAGCGTGTGCATGCCTTCCTCGGGGTCGCACAGGGCCATGGTGGCGAAGGTGTCGCCGTGGTAGGCATGGCGGAAATACACGATGCGCTGCTTTTCCGGCTGGCCCTTGTTGCGCCAGTACTGGATGGCCATTTTCAGCGCGACTTCGACCGCCACCGAGCCCGACTCGGTGAAGAACACGCGCTCCAGGTCGCCCGGCAGCAGCGCGGCCAGGCGCTGCGCGAGACGCGCCGCCGGCGCATGCACGAGGCCGGCGAACATCACATGCGGCAGCGTCGCCAGTTGCGCTTCGATCGCGGCGCGGATGTGCGGGTGGCTGTAGCCGTGGCAGGCGGTCCACCACGAGGAGATGCCGTCGATCAGTTCGCGGCCGTCGGCCAGGCGCAGGCGCACGCCTGCGCTGGCGACCACCGGCAGCGGTGGCGCGGCGGTCTGCATTTGGGTGTAGGGCAGCCAGAGATGGGCGAGGCCCGGGGTCAGCCAGTCGGACATGGCGGGCGGGGAAGGTGTGCCGGCTAGAATGGCGCGGCGGAGGAACAATGAGCGCGAATTTTATCACCGGCACCGGGACCGACATCGGCAAGACCTGGCTCGCCTGCGCCCTGCTGCGCCACTGGCGGGCCGCGGGGCGGGATGTGGTGGCGTTCAAGCCGCTGTTGTCCGGTTTCGATCCGCAGCAGCCGCAGGCCAGCGATGCCGGGGCCTTGCTGGCGGCGCTGGGGCGCGAAGTGAGCACTGCCGAACTGGATGCCATCGCGCCCTGGCGCTTCGCCGCACCGCTGGCGCCGGACATGGCGGCGGCGCGCGAAGGCCGGCGCATCGATTTCGACGAGCTGGTGGCCTTCAGCCGCCGGGTCGCCAGCGCCAACTCCGGTCCGACCCTGGTCGAAGGCGTCGGCGGCGTCATGGTGCCGCTGGACGACAGACATACGGTGCGCGACTGGATCGCCGCCAGCGGCCTGCCCTGCGTGCTGGTAACCGGCAGCTATCTGGGCAGCCTGAGCCATGCGCTGACCGCGCTGGAGGCCCTGGCAAGAGTTGGCGCTGGCGTCACGGCGATCGCCGTCAACCAAACGCCGGGCTCGGCCGTTACGCTCGACGCCACACTGGAAAGCCTGGCGCGCCACGTCGCCGGGATTCCGCTGGTGTCCATTGCGCGCGACAGTCCGCAGGCCGGGGTCGCCCGTCTGGCGCGGATGCTGTGCCCCTAAATCGTCCAGGCCGTATACTGCGGCCCCTTGAGTCCCTTTAGTTACGGCCGCTACGCTTAACGCCGTAGACCCGGCGTTAGCCTTCACTGAAACTTTGTTTTCCCCCGGATCAACCATGACCATCAAGTCTGACAAGTGGATCCGCCGCATGGCGGAGCAGCATAAGATGATCGAGCCCTTCGAGGCCGGCCAGGTACGCGAGGCCAACGGCCAGAAGATCGTCTCCTACGGCACCTCCAGCTACGGCTACGACATCCGCTGCTCGCGCGAATTCAAGCTGTTCACCAACATCAACAGCACCATCGTCGACCCGAAGAATTTCGATCCGAATTCCTTCGTCGAGGTGAATGCCGACTTCTGCATCATCCCGCCGAATTCCTTCGCCCTGGCGCGCACCGTCGAATACTTCCGGATTCCGCGCAACGTGCTGACCATCTGCCTCGGCAAGAGCACCTATGCGCGCTGCGGCATCATCGTCAATGTGACGCCCTTCGAGCCGGAATGGGAAGGCTATGTAACGCTGGAATTTTCCAACACGACGCCGCTGCCGGCCAAGATCTACGCCGGCGAAGGCTGCGCCCAGGTGCTGTTCTTCGAATCCGACGAGGTCTGCGAGACTTCCTACAAGGACAGGGGCGGCAAGTACCAGGGGCAGGTCGGCGTGACCGTGCCCAAGATGTAGAACCTTCACCACCAAGACACCAAGAACACCAAGCAGCACCAAGAAAGTCGCCAGATTCGAACTTGGTGAACCTTGGTGTCCTTGGTGTCTTGGTGGTAAGAGACTTTTAGGGGTTTCCCATGCGTTTTCACTTTCCCATCATCATCATCGACGAGGACTTCCGTTCCGAGAACGCCTCGGGTCTGGGCATCCGCGCCCTGGCCGACGCCATCGAGAAGGAGGGCATGGACGTGCTGGGCGTCACCAGCTACGGCGACCTCTCCTCCTTCGCCCAGCAGCAGAGCCGGGCCTCGGCCTTCATCCTCTCGATCGACGACGAGGAACTGGCCAACCGCGCCGAGGAGACCATCGCCGAGCTGCGCGCCTTCGTCGAGCAGATCCGCTACAAGAACGCCGAGATCCCGATCTTCCTGCACGGCGAAACGCGCACCAGCCGCCACATCCCGAACGACATCCTGCGCGAGCTGCACGGCTTCATCCACATGTTCGAGGACACGCCGGAGTTCATTGCCAAGCACGTGATGCGCGAGGCCAAGACCTATCTCGATTCGCTGCCGCCGCCATTCTTCCGCGCCCTGGTGCATTACGCGGCCGACGGTTCCTACTCCTGGCATTGTCCCGGCCATTCGGGCGGCGTCGCCTTCCTCAAGAGCCCGGTGGGGCAGATGTTCCACCAGTTCTTCGGCGAGAACATGCTGCGCGCCGACGTCTGCAACGCGGTCGAGGAACTCGGCCAGCTGCTCGACCACACCGGCCCGGTGGCGGCCTCGGAACGCAACGCGGCGCGCATCTTCAACAGCGACCACCTGTTCTTCGTCACCAACGGCACCTCGACCTCGAACAAGATCGTCTGGCATTCGACGGTGGCGCCGGGCGACGTCGTGGTGGTGGACCGCAACTGCCACAAGTCGATCCTCCACGCGATCATGATGACCGGCGCGATCCCCGTGTTCCTGATGCCGACGCGCAACAACTACGGCATCATCGGCCCGATCCCGCGCGAGGAATTCCTCTGGGAGAACATCCAGAAGAAGATCGCGGCCAACCCCTTCGCCACCGACAAGAACGTCAAGCCGCGCGTGCTGACCATCACCCAGAGCACCTACGACGGCATCCTCTACAACGTCGAGGACATCAAGCAGATGCTCGACGGCCGGATCGACACCCTGCACTTCGACGAAGCCTGGCTGCCGCACGCGGCCTTCCACGATTTCTACGGCGACTATCACGCGATCGGCGCCGACCGGCCGCGCTGCAAGGAATCGATGATCTTCTCGACGCAGTCGACGCACAAGCTGCTGGCCGGTTTGAGCCAGGCCTCGCAGATCCTGGTGCAGGATGCCGAGAACAACAAGCTCGACCGCGACGTGTTCAACGAGGCCTACCTGATGCACACCTCGACCTCGCCGCAATATTCGATCATCGCGTCCTGCGACGTCGCCGCGGCGATGATGGAAGAGCCGGGCGGCACCGCCCTGGTCGAGGAATCGATCGCCGAGGCGCTGGATTTCCGCCGTGCCATGCGCAAGGTGGACGAGGAATGGGGCGCCGACTGGTGGTTCAAGGTCTGGGGTCCGGACGACCTGTCGGAAGAAGGCATCGAGGAACGCGAGGCCTGGATGCTCAAGGCCGGCGAGCGCTGGCACGGCTTCGGCGACCTGGCCGAGGGCTTCAACCTGCTCGATCCGATCAAGGCCACCATCATCACGCCGGGACTCGACGTCGATGGCGACTTCTCCGACGACAACGGCATTCCCGCGGCGATCGTCACCAAGTATCTGGCCGAACACGGCGTGATCGTCGAGAAGTGCGGCCTCTATTCCTTCTTCATCATGTTCACCATCGGCATCACCAAGGGCCGCTGGAACACCCTGGTCACGGCGCTGCAGCAGTTCAAGGACGACTACGACCGCAACCATCCGCTGTGGAAGGTGCTGCCCGAATTCGTCGCCAAGCACCCGCGCTACGAACGGGTCGGCCTCAAGGATTTATGCACCCAGATCCACGCGGTGTACAAGGCGCGCGACATCGCCCGCCTGACCACCGAGATGTATTTGTCGAACATGGTGCCGGCGATGCGCCCGGCCGACGCCTTCGCCAAGATGGCGCACCGCGAGATCGACCGCGTTTCCATCGACGAGCTGGAAAACCGGGTCACCGCGGTGCTGCTGACGCCGTATCCGCCGGGCATTCCCTTGCTGATTCCGGGCGAGCGCTTCAATGCCACCATCGTCCAGTACCTGAGATTCGCCCGCGAGTTCAACGAGAAATTCCCCGGCTTCGAGACCGACATCCACGGCCTGGTCAAGGACGGCAGCAACGGCGCCGTGCGCTACTACGTGGACTGCGTGGCGAACTGAACGCCGCGTTCCGGGCGCTGTTGTGCGCGGCGCCCTGGTGATTCCAGTTTCATTCCTACCATTGCTTCCGGTGGCAGGCTCCCGCTCGCACCTCATGGTGGCAGGCGGGAGCGAATGCCTCAATTCCACCTATACCAGCCGGTCAGCTCCGGCTTCGTCGGATGTCTTTTGCGTGCCCTTAGCGGACATGGCGGCTGATCCGAAGCGGCCATTCAAAATCAGGTCATAGACGTAGATGGCCAGTGAAACTCAGCGGATTCCCACCGACATAGGTGTAGATGTTGAAACGTCCATCGTAGCCGTAGAAGCACTATTCACTACGGCCGCTTGGCCCACTTGACTTCAACCCCAGGAGCGCCCAAGCAAAGCAGAAGGTCGAGGCTGATCCAAGGAAGTAGCCACCGCCCAAGGACTGCGAGAATGGCAATAGCAGGATGAACGCGAGGGGACTCAGTGCAATTTCAACCACCCTAAGCGGTGAGCCGATCTTCGATGGATTGATGGATCGAATTCTGCCCGCCAATACCGACAGGAATCCACCAATGAGGCCAGAAAGAAATCCAATCACACGCTCGCCAGAGAAATTGCCCGTGTAGCTGAGGTAGCCTGCGACCAAAACAGCAAGAATTCCGAAGATACTCGCTACCGCGATGTCCTGTAGCGAGTTTCTACTGGACATAGACTGGCCCCACCGCACCGAGTCCGACAGACACAGAACCGCCAGTGTAAATTGCATTCATCGCGTTCGGCCCAGCTGTACCACCGAGTACCGGATGAGTTACACCAGACCACGTCCTTGGGAATCCGACCTGCGCAAAATTCGACATTCCTACCGTCGGGAAGAGCTTGCTACCCACGTATCCCCCAAGAGCCCCGAATGCTGCAGATGACGCGAGGTAACCTGCCGTAAGGTCTTGACATGGATCTAGACCTCCAGCGATTGCATTGCCAGCTAGACCAGCGAAAGCGTTTACCGCAGTTGCGCCCGCGATCCCCGTCCCGAGCCCGAGTGTACCCGCAACGGGAGCGGCAACCACGCCCAGTCCACCACCTATCGCGCCACCGAGGGCAGCACCGAGCGCGCCCTGCACCGTATGTGTTGGAGTCGTGGCCGCATAGATCGCATAATTGAATAGCGCGCCAGCGATTGCACCAGCAGCAACCAGCGGGACTATTTCCCCAGTCGGATCAGTGAGCGAAACCGGATTCCCCCCGACATAGCCGTAGATGTTTGGATCGGTCGTCGTAGTTCCTCCCACCGCATCCGAGTCACTTTCATCGCCAATCGGTTGGCTCACCATCTGGCGACACAAAAAGTTGGGGTGAAGGTCGTAGGCATATCTCTTCACGCGCATGGTCGTAGGCATGCCATACCTGATCGTAGCCGCAGATCTTCTCGTCTTCGGCATGGTGGTCATAAACATATTCGGCTCATTGGTCACATCGGGTGCACGCAAATGATCGTGTCGAGCTATCGCGCAGGGTCCATTTGACTGCCGGATTTTGACGCCTTACGCTGCTTTGGCAAGGCGGGAACCAACTCGATTTTGAGCGTGCAACCCACCGCCGCCGCATATTTCTTCAGTGATGCCACAGAAGGAGCGTGCTTTCCGGCCGATTCCAGGCGAGAGATCGCGCTCTTGGTGGTCCCCATGCGTCCGGCAACAGCCTCCTGGGTAAGACCGGCACGAGAGCGGGCCGCCAGCATTTCATTCGCCAGCGCATATTCGACCTCGCGAGCCTCATATTCCTCTGAGAAGCTACGGCGTTGTGACGCCTTTGCCAAAAACTCTTTGTGGTCGTGTCGTACGGATTGATATTTCAAGTCAGCCATTCTTCAATACCTCCTGCAATCGCCTGCGAGCGAGTTTGATCTCGTGGTCAGGCGTTTGCTGAGATTTCTTGATGAAGGCATGGAGAATCACTACACGCTTGCCAACAAGAAAACAGTAAAACGTCCGGCCAATTCCTGATCGGCCGCGAGGCCGCAACTCAAACAGGCCGTCGCCAAAAGCCCGCGAGTAAGGCAGTTTCAAGTTGGGACCATGCTCGACGAGCAACTCGATAATTCGCGCGTAGTCGGCGAGAACGTCGACCGGCCAGGACTCGATTTCCGCCAGCACGCGCGGATGGAAATAATCAACAGAAAATGCCATAAAGAAAGGTTAGCAATAGTGCGAACCCATGTCAAGATTCACGGGCATTTCATGCAAATTGAAAGTCGCTGTCGAAGGTCCGCTTCTGGCCGGGACTTGCCGGCCAACTGAATCGAATGCAACCGGCTGGAGTGGCAGGGCCACTCCAACGCCGGCCGTTCAAATGCAATGCGTACGGTATCGCCGGTGAAGGCAGCCGCCGTTTTGCCGCCGATGGGAGGTAAAAGTTGGCGTTGGCAAGACGGCGATTTGGCGTCTGTCCGTGCGAGCGGGAACAAGGGCGGACCAAAGGCAGGAGTCGAGCAGCGCGGTTCGCGCCGTTTGGTCATCGATTGATACTATAATGAGTACCGTTTTGTTGAAAAACAGGTACTGATATGAATACCCTCACCGTATCCGAATTGAAACGTCGCGGTATGGCGGCGATCGAGGATGGCCTGCGCAATGGGCCGCTGCATATCGTGAAACGCAACAAGCCGGCAGCGGTGGTGCTGACGGAGGCGGAGTATCAAACGCTGGCGCATGGCCGGGCCAGCGGCCCCGGCGGTGTTACCGCGCTGCAATGGCTGTTGAATCAGCGCGTAACCGGCAAGCGAAGCAAGGCGCAGATCGATGCCGCGCTCAAAGCCGAGCGTGACTGGTGATTGCCTTCTTCGACGCCAGTGCGCTGATCTACCTGATCGAAGGCGCCGATCCGTTTGCCGCCAGGCTGCGCAAGGAGTTGGCGGCGGCGTCGAAGAAATATCCGGATCTGGGTGCCGTCGTAAGCCGACTCTCGTGGCTTGAATGTCGCGTGGGGCCAATGCGGACGAATGACTCGGCGATACTGGCGATGTTCGACGGCTTCTTTGCGCGGCCTGATCTGGTCTGGGTCGATCTGACCAGGGAGGTCGTCGAACTGGCGGCGGCCATCCGGGTTCAGACAGGGCTGAAGACCCCCGACGCGCTGCAGGCGGCATCCTGCCTGCAGTTGGGCGGCGATCACTTGTTCCTGACCGGGGATGGCGCGTTCCGAAGGGTTTCGGGCCTGAAGGTAAAGATCCTGGCATGAACCGTGATGCGCACCACCAACTAGACGTTTGATCCCTGGCCGCCGTACCTGGCCAGGTCGGCGCAGATCGCATCGGCGGCCGGCCAGCGCGTGTGGCACCAGTCCGGCGCGATCAGCATAGGGGCGCGCGCGGTGGCCGTGACGCGGTGGAATACCACCTCGGCCGGCGTGCGCCGGATCAGTTCGGCGGCGGTGGCCACGTAGTCGGCCATGGCCGGCGGCGCCAGGCGGCCGCGGGCATGGTCGGCGGCCAGCCGCGAACCCTTGACGATCATCAGCGGATGCAGCTTGAGGCCCTCGACGCCGCAGTCCAGCACGCGCGCGTGGGTCTCGCGCATCATCGCCGGGGTTTCCCCGGGCAGGCCGAGGATCAGGTGGGTGCATAGCGGAATGCCGTGGCGCCGCGCCCGCGCCGCGGCGTCGGCGTAGGCGGCGAAACCGTGGCCGCGGTTGATGCGCGCCAGCGTGGCGTCGTGGGCGCTCTGCAGGCCCAGTTCGAGCCACACCTCGTAGCCCTGGTCGCGGTAGCCGGCCAGCATCGCCAGCACCGCGTCGGGCACGCAGTCGGGCCGGGTGCCGACGCACAGGCCGACGATGTCCGCCTGCGCCAGGGCCTCGGCATACAGGCGGCGCAGCCGCTCGACTTCGTCGTAGGTGTTGGTATAGGCCTGGAAATAGGCCAGGTAGCGGCTGGCGCGGTTGGTTGCAGCGCGGCCGGCGGCCAGCTGTTCGCCGACCGACGCCTGCGGATCGCCGTCGTTGAACGAGAGCACGCTGCAGAACGTACAGCCGCCGCGGCCCAGCGTGCCGTCCCGGTTCGGGCAGGTGAAGCCGACGTGCAGCGACAGCTTGCGCACCCGCGTGCCGAAGCGGGTCTTGAGATGCTGGCCGAGGGTGTTGAGGTAGTTTTCGAGTTGCACGGCGCGGAGTTCGCGGGACGGTGGGGGCGAATCCTAGCACCCGCTTGAAATAGGGTTTGCGGCGCTGCATGATCCGGCTTTCCTCCATCCGGAGCGCGCCCAGATGCCATCCCAGTCCAGCATGCAGCAAGTCATGATCGTCACCGGCGGTTCGCGCGGCATAGGCGCGGCGATCGCCCGCCTCGGCGCCGCCGCCGGCTACGCCGTATGCATCAGCTACCTGAGCAATCGGGAGGCCGCCGCCGCCGTGGTCGACTCCATCACCGTGCAGGGATCGAGGGCCATGGCGGTGCAGGCCGATGTCGCCCGCGAGCAGGATGTGGTGCGTCTGTTCGGCGAAGTCGACGCGGCGTTCGGCCCGCTCACCGCGCTGGTCAACAATGCCGGCATCCTGGAGCTGCAGGCGCGCGTCGAGGACATGGACGCCGCGCGAATCAGCCGGGTTTTCGCCACCAACGTGACCGGCAGCTTCATCTGCGCGCGCGAAGCCGTGCGCCGCATGTCGACGCGCCACGGCGGCAGCGGCGGCGCCATCGTCAATCTTTCCTCGCGCGCCGCGCGCCTCGGCGCGCCCGGCGAATATGTCGATTACGCCGCCTCGAAAGCCGCGATCGATACGCTGACCATAGGCCTGGCCAAGGAGGTGGCCGCCGAGGGCATCCGCGTCAATGCCGTGTCGCCCGGGGTCATCCACACCGAGATCCACGCCAGCGGCGGCGAACCGGGGCGGGTCGAGCGGGTCAAGGACGCCGTGCCGATGAAGCGCGGCGGCTATCCGGAGGAAGTTGCCCGCGCGGTGCTGTGGCTGCTGTCGGACGATGCTTCGTATACCACCGGCGCAACGATCGACGTTTCCGGCGGACGCTGAGCCGCGGATTGCTGCGCTGCACGCCCGGAAATTTCTTGTCCTCCCGTCAATGTATCCCGTATACTGAATTCGCTGACGGAACACCGGCATTGACCCGAGCACCCCAGTCAAGGCCCGGATGCTTGCATACAAGAACAGGGGCGGCACCAAAGGAGGGGGTTCATGACCGGGATCCAGTCCGGGGGAGCGGCGATTGCCGATCTCGGCGCCATCATCAAGTGGCTCGACCGGCGCGGACGGCTGGTGCGCGTGCGTTCCGAGGTCGATCCCGCCTACCAGCTGGCGGCCGTCGCCGCCCGCTTCGAGGGCGGTCCGCGCGCCGTCCTGTTCGAGAAGGTCCGGGGCAGCCGCTACCCGGTGTTCACCGGCCTCTACTGGTCGCGCGACTTGCTCGGCGACCTGTTCGGGCGTGCCGCCGCGACGCTGCCGCAACATGTCTCGGCCTGCATCCGCGACTGGCAACAAAAGCCCGTGGCGCCCGTGGTGGTGGACAAGGGTCCGGTATTGCAGGTGACCGAAGCCACCGTGGATCTTTCCCGGCTGCCGGTGCCGACCCACGCCGAACTCGACGGCGGCCCCTATTTCGATGCCGGCGTGGTCATCACCAAGGATCCGGAGACCGGCGTGCGCAACACCTCGATCCAGCGCTTCATGGTGGTCGGCAAGGACCGTCTGGCGATCAACATCGATGCCGGACGCCATCTCGAAATCTGCCTGGGCAAGGCCGCCGCGCGCGGCCAGGCGCTGCCCTTCACGCTCAACATCGGCGTCGGTCCGGGGCTGCATTTCGCCGCCGCCACGCCGGCCGAAGCCGCGCCCATGGGCACCGACGAACTGGGCATCGCCAGCCAGTTCCATGGCCGCCCGCTGCAGCTCGTGGCCGGTACGCTTTCCGCCGTGGAGATGGTGGCCGACGCGATGTTCGCCCTCGAATGCGAAATGCGGCCGGGCGAAGTGCACGACGAAGGGCCCTTCGCCGAGGTCACCGGTTATTACGCCGGCGTCGCGCCGCGTCCTCTGCTGCGCGTGAAGAAAATCCACCGCCGGCGCCAGCCGATTTTCCAGACCATACTTTCGGGCGCCGAGGTGTTCAACTCGGTGGGGCTGCTCGGCGAGGCCAACGTGCTGGCCTTGCTGCAGAAACAGGTGCCCGGCGTCAGGGACGTCTATTTCTCGCATGGCGGCTGCGGCTTCTATCACGCCGTGGTGCAGCTCGCGCAGAAGCGCGCAGGCTGGGCCAAGCAGGCCCTGATGGCGGCCTTCGCCGCCTTCCCGCCGCTGAAGATGGTGACGGTGGTCGATGATGACGTCGACATCCGCGATCCGGCCGACGTCGAATGGGCCATGGCGACGCGGCTCGATCCGCAGTGGGGCATCATGGTCATCGAAAACGTCTTCGGCCACGGCCTCAATCCCGGTTTCCCGGACTACCTGGGCAGCAAGGTCGGCTTCGACGCGACGCGCCCCTTCCCGCACACGCCGAACTACGACCGGGCCAGGCTCAGGGAGACCAGCCTCGACGGTCTCGATATTTCGATTCCGGCAATGCCTGATGAGTAAGCAGATCCGTCGCGCGGCCGGCAGTCCGCGCAAACTCCATCGTTAGCCAAAGTGAGGTGAGACCATGAACCGTCGCAAATCGATTTCCGCGTTGTTTGTTTCGCTGGCTGCGGGTCTGTGCGGGCTGGCAGCGCCGGCGGCAGTGCATGCCGCCGAGATCAACCTGACCTATGCCTTCTTCGCGCCGGCCAAGACCTTCCCCGGCCGGCAGATGGCGCACTGGGCCGAGCAGGTGAACAAGCGCACCAACGGCAAGGTCGCGGTGCAGACCTTCCCGGCCGGCACGCTGCTGGGCGCCAAGGAAATGTACGACGGCGTGAGCAAGGGTGTCGCCGACATCGGCCTGGGCTCGCCGTCCTACGATCCGGGCCGCTTCCCGCTGACCTCCGGCGTTTCGCTGCCGATGGGCTTCACCAACGCGACGGTGGCGAGCCGCACGCTGTGGGAGCTGACCAAGGAATTCAATCCCAAGGAATACGAGGGCTTCAAGGTGATCGCGATGTTCACCACCGAGCCGGGTTTCATCCAGACCAAGACCGCGGTGAGGAACGCCGGCGATCTGGCCGGCATGAAGCTGCGCGCCGCGGGCACCGGCGTGCCGGTGCTGAAAGCCCTGGGCGCCGCGCCGATCGGCATGCCGATGCCGGAAGTGCCGCAGTCGGTGCAGACCGGCGTGATCAACGGCACCATGACCTCGCGCGAAGTGCTGCAGGACTTCAAGCTGGCCGAATCGCTGAAGTTCGTCACCGACTACCCGACCGTGGTGGTGACCTTCGCCGCCGTGATGGACCGCAAGAAGTGGGACAAGCTGCCGGCCGACGTGCAGAAGGTGATCGAGCAGCTCGCCGCCGAAATGCCGGGCTGGACCGGTCAGTACCACGACAAGGAGAATGTCGGCGCGGCGCTGGCCTGGGCCGCCAAGGAGCACAAGCTGCAGATCCTGCCGCTGGCGGCGGACGAGCGCGCGCGCTGGGATGCCAAGCTGAAGCCGATGGAAGACGAATGGGTCAAGGAGATGAACGGCAAGGGCCTGCCCGCCGCCGCCTACCTGAAGCGCCTGCGCGAACTGCGCGACCAGTTCGCCAAGCAGTAATGACGGCCGCGACGCCGACGGGCGGCGGCCCGCTGCAACTGCTCGACCGGCTCAGCTTCTATGTCAATGAGGGGCTGGCCTGGGCGGCGGCCTTCATCCTGGCGGCGATGATGCTGTTCGCCGTGGCGGACATGGTGCTGCGCGGCTTCGGCATCACCGTCGCCGGCTCCTACGAGGTGGTCGGCTGGCTCTCGGCGGCGGCGATGGCCCTGGCCCTGGGCACCGTGCAGCGCCATCGCGGCCATGTCGCGATGGAACTGATGGTGGTCAAGCTGGGACAGCGCAGCCGCGCCATCGTCGAGGCGCTGATGGCGCTGATGGCGCTGCTGCTGTTCGCCGCGGTCGCCTGGTATGTCGCCCGTTACGGTCGCGTGCTGCACGAGACCGGCTCGCTGTCGGAGACCCTGAGGGTGATCGTCTATCCCTGGGTGTACCTGGTGGCGGCCGGCTGCCTCGGCCTGACCCTCGCGCTGCTGGTCGATTTTCTGCGCGCCGCGGCCCAGCTGTTCGCCGCAAGCCGCCATTAACCCGGAGCGCACCGCATGGATCCCCTGATCGTGGCCGTGGTCGGCTTGGTGCTGATGTCGGCGCTGATGCTCTTCGGCATGCCCATCGCATTCACCATGCTGGCCGCCGGCCTGCTCGGCAACGCCTACCTGCTCTCGGTGCCGGCGGCGACCCACCTGCTGGCGACCAATGTCTGGGAGCAGTTTTCCTCCTACGGCCTGTCGGTGATCCCGCTGTTCGTGCTGATGGGCCAGTTCGCCTACCGCGCCGGCGTCACCGAGCGGCTCTACGACGCCGCCTACAAGTGGTTCGGGC
Organism: Sulfuritalea sp.; assembly: GCA_023700805.1. Classification (GTDB taxonomy): domain Bacteria; phylum Pseudomonadota; class Gammaproteobacteria; order Burkholderiales; family Rhodocyclaceae; genus Sulfuritalea. The sequence continues at coordinate 21,141 of JAMPYF010000024.1, forward strand.
GCATGCCCGGCGGCCTGGCCTGCACCACGGTGGTCGCCAGCGCCGGCTTCTCGGCGATCTGCGGCTCCAACTCGGCGACCACGGCGACCATGGGCACCATCGCCCTGCCCGAGATGCGCCGCTACGGCTACGACCCGGCGCTGGCCACCGGCGCGGTCGCCGTCGGCGGCACGCTCGGCGTGGTGATACCGCCCAGCGTGGTGCTGATCGTGATCGCGGTGCAGACCGAGCAGTCCCTGCTGCGGCTGTTCCTCGCCGCCATCGTCCCCGGCCTGATACTGACCGCGCTGTTCCTGCTGACCATCTTCGGCATGTGCCTGCGCAATCCCAAGCTGGCGCCGCTGGGGCCGGTGGTCGGCATGAAGGAAAAGCTGGTCGCGCTGTCCGGCATCATCGAGGCCCTGATCCTGTTCACCCTGGTCATCGGCGGCCTCTATTTCGGCTGGTTCACGCCGACCGAGGCCGGCGCCGCGGGCGCCTTCGGCGCGCTGGCGATCGGCATGGTGCGGCGCAGCCTGTCCTGGCGCGACACCGTCAAGTCGATCATCGAAAGCGTGCGGATCTCGGCCATGGTGGTGCTGCTGATCACCGGCGCGGTGCTCTTCGGCCGCTTCCTGACCGTCTCGCGCCTGCCCTTCGAGCTCGCCGAATGGGCGGCGGCCCTGCCGGTGCAGCCCTTCGTGGTCCTGCTGGTGGTGCTGGGCATCTACATCATCGGCGGCGCGCTGATGGATGCGCTGGGCTTCCTCGTCGTCACCATCCCGATCTTCTTTCCGCTCGGCGTCGCTCTCGGCTACGACCCGGTCTGGTACACGGTGGTGCTGACCATCATCACCACCATGGGCGCGATCACGCCGCCGGTCGGCGTCAATGTCTTCATCGCCCACGGCCTCGCGCCCGAGGTGCCGATCCATACGATATTCCGCGGCGTCACCTATTTCCTGCTGGCCTTCGTGGCGTGCGTCGCGCTGATGTGGGTCTATCCGGCGACCGTGCTGGCCCTGCCGAACTGGATGCTGGGCGGCTAGGCGGGCGAAGAGTTGGCGCTGGCGACACGGTGATTTCTTGCTTCGATCTGGAGGATGCATGCGCATAACGGTATTGGGCGGCGGCAACGGCTCCTATGCGGCGGCGGCGGATCTTGCCGGCCTCGGGCATGAAGTCTGTCTGTGGCGCCGCGACCGGCAGCAGTTGCAGCCGCTCATGGCGACGCGCCGGCTCGGCATCAAGGACGCAGCCGGGCGGCGCGACGTGGAGCTGGCGCGCGTCACCGACGACATCGGCGCGGCGGTGCGCGGCGCCGAGCTGATCGTGGTGCCCACCCCGGCCTTCGCCCAGGAGGACATCGCGCTGGCGCTGGCGCCGCACCTGGCCGACGGCCAGGTGCTCTTCCTGCCGCCGGGCAGCTTCGGCAGCTACGTCATGATGCGCACCCTGCGGCGCGCCGGAAGCACGGCCGACGTTTCCATCGCCGAAACCGGGACGCTGCCCTGGCTCGCGCGCAAGCACGGTGCGGCCGAGGTCGCCATCACCATCCGCGCCACGCGCCTGCCGACCGGCGTCTTCCCCGCCTGCAACGGCCCCCACGCCTTCGCCGTGCTGCAGGCCGCCTTCCCCGCCGTGGAGCCGATCGAGGATGCCCTGGCCGGCGCCCTGATGAACGCCGGGCCGATCATCCATCCGCCGCTGATCCTGATGAATGCCGGCCCGCTCGAACACTTCGCGACCTGGGACATCCACAACGAAGGCACCCAGCCCACGATCCGCCGCGTCACCGATGCGCTCGACGCCGAACGCATCGCCGTGCGGCGGGGTCTCGGCTACAGCGGCGAGCACTTTCCGCTCAGCGACCATTACAACAACGACCGCTGGATGTACGGCGACGCGCACCAGCGCCTGGTCGACAGCGGCGACTGGCGCGAGCACATCGTGTTGACCGAGCATCGCTACATGACCGAAGACGTCCACTGCGGACTGGCCTTCCTGGTGTCCGTGGCCGACTGGGCGGGCGTGCCGGCGCCGCTGGCGACCGGCTTGCTGGCGCTGGCCTCGGCCGTCTGCGCCAAGGATCTGCGCCAGGGCCGGCGCACCCTGGAGGGGCTCGGCCTGGCGGCGTTGTCGCGCGCCGAGATGCGGGCGCTGCTGGCGCGCGGCGTCTTGCCGTGAAGCCGCCGCCAGTCGCGGCGCTCGGCGCCGGGCGCATGGGGCGCGGCATAGCGCTGGCCTTCGCCTGCGCCGGACAGGAGGTGCTGCTGATCGACGCCAAGCAGCGCAGCCGGGGCGACTTCGAGAAACTGCGCGACGCCGCCCGGCTCGATATCGGGCAGCAACTGGCGGCGCTGGCCGAGCTCGGCCTGCTGCCGGCAACGGCGGTGGCGGCCGTCATGGCGCGCATCGACATCTGCGACCGGGAAGCCGCCGCGCAGTGCCTGCCGCGGGTGGGGCTGCTGTTCGAAGGCGTGCCCGAGGTCATGGCCGCCAAGGCCGAAGCCCTGGCCTTCGCCTGCGCCGCGCTGGCCGACGACGCGATCCTCGCCTCGACCTCGTCCACCTTCCTGTCCACCGCGCTGGCGGCGATGACGACGAATCCAGCGCGCTTCCTCAACGCCCACTGGCTCAACCCCGCGCACCTGATTCCGCTGGTCGAAATCTCCCCGCATCCGGGCACCGACCCGGCCGTGACGCAGCGCCTGCAGGACCGGCTGGCGCAGATCGGCAAGGCCACCGTGCTCTGCGGGCCTTCACCCGGCTACATCGTGCCGCGCCTGCAGGTGGTGCTGATGAACGAGGCGGCGCGCATGATCGAGGAGGGCGTGGCAACGGCCGCGGACATCGACCGCGCCACGCGCTATGGCTTCGGCATACGCTACGCGGCGATGGGCGTGGCCGAATTCATCGACGTTGGCGGCAACGACATCCTCTACTACGCCAGCCGCTATCTCAGCGCGGCGCTCAACGATCCGCGCTACGCCAGTCCCGAAATCGTCGCCCGCCTCATGAACTCGGGGCAGAACGGGCTGCGCGACGGCAGGGGCTTCCACGACTGGACCGGCGTCGACATCGACGCCTACCGGCGCGAAAGCACCGCACGGCTGGTGGAACTGCTGCGCATCGCGGAGCGCCTGCCGGTGATCGCGGATCGGTGATGCCGGCGCCGCGGCGCTTTGCGTTCCTCAGTTGCGATCATAGGTGACGAAGGCATAGTCGAAGCCCTCGTCGCCGCGATGCGCCTGGCGCCCGACCTCGTGCCAGAGGCCGGGGTCGATGGCCGGGAACCAGGTGTCGCCCGCGAAACTCGCATCGATCTCGGTCAGTTGCAGGCGGTCGGCCAGCGGCAGCGCCGTGGCGTAGAGTTCCGCGCCGCCGATGAGGAAGGCTTCGCCCTCCCCCTCGCCGGCGGCGGCGAGCGCGGCCGGCAGCGACGGCGCGACCACGGCGCCCTCGGCGCGGTAGCTCTGGTCGCGGGTGACGACGATGTTGCGCCGTCCCGGCAGCGGCCGGAATTTCTCCGGCAGCGACTCCCAGGTCTTGCGCCCCATGATCACCGCATGGCCCGAAGTCAGCGCCTTGAAATGCCTGAGGTCCGCCGGCAGATGCCAGGGCAGGCGATTCTCGATGCCGATCACGCCATTCCTGGCGACGGCGGCGATCAGGGTGAGCCTGGTCATGGGCTGCCTGTCAGGCGCTGATACAGCGCAGCGTAGTGCCGGGCCGCGTCCGCCCAGCTCGAATCCCGCGCCATGCCGTGCTGCTGCAGGCGGCGCCAGAGGACGGGGTCGCGCCAGGCCGCGGTGGCGCGCCGCAGGGCCTGCAGCAGGGCTGGGGCGGTGGCCGGGCCGAAGACGAAACCGTTGCCGTGCTTCGGATCGGCGGCATCGACCACGGTGTCGGCCAGTCCGCCGGTGGCGCGCACCACCGGCGGCGTGCCGTAGCGCAGGCTGTACATCTGGTTGAGGCCGCAGGGTTCGAAGCGCGAGGGCATGACGAAGATGTCGGCGCCGGCTTCGATGCGATGCGCCAGCGCCTCGTCGAAGCCTATCGTCACCGCGCATTGGCCGCGATGTTGGCGCGCCAGCGCGGCACACTCGTGCTCCAGCGCCGGCGTGCCGCTGCCGAGGACGACGAGCTGCGCCGGCAACGCGAACACCTGCGGCGCCACCTCGAGCAGCAGGTCGAGGCCCTTCTGTTCGGTCAGGCGGCTGACCACCGCCAGGAGCGGCAGGTCGGCGCGCTGTTCGAGGCCGAGCTCGGCTTGCAGCGCGGACTTGTTGGCCGCCTTGAGTTCCAGGCGGCGGACGCCGTAGTTCGTGGCGAGATGGCGATCGGTGGCCGGGTTCCAAGCCTTGCTGTCGATGCCGTTGAGGATGCCCGACAGTTTCCCGGCGTGCACCCGCAGCAGGCCGGCCATGCCCATGCCTTCCTCGTCGGTCTGGATTTCGCGGGCGTAGCCGGGACTCACCGTGTTGATGGCGTCGGCATACTGGAGGCCGGCCTTGAGGAAGGACAGGTAGCCGTAGTACTCGATGCCTTCGATGTGCCAGGCCGCGTCCGGCAGGCCGAGTTCGAACAGCGAAGCGTGGTCGAACAGGCCCTGGAAGGCCAGGTTGTGCAGGGTGAACAGGCATTTCGCCCGGCGCCCCGGCAGGTAGTGCAGGTAGGCGGCGGCGAGCCCGGTCTGCCAGTCGTGGCAATGCACGATGTCGGGCTGCCAGTCCAGGGTGCTGGATTCCGCGCCTAGCCAGGCGGCGACGCGCGACAGCAGCCCGAAGCGCAGATGATTGTCGAGCCAGTCGCGCCCTTCGGGCCCGATGTAGGGATTGCCCGGGCGGTCGAAATAGTGCGGGTAGTCGAGCAGCAGCAGCGGCATGCCGTCGGGCGCGAACGCCTGCTTCAGCACCGGCGTCGGCAGCAGGCCGCCCAGCGGCTGGGGCCGGGCGATCTCCGCGGCATCGGGAAAGCTTTTCGACATGGCCGGATAGGCCGGCACCAGCACGCGAACGTCATGGCCTAGGGCGCGCAGCGCCGCCGGCAGGGCGCCGGCGACATCGCCGAGGCCGCCGGTCTTGACCCAGGGGGCGAGCTCCGGAGTGACGAAGAGAATTTTCATGGTTTCGAACGCGCCGACGCCTGCGCTGCGCCGTGGCGGCAGGCTTCAGTCACGGCCACCCCGCGGCGGGTTTCTGCAGGCCGCCACCAGTCCCGCGGTGGAACTGTCGAGCTGATCGGCGGACGCCGTGCCGAGGATCACCGGCAGCAGTCGGTTGGCCAGTTGCTTGCCGTATTCGACGCCCCACTGGTCGAAGGGATTGATGTCCCAGATCACGCTCTGGACGAAGACCTTGTGTTCGTAGAGGGCCAGCAGGGCGCCGAGGTTGTGGGGGTCCAGACGCGGCAGCAGCAGCGTGGTCGAGGGCTGGTTGCCGGGGAAGCTGCGGTAGGGCGCGAGGAAGGCCGCCTGGTCGGCGCTCATGCCGCTCGCGGCGAGCGCGGCCGTGGTCTCGGCCAGGGTCTTGCCGCGCATCAGGGCCTCGCTCTGGGCGAAGCAGTTGGCCAGCAACTTTTCGTGGTGCCCCGGCAGGTCGAAGTCCGGCCGGCGGCAGGCGATGAATTCGCAGGGCACCTGTCGCCCGCCCTGGTGGATCAACTGGTAGAAGGCGTGCTGGCCGTTGGTGCCGGCCTCGCCCCAGAGCACCGGCGCCGTGGCGCAGTCCAGCGCCTGGCCCTGGCGGTCGATCTGCTTGCCGTTGGATTCCATTTCGAGTTGCTGCAGGTAGCGCGGCAGCAGTCCCAGGGACTGGCTGTAGGGCAGCACGGCGCGGTTGTCGGCGCCGAGAAAATTGCTGTTCCAGATTTCCAGCAGCGCCAGCTGGCCCGGCAGATTCTGCGCCGGCGGCGCCGCGAAGAAATGCTCGTCCATGGCATGCGCGCCGGCCAGCAACTGGCGGAAATTGTCGAAGCCGACCGCCAGCACCAGCGGCAGGCCGATCGCCGACCACAGCGAATAGCGCCCGCCGACCCAGTCCCAGAAGGCGAAGGCGTTCGCCGGCTCGATGCCGAAACGGGCGACTTCGGCCAGGTTGGTCGACACCGCGACGAAATGCCTGGCCACGGCCGCCTCGCCCAGCGCATGAACCAGCCAGTGACGCGCCGAGGCGGCGTTCTGCATGGTCTCCTGCGTGGTGAAGGTCTTGCTGGCGATGACGAACAGGGTGGTGCGCGGCTGCACCGTGGCCAGCACGGTGGCCAGGTCGGCGCCGTCGAGGTTGGCCACGTAATGCACGCGGATGTCCGGGTGGCGAAAGGCGGCCAGCGCCTGGGTGGCCATGCGCGGGCCGAGATCGGAGCCGCCTATGCCGATATTGACGACGTCGCTGATCGGCTCGCCGGTGGCGCCGCGCCAGTGGCGGCCGTGGATCTCGCCGGCAAAGCGGCGCATCTTGTCCAGTTCGGCATGGACGGCGGGCATCACGTCCTGCCCGGCGTGCATGATCGGCCCGGTCGGATGGCGCAGCGCGATGTGCAACGCGGCGCGGCCCTCGGTGTGGTTGATCGGCTCGCCGGCACGCATGCGCGCGATCCAGCCCGGAACATCGGCGGCCTGCCAGAGCCCGCCGAGCAGCGCCATGGTTTCCTGGGTGACGCGCTGCTTCGAGTAATCGAGCAACCAATCGTTCCAGGTGACGGAGAAACGGGAAAAGCGCTGACTGTCGGCGGCGAACAAGTCGCGCAGATGCACGCCGCGCCCGCTTTCGGCGGCGCGGGACAGGGCTTGCCAGGCGTTGCGGAGCAATGGATTCATGCTTAGAGCCAGAGCATCATGCCCATCTCGAAGGGATGGGTCAGCAGGGGATGGGTGGGGAAGACCCGGATGCGGTACTCCATCTTGCCGCACTGGTCGGGCGTCAGGTCGCGGGCAAACAGATGCTCGCCGTATTCCAGTGCCCGTTCATGGCGCAGCGAGTAGCGCCGGGCGCGGGTGCTGGTGGGTTCGCCGGGACGGGTGAACACCAGTTCCACCGTCAGGTCGTCCGGACTCAGGCCGCCGAGCTGGACGGCCACCTCGAAGCGCATGGATTCGCCGTAACGGATGCGGCCGACCGAGTGGTCGATACGGCGCAGACGAATGCCGGACCAGGCCGCACGAACCCGCGCCTTCCAGCTCGCCACCTGGCGTGCCCCGGAAAAATCGTCGGCGGAATACTTGCGCCACTGCTCCGCGGCCGGCGAATAGAACTTCCCGGCGTATTCGGTCAGCATGCGCTGCATGTTGAAGCGCGGCATGATCGACGCGATCGAGGCCTTGGCCATCGCCACCCATTCCGGCGAATAGCCGAGCGAGGTGTTGCGGTAGTACATCGGAATGACGCTGTCCTGAAGCAGCTCGTACAGGGTGCGTGCCTCGTCGGCGTCGCGTTCGGCCGGGTCGAGCCCCTCGGCGGCCGGCTTGATCGCCCAGCCGTTCTTGCCGTCGTAGCCCTCGCCCCACCAGCCGTCGAGCACCGACAGGTTGATCGCGCCGTTGATGGCGGCCTTCATGCCGGACGTTCCCGAGGCTTCCAGCGGATAGATCGGATTGTTGAGCCAGACATCGACACCGGCCACCATGCGCCGGGCCAGGTGCAGGTCGTAGCCCTCGACCAGCAGGATGCGGCCTTCGAACTCGCGCTGGTGCGAGAGCTTGGCGATCTGGCGGATCAATTGCCGCCCGGGCTCGTCGGCCGGGTGCGCCTTGCCGGCAAAGATGAACAGCACCGGCCGCTTGGTATCGGAGAGTATTTCGCGCAGCCAGCCCAGATCGTTGAACAGCAGGGCGGCGCGCTTGTAGGTGGCAAAGCGCCGGGCGAAGCCGATGGTCAGCACGGTCGGGTTGGCCGGGTCGGCGCTGCGCAGCAGGCGGTCCAGGTGCGCTTCCGAACCCTGGTTGCGCAGATGTTGCTGGCGCACCCGGTTGCGCACCAGGTGCAGCAACTGTGCCTTGAGCGACTGGCGGATGCTCCAGAAGATCTGGTCCGGGATGCGCTGCACGCCGTCCCAGCAGCTATGGTCGGTGAGGCGGTGCTGCCAGCCGAGTCCGAGATGGCGATCGAAGGTTTCGTACCAGTCGGTGGCGAGGAAGGTCGGCACGTGCACGGCGTTGGTGACGTAATCCATCGGGTTCTCGGCAGCGGTGACCTGCGGCCACATCTCGCTGCAGATGCGCGCCGAGACGTCGCCGTGTATGCGCGAGACGCCATTGTGAAAGCGCGAGCCGCGCAGGGCCAGCGCCGTCATGTTGAACTCGCCGCCGCCGCCGGCGCCGACGCGGCCCATGCCGAGCAGCCCTTCGCGATCGAGGCCGGTGGCCTTGCAGAAATCGCCGAAGTAATGCATGACCATCTCGTCGGCGAAGTGATCGTGGCCGGCGGGCACCGGGGTGTGCGTGGTGAACACGGTATTGGCCGCCGCGGCCTCCAGCGCGGCGGCGAAGGGCATGTTGCGCGCGACCAGGTGGCGAATCCGCTCCAGTACCAGGAAGGCGGCATGGCCTTCGTTGATGTGCCAGACGGTCGGACTCAGTCCGAGTGCGTCGAGGGCGCGCACGCCGCCGACGCCGAGCAGGATTTCCTGCTCGATGCGCGTGCGCCGGTCGCCGCCATACAGTTGATGCACGATGTCGCGGTCGGCTTCGCTGTTTTCCTCGAGGTCGGTGTCCAGCAGATAGAGGCTGTTGTTGCCGACGCGGGCGCGCCAGATCCGCGCCCACACCGCGCGGCCGGGAAAGTCCACGGCGATGCGCAACTCGCCGCCGCCGTCGATGCGCACCAGTTCGATCGGCATGTCATCGAAATCGTTGTCGCCGTAATGCGCGGCCTGATTGCCCTCGCGGTCGATGGTCTGGTGGAAATAGCCCTGCCGGTAGAGCAGGCCGACGGCAACGAAGGGCAGGCGCATGTCGGAGGCGCCCTTGCAGTGGTCGCCGGCCAGGATGCCGAGGCCGCCGGAGTAGATCGGCAGGCTCTCGTGAAAGCCGAATTCGGCACAGAAGTAGGCGATCAGGTCGTTGGCCTGCAGCGGGGGCTTGCCCGGCAACTGCATTCTCGGTTCCGCATGGTAGGAATCGAAGGCCGAGAGCACGCGGTTCATGGTGCCGAGGAAGATCGGATCGTCGCCCGCATCGTTGATCCGCTTCTGGTCGATGCGCTTGAGGAAGGCCTTGGGACTGTGATGCACCGCGTGCCACAGGCCGGAGCTCAGGCGCGCGAACAGGGAACGGGTGGGCCGGTCCCAGCTGTACCAGAGGTTGTTGGCGAGTTCGTCGAGCCGTGCCAGTCGCGGTGGAATCTGCGGATTGACTTCGAGCTGATAGCGGGTGCCGGGCATGATCTTGGGCTTTAGGAAATGAAGGGCGCGCGCGGTGATTCTACGTTGCGGGAAGGACCCTGAGCGTGATGCGCTGTTCAAGGCCGGCGGCCGGCGCCCAGCTCAGCGTGATGCAGACCGCCTGCATGATTTTTTCGAAGCCGGCCTCGGATTGGGAGACGGTCCGGTGCGGCCGCGCGCTGAGCCGCACCGGCTGCGTTGCCGCTATCTGCAGCGCGCCGCGCAGTTCGCTGTCGTCGAGGGTGAGCGTGCGCATGCCGTCGAGTTCCAGCGTCTGGCCGAAGCCGCCGGGAATGCTGCCGTCGGCGAGTACATAGCGTCCGCCGTAACCGTCGCAACTGGGCAGCGCGAGATTGAGTTCGGTTTCGATCAGGGCGGGGAGCGCCTTGCCTGCGGCGCGGAAGCTCACGCCGAGGGCGTCGCCGTCCAGGCGATAGGCCTTTTCGAGCTGCCAGTCGGCGCCGGCGGCGATCCAGCCGCCCGGCTGCTCGCCGGCGCGGTAGGCGTCGACCGGCTGCAACGCGCCCCCGGCAGGCGTCAGGCGTTCGAGGAAGATCCCGCGCGGCCGCGTGTCGGGTGCCGCGTCCTCGGGCAGGATGGCGTGCAGGAAGGCGATGCGGTCATGGGCCGAGACGATGCCCTCGCCGGTCTTGCCGGCCTGCGCCGCCTGCGCCTGGTCGATCTTGGCGTGATAGGCCTCGGCATAGGCGCCCAGCGTGTCGCCGAAGTTGTGCGCCAGGGCAAGGCTGGACAGTTCCACCAGCGCGGCATGGCCATCGTCGCGGACGAAGGCCTGCAGCCGGCTGTTGCGCAAGGCCGTTTCCGAGCGGCCGTCGAGGTCGAGATCGCCCTGTTCGCAGGCCGCCGGCGGTGCCAGCCGCGCCAGCCCGGCTTCGAGCGCGAGCAGGTTGTTCCATACCGCGCGGCGCAGGTGGGGCAGGTAGAGGCCGCCGAACAGGCCGTGCCAGTAGGCGTCGTTGGCCTGCGCCCGGTGCAGCTGCTCCTGCATGGCGGCGCTGCGCTGCGCCGTCGGCAGCGCCGCCATGCGTTGTGAAGCGCCCAGCATGCGCTTGTGCATCCAGTTGGCTTCGGGGTAGCGCGACATGAAGTTGCGCCAGATGCCGCCGCGCAGGAAGGGCTTGTGCGCCTCGAAGCGGCCGGCGGCCTTTTCCGCCGCGACCAGCGCGTGATAGACCGCGGCGCGGGGCGCCGGCAGCGTCCATTCGTTCATCTCGATGTAGGAGGTGGTCGGCAGATAGACGATGCCGCGCGTGTTCTCGCGGGCATGGTAGTCGGCGAAGGTCTCGGTGCGGATCAGCTTTGAGCCCAGCACGCCTTCGACGAACTGCGTCAGCCAGCCCTTTTCGAACACCCATTCATAGGTTTCCGGCCAGATGCCGAACTTTTCGATGTCGTCGAAATAGATCGAGGCACGCTGACCCTGGCGCGCGAGATCCTCCAGCCAGGCCACGGCCTCGGCCGCCGGCGAAAACGGCAGGCGGTAGCGGGCGGCTTCGGAGATCGGAAACAGGTCCAGGCGCCGGCCGTCTTCCTCGGTGCTGTAGAAGCTGTCGAGCCTGGCGCCGTCTTCGCCGACACAGAGGAAATGATAATCATCGACTGCCACATAGCGGATCCCGGTTTCCGCCAGCGCCGTCACCACCGAGGATTCCCAGACCCTTTCGGTGAGCCAGGCGCCGCGGGGACGCATGCCGAAGCGCCGCTCGATCTTGTCCGACAGCGTGGCGATCTGCGTCACCCGGTCGCGGTGCGGAATCGCCGCCAGCACCGGCTCGCAGTCGCCGGAGCCGAACCACTCGACTTGTCCGCGGCGGGTCATTGCGGCGAGCCGCGCCATGTCGTCGGGGAAGCGTTCGAACAGCACATCCAGCAGCCAGCCCGAAAAGTGCACGCTGAAGCGGAACTCCGGATAGCGCTCCATGACGCGCAGGAACATGCCGTAGCTGCGGACGTGCGCGTCGTCGATGACGGCGGGGAAATTGCCGACGGGCTGGTGGGCGTGGACCCCGAACAGGAGGCTGATGGTCATATTGGAGGGCTTCAGGATTCGATGGCACGCAGCATGGTCCCGCCGGTGGCGGATTCCGATCCGGCGCAGATGGGCGTTTCGAGATGGATGGGCGGTTCCAGTTGCAGCAGGGAGTAGAGGCGCGCCAGGTTGCGCCGGTACAGGCTGTCGAAGCTGGCCACCGCGGCAGATGGGTGGTAGTCGCCGAACCACCAGAACCAGTCGGAGCTTTCGCAGATGGCCAATTGCGCTTCCACGGCGGCAATCTGCGCGGCATCGAGGCGCCCGCTGGCCAGCACCCGGTCGCAGCTTTGCTTGGCCTCGCACAGCAGATCCCAGCCGCGGTTCTTGGCCTTGTCGCCGATCCAGGTCGATAGCGTGCCATAGACCCAGCTGCCCGCCGTCAGGTGGGGCAGCTTGCCGGCGACCGGCGGCGTCGGCTGCGTCAGCAATGTACTGTAGGTCGTGGTGCGGATGCGCGGATGCTTGGCCAGCAGGCCGTAGAGATCGTCGAAGAAGTAATAGCCGTTGTAGGGGTAGTGTTCCCAGGCATTTTCGCCGTCGAGGATGATGCTGACCACCGGCGTCTCGTCCCCGGCGGCGGCGTCGAGTATGGCCTCCAGTTGCAGCACCAGATGTTGCGCGGCGTCGCGGCCGTGCCATTTGGCATAGTCGAAGCCGATCAGGTCCGACAGCCGCTCGTCGCGAAAGAACAGCATCAGGCCGGGGGCCTGCTCCAACCGCCAGGGGCGGTAGGCGGCGCGCGGGTCGGTCGGGCCGCTGCCGGCCAGGCTGTTTTTCAGCACGCCTTCGCCGCTGGCTATCCAGCGGCAGCCGGCTGCCGCCAGGTGCTTGACGAATTCCTCGGATACCGCGCCTTCGGCCGGCCACATGCCGGCCGGCGGGGCGCCAAAACGCCGCGCGTGGCTGGCGCGCGCCGCTTCGATATGCGCGAGCACGCGGCTGCGACCGCCGGGATAGGCGGCGCTGAAGGGCAGCGGCGCATCGGGCAGGCTCTCGCGTGCGCTGCGAAAGTCGAGCATCAGCGGCGACAGCGGATGTGTCTGCGGCGTCGATGACAGCTCGACCTGGCCGCGCTCCGCCAGCGCCCGCCAGCGCGGGATCAGCCCCGCGACCAGTTCGCCGATGCACTGCAGCAGTTGGCGGCGGTCGTCCGCGTCATAGCCTTCGCCCTGGCTCATCAGTTTGGCCAGCAGCGGATTGCGGCGCCTCTCGGTTTCGCCGGTCCAGGCCAGGTGGTACCAGGTCAGCAGGTCGGAGAAGTAGGCGCCCGAGAGGTAGCTGTAGGCCGCCTCGCTTTCGTCGGTGAGCAGCAGGTAGATGTCGTGCAGGCGCTTGTACTGGGGGAAGGGGGCCAGCATCGTGGACTGGTTGCTGCGGAAGCAGGTGCCCAGCAGTACCTGCCGGTCCGCCTCGCCGATGTGTTCCAGGTCGGGCGTCGCCAGCATGCGCAGCAGCGGATCGCGAAACCGGCCGCTGGCGAACTGCTGCGCGTAGTCCTCGATCTGGTCGAGCAGCACCGGCACCAGATTGACCACGCAGCGGATCTGCGGATGGCGTTCGAGATGCCCGGCCATGTCGACGTAGTCCTTCATCGCATGCAGATAGACCCAGGGCAGCACGAACTCCGCGCTGGGCTCCTTCGCCGGGGCGTCAGCGCCAACTCTCTGCATCCCTCCGGGAACTTTCAGCGGCGCCCCATGGTCGCGATAGTCCGGCTGATGCATATGCCATAGGAAGACCAGGTCGAGCTGCTTCATGTGTTTGGCGGGTCGGCCCGCGGCATGCTGCGGGATTCGGTCCAGCGCACATAGTTCGCCGATTGACCGAGCATTCCGGGCGTGACCAGGGTGATGCCGTTTTCGCTGACATGGAAGCGCTGGCGGTCGGCGCCGACGTCGTAGCCGATCTGCATGCCCTCGGGTACGCGGCAATGCTTGTCCATGACCACCCGGCGCAGCTTGACGTGGCGTCCGATATCGACGTCGGGCAGGATCACCGAATCCTCGATCTCGGCGTAGCTGTGTATATGCACGCGGGAAAACAGCAGCGAGCGGCTCACGCTGGCGCCGCTGATGATGTCGCCGCCCGAGACCAGCGAATCGACGGCCATGCCGCGCCTGCCCTCGTCATCGAAGACGAACTTCGCCGGCGGCAGTTGCTCCTGGTGGGTCCAGATCGGCCATTCTTCGTCGTAGAGGTTGAGTTCGGGCGTGACCTTGGTCAACTCCATGTTGGCCTCCCAATAGGCGTCGATGGTGCCGGCGTCGCGCCAGTAGGGAATGCCGGTATGGTCCATGCCGACGCAGGAGTCGGCGAAATTGTGGGCATACACCCGATGGCGTTCGAGGCACTGCCCGATCAGGTCCTTGCCGAAGTCGTGCGACGAGTGCGGGTCGTCGTGGTCGCGGATCAACTGCTCGTAAAGGAACTCGGCATTGAACACATACACCCCCATGCTGGCCAGGGCGCGGTCGGGGCGGCCGGGAATCGGCGGCGGATCCTTCGGCTTCTCGACGAAAGCCACGACGCGCTGCTGGTCGTCGACGTGCATGACGCCGAACTCGCTGGCCTCGGCGCGCGGCACATCGATGCAGGCCACGCTGAAATCGGCCTGGCGCTGCACATGCTCGGACAGCATGCGCGAGTAGTTCATCTTGTAGACATGGTCGCCGGAGAGCACCAGCACGTACCTGGGCCGGTTGCGCCGGATCAGGCCGAGATTCTGGAACACCGCATCGGCCGTTCCCCGATACCAATACTCGCCAACCTGTTGCTGCGCCGGCAGGATATCGACGAATTCGTGAAAGCGGCCGTCGAGAAAGCTCCAGCCGCGCTGCAGGTGCTGGATCAGGCTCTGCGCCTTGTACTGGGTGGCGACGCCGATGCGGCGGATGCCGGAGTTGACGCAATTCGACAGCGTGAAGTCGATGATGCGGAACTTGCCGCCGAAGGGCACCGCCGGCTTCGAGCGCGAGTCGGTGAGCTGCATCAGGCGGCTGCCGCGTCCGCCGGCCAGCACGATGCCGAAAGTGTTGCGGGCGATCTCGCTGGCTCTCATGGGCAGGCCTTCGGCACGGAGCAATGTCGCACGGGCCGCCCGCCGCCTAGTTCCAGAATCGATTGCATGGGTCTCTCTCCATAGCGGCTACAATCCGCACGATAGCAAAAAAACTCTTCGAATATATATCCATGTCGAATCCTTCCTGCGCCGCGCTGCTCGAAGCGCGTGAACACGATCCGTTCTCGGTGCTGGGCCTGCATGCCGAAGGTGCCGGCTGGCGCCTGCGCGTGTTGCGGCCGCAGGCCCGGTCGATCGCGGTGGAACTGGCGGATGGCAGTTGGGCGATGCTTGCGCGCCGCGGCGGCAGCGGCCTGTTCGAGTGGCAGGGAAGTGCGCCGCCGCCGCGGCCGTGGCGGCTGAACGTCGATGGCGCGATCCATTACGATGCCTACGCCTTCCCGCCGCAAGTGCCGGGCGACGACCTGTACCTGTTCAACGCCGGCCGCCTGCGCCAGGCCTGGCGCACCCTGGGCGCGCTGGCGGAAACCCGCGACGGCATCGCCGGCGTCTGCTTTCGCGTCTGGGCGCCGAATGCCGAACGCGTCTCGGTGGTGGGCGCCTTCAACGGCTGGGATGGCCGCGTGCATCCGATGGCGACCCTGGGCGCGTCCGGGGTCTGGGAGCTGTTCATTCCGCAACTGCCCGCCGGCGCGCTGTACCGCTTCGAGTTGCGGGTACGCGGCAGCGGCGCGCTGCGCCTGAAGAGCGACCCCTATGCGCGCGCCTTCGAGCGGCGTCCGGCGACGGCCTGTTGCGTGACACCGGACTCGGCGCACGTCTGGCACGATGCCGGCTGGATGCAGGCGCGCGCAGCGCGCGACTGGCAGGCGGCGCCGATGAGCACCTACGAAATGCATCTGGGCAGCTGGATGCGCCATCCCGACCGCAGCTTCTACAGCTACCGCGAACTGGCGGCGCGCCTGGTGCCCTATCTGGTCGAGCTCGGCTATACCCACGTCGAATTCATGCCGCTGATGGAACATCCGCTCGACGAATCCTGGGGCTATCAATGCACCGGCTTCTTCGCCCCGAGTTCGCGCTTCGGCAGCCCCGATGAACTGCGCTTCCTGATCGACAGCCTGCACCAGGCCGGTATCGGCGTGATCCTCGACTGGGTGCCCGGCCACTTTCCGGCCGACGACTGGGCTCTGGCGCATTTCGACGGCACGGCGCTCTACGAGCATGAAGACCCGAAGCAGAAAATGCATCCCGACTGGGGCACGCATGTCTTCAACTACGGCCGCAACGAGGTCAGGAGCTTCCTGCTTTCCTCGGCGTATTACTGGCTGTCCGAATTCCACGTCGATGCCCTGCGCGTCGATGCCGTGGCCTCGATGATCTATCTCGACTACTCGCGCAAGCCCGGCGACTGGACGCCGAACGTCCATGGCGGGCGCGAGAACCTCGAAGCGATTGCCTTCCTGCGCGAACTCAACGAAATGGTGCATGGCGACTTTCCCGGTGCGCTGACCATTGCCGAGGAATCCACGGCCTGGCCGATGGTGTCGCGGCCGACCTGGCTGGGCGGCCTGGGTTTCTCGATGAAATGGAACATGGGCTGGATGAACGATACGCTGGACTACATGGCGCACGATCCGGTGCATCGCCGCTTCCACCATGAACGCCTGACCTTCGGCCAGCTCTACGCCTACACCGAGAACTTCGTGCTGCCGCTGTCGCACGACGAAGTGGTGCACGGCAAGAGTTCCCTGCTGGGCAAGATGCCGGGCGACGAATGGCAGCGCTTCGCCAATCTGCGCCTGCTGCTGGCTTACCAGATGATGGCGCCGGGCAAGAAGCTGCAGTTCATGGGCGCCGAACTCGGGCAGTCCTGGGAATGGCGGGCCGGCGAAGAGCTGCCCTGGCATCTGCTGCAATATCCCTTGCACGACGGAGTCAAGACCTTGGTGGCCGAACTCAACCGGCTTTACGTGAATGAACCGTCCCTGCATGAACTCGACTTCTCCGCCGCGGGATTTCAGTGGATCGACTGCCATGATGCCGACCAGTCGGTGGTGAGCTGGCTGCGTCGCGCGCGCGACGGCCGCCATGCCGTGGTGGTGCTGAACTTCACGCCGGTGCCGCGCCACAACTACCGCCTCGGCGTGCCGCTGGCACAGGATTACCTGGAGCGGCTCAACACCGATTCGGCGCACTACGGCGGCAGCGACCTGGGCAACGGCGGCCGCGTCAGCGCCGCGCCGGTGCCCTGGATGGGCTTCCCCGCTTCGCTTGCGCTGAGCTTGCCGCCGCTGGCGGCACTGGTGCTGCTGCCGGCCTGAGCGGCTTCGCGCCGGACCTAGCCGCCCAGGCGGCCTTGCGCCAGCAGCCGGTCGATCTCGGCTTCGGCCTGCACCCAGTCTTCGAGCGGATTGCCCGGCGCAAAACCGCGCCGCTCGGCGATGTAGTAGGCCGCCATCTCGATGTAATTCCTGCGTTGCTCGGGCGGCACGCCTTTCGGCTTCTTCGCAGCTGCAGCGGCCGCCTTGGGCGCCGCGGCCTTGGGCAGCGGCTTGGCGGCCACCGGTTTTGCCGCGACCTTCTTCGCCGTCGGCTCCGGCGTCTTCACCGCAGGCGCCTTGGCCGGAGCCTTCGGCTTGGCCGCAGCCACCCGTTTCGCCGGCGCCGCAGGTTTCGCGGACGCGCTCTTGATGGTGCTCTTCGGACTCGTCATATATCTCTCCTCCGGGTTGTCAAAACCTGGCTGCCATATTGCGCCTGCCATATGACAGCCTATTGACGATGGTCAAGGCTTATGTGTGACGGGGCGCCAGATGCAGCGCCCCCTGCAGCCCCAGCAGCGGATCGGTGGCGACGTGGATCGGCATGCGCGCGGCGATATCGGCGTGCTCGGCCTTGGCATTGAAGGCGGCGAGGAAGCCGCTCTGGCGCAGCAGCGGCAGTAGCCTGGCGGCGATGCCGCCGGCCAGGAAAACCCCGCCGCGCGCCAGGCAGGCCAGCGCCATGTCGCCGGCGAAGGCGCCATAGGCGGCGAGAAACAGTTCCAGCGAGCGGCGCTCGGCACCCTCCGGGTTCACCGATGCCTGTGCGGCGATCTCGTCGGGGGGCAAATTCACGCCGGCGACGAACTCGTGGATGGCGGTCAGCCCCGGACCCGAAACCACCCTTTCCCAGGTGACGCGGCCATGCCGCGCCTGAAGAAAAGTCCACAAGGCCATCTGCTGCGCGTCGGCCGGGGCGAAGGCGACATGGCCGCCCTCGCCGGCAAGAATGCGCCAGCCATCGTCTTGCGGCAGGACCACGGCCATGCCGAGGCCGGTGCCGGCGCCGACCACGAGGCAGGGCGCGCCCGGCAGCGGCTCGCCCCGCTGCAGGGTCAGCAAATGCGCCGCGGACGAGTTCACGGCGCCCATTGCGGCGGCGGCGAAGTCATTCACCAGACGCAGGCCGGGCAGGCCGAAGCGGGACGACAGGGCGTCGCAGTCGATGTGCCAGGGCAGGTTGGTCAGTCGTGCGCAGCGGCCGTCATCGGCGATCGGGCCGGCCACGGCGAGGCAGCCGCCATCGATCCGCGCAGCGTCGGTCTGTGTGTCGGCGAGAAAGCTTGCGAGCAGGCTGGCGAAATCCTGAAAGTTGGCGTTGGCGTAACGGCGATCGACAATCAGACCGCCGTCGTCTGCCAGACCGAGCAGGGTCTTGGTGCCGCCTATGTCGCCGCACAGTAGAAGCTTTCCCCCCGCCCCCCTTTCTGGGAAAGGGGGTGACGATGGTTCGTCGGCTTTGCCTCCTCCGTGTTTGACTGGTCCCGCCTTGGGGCGGCCCGGCGGCGGGACGTTCACACGGCCACCGGCGCGGCGATGTGCGGATGGGGATCGTAGGCTTCGAGGCTGAAATCCTCGTAGCGGAAGCCGAAGATGTCCTTCACCTCGGGGTTCAGTTTCATGGTCGGCCGCTGGCGCGGCTCGCGCGCGAGCTGCAGCCGGGCCTGTTCGAGATGATTCGAGTAGAGGTGGCAGTCGCCGCCGGTCCACACGAAATCGCCCGGCGTCAGGTCGCAGACCTGGGCCACCATCAGCGTGAACAGCGCATAGGAGGCGATGTTGAAGGGCACGCCGAGGAAGATGTCGGCGCTGCGCTGGTAGAGCTGGCAGGACAGCCGGCCGCGCGAGTCGGCCGCGCCGGCTGGCGCGGGTGCGACATAGAACTGGAACAGGGCGTGGCAGGGCGGCAGCTTCATCTGCGGGATGTCGGCCGGGTTCCAGGCCGAAACGATGTGCCGGCGCGAATCCGGATTCTTCTTCAGGCCTTCGATCAATTGCGCGATCTGGTCGATCTCCCCACCGTCGCCGGCCGGCCAGTGCCGCCACTGGTGGCCATATACCGGGCCGAGGTCGCCCTTGGCATCGGCCCAGTCGTCCCAGATCGAGACGCCGTTTTCCTTGAGGTAACGGATGTTGGTGTCGCCCTGGAGGAACCACAGCAGTTCGTGGATGATCGAGCGCAGATGCAGCTTCTTGGTGGTCAGCAGGGGGAAGCCCTCGGCCAGATCGAAGCGCATCTGCCAGCCGAACACCGAGCGGGTGCCGGTGCCGGTCCGGTCGGATTTCTCGTGTCCGTGGTCGAGTACGTGGCGCATCAGGTCGAGGTAGGGACGCATGGCGTTTGGCGGCAGGACTTATAATCGACCGCTCATTTTAGAGGCTATTCCGCCAGGAAACATCCATGACGCTTCCTCGCAGCGCATTGCGGCAGGCACGCGGGCCGGTGCGGGAATGACACCGCCGATGCGACCGGCTATCCTGTAGCCCTATTACCAAAGTGCCGAAGACCCAACTCCATGCTCGGATTCTTTTCCAACAAGCAGCCCGCCCATCCACTGGCCGACCCGCGCGAAGCCAAGAACGTCCTGGCCGAGATCGCCGGCCGCGAGCCGCTCGATGCCATGGAAGACGCCAGTGCCTGGCTGGAGTCGATCGCCGCCGACGAGAGTTTCAAGCTGGCGCAACGCCTGGACATCATCTTCAAGCTCGACGAGGCCGCCGCGGCGCAGGCGCGCCGTCTCGGCCGCGACTATCCGTCCCTGAGTGCCGCCAGCCGGTCCCAGGAAACACGGCAGTGGGAAACCGGCCACGGCTATTGGCAGTTGCTGGTCGACGCCTATGGCGACTGCCTTGCCCGCTATCGTGCGGCGGGAAAGGACGGCGATGCGATCCGGTCCCAGCTGCCCTTGCTCTATGCCCACCTGATCGATGCGCTGGCGGCCCAGTTCAAGTGGAAACAGTTTCGCTACGGGCCCGTCGACGCCCAATTCTGGGCGACGCTGGGCGGCATCTATCTCGCGGCGGTCGAGGCGAAGCTCGAACAGAAGCCGCTGCAGTTGCATGCCGGCAGCCCTGAAACCACGATCGAGGCGGAATACCTGAAGGTGCTGGTATTCCAGGCGACATCGATGGACAAGCTGCAGCCCCTGGAGATAGAGATTGGCGAGCGCCTCATCGCCCACTTCCTGCCCCACTTTTCGCTGATTCGCGAACTGCGGCCGGATAACGTGTATTGGGTGGATGCCGCCAAACCGCTGCCGCCGACGCGGCTCGCAAAACTGCCGGAAGTGACGCCGACCCTGCGCTTCTTCAACGGCGTACGCGCCATGGAAGCGGTGGAAAAGACCATGGCGCAGATTCGCGCCGAGGGTCGAGTGCCGCCGGACATCAACATGGGGGCGCAATACGCCGCCGACACCGTGCTGCCGGTGCTGCAGCACCTGGCGCTGTGCTGGGCGCCCAAGCCGCCGATGCGCAGCACGGCCCGACGCCGCATCAGTTCGCCGCTGAAAGCCGTAAATGGGCTGGCCGCCGTGCACAAGCGGCTTTCGGGACGCGCCAACGGCAGCGAGGGAATCGAATCCTGGGCGGTGGACGATGTCAGCCTGGGCGGCCTTGGCGCGAGCGTGAGCATTTCGCGCAACGACTGGATCCGCGTCGGCTGCCTGGTCGGCCTGCAGCCCGACGGCGGCGAGAACTGGCTGGTCGGCATCGTGCGCCGCTATGTGCGCTCCGCACCGAACCAGGGTTCGGTCGGCGTCGAAACCATCTCGAAATCACCGCGCGCCGTGCTCGCCGATGCCGGCGGACTGTGGACCGAGGCGCTGTTGCTGGATGTGCCCCAAGTCGGCGAATACGCGCGCATGGCCCTGCCGCCCGATGCGCTCGAAGACAAGGTGGCGCTGGTGTTCTCGCTCGACGACAAGACCGCGCGTTTGCATCCGCGCGAGACGCTGGCCAGGGGCGCCGACTATGTCATCGCCAATTTCTTCGTGCAGTCCTTCAGCTGAGCGTCCCGGTCCCATCCCGGCAGCAGCGCGTGATGCTTGCGTCTGGACTGCCATCTCCAGCCCGTCATTGCCAGCCCAAAACTGGTGCAGCCCTCAGAGCCTGCCGACGACTGGACGCGGATTGCCGGGAGCACCCAGGGACTGGTCCGGTCGCGCATCGAGATAGCCGCCGTCCTGCAAACGCTGGTTGACGGCAATCATCCGCTGGTATCTCACCATCAGGTTCACGATCGGTTGTTCATCGCCGATTTGCGCCGGGTATGTGCCGAGCAGAACTTGATTGTCGTTGGCTATAGCGATAACAAGACGGCCAATGCCGGAGTGTTTGCCGCGGGAGCCATACTCTTTCGCGCCAGTCATCCCAAGGGGTGCGTCGGATTCATGGCAAGCCATCCGGTCGAACAGGATGATCCGCTGCCGGGAAGCCGATTCGACTTTCCCGACGTCCTGTTCGTCGAGCAGCGGCGCGCGCACCAGCGTATCCAGGTCGTTCCCGAGACGAAGTTGAACTGTCTTGCCGACGCCGGTGGCATCACGCCGTTTGACGCCCGCATTGTCGATATCGGGCTGTCGGGACTGGGCTTCATGGTCTATGACCCGACAATCAATCTGCAGCCGGGTACGGTGCTCACCGGGTGCCGCATCGACTTGCCTGACGGCAGCGTGGCTTGCGTGGACATACAGGTCATGAATTCGGTCCGGCTTGGCCTGCGGGACGGTAAATCGGCTTGTCGCGCGGGATGCCGCTTCATCGGCGATGCGGACAAGATCGACAAGCTGCTGAAGGTTTTCGTCCTGGACCTCGAACGGCACGACGGGGAGCGCGGCGATTGAACCCCGTCGTGGCCGAACCGGGATTCGCGGCCCGGCGCCTAGTAGTCAGTCAATCTCGATCTGATGAAAAATCTCACCACCAAGACACCAAGGACACAAAGATGCACCAAGAGAAACCGATAGAAGAACGAGAAGTTCTTGGTGTCCCTTGGTGAACTTGGTGTCTTGGTGGTGAATGCTTTTTCTTTTTGACTACCTGCTAGGCGTTGGCCAGTGCGCGCTCGATCCGCGTATCGGCTTCGCGCGCCAGCGCGGTGAGCTTCTCGTCGCCGAGGATGCGCATCATGCCGGAGGGCGCGGCGAACTCCAGCGAAATCTTGCCCGGCGCGACTTCGCGCACCACCGCGTTGCAGGGCAGCAGGCTCGCGACGTCGGAGTTGGCCACGTAGGCTTCGTAGGCGAGGTTCGGATTGCAGGCGCCGAGGATCACCGTGGGCACGATCTCCTTGCCGGTCTTCTCCTTGATCTTGCTGTGCATGTCGATGCGCGTCAGGATGCCGAAGCCTTCGGCGCCGAGGGCCTTGGTCGCCCGTTCGATGGCCTGGTCGAGCGTGTCCGCGATTTCGCGTTTGAAGTTGATGGCGTTCATGATGTTCTCCTTTGAAGTGCCTGAAAATCCAGCCGGGTCGAATGACGGGACTGAAGCTTGTTGCAGAAAGCGCTGTTCATCTGGGCGGGCGGATCGCCGACTTCGGGCGGAAGGCCTTGACCACGGACTCGTTGGTCTCGACATAAGGGCCGCCGATCAGGTCGAGGCAGTAGGGCACCGCGGCGAAGATGCCGGGCACCCGCTGCTGGCCCTGCGCATCCTTGACGCCTTCGAGGGTTTCCTTGATCGACTTCGGCTGTCCCGGGAGGTTGAGGATCAGGGTCTTGTTACGGATCACGCCGACCTGGCGCGACAGGATCGCGGTCGGCACGAAGGCCAGCGAGATCTGCCGCATCTGTTCGCCGAAGCCGGGCATGACTTTGTGCGCCACGGCCAGCGTGGCCTCCGGCGTCACGTCGCGTAGCGCCGGACCGGTGCCGCCGGTGGTCAGCACCAGGTGGCAGCCGGCGCTGTCGCAAAGCTCGATCAGGGTCTGCTCGATCTTCGCCTGCTCGTCGGGGATCAGGCGCGTCTCCATGCGCCAGGGCGAGCAGAGCGCCTGGCCGAACCATTCCTGCAGCGCGGGTATGCCCTTGTCTTCGTAGACACCGCTGGAGGCGCGGTCGGAAATCGATACGAGGCCGATCAGCAGTTCATCGTTCATCATCATTCCTTCAAACGGTTATAGAGTCGGCCGAGGTATTCGTTGAGCGCCCAGCGGCTGCGCACCAGTGCGCTGGGCAGCAGGTTCTCGACCAGCGAGGGCGATCCGGTGCTGAAGGCCGTCGGCGCCGGTATCACCTGCAGCCCCTGCTTCTCGAACAGTGCGATCGCGCGCGGCAGGTGCCAGCCGTGGCTGACCAGGGCGATGCGCGCGACGCCCGCGGCTTTCAGCAGCGGCGCCGAGAGGCTGGCGTTCTCCGCGGTGTCGCGCGAGGCGGTTTCGACCCAGCGCACCTTGACGCCGAAATCCTGCTCCAGCGCCGCCTTCATCGACTCGGCCTCCGCCCGTCCACCATAGGGCGCGCCGCCGCTGACCAGCAGCGGCAGCCCGGATTGCCGCGCCAGCCGCGCGCCGTAGCGCAGGCGCTCCAGCGTGGTGTAGCCAACGGTGTCGCCGCCGTATTCGGGCGCCGCGTGATACGAGCCGCCGCCGAGTATTACGATGGCCTGGACGCGCAGCAACTGCTCCGGCGCGATCGGCGGATGGGGTTCCAGCGGCGCCATCAGCGCGTTGCCGACGAAGGGCAGCGACAGCAGCAGCAGGCCCAGGAGCGAGAGCATCGCCAGCCAGCGGCCGCCGTGCTGCCAGCGCCAACTCTTCGCGCGCGTCAGCCACAGGCCGCACAGCGCCAGCAGCAGCGGACCGGCGGGCGGCAGGATCAGGGCGGCGAGGAGTTTCTTCAGCAGAAACATGGCTGGGAGAGGGGTTTGATCGCGTATTATGCGAGACGGCAGGGCCGCTATTATCGACGCAAATTACCCTGATCACGAATCATGACGGATCGCCAATTCGGTATCGAAACACTCTGCCTGCATGCCGGCGCCCAGCCGGACGCGGCGACCGGCGCGCGCGCGCTGCCGATCCACCAGACCACGTCCTTCGTCTTCGATTCGGCCGAGCATGCGGCCAGCCTGTTCAATCTGCAAACCTTCGGCAACGTCTATTCGCGCATCGGCAATCCGACCGTCGCCGCCTTCGAGGAGCGCATGGCGGCGCTCGAAGGCGGCCGTGCCGCGGTGGCCGCGGCCACCGGGCTGGCGGCGCAGATCCTCGCGCTGCTGACCCTGTGCGAGGCCGGCGACCACATCGTCGCGGCGCGTTCGCTGTATGGCGGCAGTTTCTCGCAACTCGACGTCAGCCTGCGCAAGCTGGGCATAGCGACCAGCTTCGTCGATTCCGACGATCCCGAAAATTTCCGCGCCGCGCTGACCGCCAGGACCAAATGCGTGTTCGCCGAGACCGTCGCCAATCCGCGGCTCAACGTGCTCGACATCGCCGCGGTGGCGGCCATCGCCCACGCCCATGGCGTGCCGCTGATCATCGACAACACGGTGCCCTCGCCCTACCTGTGCCGGCCCTTCGAGCACGGCGCCGACATCATCGTGCACTCGGCGACCAAGTTCCTCGGCGGCCACGGCACGACGCTGGGCGGCGTGGTGATCGAGTCCGGCAAATTCGACTGGGGCAACGGCAAGTTTCCCGGCATGACCGAGCCCTCGGCCGGCTATCACGGCGTCAAGTTCTACGAGACCTTCGGCGATTTCGGCTTCACCATGAAGGCGCGCATGGAAACCCTGCGCACCTTCGGTCCCGCGCTGTCGCCGTTTTCGGCCTGGCAGCTGATGCAGGGCATCGAGACCCTGCCGCTGCGCATGGACAGGCATTGCGAAAATGCTTTGGCCGTGGCGCGGCATCTCGAACACCATCCGCGCGTGGCCTGGGTCAATTACCCCGGCCTGCCCGCCAGCCCCGGCTACGCGCTGGCGCAGCGCTACCTCGGCACGGCCCGCCATCCGGGCGCCGGCGCCTTGCTCAGCTTCGGCGTCAAGGGTGGCCAGCCTGCCGGCGAACGCTTCATCGACGCCCTGCAGTTCTGCTCGCACCTGGCCAATATCGGCGATGCCAAGACGCTGGTGATCCATCCGGCATCGACCACCCATAGGCAACTCGCCGAGGCCGACCAGCGCGCCTCCGGCGTGACGCCGGACATGGTGCGCCTGTCGGTCGGACTGGAGACCCTGGACGACATCCTCTGGGATATCGATCAGGCCCTGGAGCGCTGCGCATGACGGCCGGCCGGCAATGAACGAAGCGCCGCTCCCCGACGCCGATGACGAAGCGACGCCGGCGGATTTCCGCCGCAAGCGCCTGGTCAACAGCGTCATCGTCGTCGCCCTGCTGGTGGTGGGCGTGCTGGGCAGCGTCGCGATGCTGTATCAGCTCTACGGGACGGGCGATCAGGCCAAGGCCGCCGCGCCGGCCAGGCCGGCCACCGCCGCGGCCGAATCCGCGGCACCTGTCGTGGCACCTGCCGTGGCGGTCGGCACGGGCCGTTTCGTCCTGCGGCTGCACGCCTTCAGCGATGTGGCGACGGCCGAGGATCTGCGCGCGAAGCTCGACGTACTGAAGATTCCGTCCAGCCTCAGCGTCGAGGCGAAGGTTCAGGTCGGCCCGTTCAAATCCAGGGAAGAAGCCGAAGCCGCGCGGGCCAAACTGAAGGAACTGGGCATCTACGGCGGCGAGCTGGTCACCCTCAAATAGGACAAAATCATGAGTCGAAAAATCGTTTCCACCACTGCCGCGCCGGCTGCGATCGGCACTTATTCCCAGGCGGTGCAGGTCGGCAACACGGTCTATATGTCGGGCCAGATCGGCCTCGATCCGGCGACCATGCAGATGGTCGAGGGCATCGACGCCCAGATCGTGCGCGTGTTCGAGAACCTCAAGGCCGTCGCCGAGGCGGCCGGCGCCACGCTGAACGATGCGGTCAAGCTCAACATCTACCTGACCGACCTGGCCAACTTCGCCAAGGTGAACGAAACCATGGCGAAGTATCTGCGCGAGCCCTTCCCGGCGCGTGCCGCGGTGGGCGTCAAGGAACTGCCGCGCGGCGCCCTGGTCGAGGCGGACGCCGTGCTTGTCCTTGGCTGACCAGCCGGCTGCCAACACCCTCGCGGCCCGGCTGGCGCGGCTCGGTCTGCGCACCGACGCCGATTTCGTCCTCCATCTGCCGCTGCGCTACGAAGACGAAACGCGCATCACCGCGCTGCGCGATGCGCGGCCCGGCGTCGCGGCGCAGTTCGAGGTCGCGGTGGTGGCCAGCGAAATCGCCTACCGTCCGCGCCGCCAGCTGCTGGCGCGGGTCAGGGATGGCGACGGGGTGCTCACTCTGCGCTTCCTGAACTTCTACCCGAGCCAGCAGAAAGTGCTGCAGCCCGGCGCGCGCCTGCGTGTCTTCGGCGAGGTGCACGAGGGCTACCTCGGCCCCGAAATCATCCATCCGCGCTTCCATGTGGTCGGCGCCGGCGAGCCGCTGCCGGAATGCCTGACGCCGGTCTATCCGACCACGGCCGGCCTCGGCCAGGCGACGCTGCGGCGCCTGATCGAACGCGCCCTGGCGCGCGCCGACCTGGCCGACACGCTGGCGCCCGAACTGCGCCAGCGCCTGAACCTGCCCGAATTTGCCGATGCGATCCGCCTGCTGCATACGCCGCCGCCCGAGACGACCCAGGCCGCGCTGGAAGCCCGCGAGCATCCGGCCTGGCGCCGCGTGCAGTTCGACGAGCTGCTGGCGCAGCAGCTGAGCCTGCGCCGCGCCTACAGCGCAAGACGCGCGCGCGGCGCACCGCCCCTGGTGGCGAGCGCGACGCTGACCACGGCGCTGCTCGCGGCTCTGCCGTTTCGCCTGACCCGTGCGCAGAGCCGCGCCTGGCGCGAGATCGCCGCCGATCTCGGCCAGCCGCATCCGATGCAGCGCCTGCTGCAGGGCGACGTCGGCAGCGGCAAGACCGTGGTCGCCGCGCTGGCCATGCTGCATGCGGTGGAAGCCGGCTACCAGGCGGCGCTGATGGCGCCCACCGAAATCCTCGCCGAGCAGCATTACCGCAAGCTCGCGGCCTGGCTGGAACCGCTAGGGCTAGAGGTCGCCTGGCTCACCGGCAGCCTCAGGAAGCGCGAGAAGGAAGCCGCGATCGCAAGAGTTGGCGCTGGCGACACGCCGATCGCGATCGGCACCCATGCCCTGATCGAGGACAAGGTCGAGTTCGCCCGCCTCGGCCTCGCCATCGTCGATGAGCAGCACCGTTTCGGCGTGCGCCAGCGCCTGGCGTTGAAGGAGAAGGGCCAGTACGCGCACCAGCTGGCGATGTCGGCGACGCCGATTCCGCGCACCCTGGCCATGAGCTACTACGCCGACCTCGACGTCTCGGTGCTCGACGAACTGCCGCCCGGACGCAGCCCGGTCACCACCAAGCTGGTCGCCGAAGCGCGCCGCGACCAGGTCCTGGTGCGCGTGCACGAAGCCTGCCGCGGCGGGCGCCAGGCCTACTGGGTCTGTCCGCTGATAGAAGAGAGTGAAACTTTGCAACTCAAGACCGCCGAGGAAACCTACGCGCGCCTCGTCGCCGAGCTGCCCGACCTGCGCATCGGCCTGGTGCACGGCCGGCTCAAGACCGCCGACAAGGCCGCGGTGATGGCGGCCTTCGTGGCGAACGAGATCCAGGTGCTGGTGGCGACCACGGTGATCGAGGTCGGCGTCGATGTGCCCAATGCCAGCCTGATGGTGATCGAGCACGCCGAGCGCTTCGGCCTCGCGCAACTGCACCAGCTGCGCGGCCGCGTCGGCCGCGGCGCGGCGCAGTCGGCCTGCATCCTGCTCTACGCCCAGCCGCTGGGCGAGCTGGCGCGTGCGCGGCTGAAGGTGATCTACGAAAGCACCGACGGCTTCGCGATCGCGCGCGAGGATCTGCGCCTGCGCGGTCCCGGCGAGTTCATCGGCGCCCGCCAGAGCGGCCTGCCGCTGTTGCGCTATGCCGACCTGGAAGACGCGGCGCTGGTGGAGCAGGCCCGCGCCGTCGCCGAGGACATGCTGCATGCCGCCCCCGAACGCGCCGAGGCGCATTTGCAGCGCTGGCTGGGTGGCCGCGAGGAACTACTGAGAGCCTGAGTTGCTAGACTGCGGCATTGTCGGGACTGGAGCCACTCATGAATGACCGCGTTCGCCACCTGCTGGCCCAGATGTCCGCACTCGAAGAGGATTTGCGCCTGGCGCTCCACGAACAGGAAGACAGCGTGCTGTTCCAGATCAAGGGCAAGCGCGTCGAGTTCGAGCAGTCGATCAGGCAGGCGCATCTGCGGCTCAAGACGGGGTTTTTCCACTGGCTGGTCACCTACCGTCCGCAGAACCTGATCACCGGGCCGGTCATTTACTCCATGATCGTGCCGCTGGCGCTTCTCGATCTTTGCGTCAGCTTCTACCAGGCCGTGTGTTTCCCGATTTACGGCGTGGCCAAGGCGCACCGCGGCGACTACATCGTGTTCGACCGGCAGCAGCTCGAATATCTGAATTTCGTCGAGAAATTCCATTGCACCTATTGCGCCTATGGCACCGGCCTGATTGCCTACGTCGCCGAAATCGTGGCGCGCACCGAAGAGTATTTCTGCCCGATCAAGCATGCGCGCAGGATGCTCGGCACCCATGCGCGCTATGCGCGCTTCCTGGATTTCGGTGACGCCGCCGACTACGAGAGGCGGCTCGAAGAGTTTCGCGTCGGCCTCGGCGGGGAAAAGTGAATTCAGGCAGCCGGCGCTGTGGGATCATGGACAATTGCGGACCTGACTCGGGGCAGGCCGGCCGGCGGTAAAATCGCCGCATGAAATTCGCCGAACTCAAACACCGCCTCGACCTCTACGAAAAACTCATGCGGCTGGACAAGCCGATCGGCACGCTGCTGCTGCTGTGGCCCACGCTGTGGGCGCTGTGGCTGGCGACCCGGGGTCAGCCGCACTGGATGCTGGTCTGGATCTTCGCCCTCGGCACGCTGCTGATGCGCTCGGCCGGCTGCGTCATCAACGACTATGCCGACCGCGATTTCGATCCCCATGTCGAACGCACCAGGGAAAGGCCGCTGGCGGCGCGCGCGGTGTCGGTGCGCGAGGCGCTGGTGCTGGCCGGCATACTGATTTTCTGCGCCTTCCTGCTGATCCTGCCGATTTTTCGCGAGGTCTGGTGGCTGGCCCTGATCGCCGTGTTTCTCGCCGCCAGCTATCCCTTCACCAAACGCTTCTTCGCCCTGCCGCAGGCCTATCTCGGCATCGCCTTCGGCTTCGGCATACCGATGGCCTTCGCCGCGGCGACCGGCGAGGTCGGCGCCCTGGGCTGGACGCTGCTGGTCGCCAATATTTTCTGGGCCCTGGCCTACGACACCGAATACGCGATGGTCGACCGCGAGGACGATCTCAAGATCGGCATCCACACCGCCGCGATCACCTTCGGCCGCTTCGACGTGGCGGCGGTGATGCTCTGCTACGCGGCGACCTTGTCC
Organism: Sulfuritalea sp.; assembly: GCA_023700805.1. Classification (GTDB taxonomy): domain Bacteria; phylum Pseudomonadota; class Gammaproteobacteria; order Burkholderiales; family Rhodocyclaceae; genus Sulfuritalea. The sequence goes on from JAMPYF010000024.1 coordinate 50,377, forward strand.
ATCCTTGCCGTGGTCGGCTGGGATCTGGGCTACGGCGCAGGCTATTTCGGCGGTTTGGCGCTCGCCGCGGCGCTGGCCGGCTATCACTACACGCTGATCCGCGAACGCCGCCGCGAGGGCTGCTTTGCGGCTTTCCGCCATAACAACTGGTTCGGTGCGGCTATCTTCGCCGGCATCGTCGCCGAACTCAATCTGCTGCCCTGGCTGGCGCGGTGACGCGCCCGCGACTCACGAAGCGGTCTGTCCGGCCCGGCTGTCTTCCTGCAGGTTCGCGGTAATCACCTTGGTCAGCGCGGCACGCAGGCGCGCCGGCTTGATGGGTTTGTGCAGCATGATGAGCTGGGCTTCGCGGGCCGCCTGCAAGGCCGCCTGGCTCGTATCCCCGGTGATCAGCAGCGCCGGCAGCCGGCTGCCGAAGCGTTCGCGCAGCGCGGCGATCGCATCTATGCCATTGCCCTGGCCGGGCAAGCCCATGTCGGAGATCACCGCGTCGATCGCCGCGGGGCCGGCCGCGGCCCGGTCGAGCGCTTCGGCGACCGAGCCGGCCGTCGTCACCTCGCAGCCCCAGCCTTGCAGCAGCTCGCACATGCCGATGCGGATGGCCTCCTCGTCGTCCACCATGAGTATGCGGCGGCCGGCGAGGTTGCCCGCGATCTGGGCCTGTGCCGTGTCGGGCGATTGCGCGTCGGGCCGGCCGTCGGCCGTGGGCGTCAGCGGTACGCTGACGCTGAAGCAGGAGCCCCGCCCCGGTTCGGAGCGCATGACCAGCGTATGGCCGAGCAGGCGCACCACGCGCTCGACGATGGCCAGACCGAGTCCGAGTCCCTGGTTGCGGTCGCGGGCCTTGTTGCCGATCTGGTAGAACTCGGCAAAGATCGCCGAATGCTGGTCGGGCGCTATGCCGATCCCGGTATCGAACACCTCGATCGCGAGTTGTCCGTTGCGGCGCCGGCAGCCGAGCAACACGCGGCCGGACGGCGTATAGCGCAGCGCATTGGAAAGCAGGTTGCGCAACACCTGGCCGAGCAGCACCGGATCGCTGTTGACGCAAGCCGAACAGGGCATCACGCGCAGGCGGATTCCCGTCTGCCCGGCGATCGGTGCGAATTCGCTTTCCATCTGGTGCAGCAGGACCTGCACCGGAAAGCCGCGGCAATCCGGGGTGATGACATTGGCGTCGAGGCGGGACACGTCGAGCAGGGCGTCGAGCAGGGTCTTCATGCCCTCGGCGGCTTTCTGGGCGTTGGCGAGGATTTTGCTGCCGCGATCGTCGCCCTGAATCTCCTCGCCCAGCAGTTCGTGAAAGATCGACAAGGCCTGCATCGGCTGGCGCAGGTCGTGGCTGGCGGCCGCCAGGAAACGCGCCTTGGCCAGATAGGCCTGTTCCGCGGCATCGCGCTGCACGGTGAGTTCCCTGGCCAGCCTTTCGTTGCGGAAGCGCAGCTGCTGGGCCTCGATGAAAACCCGGTTGCGCTTGCGTGCCTGCCAGATCGTCATCGGCACGAAGACCAGCAGCATCACGCCGAGGATGGTGTGCAGGCGGTCGCCGACGGTCAGCAGCCATAGCGCAGGGGGGCCGATCGAGGCGAGGATGTAGGCGCGCGAGGGCGGGACATAGGAAAAACCTTCGGAAGCGTTGCTCGAGGCAGCCACCGTGATCACCGTCAGGATCAGCAGTTGCAACTCCGTCGGCAGGTGCGCCAGCATGGCCGTGTTGGCGAAGCCCCAGCAAACGCCGGACAGGCCGCCGCTGATGGCCTGGCTGCGCCCCCATTCCAGGCTGCTGCGGCTGGCCGGGGCGCGGTGGTATTGCCAGATCAGCCAGGCGCGCACCAGGGTGACCAGATAGAGCGCAAGCAGCGCCGGCTGCCAGGTCCAGGCCGGAATGCCGTCGTGCACCACATACACCAGCAGGCTCAGCACCAGGGCGCCGGCGAGGTTCTGGTCGTTGGTTTCGCTGAAAAAGGCCCGGATCTGCTCGGCCTTGACGACCGCCCGCTCTTCAGCCGATTGGAAGGCTATGGACATCGTGCGCCATGAATTGTCTGGGAGGCGAATAGTATCAAGATTGCATTTGTGCAGCGCGCAAATCTGTCGTGACGGCGTGGTGCCAGCATCAACTCTTGTCGGCTCGGGTCCGGCCAAAGAAGCAGGCCGGGGTGAGGACGGTTAAAATCCGAACATGAGATACACCGACCTGCGCGATTTCATTGCCCAACTCGAAACGCTGGGTGAGCTCAAGCGGATCGCGGTCGAAGTCGATCCGCGGCTGGAGATGACCGAAATCGCCGATCGCGTGTTGCGTGCCGGCGGGCCCGCGCTGCTGTTCGAGAAGCCCAAGGGGCACGCGATGCCGGTGCTGGCCAATTTGTTCGGCACGCCGCGCCGGGTGGCCCTGGGCATCGCCGCCGCCGAAGGCGAGGAGGGCGTGGAACTGGACTGGAAAGTCCGCCTGCGCGAAGTCGGCACCCTGCTGGCCTACCTCAAGGAACCCGAGCCGCCGAAGGGCCTCAAGGATGCCTGGGACAAGCTGCCGGTGCTCAAGCAGGTGCTGAACATGGCGCCCAAGCTGCTGAGTTCGGCGCCCTGCCAGGACATCGTCTGGGAGGGCGCGGCGGTCGACCTGGGCCGCCTGCCGATCCAGACCTGCTGGCCGGGCGACGCGGCGCAGCTGATCACCTGGGGTCTGGTGGTCACGCGCGGACCGGCCAGGACGCGGCAGAACCTCGGCATCTACCGCCAGCAGGTCATCGCACCGAACAAGCTCATCATGCGCTGGCTGGCCCATCGCGGCGGCGCGCTGGACTATCGCGAGCATTGCGCGGCCCACCCCGGCGAACCCTTCCCGGTCGCCGTGGTGATCGGCGCCGATCCGGCGACGATACTCGCGGCCGTGACGCCGGTGCCCGACACGCTGTCCGAATACCAGTTCGCCGGGCTGCTGCGCGGGGCCAAGACGGAACTGGTGAAGTGCCTCGGCTCCGAGCTGCAGGTGCCGGCCAGCGCCGAGATCGTGCTCGAAGGCCTCATTCACCCTGGAGAGACGGCGGCGGAAGGGCCCTTCGGCGACCACACCGGCTATTACAACGAGGTGTCCGAGTTCCCCGTGTTCACCGTCGAGCGCATCACGCAGCGCCGCGATGCGATCTACCACTCCACCTATACCGGCAAGCCGCCCGACGAGCCGGCCATGCTCGGCCTGGCCTTGAACGAAGTCTTCGTCCCGTTGCTGCAGAAGCAGTTTCCCGAGATCGTCGATTTCTACCTGCCGCCCGAGGGCTGCTCCTACCGCATGGCCGTGGTCAGCATCAGGAAGCAGTATCCGGGTCATGCCAAGCGCGTGATGTTCGGCATCTGGTCCTTCCTGCGCCAGTTCATGTACACCAAGTTCATCATCGTCACCGACGACGATGTCGACGTGCGTTCCTGGCCGGAAGTGATCTGGGCCCTGACCACCCGCGTCGATGCGGCGCGCGATACCCTGATTGCCGAGAATACGCCCATTGATTACCTCGACTTCGCCTCACCGGTGGCGAGCCTGGGGAGCAAAATGGGCATCGATGCGACCAACAAGTGGTCCGGCGAGACCACGCGCGAATGGGGCCGCCCGATCGCCATGGACGCCGCCGTGAAACAGCGCGTAGACCTGCTGTGGCAGGAACTGGGACTCTAGGAGGTGCGATGACCGAACCCGAAGCGATTCCTGTGGATGTTGGCGCGGACGGCCAGTTGGACGGGCCGCGGGCCTGGTGCCATGTGATGTATGGCCTGCATGCGGTTTCGGCGGCGTCCGGCATCCTGAGTTCGGCCACCATCATCGGCGCCTTCGTCTTCGGCTGGCCGTCGATCATCGCCGTGATCATCAATTACGTCACCCGCGACAAGGTGCGCGGCACCTGGCTGGCCAGCCATTGGCGCTGGCAGCTGCGCAGCTTCTGGTTCGCCGCCCTGTGGCTGCTGGTGGCGGGCCTGCTGGCCTTCACCCTGATCGGCATTCCTGCGGCCTTCATGGTCATCGTCGGCACCGGGCTGTGGGTGCTCTACCGCGTGATCCGCGGCTGGATGGCCCTGCTCGACCGGCGCGCGATGCCCACGCCGCCGTCGGCCGTGGCGGCCTGATCCCGGCCTGCCTGCGCCTCGCGCGTCGGCGTGCCGGGCCTGCCGACCACCCTCCTGAGGGCATAGGCAGAATCCCGGCGCGGACTATACTTTGTCCATGCGTCGCCGTTTCATCTCCTGGTCGGCATTGATAGCCGTGCTGTGGCTCTGCAGCAGCGCGCCCTTGCGCGCCGCCGATGTCGACAGCGCCAGTTCCGTGCTGCTGATCGCGGCCGAAGGCATGGCCGATCCGCGCTTCCGGCAAAGCGTGGTGCTGGTGACTCGGCATGGCAGCAGCAACTCGACCGTCGGCGTGATCGTCAACCGCAGCCTCGGCGTGCCCCTAGACCGTGTGTTTCCCGAGTTGAAGCAGGCGGCGGAACACCACCTGCATTACGGCGGACCGGTGGCGGAGGGGCAGATCGTGTTCCTGGTGCGCGGCACGGAGGCACCGGCGGCGGCGATCGCCATGGCGGAGCAGTTGTTCCTCAGCAGCGACGGCGGCAGCCTGCGGCGACTGCTGGCGGCGCCGACGCCGGTGAAGCGTCTGCGCGTGTTCAGCGGTTTCGCCAGCTGGGCGCCGGATCAGCTGGAGCACGAAATCGATCGTGGCGACTGGTATCTGTTGCCGGTCGAGGTCGATGCCCTGTTCGCCGATGCGCTGGACGACATGTGGCCCAGGCTGTGGCGGCGCGCCACCCAGGTGATGGTGCAAGGCCCTGCCGAACTGCCGATGCAGGCGCGGATGCTTGCCCTGCGGCAGCGCTATCCGGCATATCCGCTTTAGGCGAAACCGCCTAGCTGCCGGCATCGGCACGCTGCATACTGTCCGGCTCCAGTCATCAGCAGAGGGAATTCCCATGACGCTTTGTCCGATTGCCATCGTCGCCGGCTGCCAGAAATGCCCGGCCTTCAAGATTTGCCCGCTCAAGGGCGTGATCGGCGACCAGCCGTCGAAGCCGGAAGCGCCCGTCGAGGCTCCGGCGAAACCACGCAAGGCCGCGGCGCGCAAAAAGAAATAGCCACCCTGTATGCATAGTGGTTTCTCGCCGGGAGGCCGGTCGGCGCACCAATAGGGAGCAGCCGAATTTCGTTGCGACGCCATTCTGGTGCGTCCCCGGTGTTTCCGTTGTGAACCGACTATTCAGGCCTGCACCAGCCGCAGCGGCCGATTGCGGCCGTTCCCGCCGTTCTGCCAATGGCATGGCACGCCCTTCGCTATGGAAGGACTGCACCGTTTCAATCCAGACGGTCGGTCCGCTCAAATCCATTGAAAGGGGAACACCATGCAACGTCGCAATTTCGTCAAGGCCACGGCCCTTACCCTCGCCCTCGCCGCCGCCGGTTTCGTCACCCGGCCCGCCGTCGCTGCCGACACCATCAAGGTCGGCATCCTGCATTCGCTTTCCGGCACCATGGCCATTTCCGAAACCGCGCTGAAGGAAACCGCGCTGATGACCATCGCCGAAATCAACGCCAACGGCGGCGTCATGGGCAAGCAGCTCGAGCCCGTGGTCGTCGATCCGGCCTCGAACTGGCCGCTGTTCGCCGAGAAGGCGCGCCAGCTGCTGACCCAGGACAAGGTCGCGGTGGTCTTCGGCTGCTGGACCTCGGTCTCGCGCAAGTCGGTGAACCCGGTGTTCAAGGAGCTCAACGGCCTCTTGTTCTACCCCGTGCAATATGAAGGCGAGGAACTCGAAAAGAACGTCTTCTACACCGGCGCCGCGCCCAACCAGCAGGCGATCCCGGCCGTCGAATACCTGATGGGCAAGGACGGCGGCTCGGCCAAGCGCTGGGTGCTGCTCGGCACCGACTACGTCTATCCGCGCACCACCAACAAGATCCTGCGCGCCTTCCTCAAGTCGAAGGGCGTCGCCGATGCCGACATCATGGAGGAGTACACCCCCTTCGGCCACAGCGACTACCAGACCATCATCGCCAAGATCAAGAAGTTCGCCGGCGAGGGCAAGAAGACGGCCGTGGTGTCGACCATCAACGGCGACTCCAACGTGCCCTTCTACAAGGAACTCGGCAACGCCGGCCTCAAGGCCACGGACGTGCCGGTGGTGGCCTTTTCGGTGGGCGAAGAGGAGTTGCGCGGCGTCGATACCAAGCCGCTCGTAGGCCATCTGGCTGCATGGAACTACTTCCAGTCGATCAAGAACCCCGAGAACGACAAGTTCATCAAGATGTACCGCGACTGGGCCAAGAAGCAGAAGCTGCCGAAGGCCGAGTCGGTCGTCACCAACGACCCGATGGAAGCCACCTACGTCGGCATCCACATGTGGGCCCAGGCCGTGGAGAAGGCCAAGAGCACCGATGTCAACAAGGTGATCGCGGCGGTCGGCGGCCAGAAGTTCAAGGCGCCGTCCGGCTTCGAGATCCAGATGGACCCGAAGAACCATCACCTGCACAAGCCGGTGTTCATCGGTGAAGTCAAGGCCGACGGCCAGTTCAACGTGGTCTGGAAGACCAAGGGCCCGGTCAAGGCCGCCCCGTGGTCGCCCTACATCCCCGGCAACGACAAGAAGAAGGGCGAACCCGAGGGCAAGTAAGCCTCACCGCTTCATTTCTGACCAGCCGAACCGACACGGCGGCCTTCGTCGCCGTGTCGCCAGCACCAACTTTCGAAAAAAATGCGCCGTCTGATCCTTGCCCTGCTGTGCTGCCTGAGTCTCGCCGTCCATGCGGCGCCGGATCCGGCCTTGCTGCGCCAGCTCGCCGCCGAGGAGTCGGACGAGAAGATCGCCGCGATCCAGAAGCTCGCGCTGAGCGCCGAACCCGAGGCGCTGGCGCTGCTGCAGCAACTCGCCGACGGCAGTCTGAAGGACGACAAGGGCGAGGAGATCACCATCAACAACCGCGTGCGGCGCGAGTTGGAAGGCGCGCTGGCGGTGCTCAAGCTGATCGATCCCGACGTGACCGTGCGCTTCGCGGCCGTCAAGGAAATCGCCAGCAATGTCGATGTCGCGATGGCGCCGATGCTGGCCAGGGCGCGCGACCGCGAAACCGAGCCGAAGATTCGCGCCCTGCTGGTCGAAGCGCATGCACTCGCAACGCTCAAGGATGCCGACCCGCAGTTGCGCATCGCGGCCGCCAGGGCGCTGGCAGGCAGTGCCGACCCGAACACCCAGGCCCAGCTCAAGGCCCAGAGCGAGCCTGCCAACGAACCGGAAAGCGAAGTGCGCCGCGCGGCCTTCCAGTCCTACCTCGCGGTCAAGGACCGCCTGACCCTGGCCGAGACCCTCGGCCGCATCTTCTCGGGCCTGAGCCTGGGCAGCATCCTGCTGCTGGCGGCGCTGGGCCTGGCCATCACCTATGGCGTGATGGGCGTGATCAACATGGCTCACGGCGAGCTGCTGATGATCGGCGCCTACGCCACCTACGCGATCCAGGGAGTTTTCCGCACGCATTTTCCCGAGCAGCTCGACTGGTATCTGCTGGCGGCCGTGCCGGTGGCCTTCTTCGCCGCCGCCGCGGTCGGCATCCTGCTCGAACGCACGGTGATCCGCTGGCTCTACGGCCGCGCGCTGGAAACCCTGCTCGCCACCTGGGGCCTGTCGCTGATGCTGATCCAGGCCGCGCGCGTGATCTTCGGCGCGCAGAACGTTGAGGTCGCAAATCCCTCCTGGATGTCGGGCGGCCTCGAAATCCTGCCCAGTATCGTGCTGCCGCTCAATCGCATCGTCATCGTCGGCTTCGCCCTGTTCGTGCTGGCCCTGGTCTGGGCCTTGATGAACAGGACGCGGCTGGGCATGTTCGTCCGTGCCGTGACGCAGAACCGCGCCATGGCCGGTTGCGTCGGCGTGCCGACGGGGCGCATCGACACGGTGGCTTTCGCCCTGGGCGCCGGCATCGCGGGGCTGGGCGGCGTGGCGCTGTCGCAGATCGCCAACGTCGGTCCCGACATGGGCCAGGGCTACATCGTCGATTCCTTCATGGTGGTGGTGCTGGGCGGCGTCGGCCAGTTGGCCGGCGCGGTCTGGGCGGCGCTGGGTCTGGGCATCGTCACCAAGTTCATCGAAAGCTGGGCCGGCGCCGTGATCGCCAAGATCGTCGTGCTGGTGTTCATCATCATGTTCATCCAGAAGCGTCCGCAGGGGCTGTTCGCCCTCAAGGGTCGCTTCGTCGAAAGTTGATGATGAAAAAGCGCTTACCACCAAGACACCAAGGGCACCAAGGATCACCAAGAAATGCAATGCAAAACCTTCCAGGGGTTTCCTTGGTGCCTCTTGGTGCCCTTGGTGCCTTGGTGGTGAAAGATTATTGTGTCGTTGGCAGCCATGCGTAAGCCTTTCATCATCCGCTTCCTGCAAGCCACGTCGAAACAGGGCTGGATCGCGATCGCGGTCGCGGCGGTGTTGACCCTGGTCCTGCTGCCGGCGCTGCACCTGCTGCTGCCGGCGGGCCACCCCTTCCATGTCTCGGCCTATGTCATCACCCTGGTCGGCAAGATCATGTGCTACGCCATCGTCGCCGTGGCGATGGACCTGATCTGGGGCTACACGGGCATCCTCTCGCTCGGCCACGGCCTGTTCTTCGCGCTCGGTGGCTACGCCTTCGGCATGTACCTGATGCGCCAGATCGGTCGCGACGGTTCCTACCAGTCGGATCTGCCTGACTTCATGGTCTTCCTCGACTGGAAGGCGCTGCCCTGGTACTGGACCGGTTCGGATTCGATTCTCTGGGTACTGTTCCTGGTGCTCACGGTGCCGGCGCTGGTGGCGCTGGTGTTCGGCTTCTTCGCCTTCCGCTCGCGCATCAAGGGCGTGTATTTCTCCATCATCACCCAGGCCATGGTCTTCGCTGCGATGCTGTTCTTCTTCCGCAACGAAACCGGTTTCGGCGGCAACAACGGCTTTACCGACTTCAAGCGCATCCTCGGCTACAGCATCACCGCGCCGGAAACCCGCGTGGCCCTGTTCGCGCTGACCGCAACGATGCTGCTGGCGACCCTGGTGCTCGGGCGCTACCTGGTGACGTCGAAGCTCGGCCGGGTGCTCGCGGCGATCCGCGACGCCGAATCTCGCGTCATGTTCATCGGCTATAACCCGCTCTATTACAAGCTGTTCATCTGGACCCTGTCGGCGCTCCTGTGCGGCATCGCCGGCGCGCTCTACGTGCCGCAGGTCGGCATCATCAACCCGGGCGAAATGTCGCCGGCCAACTCGATCGAGATCGCGATCTGGGTCGCGGTCGGCGGCCGCGCTACCTTGATCGGCCCGGTGCTCGGTGCCTTCATCGTGAATCTGGCGAAGAGCCTCTTCACCGTGGCCTTTCCCGAATACTGGCTGTTCTTCCTCGGCGCCCTGTTCGTCGGCGTCACGCTGTGGCTGCCGGACGGGGTGGTCGGGCTGTGGCGCAAGCTGCGCGACGAACGCAGGCAGGGGAGTGCGGCATGAGCGGAGTCAGCATTCTCCAGCTTCATGAAGTCACGGTCAGCTTCGACGGCTTCCGCGCGCTGAACGAGCTTTCGCTCGACATCGAGGAAGGCGAGCTGCGCTGCATCATCGGTCCCAACGGCGCCGGCAAGACCACGATGATGGACGTCATCACCGGCAAGACGCGGGCCGATCGCGGCAAGGTGATGTTCGACCAGAACATCGACGTGCGCCGCATGACGGAAGCCGAGATCGCGCATCTGGGGATCGGCCGCAAGTTCCAGAAGCCGACCATTTTCGAGAACCTGACCGTGTTCGAGAACCTCGAACTCTCGATGAAAATGGACAAGCGCGCGCGCGTGAGCCTCTTCGCCTGGCTGGACGACGACGCGCGCGACAAGATATCCGATACCCTGCGCCTGATCCGCCTCGACCGCGAGGCCGGGCGTCAGTCCGGCCTGCTCTCGCACGGCCAGAAGCAGTGGCTGGAAATCGGCATGCTGCTGATGCAGGACCCCAAGCTCTTGCTGCTCGACGAACCCGTGGCCGGCATGACCGACGACGAGACCGCGCGCACCGGCGAGCTGTTCAAGTCGCTGGCCGGCAAGCATTCCCTGGTCGTGGTCGAGCACGACATGGCCTTCATCGCCCAGCTCGGCGGCGTGGTCACGGTGCTGCACGAAGGCGCGGTGCTGGCCGAAGGCGACCTCGCCACGGTGCAGAACGACCAAAGAGTGATCGAGGTGTACCTTGGACGCTGAAATGCAAATTCATTTACCACCAAGACACCAAGGACACCAAGATGCACCAAGGGAAGCAATGCAAAAGTCTGGTCTGGTTTTCTTGGTGCCCCTTGGTGTCCTTGGTGCCTTGGTGGTGAAAGCTTCTCCGTGCTGACAGTCGAAAAACTCAACCAGTACTACAGTGGCAGCCACATCCTGCGCGATGTGAGTTTCGAGGCGCCGATCGGCAAGGTGACGACCGTGCTCGGCAGGAACGGCGTCGGCAAGACCACGCTGCTCAAGGTGCTGATGGGCCTGGTGCCTTCGCGCAGCGGCAGCATTGCCTTCGACGGCCGCGACCTCACGCGCGCCGCCTCGCATCAGCGCGTGCAGGCCGGCATCGGCTACGTGCCGCAGGGCCGCGAGATCTTTCCGCGCCTGACGGTGCTGGAGAACCTGCAGATGGGACTGGCCACGCGGCCCGACGGCACGCCCATCCCTGCGCGGATTTTCGAGATGTTCCCGGTCCTGAAGCAGATGCTCAGGCGGCGCGGCGGCGACCTTTCCGGCGGCCAGCAGCAGCAGCTCGCGATCGGCCGCGCCCTGGCTTTCGGTCCGCGCCTGCTGATCCTCGACGAGCCGACCGAAGGCATCCAGCCCTCGATTATCAAGGACATCGAGCGCGCCATCCGCAGCCTGGCCGCCGAGGGCAACATGGCCATCCTGCTGGTCGAGCAGTACTACGATTTCGCCGCCAGCCTGGCCGACCAATACCTGGTCATGGAGCGCGGCGAAATCATCTCGCGCGGCGCAGGCGGAAACATGGAGGCCGACGGTGTGCGGGACATGCTCGCGGTGTAATGCGGCGCTATGATGCGCCGATGCATCCTGCGGACCCGATCACACCCTGCTGGCAGGCCTCGCTCGATCTCGGCTTCGAGCGGCGCGGCGAGTCCACCCTGCTGGCGCGGCGCGAGCATCGCGGCCCGCTGCGCGTGCAGAAGGCGCTGTATCCCGAAGGACCGCGGCTATGCCACGCGATCGTGCTGCATCCGCCGGCCGGCATCGCCGGCGGCGACCGGCTGCAGATCGGCATCGAGCTTGGCACTGAAGCGCAGGCCCTGCTCACCACGCCCGGCGCCGGCAAGTGGTATCGCTCGCCGGCCGATGGGCGACTATGGGCGGAGCAGGCCGTGAGCCTGAAAGTTGGCGCTGGCGCCACGGCGGAATGGCTGCCGCAGGAGAGCATAGTCTTCGACGGCGCGCAGGCCAGCATGCGCACCACGGTGGACCTGGAACCTGGCGCGCGCTTCATCGGCGTCGAAACCCTCTGTCTCGGCCGCCGCGCCAGCGGCGAGACTTTCGAACGCGGCAGCCTGCATCTCGCCACGGACATCCGTATGGCCGGCAAGCCGCTGTGGCGCGAGCGCGGAGCCATCGAAGGCGGCTCGCCCCTGCTGCATTCGCCGATCGGCCTCGCCGGTTTCAGCGTCTGCAGCACGGTGCTGGTCGCGGGGCGCGAGATTGCGCCGGAAACCCTGCGCGCCTGCCGCGCCGTCACCGCGAGCGAAGCCGGCGCGCGCTGCGGCGTCAGCGCCATGCCGCAACTCTTCGTCGGCCGCTATCTCGGCCATTCCACTCAGGCCGCGCGCGCATGGTTCGTCGCACTCTGGCAACATCTGCGGCCATCCGTCATCGGCCGCGAAGCCGCCGTGCCGCGCATCTGGAACACCTAGGAAGGAGACCGCATGGAACTCACGCCACGCGAAAAAGACAAGCTGCTGATCTTCACCGCCGCGCTGCTTGCCGAGCGCCGCAAGGGACGCGGGCTCAAGCTCAATTACCCGGAAGCCGTGGCCTTCATCACCGCCGGCATCCTCGAAGGCGCGCGCGACGGTCGCAGCGTGGCCGAACTCATGAGCTACGGCACGACTCTCTTGAAACGCGACGAGGTCATGGAAGGCGTGCCGGAGATGATTCCCGACATCCAGGTGGAAGCGACGTTTCCCGACGGCACGAAACTCGTGACCGTGCACAACCCCATCGTCTGAGGCAAGCAAAATGATTCCAGGCGAAATGAAAATCGAGGCCGGCGAGATCGAGCTCAACGCCGGTCGCCGCACCGTGACTGTCGAAGTCGCCAACACGGGCGACCGGCCGATACAGGTCGGTTCGCATTACCACTTCTTCGAGACCAACGAGGCTTTGGCCTTCGATCGCGCCGCGGCGCGCGGCATGCGGCTCAACATCGCGGCCGGGACGGCGGTGCGTTTCGAGCCGGGGCAGATGCGGACCGTGGAGCTGGTCGACTATGCCGGTGAGCGCAAGGTCTATGGGTTTCAGGGCAAGGTGCAGGGGGCTTTGAAATGAAAACTCTTGCGGTGTCTCGGCTGGTGCGGGATCGGGAGGGCGGGGCATTCTGCTTCGCTCATGGCCTCCGTCCCCACGACTTGCCCTGCATGGCAAGCCGGCTTCGGCGGCGCGGAGCAGTGCTCCGCGAAACCCCGCCTACGCCCTCCTTCACTTCGCTGCGCAGAACGCCCCACCCTCCCGATCCGGTGACGGTGTTGCAGTTTTGTGGTCGCAAGGCAGAAGCGCATCCCGCCGGGGATGGCGGGTATCCGATTCCGGTAAGTAAAGGGGGAGGATCGGGCGCAGCCCGGTCCGGAGGACATGGACGGAATCGGATACCCGCCATCCTTGGCGCGCACAGCCCCATGGAGCAAGCAAAATGAAAATCACCAGACAAGCCTATGCCGAGATGTTCGGCCCGACTGTAGGCGACCGCGTCAGACTCGCCGACACCGAACTCTGGATCGAGGTCGAGAAGGACTACACGATACCCGGCGAGGAAGTGAAGTTCGGCGGCGGCAAGGTGATCCGCGACGGCATGGGCCAGGGCCAGAGGCTTGCCAAGGACGTGGCCGACACCGTGATCACCAACGCGCTGATCGTCGACGCCGTTGCCGGCATCGTCAAGGCCGACGTCGGCCTCAAGGGCGGCATGATCGCGGCGATCGGCAAGGCCGGCAATCCGGACGTACAACCGGGGGTCACCATTGCCATCGGCGCGGGCACCGAGATCATCGCCGGCGAGGGCATGATCCTGACGGCCGGCGGCATCGACTCGCACATCCATTTCATCTGCCCGCAGCAGATCGATGAGGCGCTGATGTCGGGCGTCACGACGATGCTCGGCGGCGGCACCGGGCCCGCCACCGGCACCTTCGCCACGACCTGCACGCCGGGGCCCTGGCATATCCACGCCATGCTTGCCGCGGCCGAGGCCTTCCCGATGAACCTGGGCTTTCTCGGCAAGGGCAATGCCTCGCTGCCGGGCCCGCTGGCCGAGCAGGTCGAGGCCGGCGCCATGGGTTTGAAACTGCACGAGGACTGGGGCACCACGCCGGCGGCGATCGACAACTGCCTGTCGGTGGCCGACGACATGGACGTGCAGGTGGCGATCCACACCGATACGCTGAACGAATCCGGCTTCGTCGAGGCCACGCTGGCGGCCTTCAAGGGCCGCACGATCCACACCTTCCATACCGAGGGCGCCGGCGGCGGCCACGCGCCGGACATCATCAAGGCGGCCGGCCTGCCCAACGTGCTGCCCTCGTCCACCAACCCGACCATGCCGTACACGGTGAACACCATCGACGAGCATCTCGATATGCTGATGGTCTGCCATCACCTCGACCCGGCGATCGCCGAGGACATCGCTTTCGCCGAAAGCCGCATCCGGCGCGAGACCATTGCCGCCGAGGATATCCTGCATGACCTCGGCGCCTTCTCCATGATGTCGTCGGACTCGCAGGCCATGGGCCGCGTCGGCGAGGTGATCATCCGCACCTGGCAGACCGCGCACAAGATGAAGCTGCAGCGCGGCGCGCTGAAGGACGACACGGCACGCAACGACAACAGACGCGTCAGGCGCTACATCGCCAAATACACCATCAACCCGGCCATCACCCACGGCATCAGTCATGTCGTCGGCTCCATCGAGCCGGGCAAGCTGGCCGACCTGGTGCTGTGGAAGCCGGCTTTCTTCGGCGTCAAGCCGAGCCTGATCCTCAAGGGCGGCATGATCGCGGCGGCGGCGATGGGCGACCCCAACGCCTCGATCCCGACGCCGCAGCCCGTGCATTACCGGCCGATGTTCGGCAGCTTCGGCAAGGCCCTGAAGACCTCGATCACCTTCGTTTCGCAGGCGGCGCTGAAGAATCCGGCGGTGCTGGCGCTCGGCTTGAGCAAGCGCCTGGAGCCGGTGAGGAACTGTCGCCATGTGGGCAAGGCCGACATGCTGCACAACAGCGCGACGCCGGTCATCGAGGTCGACAGCGAAACCTATGCGGTGCGCGCCGACGGCGAGCTGCTGGTCTGCGAACCGGCAAGCACGCTGCCGCTGACGCAGCGCTACTTCCTGTTCTGAAATGCTGCTGATCGAACGGCACGCCGCCGCCGGCGCGGTGGCGACCGAACAACTGCCGCTGCCCTTCGACTCGCGCTGCAAGAGCCGCCTGCGCACGCGCCTGGCATCGGGCGAGGAATGCGGGCTGTTCCTCGAACGCGGCAGGGTGCTGCGCGGCGGCGACAAGCTGCAGGGCCAGGATGGCCGCGTGGTCGAGGTGATCGCCGCGCCGGAACTGCTGATGCAGGCGGCGAGCGAGGACCCGCTGCAAGTGGCGCGTGCCGCCTACCACCTCGGCAATCGTCATGTCGCGGTACAGATTCTGGCCGGAAGCCTGCGTTTTGCCTGCGACCATGTGCTGGGCGAGATGTTGCGCGGGCTCGGCCTGCCGGTGCGCGAGGTCGAAGCGCCCTTCGAACCGGAAAGCGGCGCCTACGGCGCGCATGGCGGCCATGGCCACGGCGCCGAAGGCGAGGGCGAGTTTGCCGACCCCCGACCGCGCATCCACGATCGCTTCGGCAAGGCCAAATGAGTCTCGCGCGCCTCCTGCAACTCGCCAGCCCGGCGCTGCCGGTCGGTGCCTACACTTATTCTCAGGGCCTCGAATGGGCGGTCGAGGCCGGCACCGTGCAGGACGAGGCCGGCGCCCTGCGCTGGATCGGCGACCAGCTCGAATGGAATCTCGGCCGTTACGAGGCGCCGTTGCTGCTGCGCATGCTGGAGGCGTGGCAAGTTGGCGCCGGCGCTGCGGTGCGCGAACTGGATGAGGAATATCTGGCGACGCGCGAGAGCGCGGAACTGCGCGCCGAGACGCTGCAGATGGGTTACTCGATGCAGCGCCTGCTGCATGAACTTGGCGATTTTCCGCCGCCCCTGCTCGCTGCCATCGCCGGGTCGCCAACGCCAACTCTTATGCAGGCCTGGACCTGCGCCGCCGCGGCCTGGCGGATCCCGCCGGCGGACGCGCTCACCGCCTGGCTCTGGAGCTGGGCCGAGAATCAGACCATGGCGGCGCTGAAGGCCGTGCCGCTGGGTCAGGCCGCCGGCCAGCGCCTGCTGCAGGAAATCGGCCGCCGCCTGCCGGCTGTGGTCGGGCGCGCGCTGACCCTGGATCCGGCCGACTATTCCAACTTTGCGCCGGGCTTCGCCATCGCCTGCTGCAATCACGAAACCCAATACACGAGGATATTCCGCTCATGAGCGTGCACCCGAACAAGCAGGCATTGCGAGTCGATGGTTCACACCCCGCCCCGGCCTTGCGGGTCGGCATCGGCGGCCCCGTCGGTTCCGGCAAGACCGCGCTGACCCTGGCCTTGTGCCAGGCGCTACGCGAGCGCTACAACATCGCCGTGGTGACCAACGACATCTACACCGAGGAGGACGCCCAGTTCCTGGTCAGGAATGAAGCCCTGGCGCCGGAACGCATCATCGGCGTCGAGACCGGCGGCTGCCCGCACACGGCGATCCGCGAGGATGCCTCGATCAACCTCGAAGCCGTCGATCGCCTCAACCGGCGCTTCGCCGGACTGGACCTGATTTTCATCGAAAGCGGCGGCGACAACCTCGCCGCGACCTTCAGCCCCGAGCTGTCCGACCTGACGCTGTACGTCATCGATGTCGCGGCCGGCGACAAGATTCCGCGCAAGGGCGGGCCGGGCATCACCAAGTCGGACCTGCTGGTGATCAACAAGATCGACCTTGCGCCCATGGTCGGCGCTTCGCTCGACGTCATGGAGCGCGATGCGAAAAAGATGCGCGGCGCGCGGCCCTTCGTGTTCTCCAACATGAAGAGCGGCCAGGGCCTGGCGGAAATCATCCGCTTCGTCGTCGACCAGGGCATGCTGCCCGCGCGCTGAGCTGCAATCGGCCGGCCCACCCTTGAATCCGGGATGATTCCTGTAAAATGCCCGGGCAGTCCTGGCCGCAACCAAGGACGGCCACCGCGGCGTGAATGCCGTAGCTGGCGGGCCGTCGCCGATAAGCCGGAGGGATGCGACCCGATGCATGCGATCCGCCACTTGTCATGAGGAACCACATGGTCAAAATCGGCCACCAGGACCGCCTGAAAGCGCTCGATACCTTGTTCAACGCCAGACGCTCGCATACCCAGTGGGTATCCGAGGTCACGCATCAGCAGGCGCCTTGCGTCGTCGAGGATCACACTCTTTGCGATTTCGGCAAGTGGCTGATCGAGGCCGAGGCCATGCTCGGCTCCGTGCCGGAATTCATCGACCTGCGCGAACCGCACCAGCAGTTGCACGAAACCTACCTGAGCCTCAAAACCGATCCGGATCTCGCGCTGCGCAGTAGCAGGATCAGGGACATATCCAGGACGCTGATCGACAGGATCGACAGCCTGGAGAAGTACCTGAACCGTCCGCGCAGCGACTGATCGGCCAGGGCCTGCGCGGGGACCTGCCCCGAACGATTTGAATAGGTGGCTGTCGAATTCGATTCGGATTCGAACCGGAGAGAAATCATGGCCTTCTGCTTCGTTCCCGCCGCCGCCCCGGCCTTCGCCATTGCCCTCCTGGCCGCGACCGGCGCCGCGCTGGCCGGCGGCTCCAATTACGGAGTCCTGCCCGGCGCGCTGCCGCAGATCGGCGGGCAGGTCCGCGAATGGGCGGTGCCGACGCCGCGCTTCGCGCGCGATCCGGCGCCGGGGCCGGACGGCAACATCTACATCGCCGTGATGAACGGCAACCGCATCGCCCGCTTCGAGCCGGCGCACGAGCGTTTCACCGAGTGGGAACTGCCGGCCGGCGCGCGGCCGCACGGGCTGGTCGTCGATGAGGCGGGCATGGTCTGGTACACCGGCAACGGCAACGGCACCATCGGCCGCCTCGATCCGAAGAGCGGCAAGGTGGTCGAGCACCGCGTGCCCGGCGGCGGCGATCCGCATACCATCGTGTTCGATGCCGCCGGCAAGCTGTGGTTCACGGTGCAGGGCGGCCAGCGTGTCGGACGGCTGGATCGCGCCAGCGGACGCATCGACGAGTTCCCGATGAGCGGCAATCCCTACGGGCTGGCGATCGATCGTCAGGGCGTGGTCTGGGTCTGCCGTCTCGGCGCCGATGCGCTGGGCTGGATCGATCCGGCCAGCGGCAGGAGCGGCGAGCTCCCGACCGGCAGGGGCTCGGCGCCGCGACGCGTCGCCGCCGGGCCCGACGGCAGCCTGTGGGTCGCCTATTACGGCAACGGCCGGCTGGCCCGGGTCGATCCGCAGGCGAAGCGCATCGTCAAGACCTGGGAGCTGCCCAAGGCCGGCGGCGAGCACCCCTATGCCGTCACCGCCGATGCCGCGGGCCGCGTCTGGGTCAATGGCATCGACACCGACACGGTGTCGGTGTTCGATCCGGTGCGCGAGCAGTTCCGCGTCGTCGCGCTGCCCTCGCCGAACGTCGGCATCCGCAAGGCGATCATCGATGCCGGTGGTCGTTACTGGTACATGGGCAGCCACAACGGCCGCCTCGGCGTCGTCCAGTAGGCGCGCCGCGCCAGCCGGGCCTTGCTAATCGGGCGGCAGCATTTGCGGGTTCCACGCGAGCTCCCACAAATGCCCGTCGGGGTCCTGGAAATAGCCGGCGTAACCGCCCCAGAAGGTTTCCTGGGCGGGCTTGACGATGCGTGCTCCGGCGTTCTGCGCCTGCTTCATCGCCGCATCGACCTCGGCCGGCGAGGCCAGGTTGTGCCCCAGGCTGAACTCGGTGGCGCAGGGCGCCGTCGGCGCAATGCCGGTATCGTGGGCGAGGCTGCGGCGCGGCCACAGCGCCAGCTTGAGGCCGGCCTGCAGGTCGAGGAAGGCGACCGCGCCATGTTCGAATTCCTTGCCGACGATGCCTTCGGTCTTCAGGCCCAGGCCGTCGCGGTAAAAACGCAGGGCGCGCTCCAGGTCGTCGACGCCGAGCGTGATCAGGCTGATGCGCGGCTTCATCCTGAAAATCTCGATCCACTCCGTGGATCAAATGCTGTTTGCAGGCTCATGGTGACTTCTCCTTCATCCTGCCGGGCTGGGCGGTCAAGAGATTCGAACTGCCATGCAAGGTGCTGCGCTGTTGCGCGGGCGACGGCGACTATCCCGAATGCCGTCAGCCGTGCTTGTGATGGGGTTTGGCGACGGGCTTTTCCGGCTGCGGCGGCGGATAGCGCATCACCACCACCGCTTCCTCCGGCTCGAACCAGAACTCGCCGTGGGGAATCTCGAGGCTGCCGGTAATCAGCACGACCAGGCCATCGGCCATGTTGATCCGGGTCACGGTTTCCCAGGCAAAGGTCGGGTGGGCGCTGGCGCCGGGGCCGTTGTAGATGTGATCGCCGACCTGCACGTCGGCCGCCGCTACGGTGATCCTGTTGGTCATGCCCGGTCTCCTTGCGCGACGATTCCGGGTCGGCCCGGAACGTCTGGCGAGCATGATGCACCCTTCCCGCAAAGCTCGCCAGGGTATTGCGCAGCCGCCCGGCCGGTGGCTGAAAGTTGGCGCTGGCGCCACGGCGCCGACGGCTTCAGGCGCGGCGTTCGCGCCGGCTTTCCAGCAGCGAATAGACGGCCGGCACCACCACCAGCGTCAGCAGCGTCGAGGAGAACATGCCGCCGATCACGGCGATCGCCAGCGGCTGCTGGGTTTCGGCCCCGGCGCCGAGTCCCAGCGCGGCCGGCGCCAGCGCCAGGATCACGGTGGCCGAGGTCATCAGCACCGGCCGCATGCGGATCGGGCAGGCATTGCGCAGGGCGGCATCGACCGCCATGCCGGCGTCGCGGCGCTGGTTGGCGAGGTCGACCAGCAGGATGGAGTTCTTTGCCACGAGGCCGATCAGTAGGGTCAGGCCGATCATCGAATAGATGTTCAGCGTATGCCCTGTCGCCCACAGCGCGGCGATGCCGCCGACCACGGCCAGCGGCTGCGCCAGCATGACGATGGCCGGTTGCAGGAAGGAATTGAACTGGCTGGCGAGCACCATGTAGAGCAGCACCAGCGCCAGGGCGAAAGTGAACACCATGTACTTCATGGTCTTGCCGAATTCCTCGGCCTGGCCGATGAAGCGCACCTGGTAGCCGGCCGGCAGCATTTCCTGCGATGCACGGCGCACCGCCTCGACGGCTTCGCCCAGCGGCGTCGACGGTGTCGCATAAAAGGTCGCCGCATACTGCAGGTCGAAGCGGCCGACCACGGCGGGGCCGAGTCGTTCTTCGAAGCGGGCCACGGAATCCAGGCGCACCATCTTGCCGTCGCGGCTGCGCAGGAAAATCTTCGACAGGTCGGCCGGCTGGGTGAATTCGCCGGGCTTGGCCTTGACGCGGATGTCGTAGCGCTGGCCGTCGCCGGGCTCGTCGTTGAACTTGGCGATGTCGATGCCGCCGGTCAGCATGTTCACCGCGAGGGCGACGTCGCTGGACGACAGGTTGGCCGCCGCGATGCGCAGGCGGTCGGGGATGAACACCAGTTGCGGCAGGTCGAGCTGGACGTCGGTGTCGATGCGGCCGATGCCGGGCACCGTGGCCAGCTTCTGCTGGAATTCGCGCGAGAGGCGGCCGACCTCGTCGATGTTGTCGCCGGACAGCACGAACTGCAGGGGCTCGCCGCGCTGGCCGCCGACCACCGCGAAGGGCGCGGCGAAGGCGCGCGCGCCGGGGATAGCGGCGAGGTCGCGGCGCACCGCGGCGATCACTTCGTGCTGGCTGCGCGTGCGCTCCTCGCGCGGCGCCATGCGCACCACCACCGTGCCCTGGTTGACCTGTCCGGCGGTGCCCAGCCCGATCAGGGCGAATTCGGTGCGGATCTCGGGATAGCGGTTGAGCACGTCCTCGACTTCGCGCAGCTTGCTGTCGGTGTAGTCGATGCTGGACCCCAGCGGCGTGCGCAGCGAAATGCGGAAGCGGCCCTCGTCCTCGTCGGGGGTGAAGGTCTTGCCGACGCTCATGAAGAAGAAGGCCGAGGAGCCGACGACGGCGACGGTCAGCGCGACGACGTGCCAGCGGCTGCGCAGGGCGCGGTCGAGCAGGCGGATGTAGACGCGGTCGAGGCCGCCGAGCACGCGGTCGAACAGGTGGTAGATGCGGCCGTGCTGCTTTTCCACCTTGAGGTAACGCGAGCAGAGCATCGGCGTCAGGGTCAGCGAGACGAACAGCGAGACCAGCACGCCGAAGGTGACGACCACGGCGAAGGAGCGGAAGAACTGGCCGATGATGCCGGAGAGGAAAATCACCGGGGCGAAGATGGAGACCAGGGACAGCGTCGCCGCGATCACGGCGAAGACCACTTCCTTGCTGCCGTTGACGGCGGCGGCCACCGGTTCCGGATCGATCTCCTCGCGATGGCGGAAGATGTTCTCCAGCACCACGATGGCATCGTCGACGACGACGCCGATCAGGAGCAGCAGGGCCAGCATGGTCAGCGAGTTCAGCGTGTAGCCGAAGAAGTAGATGACGGCGATGGCGCCCATCAGCGAGACCGGGATCGCCAGCGCGACGATCAGCGTCGAGCGTATCGAACGCAGGAAGAACCAGACCACCAGCGAGGCCAGCAGCGTGCCTTCGATCAGGTGCTGCTTGAGCGAGTTGACGATTTCGAGGATGAACACCGCGTCATTGGAGACGATGCTGATCTTCATGCCCGGCGGCAACTGCGGCTCGATTTCCTTTTCGAGTTTTTCGCGGATGCGCTCGACGATGGCGACGGTGTTGGCATTGGTCACCTTGACCACACCCATGCCGATCGTCGTTTCGCCGTTGAAGCGCGCCAGCTGGCGGTTGTCGGTGAGGCCGTCCTCGAGTTCGGCGATGTCGCTGAGATGGATCGGCGCGGCGGTCGGCGCGGCATTTGGCGATAAGCCGCGGTAGCCGACCACCATGCCGCCCAGCGCATCGAGGGTGTGGAATTCGAGGTCGAGCTTGACCAGGTGCTCGGTGGTTTCGCCGACGACGAAGCCGCCGGCGAGTTGCACGTGCTCGCGGGCGAAGGCATCGCTGATGTCCTGCGCCGAAACGCCCAGCGCGGCCATGCGGTCGGGTAGGAGATTGACGCGGATGGTGCGGTCGCGCCTGCCGCCGAGGCGCACTTCGCCGACGCCGTTGATGGTTTCCAGCTTCTTCTTGATGACGTTGAGCGCGTACTGGTTCAGCTGCTGCTGGGTGCGGTCGCCCTGCACCGCCATCCAGAAGATCGGCGAGGCATTGGTTTCGAC
>JAMPYF010000052.1 GCA_023700805.1 Sulfuritalea sp.
GCCAAACGCTTGACTCACCACGCCTCAAGCTTACAATCCCCATAACGACTGCCACACCGGCGGTTCAGTCCAACGAGGTTTATCCGCCGCCATGACCCTCCGTGCTCGACTCGCTCTCCCTCAGCGGCGGATAAACGCTTTTCGTTGGGCCGCATATCTGCTTGCCGCATTGAGCCTACAGATATTGGAGAGGCAGTCGTGATCGAAGAGTACATCTTGAAGAAGACATTTGATCTCGTCCTAGGATCAATCCGGGACGAGATGAAGAACATCGGCGCTAAGGTAGAAACCTCCACGGCCGACTTGGAATCGGCACTTGGGTTTCATCTTCGGGAAGTAAAGACATGGGCATCAGAGATGTCATTCGTCGACCTTCGCACTGCAAAGAAAACAAGCGATGGATATCTTCCGTTAGATATGTACCTTTATCCTCGCCGCCTCCGAATGAGTGAAGACGAGGAATCTCGGTACGTTTCCATCAACCGCCTATTTGAAGATCCAGATATTCATCATATTGTCATACTAGGCTACCCTGGGGCAGGAAAGACAACGTCGATGAAGTATCTGTGTCAGCGACTTCTTCTTGACGACAAGTTCTTGGCCGAGCGATTCAACGTGCCATTGCTGATTCGACTCCGTGATCTAAACGTTCGAGGTGATAGACAAGACAGTAGCCCCGGCCATCGGGAAGTTAGTGTCCTTCAAAGCCTTCAAGAACTACTTGGGCTTCGTATAACATTCCCTCCCGACCTTATGACCGACGAAAACGTCGGGCAGCGTCGGTCACTCAAAGAGCGAATGGTCATAAGCGTTCTGGATACTATGAAGGCTCTTATTATCCTCGACGGCTTTGATGAAGTAGCCCACAAAACCCATAAGACCACGGTTCTCCGTGATATTCGGTTACTCACGTCAAAGCTTGAACAGGCATCCGTTCTAGTTACGTCGCGCACTGGAGA
Source organism: Sulfuritalea sp. (assembly GCA_023700805.1). Lineage (GTDB taxonomy): Bacteria > Pseudomonadota > Gammaproteobacteria > Burkholderiales > Rhodocyclaceae > Sulfuritalea. Next base: position 960 of record JAMPYF010000052.1, read on the forward strand.
GTTCACTGCGCATATCGAGAATACCGCTCAATTTGAAATTCGCCCCCTTAGCTCGCCCCAAGTTGCTCGGTTTGCCCAGCTGTATCTTGGCGATGCTGCTGCCAAGCAAATGCTATCCAAATTTCGCCAATCTCCCTTTGCAGATACCGCCGTCCGGCCACTAACCATTGCCCACCTTTGTGCCATTTATGAGCGCACGGGGAGTATTCCCGAGAAGCCCAAGACCGTTTACCGCAAGGTCGTAAATCTTCTTCTCCATGAGTGGGACGAACAGAAGTCCGTGAAGAGGGAATCAGCGTACGCGGAATTCGAAATCGACAGAAAGTCAGAGTTTCTTGCCCATCTGGCATTCGCACTAACCACCCAAGCCAAACGAGCCGTATTTTCACGTTCCGACATTCTTCGTGCGTATGGAAAGATCCATTCTAACTTTGGTCTTCCAAAGGGCGACGCAGAGAATGTCTCACGAGAACTCGAAAGTCATACAGGCCTGCTGCTTCAAGCTGGATACGAGCTGTACGAGTTTTCACATAAGTCTCTTCAAGAGTACTTGGCTGCAGAACATCTGGTCAGACTTCCTTCCATACCAGATGATGCTCGTCTGTTGAGCGCTTTACCAAACGAATTGGCTGTTGCGACAGCGATTTCATCTAGCCCCAGTGAATATCTCACGGAGCTTGTTTGTAAGAGGTTCGTAAAATTTCCAACGTTGACGTTTGAATTTATCACCGCGTTCGTCAGTCGGCTTCTTGTCGAAAAGCCAGACTTCGACAGGTCGGCTAGAGTAGGGGTAGCCTTGCTTGCACTCTATTCAATTTATGTCGCAAGAATGGTTGAGCACTCCACCCAACAAGAACTCTTTGTGGTTGACAGAGCGGCAAGGGAATTTGAGTCGTTGGGAAGACTTCTCAAAGGACGAATCAATGTCACCAACCTGCTGAGCGTATTTGATAGGTGTGACAAGTCTGATGGAATGGAGGGAGTTCCTGTGCTCCGCCTTGAGAAGAAGCCCAAGCGATCTTACACGTGGGCGAAGACTGATCCACGCAATTTAATGGCTACCGATTTGCCATCCGAATTGTGGGTACGTGCGTCGCTGGTTGATGGATTGCTTGAGTAACTCTCAATGCGGCCCAACCCTGCGGTGCAGGGGACGCTGCGCGATAAAACCGCGTAGCGTCCCTAACCTTGAACGTTCGGCATCAGCGAGCCGCGATGCGCACAGAATTTCCGACCCAAGATGCTGTACCCACACTTAACCGCCTCGGCCTTGCTGGAGTACGTGAATGACATCGAATGATCGACAGGAGCAGGAGACCTTTGAAAATGAGGTTCGTCGAATCGCCCGACAACTCTGGCCTGATGCTCAATACAGTGGTGCGCGCCTTGTTGATGGGCGGGAGCGCGATGGTTATTTTGAAACAGAGGATTGCATTCACTTAATTGAGGCCACCGTCTCACGCGCAAAAGACAAAGCACAATATGACATCAAGAAGATCGTAACCCTTGCTAAGAAACTGCAACCCTTGAACCAGTATAAAGCGGTCAAAGGCTGGTTTGTTACGAAATCCGAGCCAACAGCCGACCAGCGGGAAGTTGCACGTCAGCATCACACTCTCATCAACGCCTTATCCTTCACACAGTTCCAGAGCAAACTCATTGACGCTGCGGGCTACTTAAGCCTCCGCGACAATTACCCTTTCGGAAGCGTCCGCGACCCAGCGACTGGCAACCCCCGCGCGAATGTCGAGTACGTCCCGCTTGAACTGATGCAGCCCGCTGCTAACAAGCTGTAGTCCGTCGCACAGATGCGAGACAGCCTCATGGCTGGGGGCAAGTTTGTCATCCTCGGCGACTTTGGCGCCGGGAAGAGCATGACACTCCGTGAGCTATACAAGGACCTCAAGCGGAGCTACCAGAACAGCAGGACGACGAAGTTCCCGCTGTACTTGAATCTTCGCGATCATCACGGCCAAACAAACCCTGCGGAAGTGCTGGAGCGGCATGCAAGGAACTTGGGCTTCCCCAATCCAACCCATCTCGTCCGTGCGTGGCGAGCCGGGTATGTTGTTTTGATAATTGACGGATTTGATGAGCTCGCCACCCTTGGAATTCAAGGGATATGGAAGCGCCTTCAAGACACTCGTTTCCGCGCAATGCAGGCGGTCCGCGAACTCGTTCGAGATCAGCCCTCCAATGCCGGACTGATATTGGCCGGGCGTGCGCATTTCTTTGACAGCGAAAGGGAACGACGAAATGCCCTTGGGCTGTCCACTCGGTTTGCTGAGCTAACACTGAACGAATTTAGCGATGCACAGGTTCAGCGGTATCTAACCAAGTGCGGCTTGAGTGGCAGTATTCCCGGTTGGCTACCATCGCGCCCCCTTCTCGTCGGCTACTTGGCGGCTAGCGGCCTGCTGAAGGATATGTTGGCGTCGGAAGATAGCGGCGTGTCGTCCGACGGGCCGAACCCTGCTCAAGGGTGGAACCTGATTATCGACAAGGTCTGCGCTCGCGAAGCAGAAATTGAGGCCGGAATTGATGGCCCGACGATTCGGAAGATACTCGAACGCCTGGCGACAATCGCTAGAGCAACCGACGCTGGGCTCGGCCCCCTTGGACGCGATCAAATTATCGAAGCATTTGCTGCTGTTTGCGGCTATCAGCCAGACGAGAAGGGAATGGTTCTCCTACAACGCCTACCCGGTCTCGGCATTGATCGAGCCGACGAAGGCACTCGAACCTTTATTGATGACGACTTTTCAGACGCTTGTCGAGCGGGCGATGTAGTTGCGTTCATTGACGACCCCTATGGATCGGACATTGAATGCTTCCGCAATGCTGAATGTGGTCTCGGCTCCATTGGTATTGGTGTTGCGATCGAAAATACGAAGGATCGCGTAAGCCCTGGTAAGTTGGTAGCCGCCACTGCCCATGCGTCCAGCGGCACTGGAAATACCCTGCTAACGCTGGATCTCGTCCAAATCGCAATGGAGCGCGGTGCCAATTTCGATACTCACATACAGCTTAAGGACGTACTGATCCCGTCTCTGGAACTACACCAACGAATCGGCAACAGCTCGCAACTCACATTCAGGGATTGCTACTTTTCTCGACTAGACCTTGATGCAGACGTCCCAGCCGATAAGCTCCCGCACTTTGACTCGTGCTATTTCGTTCAAATTGAGGGAAGGGCTTCTAAAGCTGATTTGCCGATACGGGTCTTTGCGGACACATGTGAGTTCGAGAAGTTCTCCGACGCGCCAGATACAACGAATGCAATTAGTGCGATGGACTTGCCCACGGGCGAGAAGGTCCTGCTCACCGTATTGAAGAAGGTCTTCATTCAAAGCGGATCGGGCCGAAAAGAGAACGCTTTGTTGCGCGGTCTGGATCACAACGCTCGCAGGCTGGTTCCATCCATTCTGCGACTGCTCCAAAGCGAGGGCGTTATCAGTCCATATCGCCGAGGAGGAATGGACATGACGATCTGGATTCCCGACAGAGGACAAATGACGCGGGTCGCAAGAATTATCGAATCGCCGAGAACCTGTGGAGATTCCCTCCTCACAAAGGCAGACCAAATTGTCTGATTAATAGACAGGAGCGTGCAGTGCAGACGATGATGCCGAACCCGGCAGTCGAGCGGACCTGCGCAAAAAGCCGCGCAGGCCGCTCACTTCTACGTACGGATAAGGAGGATTTTCCATGCTCGCAAAAAAGGCGCTGTTTCATGCAATGCAAACTTCATCGCAACGCTTCGATTCCTTGCGCAAGGTATTTGAAGGGTTTTGCACTTCTCTTACGGAAGCAATTGCTCATAACAACTGTCCTGTGAAGGGACTGTCTGTTGAATCACACACGACTGACGGAAACTACTTTGATGTTCTCTTTGTCGGGGAGCGCTGGCGCTTTACCCTTTCCGCCTTGTCAGACGGCGGTGGCTTATCGTCGGGAGTGGTGACGCTCTACCGAATGTCGGCGCTTCCTGAGCAACGAGCCGTCGAAGGTTGCTCGTTCACCTTCAACGGAAGGGGAGATAGCGATGTCACTCCTTCAGATAACGATGGTGACTGCGTTCCGATGGATACAACCACAGGTGCTCTATATCTCACTTTGAATTGCATTCATCATGTTCTATTCCCGAGTGAGCGGTCGGGAACATAGGTAACACATTCGTCCGGGGACATGGGTTACACATTTTTGCTGGTAAGCCCGTCAAAGCAGAGCGGGGTATTTCGTTTGAGAGCATTGTTGTCTCAATCTAAGCCGGTGGCTTGCTGGACATCCTGGCTCACCCGAACCAGGCGAAATACCTCAGACAGCGCGTTCTCGTAGTCGCGTGCGACAGTTATCCTCAACGTCGCCGACATCGGCCAGTACGCCAAGACCATCTGGAACGTCGAGGCCGTGCCGCGCCCGCTGGGCTGACCGGGGTCAAGAGTTGGCGCTGGCGACACGGCGGAAAAGCTGATCGACGATTTTTTGCGTGAGGTCGAAGACTGGAGGGCAGGACGATGAGGACCGCAAGCATCCGTATCCGCAAGGCCGGCGCGTCGCTGAAAGCGGTGCATGCCGGCTTCCTTTCGGCCTGGAACAGCGGGAAATACAAGGGCGAGCATTTCGATTTCGAATCGCCTGCCGCCTTGTTCCGCGTTCTCACGTCCAAGCGCTGGGAACTGATCGAGTGCCTGCAAAACACCGGACCGCTCGCTGTGCGTGCCTTGGCGCGTGCCTTGGGCCGCGATGTGAAGCGGGTTCATGACGACGCCTCGGCGATGGTCGAGATCGGCATGGTGGAAAAAGCGGAAGACGGCAAACTCGTCGTGCCCTTCGATGAAATTCGCGCGGACTTCGTGATGAAGTCGGCGGCGTGATCGCCGGCCGGCGGGAAAGTGAATCCCGTGCGCGGAACCTGAGTGGAGTCTGCATGACCATGACCGAAGTCACCGGCATCGACCATATCTACATTGCAGTCGCCGACCTGGATCGATCGGAGACGTTCTACGACCGCGTCTTCATCCAGGCGCTGGGCTTTCGCAAGAACACATTCATCCTGGGCGGCGACTCCCACATCCAGTACTTCAATCGCCACTTCGGCTACGTGCTGCGCCCGGCGCGCAGCCGGAGCGCGCACGATTCCTACGCGCCCGGGCTGCACCACCTCTGCCTCCGTGTCGACTCGGTGGCAGACGTCGCCTTCGTATCCGCGCGGCTGCGCGGTTTGGGCATCGACGCCTCGGAGGCCAAGCTCTACCCCGAGTACGCTGCCGACTACTGGGCGACCTTCTTCACCGATCCCGATGGCGTGCGCCTCGAAGTCACGAACTATCGCCAGGAGCGGCGGGAACGCCACGACAATTGGTGAATGGCTGCGGCAAGGGGGCGGTTCCAGAAAAATGGACCCAGGCTCGGATAACATGCATGGCTCACCCGCCAGGCGATACGGCGTGGCCAGGTAGCACCCTGATCCATCTGCGTTAATCGGCGAAATCTGCGGATCAAATGCTTTTTGTAGGTTCAATCGAGTCATGCAAGATCTGACTGCCCTGTTCGGCATCCTCGCCGCGCTCGCCGTGGGTGTCGTGAGCCCCGGTCCCAGCTTCGTGATGGTTGCCCGCACCGCTGTCTGCGCCTCCCGGCGCGAGGGCGTTGCCGCCGCGCTCGGCATGGGGGCGGGCGGCGTCGTGTTCGCCGTCGCTGCCTTGCTCGGCCTGCATGCGCTGCTGCTTGCGGTGCCGTCGCTCTATCTCGTGCTCAAGCTGATCGGCGGCCTCTATCTGGCGTATCTGGGCTGGCGCATCTGGGCGTCCGCGGCGCAGCCGCTGCTGATCGGCAAGCTCGCCGAACGGCCCGCGATCCGGACCACGCGGGCGCTGGCATTGGGCTTCACGACGCAGGTCAGCAATCCGAAGACGGCGATCGTTTACGCCAGTGTCTTCGCCGCCTTCCTGCCCGGCGCGCAGTCGCTGGCATTCGACGTCACGCTGGTCGTGCTGGTGTTCCTGGTCGAGGCCGGGTGGTACGCGCTGGTGGCGCTGGCTCTGGCGTCGGAACATCCGCGCGGCGTCTATCTGCGCTGCAAGGCCGGGGTGGATCGCCTGGCGGGCGGCGTCATGATCGGACTCGGGCTCAAGCTCGCGTCATCGGCGCAGCGCTGAAAAGTTGGCGCCGGCGACACGGCGGGGCGATTGCGGTGGAAGGCGTGGCGTCCGGTGTTGACTCGGGCTTAAGATGTCCGCGGCCCGATTGCGCCGATCCCGGAGTAGCCCCATGCGCCCATCCATTCCCGCCCGCTGGTATTTCGACCTCGTCTCGCCGTTTGCCTATCTTCACCTCAAGCGCTTCGGCGAGCTGCATCCGGCGCTCGACGTCGAGCTGGTGCCGGTGCTGTTCGCCGGCCTGCTCAAGCATTGGGACAACAAGGGGCCGGCGGAGCTGGCGCCCAAGCGCCTGCATACTTATCGAAGCTGCGTCTGGGCCGCCGCGCAGCACGGCATTCCGTTCCGCATGCCGCCGTGCCATCCCTTCAATCCGCTGCATGCCATGCGCCTGCTGGTCGCGCTGGGCAGCCCGCGCGCCGCGGTCGACGCGGGCTTCGATTTTGTCTTCGGCGAGGGGCGCGACGTCGCCGCGGAGTGGCCGCTGTTCTGCGAGCGGCTGGGCATCGCGGCGGCCGAGGCGGCGGGCTTGATCGCGGATCCGGCGGTCAAGCAGCGACTGATCGACCACACGGCGGCGGCCGCCGCGCAGGGCGTGTTCGGCGTGCCGACCTTGGCGCTGCGCGGCGAGAACTTCTGGGGCAGCGACACGATTGCCTGGTGCAATGCCTTCGTCGACGATCCGCGGCTGTTCGCCTCGGGCGAGATGCGGCGCGTCGCTGAAATCGGGGTCGGCGCCGCGCGCAAGGAAGTGCGCTGAGCAGCCGTGTCTGCAGGGGCCGCCGGCCTATGTCGAAAGTGAGTGTTGTTCGCGGCCGGCGATCGGTGTAGTCTTTTTTCGTCCCCCATGTCACGGAAACACTGCAATGAGCACCTGGTACTACTGTCGCAATGGCCAGCAGAACGGCCCGGTCAGCCTCGGCGAACTCGAGGGGCTGATCGCGCGCGGGGAACTGGACGACAGCACCTTCGTCTGGCAGGCCGGCATGAGCGAATGGGTCAAGGTTCGCCGGCATCCGCAATTGGCCGCGCTGGTTTCGATCTCGCCCGCGCTTCCCGCGGCCGCCGCGTGCCGACCGCCACCCAAGCGATCGATGCGCAGGACGCTGCTCGAAGTCATCGGCGGCAAGCACGGCAACTGAGCGCGCCGGCCCGGGAGTTGCCGCTGGCGCACCGGCAAAGCGGCGCGCCTCAGGCCTTGTCGCGCGCCCGCTGCTTGGCCGCGACGTAGTCGGCGTGCGGGATGTAGAGCAGGTCGGCGATCTTGCGCATGAAATGCTGTTCGTGCGCGTCGAGATGGCCGTCGGCGTAGGCCACCTGCCACATGTATTCGATGACCTTGGACTTCTGCGCGGCATCGAAACTCCTGTTGATCAGCGAGGTGAACTGGAAGTAGTCGGTGGCCTGCTTCGCCTCCTCGGCGGCCAGGGCCACGAGGCTGTCGACTTCCTGCGCGGCGAGGCCGAACTGGGTTTGCAGCGCCTTGGTCACGGCGGCGCTTTCCGCGGCGCTGACCGAGCTGTCCATGCGCATCATTTCCAGCAGCAGCGCCGCGGTGGCCAGATGCAATGCGTGGTCGGCGGCGACGCCCGAGGCCGCGACGCCCGGTTCTATCATCTGGCTGAAGAAATTCCTGATGCTGGCAATCATGCGCTTCCTTGCTCCTTATAGATTCATGCTGTTGGCGTAGCCGGTCATTTCCAGGTAGCCGCGACCGCCCAGCGTACCCTCGATTATGACCAGTCCTTCCCAATAGCTGATCGGCAGCGGCCGGTGGGTCGAGATTTCCTGGTCGTCGTGCACCGGTGCGGTGCGGATCCTGTGCGGCCCGCAGCGGATTTCCATCTGCACCGGGTAGCTTGCGCCGTTGCGCGGCGAAGTCCAATGACGCAGCGGCGTGAAGCCGACTTCGTCGGCGCCGAACTGCGTCAGGCGGCCGTCGGCCGCGCGCAAGGCGGCATGGGCATACACGCTGGCGCCGGCGCCGTCGCGGATGCGGAAGGCCATCAGCGCGCCGCCATCGACGAGGTTGATGCCGATCCAGTCCCAGCCGACGCTGCCGGGCCCGAGCACTTCGCTCGACCATTCGTGGTCGAACCAGGCGCGTCCCGTCGCCGCCTGGCGCCGGCCGTCGAGGGTGACGCTGCCGGACACCTGCAGTTGCGGCCAGCTCACGTAATGGCTGGCCAGCGCCGGCTGCGGTCCCTTCTGCGACCAGCCGCCATCGCCTTGCAGCAGCAGCGCTTGCGTGGGTTTCAGCAGCAGTTCGAAGGCGAAGGCGGCATCGTGCACCGCGAGGCGCAGGCTCTGGTCCGGCCCCGCGCCGCCGCGCTGCATCTGCCAGGCGCCGATATGCACGTCGCAATCCGTGGCGGAAAACCCGGCGCCGAGATTGGCGCGGGCGGCGCGCTCGGCATGCAGCAGCCCGGCGCCGGGCCGCGTGACGGCGGCATGGGCGAACAGGATCTGGCTTGCCGCGATCGGCGATCGCAGGGTTTCCGCGCGGCCCGGCCGGCTGCGGAAGAAGGTCAGCTGAAAGCCCATGTCGCGCTCGGGCAGCTCCAGCGCGCCCGTGACATACCACCACTCGGTGCGGAACTCGGGATGGGCGCCGTGGTCGCGCGGGAAGGCCAGGCGTGTGCTGCGGCTGGCCGCCGCATAGCGCACGGCATGCCCGGCCGCGGCGAGTGCCGGCAGCAACAGCGGTGTGAGCAGGAAGCTGCGGCGTCGCATCGCGTTAACGTGAAATACCTTGGCCAGTGCGCTTGGTGATTTTCGAGCACAGCGAGCCGATCAGAAGCCTCCCCGTGAGGGGAGGATGGGAGGGGCGGGCCCATTTGCCGGCTTGAGGCGCATCGAAGGTGCTGACCTTCATGATTTTTGGGTGGTTGATCGAAGTCATGTGCTTCCCTACTGCGCGCTGGCCAGCACCTGGGCCGCCGGCAGGCGCGTCGCCAGGCGTGCGGCGAAGCGGCTGGCGGCAATGCCGGCGGCCAGGGTTAGCGCGGCGCCGAGCAGCACCTGCAGCCAGGGCACGGTCAGCTCCATGCGCCAGTGGAAGGCCTGCGGGTTGACCACATGGGTCAGGATCGCGCCGATCGCGATGCCGCAGGCCAGCCCCAGCCCGAGGCCGATGCCGGCGATCAGGGCGCCTTCGAACATCACGGCGCGCGTCAGCATGGCGCGGTCGAAACCCAGCGCGGAGAGCGTCGCCAGTTCGCGCGCGCGCAGCCAGACGCTGGCGGCCAGCGTCACCGCCAGGCCGAACAGGCCGATCAGCATGGCGGCGGCTTCCAGCGCGTAGGTGACGGCAAAGCTCTTGTCGAAAATCGACAGGCTCAGGGCGCGTATTTCGCTGCTTTCGGCGATGTCCAGGCCGTAGCCGGCCGCGTGCGCGGCGAGCCAGGCCTTCGCCGCCGCTTCCTCGCCGCGGCGCGGCCACAGCGCCAGGTCGCTGACTTCGAACTGCCCGCCGAGCGCGATGTAGTCGTCGCTGGCGATCACCACGGCGCCGAACTGGCGCGAGTAATCGCGCCAGACGCCGCCGATCACGGTATCGACCTCGCGCCCGAGCAGCGGCAGGCGCAGTGTCTGGCCCGGCGCCAGGCGATACAGTTCCTGCATCGGTTCGCTGATCCAGACCGGCACGCGATCGGTCGCCACGGCGACCACCGGGCCGGTGAAGGGCAGGCGCGCGGCGGCGTCGGCGCGCCGCATTTCGCGCACCAGCAGCACCACGGCCGGCCGTTGCGGATCGAGGCTCAGCGCGCCGTGGGCGCTGCGCTCGATCCTGGCGAAGGGCGCGGCACCCCGTTCCAGCGCCGCGAGGAGTTCCTGCGGCAGCGGCATGCCCTTGCTGCGCACGTACAGCGGCGCCGGCAGCACCGCATCCAGCCACTGATCGACGGCGAGGCGGAAGCTCGACACCATGGTCACCATGCTGACCGTCAGCGCAAAGCTGACGATCAGCCCGCTGGCGGCGACCTGCGCCATCAGCGGCGCCTGCACGATGTTCTGCACCGCGACGCGCTGCGGCGCCGACAGGGCGCGGCGGGCGACGGCGCCGAAAACGATTTGCGTCAGCAAGGGCGCTACGGCAATGCCCAGCACCAGCACCAGCGCGATCGCGCCATAGCCGGCCAGCGGCAGGCCGTCGAGCGCCGGCAGGCGCGTCAGCCCGAGCGCCGCCAGGGGCAGCAGCGCGCTGGCGATCAGCACGCTGCGGCGCGGCCTGGCGTAGAGGCCGTGCACCGCCGGCGGCCGCTGCGCGAAGCCGGTCTTCAGCGCCTGCGCCAGCGGTTGCACGCGATTGAGCCAGGCCGGATACAGCGCGCCGGCCAGGCTCGCGGCGCAGCCCAGGGCAAAGAAGCTGAGGCTCGGCAGCAGCCGGGCCGCTATCACCGGCGTGCTGCCGGAGAAGAATCCGCCGCCGAGGTCGCCGCCCATCACGCGCGTGAAGGCCAGCGCCAGGCCGTAGCCCAGCGCCAGCCCCAGCGCGGCCCCCGGCACGCCGATCGCGAGGCCCTCGAACAGCACCTGCAGCAGGCGCATGCGCGGCGACAGGCCGAGCACGCCGAGCAGGGCGAACTGGGTCGAGCGCTGCGCCACGGCCGTCAGTTGCGTGGCGAACACCAGGAAGGCGCCGGTGAGCAAGGCCACCAGCGCCAGCACGTTCAGATTGACGCGATAGGCGCGCGAAATGTTCGAGACCCGCTGCGTGTCGTCCGCCGCAGCGCGCAATGTCAGCCCGGCGGGCAGGCGGGCGGTCCAGGTTTCCAGCCAGCTCGCCAGCCGGGTGCCGGGCATCAGGCGCAGGCGGCCTTCGCTGACCGCGTCCGGGGGGCCGAAACGCGCCTGCACCCAGGCGATGTCGGCCACCAGCAACAGGTCGTCGGGCCGCGCCGCCGGCAGGTCGCCGACGATACGCGTGCGCCAGCGCGCAGCGCCGCGCGTCAGCGTGACGCCAGCGCCAACTTTCAATTGCAGGCGCGCCAGCAATGCCGGCGAGGCATGCACGCCATCTTCGAACATGCCGGCCCCGCCACTGTCCTGGCGCGGCAGCAGCTTGGGCATCACCGCGGCGGCGCTGAAAATGTCGAGGCCGATCAGCTTGACCGGCGCTCCGGAGTGGATCGCTGCGTGGTCGACCCGCACCCGGGTTTCGATCACCGGCGCGACGATCGCCACGGCCGGGTCGCGCGCTATTTCGTTGATCAGCGCCAGCGGCACCCGGCCGGCGCTGTCCTTCGCGGCGAGCACCGCGTCCGGCTCGCCCTGCACGCTTTTCATGGCCTGCGAGAAATCCGCCAGCGCCGCCGTGTTGATCAGGTGGATCGCATAGCCCAGCGCCACGCCGAGCGCGATGGCCAGCATCGACAGCGCGGTCGCCGTGCGCCGCGTCATGAACTGGGCGCGGATCAGCCACCAGGCGAGGCGTGTCATGGGACGGCCCTCACTGTAGCCCGTCCGGCGTCAGCGTCAGGATGCGGTCGCAGCGCTGCGCGACGTGCTGCGAATGGGTCACGATCAGGGCGCTGGCGTGCTCTTCGCGCACGCGTTCGAGCAGCAGCGCCAGCACTTCGTCGGCGGTGCGCGGATCGAGGTTGCCGGTCGGCTCGTCGGCCAGGATCAGCGCGGGTCTATGCACCAGCGCGCGGGCGATGGCCACGCGCTGCAACTCGCCGCCCGACAGCGAAGGCGGCCAGCGTTGGGCGAAGCCGGCCAGGCCGACGCGCGCCAGCAGCGCCTCGATGCGCGCCTGATGCTCGCCGGGCGCGAGGCCCGACAGCAGCAGCGGCACCGCGATGTTCTGCGCCACGGTGAGCGTCGGCAACACATGGAAGGCCTGGAACACGAAGCCGATGCTGGCGGCCCGCAGCGCCGCGCGCGCCGCCTCGTCGAGGCGCACGATGTCGCGCGCCTCGCGGCCGATCAGGATCGCGCCGCGGTCGGCCGGCTCCAGCCCGGCGATGCAGTTGAGCAAGGTGCTCTTGCCGACGCCGGATTCGCCGACCAGGGCGACGATTTCGCCGGCGGCGACGGCAAAGGCCAGTTCGTCGAACACTGCGCGCACGGCATTCGGGTGACGCTTCGACAGATCGGTGACGGTCAGCATGCGGGAATTCTACGGGGCAATCAGGCGGCGGCCGGACGCTTGCTCGATGTCTTCGGCGGCTGCGCATCGCGCAGGCATTGCCTGAGTTCGGTGCCGGCTTTGCCGCGGCAGATTTCCGCGGCTCTTTGCGCGGCGGCGCAGCCTCGCGGATCCTGGCTGCGGCGGCAATCGACCGGCGGCATGTGGGCGGCGAGGCAGGCCTGCTTTTCCGCGCTGCGTTTGGCGGCGCAGACCTTCAGCGCCGCCAGGCGCGCCTCGCAGCGCACCGGATCGCGCGCCCTGGCGCAGGGCTCCGCGGCGGGCTGGGCGAGGGGTTGGGCGCAGAGCGGCAGCGCCAGCAGCGCGCCGGCGAGGCCGAGCAGTCCGTGCATGGGTGCCTCCCGTCAATCTTGCTGTTCGTGCCGGCATCATAGCCCGGCGTTGAGGCGGAGCCGGGTTGTCGGCTATAGTTCGCCGTGTCGTCAGCGCCAACTCTCCGCCATGAACCATGCTCCGCCCAAGGAACACCGGCTGACCCTGCCGGAAACGGTCGATGCCCTCGTTGCCGACGGGCTGATCGCGGCCGATGACGCGGCCCGCTTCAAGCAGGAGCGGCGCTATTACAAGGGCGATGCCCACCCCCTGATCGTGATCGCCGAGCAGCGCTGGAAGTCGCTGCAACCGCCGCACCGCGTGCTCGACCTGGACGGCCTGACGCAATGGCTGGCGCAATGGTGCGGGCTCGACTACCTGCATATCGATCCGCTGAAAATCAATTTCTCGGCCGTGACCGATGTCATGAGCAACTCGTACGCGACGCGCTTTCGCATCCTGCCGGTCGAGGTCAAGGCCCACGAGGTGGTGATCGCCACCGCCGAGCCCTTCCAGCGCGCGTGGGAAACCGAGATGCAGCCGATCCTGCGCAAGACCATCCGCCGCGTCATCAGCAATCCCGACGACATCACGCGCTACCAGGTCGAGTTCTACAACCTGGCCAAGTCGATCAAGGGCGCCATGGGCCGCGGCGACGTCGCCGGCGGCGCCTCGAACTTCGAACAACTGGTCGAGCTGGGCAAGAGCAACAAGCAGTTCGATGCCAACGACCAGCACATCGTCACCATCGTCGATTGGCTCTGGCAATACGCGTTCGAGCAGCGCGCCTCGGACATCCATGTCGAGCCGCGGCGCGACCTGGGCATCGTGCGCTTCCGCATCGACGGCGTGCTGCATCAGGTGTACCAGATCCCGATGGCGGTGCTCAACGCCATGACCAGCCGCATCAAGATCCTCGGCCGCATGGACGTGGTGGAAAAGCGCCGCCCGCAGGACGGCCGCATCAAGACCCGCACGCCGGACGGGCAGGAGGTCGAGCTGCGCCTGGCGACCCTGCCGACGGTATTCGGCGAAAAGCTGGTGATGCGGATTTTCGACCCGGAAGTGCTGGTTCGCGACTTCTCCGAACTCGGCTTTGCCGAGGAGGAGTCGACGCTGTGGCGCAGCATGTCGTCCCAACCCAACGGCATCATCCTGGTGACGGGGCCGACCGGCAGCGGCAAGACCGTGACCCTCTACTCGACGCTGAAGACCCTGGCCACGCCGGAAGTCAATGTGTGCACCCTGGAAGACCCGATCGAGATGATCGAGCCCTCGTTCAACCAGGTGCAGATCCTGCCCGACATCGGCATGGACTTCGCCGAGGGCATACGCTCGCTGATGCGCCAGGATCCCGACATCATCATGGTCGGCGAGATCCGCGACCTGAAGACCGCCGACATGGCGATCCAGGCGGCCCTGACCGGCCACCTGGTGCTGTCCACGCTGCATACCAACGACGCGCCGTCGGCGATGACGCGGCTGATCGAACTCGGTGTGCCGCCCTACATGCTGTCGGCAACCGTGCTCGGGGTCATGGCGCAACGCCTGATCCGCACGCTGTGCCCGCACTGCAAGCAGCCCGGCGGCCTGCGCGCCGAGGACGAGGAGGCCTGGACCGCGCTGGTGGCGCCCTGGAAATCCACCCTGCCGACCCAGATCTATCGTCCGGCGGGTTGCCTCGAATGCCGCATGACCGGCTACAAGGGCCGCGTCGGAATCTACGAGATCATGCCGATGTCGGCCGAGATCAAGAAGCTCGTGGGCAGCGGCGCCGAACTCGCCAAGCTGCGCGAGCAGGCCATGCGCGAAGGCATGAAGCCGCTGCGCATCGCCGGGGCCAAGAAAGTCGCGGCGGGGCTGACCACCATCGCGGAAATCATCAAGGTCGCGCCGCCGATGTTCGAGTCGGCCTGAGCCGGACCCTCGCCGCCGCCATTCGGGGGCCGGCGTCCGCTACCGATTTTCCGGTAGCGACAATACCGAAACCGAGGTATTTGCATTATCGGCACCGGGGGTATCTTGGAATCGTCAATGGCGGATCGATCGCCGACGAAGAACCAATCCACAGGAAAGGACAAGACCATGGCGGCAATGATTCCCGAAACGCCTCCGGACTTCGATCACACGCGGATCGTCGAGCGTCCCGACGGCTTCTACTGGCAGGACGAGGTGACCGACGACGAGTACGGCCCCTTTCCGACGCTGGTCGATGCGGTGGCCGACATGGAATTCAGCGCGGCGTCAGACTACGAGCCGGGCGAGTCGCTGGAGCAGGCCGAGAGCGAAGTAGGCCTGTCGGAGTGGGTCGATCCCGACACCGGGGAACTCGCCGAGAACGGAACTCCGCGGCTGGAGGAGCATTGACCGGCCGAGCGCCGCTCAGTACTTTGGCCCGCCTTGGCCATAGAACGGCGGCCAGCGGCCGACCAGGGCTTCGAGCAGCTTGAGTTCGTCGTCGCTGTGGTTGATGACCGCGGCCGGCACCATCATCTTCGGCATCTTCATGTCGTTGTGCACATACATCGGCTTGTCGTGGTGCGTGGTGCTGTAGGTTTCGCGTTCCTGCGGCGCCGCGGCGGGCGTCAGTTCGACCTCGCCGTAGCACAGGCAGAAGTAGGTGCGCGCTTTGGCGCCTTCGCCTTCGTCCTCGATGTAGCAGCCGGTGCCACGGATGCCTATGGTGGCGGTCGATACCTGGATCTTGCGCGCGCCCTTGCCGAACACCGACAGCAGCTTGCCGGTGACGACGCGCATCAGGTTCTGCACGGCGTCCGCACCGAAGCTGACGGTCGAGCTTTCGCGCTGCAGGAAAGCGTCCTGGCCGATCACGTAGATCGCTTCGCTGCCGGGGCCGGTCGTCACCGTGTCGCCAGCGCCAACTATCTGGCCTTCACGCGCCGGCTTGCCATTCACGCTTACCGAGCCGCGCAGCTTGTGCAGGCCGGGCGCCACGGGGGCGTTGCCCTTGGCCAGGGCCTGGCCGATCAGGCCGGAGATTCCCGCGGGGCCGAACAGGCCGGCGGCGGCGAGGGCTTTCAGTAGCTTGCGGCGTAGCTGCATGGCACTTCCTCCGGGAAAAGACCGCTACTTGTTCAGCTCCCTCATGGCGCGTTCCAGACCTGCCAGCGTCAGCGGGAACATGCGGCTGTTGAAAATGGTGCGGATCAGCTCGATCGAGTGGCGGTAGTCCCACAGGCGCTCGGGCTCCGGGTTGAGCCAGACCGCGCGCGGCCAGGTGTCGAGCATGCGCTGCAGCCAGACCGCGCCGGCTTCCTCGTTCGAATATTCGACCGAGCCGCCGGGCTGCAGGATTTCGTAGGGGCTCATGGTCGCGTCGCCGACCACCACCACCTTATAGTCCTCGCCGTACTTGTGCATCACGTCCCACAGCGGGAAGCGCTCGCCATGGCGGCGGCGGTTGTCCTTCCAGACGTAGTCGTAGATGCAGTTGTGGAAGTAGAAATATTCGAGGTGCTTGAA
>JAMPYF010000025.1 GCA_023700805.1 Sulfuritalea sp.
CTCGACGTCAAGCGCATCATCAACGAGCCGACCGCGGCCGCGCTGGCCTTCGGCATGGACAAGCAGGAAGGCGACCGCAAGATTGCCGTGTATGACCTCGGCGGCGGCACCTTCGACATCTCCATCATCGAGATCGCCGAACTCGACGGCGAGCACCAGTTCGAAGTGCTGTCGACCAACGGCGACACCTTCCTCGGCGGCGAGGACTTCGACCAGCGCCTGATCGACTATGTGGTCACCGAATTCAAGAAGGAACAGGGCGTCGACCTGAAGAACGACGTGCTGGCCCTGCAACGCCTCAAGGAAGCCGCGGAAAAGGCCAAGATCGAGCTGTCCTCGGCGCAGCAGACCGAATTCAACCTGCCCTACATCACGGCCGATGCGACCGGTCCGAAGCACCTGGCGATGAAGCTGACCCGCGCCAAGTACGAATCGCTGGTCGAAGACCTGATCGAACGCACCATCGCGCCCTGCCGCATCGCCATCAAGGATGCCGGCGTCAAGGTCTCCGACCTGACCGACGTGATCCTGGTCGGCGGCATGACCCGGATGCCCAAGGTGCAGGACAAGGTCAAGGAATTTTTCGGCAAGGAACCGCGCCGCGACGTCAATCCCGACGAAGCCGTGGCCGTCGGCGCCTCGATCCAGGGCGGCGTGCTGCAGGGCGAAGTCAAGGACGTGCTGCTGCTCGACGTCACCCCGCTCAGCCTGGGCATCGAGACCCTGGGCGGCGTCATGACCAAGCTGATCACCAAGAACACCACGATCCCGACCAAGGCGGCGCAGACCTTCTCCACCGCCGACGACAACCAGAGCGCGGTGACCATCCACGTCATGCAGGGCGAGCGCGAAATGGCCAGCGGCAACAAGAGCCTCGGCCAGTTCAACCTGTCCGACATTCCGCCGGCGCCGCGCGGCATGCCGCAGATCGAGGTCACCTTCGACATCGATGCCAACGGCATCCTGCACGTCTCGGCCAAGGACAAGGGCACCGGCAAGGAAAACAAGATCACCATCAAGGCCAACTCGGGGCTTTCCGAAACCGAAATCCAGGCCATGGTCAAGGACGCCGAAGCCCACGCCGCGGAAGACCACAAGGCACGCGAACTGGTCGATGCACGCAACCAGTGCGACGCCATGGTGCATTCGATCAAGAAGGCCATGTCCGAGCACGGCGACAAGCTCGACGCCGGCGAGAAATCCGCCATCGAAGCCGCGATCAAGGATGCCGAAGCCGTGCTGAAGGACGGCGACAAGGCCGCCATCGAAGCCAAGACCGAGGCGCTGGCCAAGGCTTCGCAGAAGCTCGGCGAGAAGGTCTATGCCGACTCGCAGGCTGCGGCCGGTGCCGCGGGTGCGGCCGGTGCGGGCGGCGCCGCGGGTGGCGGCGAGGCCAAGAAGGACGACGGCGACGTGGTCGACGCCGAATTCACCGAGGTGAATGACAAGAAGGGTTAGACCGGGCACTCGTTTGGCAAAGAGTGCCGTTCTAACTGGCCGAGTTCAAGCGGACGCGCAAGCGCCGCTTAACTCGGCCTTTGCGCTAACAGAAGATAGATAAGAGCCATGGCAAAACGCGACTACTACGAAATCCTCGGCATCAACCGCGACGCCTCCGACGAGGACATCAAGAAGGCCTATCGCAGGCTGGCCATGAAACACCATCCGGACCGCAATCCGGACAACCCCAAGTCGGAGGAACAGTTCAAGGAGGCCAAGGAAGCCTACGAGATTCTTTCCGATGGGCAGAAGCGCGCGGCCTACGATCAGTACGGCCATGCCGGCGTCGATCCGCAGGCCGGCATGGGAGGCGGCGCGGGCGGTTTCGCCGATGCCTTCTCGGACATCTTCGGCGACATCTTCGGCGGCGGCGGCCAGCGCGGCCGCTCCAACGTCTATCGCGGCGCCGACCTGCGCTACAACCTCGAGGTCACACTCGAAGATGCGGCGCGCGGCACCGAAACCCGCATCCGCATCCCGACCATGGCCGAATGCGAAACCTGCAACGGCAGCGGCGCCAAGAAAGGCAGCGAACCCAAGACCTGCCCGACCTGCGGCGGTCACGGCCAGGTGCGCATGCAGCAGGGCTTCTTCTCGATCCAGCAGACCTGCCCGAAGTGCCACGGCACCGGCCGTTACATTCCCGACCCCTGCGGCACCTGCCATGGCTCGGGCCGCATCAAGCAGCACAAGACGCTGTCGGTCAAGATACCCTCGGGGATAGACGAAGGCGACCGGATACGGCTCAGCGGCGAAGGCGAGCCGGGCGTCAATGGCGGCCCGCCGGGCGATCTCTACGTCCAGATCCACCTCAAGGCCCACGCCGTATTCCAGCGCGACCACGACGACCTGCATTGCGAAATGCCGCTCAGTTTTGCCACCGCGGCGCTCGGCGGCGAAATCGAGATCCCGACGCTGGACGGCGTCGCCAAGCTCAAGGTGCCCGCCGAAACGCAGACCGGCAAGGTCTTCCGCCTGCGCGGCAAGGGCATCAAGGGCGTGCGCTCCTCCACCCACGGCGACCTGCTCTGTCACGTCGTGCTGGAAACCCCGGTCAGCCTCACCGACCGGCAAAAGGAACTGCTGCAGGAGTTCGAGGAAATCAGCAGGGGCAACGCCCAGCGCCACAGCCCGCGCGCGCAGAGCTGGCTCGATCGCGTCAGGGATTTCTTCGGCAGTTGAGAGCCGCCGCGCGCCGCCAGGAGTTGGCGCTGGCGACCCGGCGGCCGGGCTTCAGGCCGCCGTGGCGGACGCCGCAGCCAGGTATCTGGCCTCGAAAACCTCCGCCGGCAGCGGCTTGCTGAACAAATAGCCCTGCATCTCGTCGCAGTTGAGCAAGTTCAGCAGGCGTTGCTGCTCCTCCGTGTCGACGCCTTCGGCCACCACCTTGAGCTTCAGCGCATGCGCCAGATCGATGATGGTGGACACCAGCGCCAGACCTTGCGGCCCGGTGGTCATGTCGATAACGAAGGAGCGGTCGATTTTCAGCGTATCGATCGGCAGTTTGGACAGGTAGCTGAGCGAGGAAAAGCCGGTGCCGAAATCGTCGATGGCGATGCTGACACCCATGGCGCGAACCGCCTGCAGGCTGGCGATGTTGTGCTTGATGTCCTCCATGATCACGCTCTCGGTGATTTCCAGTTCCAGCCCTGCCGCGGCCTGCGGGTCGATGGCGATGGCCTGCCCGATCTCGGCGACGAAGCCACGCTGGCGCAGTTGCAGCGGCGACACGTTCACCGCGATGCGCACCGCCGGCAGGCCCGCCGCACGCCAGCGCAGATAATCGGCGATGGCCCGGCGCAGCGCCCAGCGACCGACCTCATAGATCAGTCCGATTTCTTCCAGCACAGGAATGAAGCGGACCGGCGGCACCAGGCCGCTGCGCGGATCGTTCCAGCGGATCAGCGCCTCGGCGCCGACCAGCTTGCCGCTGACGAGATTGACCTTGGGCTGGTAATGCAGGACGAATTCGTCATTGTCCAGGGCCTGGCGCAACTGGTTCTCCAGGCTGAGGCTGGCAGCCACCGTGGCGGTCATGGTCCGGGTGTAGAACAGGTAGCGCTGGCCACTGGCCTTGGCGCGTTTAAGCGCGGCCTCGGCGTTCCTGAACAGGGTATCGGCGTCGGCGCCGTCTTCGGGATACAGGGCGACGCCGACCTTGGCGGCGACACGGAACACGGCGTCATTGAGGCGGAACGGATGCTCCACCAGAGCTTCGATGGTTAGTTCGAGCTGGCGCGCCACGTCGCAATCCTGCTTCACTTCCGGCAGCACCACCGCAAAATGGTCCGCACCCACGCGCGCCACCAGGCTGGCGTCTTCCACGTGGCTCGTCAGCCAATCCGCCACCAGGCGCAAAAGTGCATCGCCGGCCGGCCGGCCCAGGCTGTCGTTGATGTTCTTGAAGCGTTCCAGGTCGATCAGCAACATCGCCAGGCCATGCCCGCCGGCCAAAGCATTGCGCAGGTGCTGTGCCACCCGGTCGAGAAACAGGCTGCGGTTGGCCAGCCCGGTCAGCGGATCGTAGTAGGCGAGGTAGTTGAGCCTTGCCTCCTTTGCCAGGTGGTCGATGGCAAACCCGATGTCGCCGGCCAGCTCGGTCAGCAGTTTCAACTCTTCCTCGTCGAAGAAGCCGGTTTCCTCGGCGTACAAGGCGAGCACGCCGACCGTCTCGCCGGAAACCAGCAAGGGCAGGATCGCCATTGATCGGGATCCACGCTGCGCATGCTCCGCCTGGAACACGACCGCGGGATCATTCGGCACATCGTTGGTAAACACCGGCTCCTTGCTCCGGATCGCCCTCGCGCTCAGGGTATTCCCGCGCGGCGTTTCCTCAACCAGCGAGAAGCGCTGATTGACCAGCGTGCCGGCATCCGTGGTGGTACCGGCCGCGGCAATCGGCACCAGTTCCATGGCAGCCTCGTCAATCAAACCGATCCAGGCCAGGCGGAAACCGCCGTCTTCGACTGCAATCCGGCACGCCTCATGGAACAATGCGTCGCGATCGGCGACGCGCACAATCAAGGCGTTGATGCCGCTCAGCACCGCATGTACGCGATTCAGCCGGCGGATCCGGTGTTCGGCGCTCTTGCGCAGGGTGATGTCGGTGGCAACACCGCGATAACCGGCGAAATCGCCATCGGCATCGAAGATAGGTTCGCCGCTCGCCTCGACAAACCTTAGAGCGCCGTCGCCAGCCAGACGCTGGTACTCGAAATCGCGAAAGGGTTTGCGCCCTTCGAGCAGCGCCTTGTGCTCCTGCCAGGTGCCGCTGATCGGTGCTATCCCGGGAATCTCCCACCGCCGCAATCCGACCCAGGTCAGCTGGTCCTTGCCCCACCCATCCACGTGGTCGCCGCCGGAAAACGCGACAAAGCGCAGATCCGCATCCTGCTGCCAGTACCAGTCGGTGGAGAGATTGATCAAACTGCGGAAGCGCGCTTCGTTTTCGCGCAATTCCAGCTCGGCCTGCTTGCGCTCGGTAATGTCGCGCGAAAGGCAGATGAAACGGGGTTCCTGCCCGTGGACCACGGCCATCCGGGCGACGGATAGTTCGAACCACAGGATGCCTTGCGGGAGCGCGAGTTTGAACTGCTTGCCCGCTGAACGGCCCGTCGTGTCCGCCTCTCGCAATGCCGACAGGACAGCATCTGCCGCCTCGGCCGGAAGCATCTCTCCTACCGTTCTGCCGAGTAATTCCTCCTTGGGGGCCGCCAGCAACTCCTGGTGCGGGGAATGGTAGGCGTAGTAGCGGCCGTCGAGTCCAAGCTCGAACAGCAGGTCAGGGATGGCGTCGAGCATCCCCTGCAACCGGGTTTTCGTCGCCAGAATTTCCTGCTCGTGGCGCTTGCGTTCGGTGATGTCGCGACCCAGAGTAATGATCGTCCAGCGTTCGCCCGTGCGTTGCGCGTGGCGGCGCAGTTCGATCCACGCCTGTGAGCCGTCTTGGCGCAGGCGCAATAGCTCCAATGGTTCCGCATCGGCGCCGCTGGCGATAATGGCGTCGTAAGTGCGCTCAAGTTCTGCGCGCGAAGTCTCAAGCAATGCCACGGGCCCCAGCGCCAGCAGTTCCTCGCGCGTTTTGCCGTGCATGCGACAGGCGGCGTCATTGACGTGGATGAAACGCATGCTCGTCCGATCGATCAGATAGATCGCGTCGGCAGTCGCGTCCATCGCCGAACTGAAGCGCCGCAAGCTCTCTTCGCCCTGCTGCCTCTGCGCGTCTATCCTGTTGAGCGTCTTCTCGTGTTCGAGGTTGTCGAGGGCAAAGGATATGTTGGCCGCCAGGTTCGCCAGCAGTTGCACTTCCTCGACATCGAAGTAGTCCGGCTCGCCGGCAAACAGGACGATCACCGCCTCCGGCTGCCCCGCCAGCGTCAATGGAAAACACCCCATGGACCGGTACCCTCGTTGCAGCAGCACATCGAGCCGAGGTGCCAGCGAGGGTTCTGTCGCAATATCGTTGCAGATCACGGTTTGCCCCTGCCGCAATGAACGGCAGGCGGGAGGTTCGCCCTGCGCCGTCGCGCCGCGCGCGGTCAGCTTGATTGACCTGATAAAGTCCTGGTCGGCGCCGTGCCAGGCGACAATCCGGCCGTCGAGAGTCTGCGGATCGATCACACCGATCCAGGCCGCCCTGAACGCGCCCGCCTCGACCGCGATCCGGCAGGTCTCGCGGAACAACTCGTCGCGGTCATGCACCCGCACGATCAGCGCATTGATGCCGCTCTGCACCGCGTATACGCGATTCAGGCGCAGGATTCGGCCCTCGGCTCGCTTGCGCTCGCTGATGTCAATGTGCATGACCACGACACCATGCGGAGGGTCATCGGCGAAGGGAGTAGCCGTCATCAGGAACCAGCGCTGCTGCGCCGGCGAATGACAGGGATATTCGAGCGAAAAGCTCTGCGCGCCACCGCCCGGGATCAGCAAGCAACGGATGCCCGCGGCAGCCTGCTGCGCTTCGGCTGCGCCTTCGCCACGTGCGTGGTCGCACAGCGCCAGGTAATTGACGCCGACCCCGAATTGCGGGCTCGGCAGCGCATTCAGCGCGGCGAACTGCCGCCACGCGTTGTTCACCGAGATGATGATGCCCTGGGCATCGAGCAAGGCGATATGCGCGGGCAGGGCATTGAGGATGGCGGCCTGCTTGGCGGCTTCGTTGTGCCGCTGCCGCTCCTGCACGTGCCGCAGCACGAAGCTGCGGCCTTCGCTGTCCGCCACGGCATCCACCTCGCCGGCCGTCAGTTGCTCCAGACGCTGCCCCGTCGCGTGCAGTAATTCGATCAGCGTGCGTATTTCCTCGTCCGTGCCCTGCAGGGCCGGTGCAGTGATCGACTTCATGCCGCGATGTCGGGCAGCCCCAGGGCCAGCAACACGGTCTGCGTCCGACTGAGGGTGCCGACAATTTTTCGGATGGGCGGCGGCGTCAGGACGACCAGGGTCGGGGTCATGAAGATGCTGTCCGCCAGCGCGCGCTTCGGGTCTCGGAACACGTCGACGATTTCGATCTCGTACCGGTCCGGCAGGTGGACCCGGCAGAGGACGGCAAGGTTGGCGATGGCCGCCATCGAGTTCGGCGCTTCGCCGGCGACATAGAGCCTGAACCTGAAAATCGCGCGCCGGCTCATGGCGGAGCCGCTTTCCTCACCGCGGTCGTTGCATCCGCCCCGCGCAGCTCCTGCATCTGGGTACGGCCGCGCGACAACTCCCCTTCGTGGCTCTGCGTGGTGCGGACCAGCAGGGCTTTCTCGACCTGCTTGGCCACGAGTTCCGTCTGCAGCGACTTCACCCGCACTTCAAGTTCGGCTTCCTCGGCGTCGAGCCGGAGGCGCTTGAGTTTTGCGGCGGCATCGGCGGCCTCGGTGGCGACGCGCTCGGCGCGTTCCTTTTCCCAGCGCAGCGTGCCCATCAGCACCTCGCCGCCGGCCGTGTAGGTATCGGTCAAGGTCACGCCGGCATCGCTCAGGATCAGCTCCCGCACCTGGTTCGAATGCGCCGTGCCGCGGGACTTGACGATGGACAGGCCGCGGTTGCGCTCGCCGGCCTGGATCAGGTAATTGAGGTGGATCCAGGTATCCACCAGGGCTGAGATCTGCAACTGCGAACCGCCTTCGCCCTGGCCCGACATCTCGTCCAGCAGGCTGGTGCAGACCAGGGTGGTGCCCTCGCCCTTGGACCAGTCGATCAGGCGGTCCGCCACGCTCTGCGTGCTCAGGTCATTGCCGGATTTCGACCACGCGGACACCGGATCGATCACCACGCAACGGGCGCCATGCTCCATCGCCAGCGCCTTGATGCGCACCAGGTAGGTCTCGGCGCTGCCGGTGATGGCGCGCGACGAGATCATGCGCAGGGTGCCGTTCTTGACGTAGCGATCGAGCCGGATGCCGACCGATCGCAGGTTGCGGATCACCTCGGTGCTGTTGGTGTCGAAACAGACGAACATGGTGTGTTCGCCGCGCCGACAGGCCGCCTCGGCAAACGCACCGCTCAAGGTGGTCTTGGCCGTGCCGGAAAATCCCGTGATCAGTACGCTGGCGCCGCGGTAATAACCTCCGCCCAGCATCGTATCGAGCCGCTCGATGCCGCTCGAAACGCGCTGGTTGCTGACCGTGGCGTCCAAGCGACTCTGCGTGTGCGCGACGGCGACCTCGAAGCCACGATTGCCGATCAGGAAGGCCGACTCGTTCTCGTCGAAACCCGAGCCGCGATACTTCTGCACCCGCAGACTGCGTTGCGACACACCCAGCACCACGCTGTGGTTCAGCATCACGGCGCAGTCCACCATGAATTGCATGAAGCCGAAGGGCTGCTGGCTGATCGAAGTCGTCTCGTCGCCGCCCGCCTTCAGGGTGATGATGGCGGTCAGTTCGCGTGCCAGCAGCCACTCATGCAGGCGATAGATCTCGCGTCGCTTCTTCGCCGGATCGGGCAACAGGGCGAGGACCACATCGAGGGCATCGAACACGATGCGCCGCGCGCCCATTTCCCTGGACTTGGCCTCCAGTGCCGCGAGCAAACCGCAAAGATCGAAATCACCCGACTGGACCAGGTCGGCCTGCGGCTGGGCGTCCATGAAATAAAGCTTCTTTTTTTGCAGGGCCGGGAGCTTCCAGCCGAAACTCTCGGCATTGGCCACGATGCGCGTCGAAGACTCCTCGAACGCGACAAAGATACCCGGCTCCGCGCAGTTCTGCGCACCATGCGCCAGAAACTGCAGCCCGAAAATCGTCTTGCCCGAACCGGGTCCGCCCACCAGCAGCGTGGTGCGGCCGCGCGGCAAGCCGCCGCCGGTGATTTCGTCGAAGCCGGCGATGCCGGTCGACGCCTTGACGGCCAATTTGGCGGCGGACGCCCGGGCGGACGTCATACTTGTGCGTCCAGGCAGCACCACTGACTCAACCACTGCCTCGGCGTCACGCAAGGCATCTCGTCCACCTCGCCGGCAATCTGTTCGATCGCCGGCGGCCGATTTCCGGCCGGGCGCGGCGAGCCCTGTCGTCTTTCAGGCATGGTTTGCGAGGGATAGACAAAGGACTTGGGTTCGCTTCCGGAATCCGACCGCGACCAGTGCGGACTGCATCCGGCCTCGCGATCCAACATCTCGGCATCTGAATTGATTGTGGGCATGATCCGCCTCCTGCATTGAGCCCACAGGATCGTTCATTCCACTGTCATGGTCTGTGCGCCAGCGCACACAGTCCGCGACGCACGCGGAGGTACTCCGCTGCGCTTGATTCCGTCCCGCAGGAGTTGGCGCTGGCGACCCGGCGGCCGGGCTTCAGGCGGTCGTGGCCGACGGCGCAGCCAGGTATCTGGCCTCGAAGATCTCCGCCGGCAGCGGCTTGCAGAACAGATAGCCCTGCATCTCGTCGCAGTTCAGCAGGCGCAGCAGGCGTTGCTGCTCTTCGGTTTCGACGCCTTCGGCCACCACCTTGAGCTTCAGCGCCTGGGCCAGGTTGATGATGGTCGACACCAGCGCCAGGCCCTCCGGCCCGGCGGTCATGTCGACGACGAAGGAGCGATCGATTTTGAGGGTGTCAACCGGCAGCCTGGCGAGGTAACTGAGCGAGGAGAAACCGGTGCCGAAGTCGTCGATGGCGACGCGCACGCCCAGGTCGCGGATCGCCTGCAGGCTGGCAATGTTGTGCTTGATGTCTTCCATGATCACGCTTTCCGTGATTTCCAGTTCCAGCCCGGCCGCCGCCCGCGCATCGATCCCGATGGCCTGCTCGATCTCGGCGACGAAGCCGCGCTGGCGCAGCTGCAGCGGCGACACGTTCACCGCGATGCGCACCGCCGGCAGGCCTGCGGCGCGCCAGCGCAGGTAGTCGGCGATGGCTTGGCGCAGCACCCAGCGGCCGACCTCGTGGATCAGCCCGGTTTCCTCCAGCATCGGAATGAAATGGCCCGGCGGCACCAGTCCGCTGCGCGGATCGTTCCAGCGGATCAGCGCCTCGGCGCCGACCAGTTTGCCGTTCGCAAGATCCACCTTGGGCTGGTAATGCAGCACGAATTCGTCATTGTCCAGGGCCTGGCGCAGCTGGTTCTCCAGCGTCAGCTTGCCGGCCACGGCATCGGTCATCTTCTGCGTATAGAACAGGTAGCGCTCGCCGCCGGCCTTGGCCGCCTTGAGCGCGGCCTCGGCGTTCCTGAACAGGGTGTCGGCATCGGCGCCGTCATCGGGAAACACCGCGGCACCGATCTTGATGGGTATCCGCAACACCGAGTCATGCAGGCGGAACGGATGGTCGAGAAAAGCGCCCATCTTGTTTTCCACGAGTTGGACCAGGTCGCCTTCCTGTCGAACTTCCGGCAAGACGACGGCGAAATGATCGGCACCCAGGCGCGCCAGCATGCACGGATCGCCGAGATCGCGCGCCAGCCACTCCGCCACCAGTTTCAACAGCGCGTCGCCGGCCACCTGGCCGAGGCTGTCGTTGATGTTCTTGAAACGCTCCAGATCGAGCAGGAACACGGCCAGCTTGTGCCCGGCGCTGACGGCACTGCGCATGTATTGCGCCACCCGCTCAAGGAACAGGCGGCGGTTTGCCAGCCCGGTGAGCGGATCGTAGTAGGCGAGATAGTCGATCTGCTCCTGCTTGGCGATGTGATCGATGGCAAAACTGATATCGCCGGCGAGTTCCGTCAGCAGTTTCAGTTCCTCGTCATCGAAGTAGCCGGCCTCCGCGGCATACAGGACGAGCAGGCCGACCGCCTCGCCCGAAACCAGCAGCGGAAGAATCGCCATCGAACGCGACCCGCGCCGCGCATGCTCGTCCTTGAACGCGACAGCGGGATCGTTCGGCACGTCGTTGGCAAAAATGGCCTTGCGCTCGCGCAGCGCCCTCGCGCTCAGCGCGTTTCCCGCCGGGGATTCATCCCGCAAGGAGAAACGTTGATTGACCAGGGTCGCGGGATTCTGCGTCGTGCCGGCCGCGGCGACCGGCACCAGCTCCATGGCATCCCGATCGACAAGGCCGATCCAGGCCATGCGGAATCCGCCCTGGTCGACCGCGATCCGGCATGCATCGCGAAACAGTTCGTCGCGCTCGCGGACGCGCACGATCAGCGTGTTGATGCCGCTCAGCACGGCGTATACCCGGTTCAGGCGCTTGATCTTGGTTTCCGCCCGCCTCTGCTCGGTGATGTCCTCGCCGATGCTTGCCGTGCCGATCACGTCGCCGGCCCCCGATCGCAGCACGGAATTGTTCCAGCGAATCAGCCGGCGCTCGCCCGTGCGCGTCAGGATCTCGTCTTCGCGATGCCAGGTTTCGGGCAGGTCGGCGAGCAGCGCGGCATAGGCGGCATTCCGCTCCTCGACATGGTCAGCGGGTACGAAAAGCTCGGGCCAGCTCCTGCCGATGACTTCGTCGTGCTGCCAACCGGTCAGGCGCAACAAGTAAGCGTTGCAGAAGGTGATGCGCGACTCGCGGTCGAGCATCAGGGAAACCAGCTGCACATTGCGCAGCAGGTCGCTGAAGCGACGCTCGCTTTCGTGCAGCTCCTGCATGGCCCTGGCGCGTTCCGTGACGTCCTTGGCGACACCGGCGAAACGTACGATCGCGCCGGCCTCGTCGCGCACCGGGAAGACGCGCGACTGGATCCAGCGTATCGCGCCGTCCGGGCGCACGATCCGGTAGTGATCCTCGAAACTGTCGGTTGGCGTATCCAGATGTTTCTTGTAGTTGTCATGGACCGCCCGGCTGTCGTCCGGATGTATCGCCGCGGTCCACGATTCGGGATCGGCGTAAAGACTTGCGCAGCTGCGGCCCCAGATTTCCTGATAGGCCGGGCTGACGTACAGCATCTGCCGCCGGTCCACACTGACGAGGAAGAACACGTCGCGGATGCTTTCCGCCATTTGCCGGAATCGCGTTTCGCTGTCGGTCAGCGCTTCCTGGGCGCGGCGATGGGCCGCGCGGATCCGGGTCTCCTTCAGCTCGCGTTCCAGCGCCGGCACGAGCCGCTCCAGGTTCTCCTTCATCACATAGTCGCCGGCGCCGGCGTTCATCGCCTGCACGGCGGTTTCTTCGCCGATGGTGCCGGAAATCAGGATGAACGGGATGTCGAGACTGGCGGCTTGAAATATCCTGAGGGCATCGAGACCGGTAAAACCCGGCATGCTGAAGTCCGAAATCACCGCATCCCACTGCTGCCGTTCCAGCGCGGCCGTCATCGCCGCGGCACTGTCGACGCGCTCGTGCTGGACATCGAAACCGCCGCGCTTCAGCATCCGGATCGTCAGCGTGGCGTCGGCATCCGAGTCCTCGACCAGCAGCAGTTTCAGGGGTTTGCTCATTTTCCCCGCAGCGCCGCCGGCAACGGACCGACGAACGGACTTGCACCGCGACCGGAACGCGCCGAATGCCGGACAGATCCGCTCCCGCATCTGGCAGCGACATGCTTCAAGTTGATTGCAGTCATACGCACCTACAGGCAAGTCCTGTCAAAAACAAAAATTATGCGCCTGTTTTATGCCAGCGATCGTGAGTTATGTCACAAGGCCGCCGTCGTGGCGGTGCGATCGCCGGGCCGCAAACAACCCGCGCAATACCTTTGCCTTGACGCGCCCATGCCGGAACCCGCTCAGGCCCTGCGCCAGGTGGTCCCCTGCGGTCCATCTTCGAGGACGATGCCGGCGGCCTTGAGTTCGTCGCGGATGCGGTCGGATTCGGCGAAGTTCCTGGCCTTCTTCGCCGTGCCGCGAGCGGCAACTCTTGCCTCGATTTCCGCGTTGCTCAGGCCGCCTTCGGGCGCGGCCTGGAGGAAGCCTTGCGGATCGCGCTGCAGCAAGCCCAGCACGCCACCCAGGGCCTTGAGCTGGCCGGCCAGTGCGGCGTCGCCGCGATTCACCAGGGTGGCCAGGTCGAACAGCACGGCCATGGCTTCCGGCGTGCCGAAATCGTCGTCCAGCGCGGCCTTGAAGCGCTGGGCATGCGGCTCGCTCCAGTCCACCGCGACCTCGCCGGCGACGCCCTTGAGCGCGGTGTAAAGCCGCGTCAGCGCGTGGCGCGCGTCGTCGAGATGGACGTCGGAATAATTCAGCGGGCTGCGGTAGTGGGCGCGCAGGATGAAGAAGCGCACCACTTCCGGATCGAATTTTTTCAGGACCTCGCGGATGGTGAAGAAATTGCCCAGCGACTTCGACATCTTCTCGTCATCGACGCGGACGAAGCCGTTGTGCATCCAGTAATTGACGAACTGGCACTGGTGGGCGCCTTCCGACTGGGCGATCTCGTTTTCGTGATGGGGGAACTGCAGGTCCTGGCCGCCGCCGTGGATGTCGAAGTGCCGGCCGAGCAATTCCGAACCCATCGCCGAGCACTCGATGTGCCAGCCGGGACGTCCCGGGCCCCAGGGCGAGGGCCACTTGACCTCGGCCGGCTCGTCGTCCCTGGCATGCTTCCACAGCACGAAGTCGAGCGGGTCCTGCTTGCCGGCCATGACATCGACGCGCTCGCCGGCGCGCAGGTCTTCCAGCGACTTGCCGGACAGCTTGCCGTAGCCGTCGAACTTGCGCACCGAGTAGCAGACGTCATGGCTCTCGGCGACATAGGCATAGCCAT
This sequence comes from Sulfuritalea sp., assembly GCA_023700805.1. Lineage (GTDB taxonomy): Bacteria > Pseudomonadota > Gammaproteobacteria > Burkholderiales > Rhodocyclaceae > Sulfuritalea. The sequence continues at coordinate 13,572 of JAMPYF010000025.1, forward strand.
TGGTTTCCAGCGTGCCGATCATGTCCAGCATCTGCGCCACGTAGTCGGTGGCGCGCGGCTCGGCATCGGGTCGCAGCACGCCCAGCGCCGTCGCATCCTGGTTCATCGCGGCGATGAAACGGTCGGTCAGCTGGCGTATGGTCTCGCCGTTTTCCTGCGCGCGACGGATGATCTTGTCGTCGATGTCGGTGATGTTGCGCACGTAGTTCAGGGTGTAGCCGCTGGCCCGCAGCCAGCGCGCGACCAGGTCGAACACCACCATTACGCGGGCATGGCCGAGGTGGCAAAAGTCATATACGGTCATGCCGCAGACGTACATATTGACCTGACCGGGCCGAATCGGGACGAAGACCTGTTTTTCGCGGGCCAGGGTGTTGTATATCTTCAGCATGAGGAAAAATCTGTCCGGACGGCGGGGTAAGCGGGAAAAAGGCCACGAAAGGCCGGCATTATCAGCTCATTGATCAAACGCGGTCAGGTTGTGGGGAAGGCGGGCTTCTTGTTAGAATCCGAAGCTGAATCCCGCATGGTCTATCCCGGCGAAAACGCAGTTCCAGCGCAGGTTGACGCCCGCTTCATCAGCACCAAGCGCAACGGCCGTAACTAAATTCATTTTCTGGCAACCGCCAACGAGAAGTATATACCATGACCCAATTCCGCCTCAATGCCGCACGCCTCATGGCATCCGCCGCTTCTGTGGTTCTCCTCGCCGTCGCGCCGGCCGTCCATGCCGACGCCCTGCAGGACATCAGCAAGCAGATCAAGCAGGGCCAGCATGCCCAGGCGCTGGAACAGGTGGACAAGTACCTCGCTGGCAAGCCCAAGGACGCGCAGGGCCGCTTCCTCAAGGGCATCGTGCTGGCCGAAATGAACAAGCCCAACGAAGCGATCGTGGTGTTCACCAAGCTGACCGAGGACTATCCCGAACTGCCCGAGCCCTACAACAATCTCGCGGTCATCTACGCCCAGCAGAAGCAATACGACAAGGCCAAGCAGGCGCTGGAGATGGCCATCCGCACCCATCCGTCCTACGCCACCGCCCACGAGAACCTCGGCGACATCTACGCCCGGCTGGCCAGCCAGGCCTATGACAAGGCCTTGCAGATCGATTCGTCGAACCCCAGCGCACAGAAAAAGCTGGCGCTGATCCGCGACCTGATGGGCACCGCCGGCCGTCCCGGCAAGACCACCAAGCCGATCGGCGACGCGCGCCCGGTGGAGCCCGTCAAGCTGGTTGAAGCGCCCAAGCCGCCGCCGGCTCCGGCCGCCGCCCCCGCCGTCGTCGCCCCCGTCGCGACGCCGCCGGCCGCGGCGCCAGTCAGCGCAGCACCGGCCGCCGCGCCGGCCAAGCCCGCCGCAGAGAAGCCCGCTGCCGATGCCAATGCCGACATCGTGCGGGCCATCGACCTCTGGGCTGCCGCCTGGTCGCGCAAGGACACCAAGGCCTACCTGGCGGCCTATGCCCGCGACTTCAAGACCCCGGGTGGCGAATCGCGTGCGGCATGGGAGTCGGAGCGGCAAAAGCGCATTGCCAAGCCCGGCGCGATCCAGGTCAGCGTCGAAAACCTGCGCGTGAGCGTCGATGGCGACACCGCCACGGCAAAGTTCCGCCAGCACTACAAGTCGGCCACGCTGAAGACCTCCAGCAACAAGGTGCTGCTGCTGGGCAAGCGCGACGGCAAGTGGCAGATCGTGCAGGAGCGGGTCGGTAGCTGATGCGCCACCCGTCGCGCTCCCTGGCGGCCGTCGCAGCCTGCGGATTGCTGATTGCGGCAGGCCTGGCGGAAGCTGCCGGCAAAGCCCCGGGACATCTGAAGAAAGGCGCCCGCGCTGCGGGCGCCGAACTGCGCTATTCGGATTCCGGCCCGGAACCGCTGCTGGCAAAAGTATTCGATGCCATCGAAGGCAACCAGCTCGACCTCGCCATGCAGCAAACGGAAATGCTGATCAAGGCCTATCCGAACTTTCGCCTGGCGCATCTGGTCATGGGCGATCTGCTGCTGGCGCGCTCGCGCCCCCTGATGCGCTTTGGCGAAGGCGGCGGATCGGAGTCCGGGGAAAAGATCGCCGATTTGCGCGACGAAGCCATTGTCCGCCTCAAGGGCTACCGCACCAAACCGCCGGCCGACTATGTGCCGCGCTATCTGCTGCAGATGCATCCGGAACAAAAGCATGCGGTGGTGGTGGACACCCAGAAATCCAGGCTCTACCTCTACCAGAACGACCAGGGCACGCCGCGCTTCGTCGCCGACTACTACATCACGCAGGGCAAGCTCGGCGCCGACAAGGCACGCGAGGGCGACAAGAAGACGCCGATCGGCGTCTATCACGTGACCTCCAGCCTGCCGCGAAAGAAGCTCACCGATTTTTACGGCAGCGGCGCCTTCCCCATCAACTATCCCAACGAGTGGGACAAGCGCCAGGGACGCAACGGCCACGGCATCTGGCTGCACGGCACGCCCTCCGACACCTTCTCGCGTCCGCCCAGGGCTTCCGACGGCTGTGTGGTGCTGGCCAACCAGGATCTCGACTCGCTGTCGAAAAGCCTGCAGATCGGCCTGACGCCGGTGATCATCAGCAACAGCATCGAATGGCTGTCGCTCGACGACTGGCAGAGCGAACGCAGTTCGCTGCTGAAGAATGTCGAGGAATGGCGATCGGACTGGGAAAGCCGCAATGTCGACCAGTACGCGCGGCACTATTCGCACAAGTTCAAAGCCGACGGCCACGGCTACAAGGACTGGATCGAACAGAAGCGCAAGGTCAATGCCGGCAAGAGCTGGATCAAGGTCGGCACCGGCAACATCAGCATGTTCCGCAATCCCGGCAGGGAAGAATACGTGGTTGTAACCTTCGAGCAGGACTACCGCTCCAGCAACCTTTCCGGCCAGATGAAGAAACGCCAGTACTGGATCAAGGAAAGCGGGCACTGGAAGATCGTTTACGAAGGCGCCGCGTAAAATAGCCCCTGGTTCGGCGCAAGCCGCCAATCCCCTTAGCCGTTTCTCCGGAGGTTCCATGCATCGCCTGTATCTGCTTGCTTTCGCCTTTCTGTTCAGCATCGCGGCCCACGCCGCCAACCCCCAGGTCGAACTCAGGACCTCGCAAGGCACCCTGACCATAGAGCTCTACCAGGACAAGGCGCCCAAGACGGTGGAGAACTTCCTGCAATACGCCAAGGACGGCTTTTTCAACGGCACGGTGTTCCACCGCGTGATTCCCGGCTTCATGATCCAGGGCGGCGGCTTCACCCCGGACCTGAAGCAGAAGGAAACCCGCGCCCAGATCCAGAACGAGGCCAAGAACGGCCTGAAGAACGAAACCGGCACGCTGGCCATGGCCCGCACCAATGACCCGCATTCGGCCAGCGCCCAGTTCTTCATCAACCTCAAGGACAACAGCTTCCTCGACTACCCCGGCCGCGACGGCTGGGGCTATGCCGTGTTCGGCAAGGTCGTGCAAGGCTTCGACGTCGTGCAGAAGATCGCCACGGTACCTACCGGCAATGCCGGCCCGCACCAGAACGTGCCGAACACGCCAGTGCTGATCGAATCCGTCAAACTGCTAGCCCCCAAGAAATAATCCACCCCAAGGACAGAACCATGATCAAGCTCACCACCAGCCTCGGCGTCATCACCCTCGAACTCGATGCCGAGAAGGCGCCCAAGAGCGCCGCCAACTTCATCGCCTATGTCGAAGCCGGCCATTACGACAACACGATTTTCCATCGCGTGATCGACGGCTTCATGATCCAGGGCGGCGGCTTCGAACCCGGCATGGAGCAGAAACCCGTCCGCGCGCCGATCGAGAACGAAGCCAAGAACGGGTTGCGCAACGAGCGCTACACGGTCGCCATGGCGCGCACCAGCGACCCACACTCGGCCACCGCGCAGTTCTTCATCAATGTCGGCGACAACGATTTCCTCGACAACGACAAATGCCAGGACGGCTGGGGCTATTGCGTCTTCGGCCGCGTCGTCGAAGGCCAGGACGTGGTCGACCAGATCAAGTCGGTGAAGACCGGCAACAAGGGCTTCCACCAGAACGTGCCGACCAACGACGTCGTCATCGAGCGCGCCGAAGTCGTTTGATCGAACGGGGCGGTTCCATGCTGACCATCGGCGGAACCGCCCGCTTGGTTTCCGACCTGCACCTGCGGGCGGAACGTCCCGACCTGACCCGACGCTTTGGGGAATTTCTCGCCGCCACGGCGGCCGCGAAAGTCGAAACGCTGTTCATCCTCGGCGACCTGTTCGAGTACTGGATCGGCGACGACGACCTGGCCGATCCGTTCAATACGCAGGTCTGCCGCCTGCTGCGCGACCTCGCGGACTGCGGCACGCGCATCTATTTCATCGCCGGCAACCGGGATTTCCTGATCGGCGAGCGCCTTGCGGCCGCAGCCGGCATCACCCTGCTGGGGGAAACCGAGAGAGTTGCCGCTGGCGGTACGGCAACCCTGCTGATGCACGGCGATACCGTGTGCACCGACGACCTGCCCTATCAGGAATTTCGCCGCATGGTGCGTTCGCTGCAGTGGCAGGCGGACTTTCTCGCCCGCCCCTTGGCCGAGCGCCGCGCCGAGGTGGAAAACCTGCGTCGGCGCAGCGCCGCGGCGATGCAAGACAAGACCGCCGCGATCATGGACGCCAATGCCGCGGCAATACGAACCGCGCTGACCAGCCACGGCTGCACCCGGCTGATCCACGGCCATACCCACCGGCCGGGCCACGAAACCATTGCGCTCGCCGCGGGCAGTGCCGAGCGCTGGGTGCTGTCGGATTGGGACAGCGGTCGCGGCGACGCCCTGGAAATCGACGCGGCCGGCGTGCGCCGGATCGACTTGTCGCGCTAGCCGAGTCCGCGCGTCAGGTCGGCGCGCAAGTCGGCCTGACTTTCCAGTCCGACCGCGATCCGCAACAAGCCTTCGCCGATGCCCGAGGCCGCCCGCGCCTCGGCCGTGATGCGGCCGTGGGTGGTCGAGGCCGGATGCGTGATGGTGGTCTTGGTGTCGCCCAGATTAGCGGTGATCGACAGCAGGCGGCAGTTATCCACCACCCGCCAGGCGGCTTCGCGACCGCCGCTGACGTCGAAAGACAGGATCGCGCCGCCGCTCGCCTGCTGCCGCAGCGCCAGCGCGTGCTGCGGGTGCGAAGCCAGGCCGGGGTAATACACGCGCGCCACCTGCGGCTGCGCTTCGAGCCACTGCGCGAGTTCCAGCGCATTGGCCGACTGCGCCTTCATGCGTATCGACAGGGTTTCCAAACCCTTGAGGATGACCCAGGCATTGAAGGGCGACAGGGTCGGCCCCGCGGTGCGCAGGAACTTGAAGACTTCCTCGGTCAGGGCCCGGGCGCCGCAGACCGCGCCGCCGAGAACGCGGCCCTGGCCGTCCAGGTACTTGGTCGCGGAATGAATCACCAGGTCGGCGCCCAGTTCCAGCGGCCGCTGCAAGGCCGGCGTGCAGAAGCAGTTGTCGACGACCAGCAGCGCCCCGCCGGCGTGCGCGACCGCGGCCAGGGCCGCGATGTCGAAGACCTCGGTCAGCGGATTCGACGGCGTCTCGACGAACACCAGCCTGGTGTTCGGCCGCAGCGCGGCGCGGAAGGCCTCGACCGTGCCGCCGTCGACAAAACTGCTGTCGACGCCGAAGCGCGGCAGGATGTTGCCGAACAGTTGCTGCGTGGCGCCGAAGATGCTGCGCGAGGCGACGATATGCTGGCCGGCCTGCATCAGCGCCATCACGGTGGACAGGATCGCCGCCATGCCGGTGGCGGTGGCGACGCAGGCTTCGGCCCCTTCCAGCGCCGCCAGGCGCTCCTGCATGGTGCTGACGGTGGGATTGGTGAAGCGGGCGTAAACATTGCCCGGCTCCGTGCCCGAAAAACGCGCCGCCGCCTGCGCCGCATTCTCGAAGACGAAGCTCGAAGTCAGGTAAAGCGCCTCCGAATGTTCGCCGAACTGGCTGCGCTCCTGGCCGGCGCGCACGGCCAGCGTCTCGAAAGACCAGCCCTGATTTTCGTCCGCCAGGCTCATCTCGACTGCACCAGATTCAGGTCGAGTTGTTCGCCGTCCGGGCCGTCGAAGCCGTCCTGGTCGTCCTGCTTCGGCAGCGGTGGCAGATTGCGCTTGTCCTCCATGCTCTGCAGATAGACCGCGCTGACGTCGCCGGTGATGTACTGGCCGTCGAAACAGGAAGTCTCGAACTGGGTCACGGTCGGATTGACCGAGCGCACCGCCGCCTTGAGGGCATCGAGGTCCTGGTAGATCAGCGCATCGGCGCCGATCTCGCGGCAGATTTCCTCGTCGTTGCGGAAGGCCGCGATCAGCTCGCTGCGCGTCGGCATGTCGATGCCATAGACGTTGGCGAAGCGCACCGGCGGCGAGGCCGATGCGAAATAGACTTTCCGGGCGCCGGCTTCGCGCGCCATCATGATGATCTCGCGGCTGGTGGTGCCGCGCACGATGGAATCGTCGACCAGCAGCACGTTGCGCCCCCTGAATTCCTGGCTGATGGCGTTGAGCTTCTGCCGCACCGATTTGCGCCGCGTCGCCTGGCCGGGCATGATGAAGGTGCGCCCGATGTAGCGATTCTTGACGAAGCCCTCGCGATAGGGAAGGTTCAGGCGCGCCGCCAGTTCCATGGCCGAATGGCGGCTGGAATCGGGAATCGGGATCACCGCATCGATCTCCAGGTGCGGCATGGTCAGTCGGATCTTGTCGGCCAGGTAGTCGCCCATCTTGGCCCGCGTTTCGTAAACGGAAATGCCGTCCATCACCGAATCGGGCCGCGCCAGGTAGACGAACTCGAACATGCAGGGTGCATGGAGCGTGCGCTCGGCGCACTGCCGGCTGACGAAATTGCCGCGCATGTCGACCAGCACCGCCTCGCCGGGCTCGACGTCGCGCAGCATCTTGAAGCCCAGCGTGTCGATCGCCACGCTCTCCGAGGCGACCAGGTATTCGGTGCCTTGCGGCGTCTCGTTCTTGCCGATCACCAGCGGGCGGATGCCGTAGGGATCGCGGAAGGCCAGCAGGCCGTAACCGGCGATCATCGCCACCACGGCATAGGCGCCCTTGACGCGGCGGTGCACGCCGGCCACCGCCTTGAAAATCGTCTCGGCATCGACCTGGTATTTGGTCGACGCAGCCTGCAGTTCGTGCGCCAGCACATTGAGCAGCACCTCCGAATCGGAGTTGGTGTTCATGTGGCGCAGGTCCTGGAGAAACATGTCCTGCTTGAGCTGGTCGGCGTTGGTCAGGTTGCCGTTGTGCGCCAGCATCAGGCCGAAGGGCGAATTGACGTAGAAGGGCTGCGCCTCGGCGGCATTGTCGGCCGAGCCGGCGGTCGGGTAGCGGCAATGGCCGATGCCCCAGTTGCCCATCAGGCTGCGCATGTTGCGGGTACGGAAGACGTCGCGCACCAGGCCGGAACCCTTGTGCATATGGAAGCGCCCGCCCTCCGCCGTGGCTATGCCCGCGGCATCCTGGCCGCGGTGCTGGAGCACCTGCAGGCCGTCGTAGAGCAACTGATTAACCGGCGTGGTGGCCACCACACCCAGAATTCCGCACATGGTCCTTCTCCGCAGGGCCGCCCCAAGGTGAAGCAGCCAAAACATGAAGCGGGCAGCGCCCGCAAACAATTATCGCCCCCTTCCCCGGGAAGGGGGAAGGGGAGATGGTCGTCTTTCCCTACCGAAACCGAATCCGTTTTGCCGCTTCCGGCGGCAACCAGGGCTTTGCCGCAATCACCACCGTTTCCAGCGGCGGCGCCAGCATCGCATCGCGCCACCACGTTTCCCTGGGCAACGGGGTCATACCCGCCACCAGCACCACCGCCAATACCACCAGCGTCCCGCGCAGGACACCAAAACCCGCACCCAGCAGCCGGTCCAGCAAACCCAGGCCAACCGCCTTCAGCATCAAGGAAATCAGCATGCGCGCGATTGCGAAGACCAGCAATACCCCGACAAAAACCAGCACATACGCCACCGGCAAGCGCAGACCCGGTTCGGCGATATGCGCGGCCAGCCAGTTTGCCACCTCCGCCGCCGCGGCGCGCGCCACCACAAAGGCCACTATCCATGCCGCCAACGCCAGAATCTCGCTGACCACGCCACGCCACAAACCCAACAGCACCGACGCCGCAATGATCGTCAGCACGGCGTAATCGAAAACCGTCATCGCGCTACTTTGGGGCGACCGGGCCGTCCACGCCGATGATCTTGATTCTCGAACGAGCCTTTTCGGCGGCCTCCTGACTGGGGAAGGGGCCGGCCCGAACGCGGGTGCGCGGTCCCTGCGGCGAATCGAAATTCTCGGTGTAGGCCGGCACGCCGATGCCCTTCAGTTTGGCCAGCAGCAACTTGACGTTGCCCGTCTCCTTGTAGGCTCCGAGCTGCACCACCCACTGGCCGGAAGCGGCAGGCGCCGGCTTGGCATCGACAGCGGTTTTCGCCACGGGCTTCTTGTCTGGCGCAGCTTTCTTCTCCGGCGGCGCGGACTTCTCGGCCGGCTTTGCCGCCGGGGCCGGCGCAGCAACGGGCTCGGCTTTGACCTCGGACTTGGGTTCAGGCTTGGGTTCGGCCACGGCTTCCGGTGCCGGCATCGGGCTTGCCACGGGCTTGCCGGGAATGACCTTGGCCGCGAGGCCGGTCGCGTCCTGGCTCGGAATGCGCACCTGGATGTCCTGATTCAGCGGCCGCGGCTCGCGATCCATCACCATCGGCAGAACCAGCACGGCGAACAGCGCCAGCGCGGCGGCGCCGACCAGCCGGCGGCGCGCGCGCTTCTTCAACTGCAAATCTGCGTCAGGCGACGTGTCTTGTTCCGCCATCGTGGTTACGCATGGTTAACGTGAAATAACTCGTTCGGAGCGACGGGCGATGGTCGAGCGAAGCGAGCCGATCGGAAGCCTCCCCGTGAGGGGAGGATGGGAGGGGCGGGCCTTCAATTCGTCGTTCGCGTGATTCATAATCGGCGGCGCTGCGTTACTGCTGCATGAAAGTTAGCTCTGGCGGCCAAGCGTTTGCAGGGCCGCAGCAACAGTGAGGAAGGATCCGAAGGCGAGGATTCTATCATCTTCGCCTGCCTGCTCTTGGGCAAAAACGAGCGCTGCAGCGGGCGTGGCGAACACTCCCGCGACCTTCATGCCGCGGCTCTGCAAACGTTCGGCCAGGAAGTTGGCGCTGGCGGCACGGTGGCCTTCGAGGCTGCACGGCAACCAGTGCGTGACCCGGTCGCGCAAGGCATCGATGACGCCGCCGACATCCTTGTCGGCGAGCATGCCGAACACCGCCCAGGTGTTGCGGTGAAAACTCATGTCACCGAGGTTGGCGGCGAGGACGCGGGCCGCCTGCGGGTTGTGGGCGACATCCAGCACCACCGCCGGACGGCCCGGCAGGACCTGGAATCGCCCTGCCAGTTCCACCGTGCCCAGGCCCTGGCGGATGTCCTTCATGGCCACCGGCAGCTGCCGGTGCAGGGCGTCGAGCGCAGCCAGCGCACAGGCCGCGTTGGCCAGCTGCCGCTCGCCGCGCAAAGCCGGGAAGGCCAGCCCGCCGCGGCGCATGACCGCCTCTGGAGCGCCGGCCGCGCGGCCCCAGTACAGCCACTGCTGTTCCTGTTTCAGGTAGCCGAAATCCGGGCCCAGCACCTGCAATCGGGCGCCTATCGCTGCCGCATGATCGGTCAAGGACAGCGGCGGCTGCGGGTCGCCGCAGATGGCTGGAATTCCGCTGCGGAATATGCCCGCCTTCTCGCGTCCGATCGCCTCGCGATCGGCGCCGAGAAAATCCATGTGGTCGAGGTCGACGCCGGTGACGACGGCGCATGCGGGTTCGTAGATATTGGTGGCATCCAGCCGCCCGCCGAGGCCGACTTCGAGGACTATCGCGTCGACTCCGGCGGCGGCGAAGACTTCCCACGCCGCCAGGGTGCCGAACTCGAAATAAGTCAGCGCCGCGTCGCCGCGTGCCTGCTCGACGCGGGCGAATGCGGCGCACAGGCCGTCATCGTCGACGGCGATGCCATTGACCCTGACGCGCTCGTTGTAGTGCAGCAGGTGGGGCGAGCTATACAGGCCGACGCGGTAGCCGGCGGCGAGCAGGATGCGCTCCAGCATGGCGCAGGTCGATCCCTTGCCGTTGGTACCGCCGACCAGGATCACGGGACAGGTCTCGCGCTGACCCAGCCGCGACTTGACCGCGGCGACCCGCTCCAGACCGAGTTCGATGCCGGCGCTGCCGCGCGGATGCAGTGCTTCGAGATGCGCCAGCCAAACATCCAGCCCGGCAGCGGGCTGCAATTGAGGCATCAGGCGGCCGGGACGCGTTGCAGGAGTGTGATCAGGGAGGCCAGCCGATCGCGCAGTTCGCGGCGATCGACGATCATGTCGATGGCGCCTTTCTCGAGCAGGAACTCGGCGCGCTGGAAGCCCGCCGGCAGCGTCTCGCGTACGGTCTGTTCGATCACCCGCGGCCCGGCAAAACCGATCAGGGCACCCGGCTCGGCAATCACCACGTCGCCGACGAAGGCGAAGGAGGCGGAAACGCCGCCCATGGTCGGATCGGTCAGCAGCGTGATAAAGGGCAGTTGGTGATGCGCGAGCTGGGTCACGGCGGCCGTGGTCTTGGCCATCTGCATCAGGGAAAACAGGCCTTCCTGCATGCGCGCGCCGCCCGAGGCGGTGATGCAGATGAAGGGCGCCTGGAGTTCGATCGCTGCCTTGACGCCGCGCACGAAGCGCTCGCCGACCACGGCGCCCATGGAGCCGCCGAGGAACTCGAACTCGAAGCAGGCGATCACCACCGGCACGGTCTTGATCGCGCCCTGCATGACGACCATGGCATCGGCTTCGCCGGTATCTTCATTGGCGGCGGCCAGGCGATCGATATAGCGCTTGCTGTCCTTGAACTTGAGCGGATCCATGGGTATGACTTCGGCGCCGATCTCGAAGCGTCCCTCCGGATCGAGCAGCGCATCCAGCCTGACGCGGGCACGCAGCCGCAAATGATGGGAACACTTGGGACAGACGTTCTGGTTGTTCTCCAGGTCGGTGCTGTAGAGCACCGCCTCGCAGGCCGGGCACTTGGCCCACAGTCCCTCGGGAATCGACTTGCGTGCGCCTTCCGAACGCTTGATTTTCGGCGGCAGCAGCTTCTGTAACCAGCTCATGCGATGGCACCTCGTTTGTCGTTCGCGGCATCCATGGCCGCACGAATTCCGGAGAGGAAGACCTGCACCCGCGCCGGCGCTTCGCCGACGGGAGCGCTCTCGATTTCCTCGATGATGCGACTGCCGATCACCACGGCGTCAGCCACCGCGCCGATGCGCGCAGCAGCTGCGCCGTCGCGGATGCCGAAGCCGACGCCGACCGGCATGCCGACCTTGTTGCGAATCAGCGGAATGCGCCGCGCCACTTCATCCAGGTCGAGACTGCCGGAGCCGGTCACGCCCTTCAGCGAAACGTAATAAATGTAGCCGCTGCCGATCTGCGCCACTTCGCCGTAACGCTGCTCGGTGGAGGTCGGCGCCAGCAGGAAAATCGGATCGATCTGCGCCTGCTTCATCACGGCGGCGAAGCCGGCACACTCCTCCGGCGGATAGTCGACCACCAGCACGCCATCGACGCCGGCGGCCTGCGCGTCGCGGGCAAAAGCTTCGACGCCATAGGCTTCCACCGGATTGGCGTAGCCCATCAGCACCACCGGCGTCGCCGCATTCTCCCGACGGAATTCGCCTACCAGCGCCAGCACCCGGCGCAGGCTCATGCCATGCGCCAAAGCCCGCTCGGAGGCGCGCTGGATGGTCGGCCCGTCCGCCATCGGATCGGAAAACGGCACACCGAGCTCGATGATGTCGGCGCCGCCCGCAACCAGCGCGCGCATCAACGGCAGCGTCGCAGCGGGATCGGGATCGCCGGCGGTGATGAAGGGAATCAGGGCCTTGCGACCTTGTGCGGCAAGCGCGGCGAATGTGGCAGGAATGCGTGACATGAAAGTGACCGAATCAGAACTGGATGCCGGATTTTTCGGCGACGGTATGCATGTCCTTGTCGCCGCGGCCGGAAAGATTGACCAGCAGCAGCTTGTCCGCAGCCAGGGTCGGCGCAAGCTTGGCCGCATAGGCCAGGGCGTGGCTGGATTCGAGGGCGGGGATGATGCCTTCGAAATGGCAGAGGTCATGGAAGGCCTGCAAGGCCTCGGCATCGGTGATGGTGACGTACTCGGCGCGGCCCGAGTCCTTGAGCCAGGCATGCTCGGGGCCGACACCGGGATAATCGAGGCCGGCCGATATCGAATGGGTCTCGATCACCTGCCCGTTTTCGTCCTGCAGCAGATAAGTGCGGTTGCCATGCAGCACGCCGGAACGGCCGGCGGTCAGCGAGGCGGCATGCTGGCCCGAATCGAGACCGTGGCCGGCGGCTTCGACCCCAATCAGCTTGACGCCGGCTTCCGGGATGTAGGGATGGAAAATCCCCATGGCATTGGAGCCGCCGCCGACGCAGGCGATCACGGCGTCCGGCTGGCGGCCGGCAAGCTCGGGCATCTGCGTCTTGCATTCCTCGCCGATCACCGCCTGGAAGTCGCGCACCATCATCGGATAGGGATGCGGGCCGGCGACCGTGCCGATGATGTAGAAGGTGTTGCCGATGTTGGTCACCCAGTCGCGCATGGCCTCGTTCAAGGCATCCTTGAGCGTCTTCGAGCCGGACTCGACCGGCACGACTGTCGCACCGAGCAGTTTCATGCGATAGACATTGGCGGCCTGGCGCTTGACGTCCTCGGAACCCATGTAGACCACGCATTCCATGCCGTAGCGGGCGGCCACCGTGGCGGTGGCGACGCCGTGCTGGCCCGCGCCGGTCTCGGCGATCACGCGCGGCTTGCCCATGCGGCGCGCCAGCAGGGCCTGGCCGATGCAGTTGTTGATCTTGTGCGCGCCGGTGTGATTCAGGTCCTCGCGCTTGAGATAGATCTGCGCCCCGCCGAGCAATCCCGACCAGCGCTTGGCGTGGTAAATCGGGCTCGGCCGCCCTACATAGTGCTTGAGGTCGTATTCGTACTCGGCGCGAAACGCCGGATCCGCCTGGGCGGCGGCATAGGCTTCGCGCAATTCGGTCAGGGCCGGCATCAGCGTCTCGGCGACGAAAACGCCGCCGTAAGGACCGAAGTGGCCGCTCGCATCGGGCAAGTTATAGGGAAGGTCCTGCATCTGCATCTCGCACTCCGGCAATGAATTCGGTGATCTTCTGCGCATCCTTGATGCCGCGGGCGCTCTCGACGCCGCTGCTGACATCCACCGCCCATGGCCGCACGGCGCGCACCGCCTCGACAATGTTGCCCGGATGCAGCCCTCCGGACAGTATGACCGGCAGCGGCAGCGACTGCGGAATCAGGGACCAGTCGAAGCTTTTGCCGCCGCCGCCATAACCTTCGACATGGGCATCCAGCAACAGGCCCGATATCCCGGGAGCCCCGGCAAATGCGGACGCGTATTCTAGCAAATCGAATCCGGGCTTCACCCTTGCGGCCTTGATCCATGGCCGGCCGAACCGCGCGCAGAAGGCCGCGTCTTCATCGCCGTGAAACTGCAACAGGTCGAGCGGCACCTGCGCCAGCACCGCGTCCACGAATTCTGCCGTCTCATTGACGAACAGCCCGACCCGGGCGACGAAGGCCGGCACCTGCGCCACGAGTTGTGCCGCCCGCTGCGGCGTCACATAACGCGGGCTCGGCGCGTAGAAGACGAAACCCAGCGCATCGGCGCCCGCCGCCACGGCCGTGGCAAGGTCTTCCTCGCGGGTGATGCCGCAGATCTTGATTCGCGTGCGTTTCATGGATTCAGGGCAGGATCAGCGCCGTGTCGCCAGCACCAACTCTCAGTTGCCAGACCGGATCATAATCGACGCCCGCAAAGTAGAGGCCGCAGGCTTCGAAAGTCGGCGCCGCGCGGGCGCGATCGCGCCCCGCCAGCAGTTCGCCCAGCCACGACGGCGGATGCGCGCCCTTGCCGACATAGACCAGCGCGCCGACCAGGTTGCGCACCATGTGATGCAGGAAGGCGCTGGCCTCGAAGTCGAACACCAGCAGGTCGCCATGGCGCGCGACATCGGCCCGGCGCAGCATCTTGACCGGCGACTTGGCCTGGCACTCGACCGCGCGGAAAGCCGAAAAGTCGTGTTCGCCGAGCACCAGGCGCGCCGCCGCCGCCATCGCATCGGCGTCCAGCGGACGATGGAACCAGCCGACACGCCGGGCCATGAGGCCGGGCCGTTCGGCACGGTTGAGCAGCAGGTAGCGGTAGCGCCGGCCGCGCGCCGAAAACCTGGCGTGGAACTCGTCGCCTACCGTCTGCGCCCAGCGCACGGCGACGCTGGCCGGCAGATGGGCATTGACGCCGCGCACCCAGGCCGTAAGCGGACGCAGGGCTTCGCTATCGAAATGCACCACCTGCGCCAGGGCATGGACTCCGGCGTCGGTGCGTCCGGCACAGACGACTCGCGTCGGGCTATCGGCAACGATGGAAAGCGCCGCCTCGACCACATCCTGCACCGCCCCCCCGCCCGCCTGCGACTGCCAGCCGCAGAAACCGGAACCCTCGTATTCGAGTCCGAGCGCGATTCTCACGTCAGCCACGCGCCCAGCAGCAGGGCCCCGGCCAGCATGCCGAGACAGACGTCCGCCGCACCATAAACCGCCGCGGGAAGGGACAGCGTGGCGGCAATGCCGCCCAACCGGTCATCCGACTGCCTAGCCGCCTCGACTTCTTCGAGAGTCAGCGCGAGGCGCACCGCAATCCGGTCACGGGAGACGCCCAGAAGCGCCACAGGCGCCAGCAGCGAACGCATGCCGGCGACCAACTGGTTGGGGGCCAGGATTTTCAATAGCAAGGCCACGGTGCACAGGGCGATGCACAGGCGGGCAAGGCTCTCGGCAGCGAGCAGCAGCCCTTCCTGGCTTGCCCCGGGTATCCCCGGCAACGGGGTCCCCGGCGTCAGCCAGCCGAACATGACCAGCATGGTCAGCGCCAGCCAGCGGCTGCGTCGCAGCAGCAGGCGCAAATGTGTACTCGCGCCTGCTAGCGCCGCCAGGGCGAGCCCCAGACAGGCCAGGAACAGCGGCATTCCGGCGCGCGAGGAGGCGGCGATCAGTACGGCCAGGCCCAGCAGGATCAGGCTGGCGGACTCGGGGCGCTTCATTGGAACAGCATCTCCCGGCGCACCGGCGCCGGGAGAGCGGGGCCGCTCAGGCGAGACTGTCAAGTTTGGCGCGGGCCGCCTTCTGCTGCGCCGGACTGCCTTCTGCCAGGGCTTCCTGGAACAGTTCGCGGGCACCGTCCTTGTCGCCCATTTCCTCATAGGCGGCCGCCAGTTCCAGCTTGGTGGCGACTTCCGGATTGTCGGGCACGTCGGCCACGGCGGCGGCTACGGCAGCGGCTACGGCAGCGGCTGGCTCGGGCGCCGTGCCGGCAGGCGTATCCAGCTCCAGGCTGATATCCCCAAGATTGAACTCGGCGGGCGCCGGGGCCGGCGTCGGAACATCGATCGACATCTCGGGCAAGGGCTCTGGCGCTGGCGCGGCAGCTGCCGGCGTCCCCAGGTCGAAGTCGAAATCGATGCTACCGGAATCGGCCGCTGCGGCGACCGGCGCTGCGGGGGCCGCTACCGGCGCAGGCGTCTCCGCGGCCATGGGGAAATCGAGCCCCGACGCGGGCGCGGGTTCCTCCTTGGTCGGCATGTCGAAATTGATATCGAGTATGACTTCCTCGCTCTTGACCTCCGCCTGGGCGGCGGGTGCGGGAGCAGCCGCGGCCGCGGGCGCACCCAGATCCAGATCGAAATCCAATCCGGCGGATTCGGTCTTGATTTCGGCAACCGGGGTAGCGACGCTCGTCGTATCGCTGGTTCCGAGATCCAGATCGAAATCCAGGGCTGCAGCTGCGGCGGGTGCAGGAGGCTCTGCGGCGGCGGCGGGCGACGCTTCGGCCGTAACCGCCCCGGGCTGGATGATCATCGTCGCGCCCATGTCCGGCGCGGCGGCAGGAATCGGCGCGGCCGCCTGATCGCCGGGGGAACCGGAGGCGTAAAGCGAACATCCGGGATCGAGGGCAGCCCCCATGGCGGCCACCTTGTCCCAGACCTCGCCGCTGCCGCCGGTCAGGGCATGCATGTCGCGGGCGACCAGCTCGAACCGGCCGGCGTTCTTGCGCGCCGCATAGATGTCGAGCAGCTTCAAGTGAATCGCCTGGCGCTGGGGATCCGTCTTCAGGGCTTCCAGCAGGATTTCCTCGGCCTGGGCGTCGCGCCCGAAGGCGAGGAAGGTATCGGCCTCGACCACCGGATCGACGGTTTCCTGGTTGGCAGCCATGCCCATTCCGGTCGTGCTGAACTGGCTGGTCTCCTGTTCGCTCGGCGGCGGCGCTACGCTGGTCGTGCTGAACACCGAGTGCGCCGAAAGATCGGCTTCGGCAATCGGCGCATTGGAAATCGCCGCTCCGCGCTTCTTGCGGTAGGCCGTAATCCCCAGCCATGCAAACAGCAGGGCCAGCACCGCGCCGCCACCAAATACCAGCGGCGCGTTCTCCTCGATGAAGTCGGGTTCAGGCTCGGGCGGCGGTGGCGGAACAGCCTTCTTCTTCGGTGGCGGCTTGGGCGCTTCGGCGGGTTTCGCGGCTTCAGCCGGTTTGGCTGCGGCATCGGCAACCTGGACTGGTTCGGCCGGCTTCGGAGCTTCCGCGGGCTTGGCGGCTTCGACCGGCTTGGGTGGCTCTGCCGCCTTGGGCGCTGCGGCAGGCTGCGTCGCCTGGGCCGCCTTCTGCAGGTCGGCACCCGCCTGACTCTTGATCTCGGCGAGCTTTTTCAAGTCGGCGAGATTTTTTTCCAGTTCTGCAATGCGGCCGCTGGCTTCCTTGAGCGCCCTGTCGCGGGACACCAGGTCCTCCTCAAGTGCGGCGATCCGCCCCTGCAAGGGCTTGTCCCTGGCGCCTCTGGCGGCTTCCGTGCGCGATACTTCGAGCTTGTCCTTGCCTGTCGCCAACGGCAGCTTGTCTTCAACCTTGGGCGAGATCCTGCCGCTCACCGCCTGCTTGGCGCCCTGGTCGCCGGCCGGCTCGGATGCCGCCGCGGCCGCGGCCAGACGCTGTCGATAAGTGTTGAAATCAGCTGCCTGGGCGACGACTTCGCGACGCGCTTCGCCGGCGGAAACCTGGCTTGCGGTCTCGGCGTCGGGGATGGAAAGTATTTTGCCGGCCTTCAGGCGGTTCATGTTGCCGGCAATAAAGGCATCGCTGTTGTTGCGGAACAACGCAACCAGCATCTGATCGAGGCTGACTCCCTCCGGCAGGGTCTGCGCCGCGATCTTGCCCAGCGTGTCACCCGGAACCACCTCGCGCGAAAGGCCGGCGGCAGCTTTCGCCGCCGGTTTTTCCGCCGGCCGCATGGGTGCAGGCGGACGGCTCTCGATCACCGGACGGGTTTCCGCGGGAACTGCCGCCGCCGGCCCGTCGGCCGGGCGCGCCGCTGGCGCGGTCCTGACTTCGGGTGCCGCAATCGGCGCCGGAGCCGCCTTCGCGGCCAGATCCGGTGGATCGAGGAGGAAAGTGTATTCGCGCACCAGGCGTCCCGAAGCCCAGCTCAATTCGACCAGCATGTCGATGAAGGGCTCGTTGAGCGGACGGTCGGTCGTTATTTCGAGGTAGCGGCGGCCGCCGCGCTCCTTGATGTCGCGCGAAAATCGCAGCGTTGCCAGGGCCGGCGAGTAATCGATCCCGGCCTGGCGAAAGGCTTCCACCGCAGCCAGCCTGGCAACCAGCGAAGACGCTTCGTCGCGGGAAGCGGAAACTTCGAGTTCCGCCTTGAGTGGCTGCCCCAATGCCGAAAGCACGGTGATCTTTCCCAGCCCGGCAGCATGTGTGACCAGAGGCAGAACGGCAAGCGCCGCCGCAAGCACGGTGGCCTTGAATGGATTTCGCTTGGCAGAATTGGGCACTGTGACTCCCGACGGACTTTTTATCATGTTATCAAAATAACATCAGGATGTTAGCGATGCAAGCTCAACCTTCCCATTACATTCCGGTCGCAGCGCCGCATGGCATCAATGCAACAGGATGCGCAGCATGCGCCGCAAAGGCTCCGCCGCGCCCCACAACAACTGGTCACCGACCGTAAAGGCCGACAGATACTGCGGCCCCATGCTGAGTTTGCGCAAGCGCCCGACAGGGACGCCGAGGGTTCCCGTTACCGCCGTCGGCGTCAATTCCTTCAGAGTGATCTCGCGCTCGTTGGGCACGACCCTGACCCAGTCGTTATGCGCCGCCAGTATGCCATTGACCTCGTCCAGCGGCACATCCCGGGTGAGCTTGATGGTCATTGCCTGGGAGTGGCAGCGCATCGCACCGATGCGCACGCATAGGCCGTCGACCGGGATAGGTGAGGTGGAGCGGCCCAGAATCTTGTTGGTCTCGGCCTGCCCCTTCCATTCCTCGCGGCTCTGACCATTGCCAAGGTCCTTGTCGATCCATGGGATCAGCGAACCCGCCAGGGGCACTCCGAAGTTGGCGGTGGGGAAACCCTCGTCGCGCAGAATGCCGGCGACCTCGCGATCGATATCGAGAATCGCCGAAGCCGGATCGTCGAGCAGGTTCTTCACCACGCGATGCGTTTCGCCCATCTGCGCCAGCAGTTCGCGCATGTTCTGCGCACCCGCACCGGAGGCCGCCTGGTAGGTCATCGAGGTCATCCACTCGACCAGTCCGGCCTTGAACAGGCCGCCCAAGGCCATCAGCATCAGGCTCACGGTGCAGTTGCCGCCGATCCAGTTGCGCCCGCCCTTGGCCAGGCTGTCCTTGATCACGTCCATATTCACCGGATCGAGGATGATCACCGTGTCGTCCATCATGCGCAGGCTGGATGCCGCATCGATCCAGTGGCCTTTCCAGCCGGCGGCACGCAGCTTCGGGAAGACTTCGGTGGTGTAGTCGCCGCCCTGGCAACTGATGATGATGTCGAGCGACTTCAGCTCGTCGATGCTCTTCGCATCCTTGAGCGGCGGCGCTCCCTTGGCGAACTCGGGCGCCTTGCCGCCGGGATTCGAGGTCGTGAAGAATACCGGCTCGATATGGGCGAAATCATCCTCCTCACGCATACGCTGCATCAGCACCGAACCCACCATGCCCCGCCAACCCACCAGACCTACACGCTTCATGATTAATCTTTCAGTATCGAATTACAGTGCGGCAAGTACGGCATCGCCCATTTCACGGGTGCCGACCTTTTTCATTCCCGCCTCAAAAATGTCGCCGGTCCTGAGGCCCTGTGCAAGGACTTTCTTCACGGCGTCCTCGATGCGCAGGGCGGCGGCCTCGTTGGCAAAAGTGTAACGCAGCATCATGGCCGCGGAAAGGATGGTCGCCAGCGGATTGGCCACACCCTTGCCGGCAATGTCCGGCGCGGACCCGTGCGAGGGCTCGTACAGCCCCTTGTTGTTGGCATCCAGCGAGGCCGACGGCAGCATGCCGATCGAGCCCGTCAGCATCGAAGCCTCGTCCGACAATATGTCGCCGAACATGTTGCCGGTGACCATGACGTCGAACTGCTTGGGATTCTTCACCAGCTGCATCGCCGCGTTGTCCACCAGCATGTGCGACAGCTCGACATCCGGATATTCCTTGCCGGTCTCGATGGCCACGTCGCGCCACAGCTGGGTGCATTCGAGCACGTTCATCTTGTCCACGGAGCAGACCTTCTTGTTGCGCTTCCTCGCCGCTTCGAAGGCCACTTTCAGGATGCGCCGGATCTCGCTCTCGGTGTAATGCATGGTGTTGAAGCCGAAGCGCTGCATTTGTCCATCCACGTTGCGCATCTCTATGCCGCGCGGCTGGCCGAAATAGATGTCGCCCGTCAGTTCGCGCACGATCAGGATATCCAGCCCGGCCACCACTTCCGGCTTCAGGGTGGACGCATTGGCCAGTTCCGGATAGAGGATCGCCGGGCGCAGATTGGCGAACAGCCCGAGCTGCTTGCGTATGCCCAGCAAGCCCCGCTCCGGCCGCTGCTCGCGCGGATTGTTGTCCCATTGCGGGCCGCCCACGGCGCCGAGCAGCACGGCGTCGGCGGCCTGCGCCAGCTTCTGGGTTGCCACCGGATAGGGATCGCCGGTGGCATCCACCGCGCAACCCCCGAGCAGGGCCTCTTCCATTTCGATGCCGAGATCGAGCGCATGCAGAACCCTTACGGCTTCTGCAACGATTTCAGGGCCGATGCCGTCCCCGGGCAGAACACATATTTTCATGTCGTCTCCGTAGGGCCGCCCCAAGGAGGCGACCATTCAACAAACCGGAGCGGGCAAGGCCCGCGAACCAAAGTCACCCCCCTTTCCTGGGAAGGGGGGAGGGGGGGAATGGTGGTACTCATGTTTTCAGGCAAACAACCAGGGTTGCTCGACGCGGCGACGCGCCTCGAACTCGCGTATCTTCTCGGCGTGGCGCAGGGTCAGGCCGATGTCGTCCCAGCCGTTGAGCAGGCATTCCTTGCGGAAGGCGTCGACCTCGAACGGAATCGCGTGGCCGTCGGGACGCACCACCCGTTGCGCGGGCAGGTCGATGGTCAGGCGATAGCCCGGTGTATGTTCGGTCAGGCCGAACAGGGCATCCACTTCCGTCTTGGGCAGGACGATCGGCAGCAGGCCGTTCTTGAAGCAGTTGTTGAAGAATATGTCGGCGAAGGATTCGGCGACGATGGCGCGAAAACCGAAGTCCTGCAGCGCCCAGGGCGCGTGCTCGCGCGACGAGCCGCAGCCGAAGTTGCTGCGCGCGAGCAATATCGAGGCACCCTGATAACGCGCCTGGTTGAGCACGAAATTGGGGTTCTTCATCCGCTTCGCGCAAGCCTGGCCCGGTTCGCCGTGGTCCAGATAGCGCCACTCGTCGAAGGCATTCGGGCCGAAACCGGAACGCTTGATCGACTTGAGGAACTGCTTCGGAATGATCGCGTCGGTATCGACGTTGGCGCGGTCCAGCGGCGCCACGAGGCCATCGAGCGTGATGAACTTGTCCATCACTTGGTCGACTTCTGGATGGCTTCGCCGCCCTTCTTGAGATCCTTGCCGATGCCTTCCACGGTATTGCAGGCCGACAGGGCAAGCATCAGGATCGAAGCGATAAGCGTGCGGAACATGAGTTTTCTCCTCAAGACAATTCACGGACATCGGCAAAGCGGCCGGCTATCGCGGCCGCCGCCGCCATCGCCGGGCTGACCAGATGGGTGCGGCCGCCGGCGCCCTGGCGGCCTTCGAAATTGCGGTTCGAGGTCGAGGCGCAGCGTTCGCCGGGATTCAGGCGATCGTCGTTCATCGCCAGGCACATGGAACAACCCGGCTGGCGCCACTCGAATCCGGCGGCGATGAAGATCTTGTCCAGGCCCTCGGCCTCGGCCTGCTCCTTGATCAGGCCCGAGCCCGGCACCACCAGCGCCAGCTTGACATTGGCGGCCACTCGCCGCCCCCTGGCCACGGCCGCAGCCGCACGCAAGTCCTCGATGCGGGAATTGGTGCAGGAGCCGATGAAGACCTTGTCGATGGCTATCTGGTCGATGCGCATGCGCGGCGTCAGGCCCATGTACTGCAGCGCGCGCGCCACGCCTTCGCTCTTGACCGGATCCTTGAAGTCCTCGGGTGCCGGCACCGTGCCGTCGATCCCGGTGACCATTTCCGGCGAAGTGCCCCAGGTCACCTGCGGCACGATCTGGCGCGCATCCATGTCGATCACGATATCGAAGCGGGCATCCGCATCGGAGACCAGTGTGCGCCAGTAAGCCACTGCCTTGTCCCAGTCGGCGCCCTTGGGCGCAAAATTGCGGCCCTTGAGGTAGGCGATGGTGGTCTCGTCGGCCGCCACGAAGCCGACCCGGGCGCCGGCCTCGATGGCCATGTTGCATATCGTCATGCGGCCTTCCATCGACAGCGCGCGGATCGCCTCCCCGCCGAACTCGATGGCGTAGCCGTTGCCGCCCGCGGTGCCGATGCGGCCGATCAGGGCCAGCACGATGTCCTTCGCCGTAACGCCAGCGCCAACTTTGCCTTCGATCCTGACCAGCATGGTCTTCGACTTCTTCTGCAGCAGGCACTGGGTCGCCAGCACGTGCTCGACTTCGGAGGTGCCGATGCCGTGCGCCAGGCAGGCAAACGCGCCGTGCGTCGAGGTATGCGAATCGCCGCAGACCACGGTCATGCCGGGCAGTGTGGCGCCGTTTTCCGGGCCGACGACATGGACGATGCCCTGGCGCCTGTCCTTGAACGGAAAATAGGCCAGGGCGCCCGTTTCGCGGATGTTGGCGTCGAGGGTCTCCACCTGCTGGCGCGAGATCGGGTCGAGGATGCCGCGCTCCCAGTGCGAGGTCGGCGTATTGTGGTCGGCCGTGGCGACGATGGAGGAAACACGCCAGACCTTGCGTCCTGCGAGTTTCAGGCCTTCGAAGGCCTGCGGACTGGTGACTTCATGCACCAGATGGCGATCGATGTAGAGCAGCGCCGTGCCGTCCTCTTCGACATGCACGACGTGGCTGTCCCAAAGTTTCTCGTAAAGCGTTTTTGACATGATTTGCATAGTGTCCGCGCGGGTCTTGGATTATCGCACAGGCGCGCCCGCCGAATCGGCCGGAACGCCGCGCCAGACCATGGCCAGGCCGAGCAGCGCGAGCAGCGACGCGGCGCTGAAGGTGATCGCGGCACCGGCGCTTTCCCACAGGACGCCGGCCAGCAAGGCGCCGCCGAGGCCGCCGGCGCCATAGGCCACGCTGCCGTACAAGGCCTGTGCCCGCGCCTGCTGGCTGGCGACGAACCAGCGATTGAGCGCCGCCATGGTGGCCGCGTGGTGCGCGCCGAAACTGGCGCCGTGCAGCAGTTGGGCGAACACCAGCAGGCCGATGAATTCGACGGTCCAGCCGATCAGCAGGAAGCGCAGCACCGCCAGGGCGAAGCAGGCCAGCAGGATCTGGCGCAGCGAAACCCGCCTGGAAATGCGCGGCATGAACAGGAAGACGAAGATCTCGGCCACCACGCCCAGGGTCCACAGCAGCCCGACCAGGGTCTTGCCGTAGCCCTGCGCCACCAGATGGATCGAATAGAAGACGTAAAGCGCACCATGCGCGGCGCTCATCAACAAGCCCGCGCCGAGCAGGAACACCACCTTGCGCTGACGCAAGACGACGAGGATCGAACCCGCAGCCTGCCCCGCGCGCGCCGGCACTTCGGTCAGCGTCAGCGCGCTGACCAGGGTTCCCAGCAGCAGGATCCAGCTGACCCAGAGCTGCGAGCGTATGGGTGCCGCATCGAGCAGCAGGCCGACGCCCATCACGGTGACGATAAAACCGACCGAGCCCCATAGCCGGATGCGGCCGTAGCGTTCCGGAGCGGCCGCCAGATGGCCCAGCGTCAACGCTTCGACCAGCGGCAGCGATGCGCTCCAGAAGAAATGCAGGATCGCCATGCCGATCAGCAGGCCGACGAAATCCTGGGTCAGGAACACCGCCGAGAAACTCGCCAGCGAGGCCGCTGCCGAGGCGACGACGATGCGCACGCGCCGGCCGCCGCTGTCGGCCAGCCAGCTCCACAACAAGGGTGCCAGAAGCCGCATGAACTGGCCCAGCGACATCAGGACGGCAATGCGCCCCGCGGACAGGCCTATCGACTGCAGATAGAGCGCAAAGTACGGCAGGAAAGCGCCGATGAAGGCGAAGTACCAGAAGTACCACGCGGACAGGCGAGTGCTTTGCTCCATGACGATTGCCGCCGACCGCTAGCGGCGGCTCTGTCCCGCCAAGGTCCCTCGTCAGGCCTTGTGCGCCACCAGCATGGCGTAGAGCTCGTCCTTGAGCTTCAGGCGCAGCTTCTTCATGTCTTCGAGCAAGGGATCGGCGACAGGGGCATCCTTGATCTCCAGCTCCTCGATTTGCGCAGTCAGCCCGTTGTATTCGTCGAGCAGTTTGCCGAAATGATGGTCGCCCAGCTTCAGGGCCTGGATGGTCGCGGCGTACTCGGGAAACTCATGGTGCAGATCGTGGTGCTCGACGTTCATCGCTGTTCCAATTCTGGGCGGTTCAATACGGTGTGGATCATTTTACCGGCGCTCGTGCGGGAATTCGCGGCGTCGGACATTCGACATCGGCGCATTGGGCGCGATGATGCAGCGCGGCGTCGGTCAGCACCAGGGCCAGCATGGCCTCGGCGATCGGCGTCGCGCGTATGCCGACGCAGGGATCGTGCCGGCCGTGGGTCTCGATCATGGCCGGCTCCCCGGCGAGATTGATGGTACGGCGCGGCAAGCGGATGCTCGAGGTCGGTTTGACCGCCATCCTGACCACCACATCCTGCCCGCTCGAAATGCCGCCCAGGATGCCTCCGGCGTTGTTGCCCAGGAAACCCTCCGGGGTCAGTTCGTCGCCGTGTTCGCTGCCTTTTTGCGTCACCGACTTGAATCCAGCGCCGATCTCGACGCCCTTGACGGCATTGATGCCCATCATGGCGTAGGCAATGTCGGCATCCAGGCGGTCATATACCGGGTCGCCCCAGCCGACCGGCACGCCGCGTGCAATCACGGTGACTTCGGCACCGACCGAATCGCCCGATTTGCGCAGGGCGTCCATGTAGTCCTCGAGTTGCGGCACGATGGCCGCATTTGGCGCGAAGAAGGGATTGGTGTCGATTGCCGCCTCGTCCTGCCAGGGGATTTCGATGCTTCCCAGTTGGCTCATCCAGCCGCGCACCGTGACCCCATAGCGCTGCAGCAGCCACTTTCTGGCAATCGCTCCGGCTGCGACGCGCACGGCAGTTTCGCGGGCCGAGGCGCGGCCGCTGCCGCGATGATCGCGAATTCCGTATTTCTGCCAATAGGTGTAGTCGGCATGGCCGGGCCGGAACTTTTCCGCGATATTGCCGTAGTCCTTGCTGCGCTGGTCCTCGTTGCGGATCAGGAGGCCGATCGGCGTGCCCGTGGTACGGCCCTCGTACACACCGGAGAGGATCTCGACCGTGTCGGATTCGCGGCGCTGGGTGACGTGGCGCGAGGTTCCCGGCTTGCGCCGATCCAACTCGCGCTGGATATCGGCGGCGGAGATCTCCAAGCCGGGCGGACAACCATCGACCACACAGCCGATCGCGGGACCGTGGGATTCACCGAAGGAGGTGACGCAGAACAGTGAACCGAAAGTATTGCCGGACATGGATGCGAAATGGATCGGGAACGGAAGCCGGAAGTAACGCAGAGCTTACCATGGCGGCCGCACAGACAAACGCCGGCGCGATGGCGCCGGACCGCGCCGGTGCAATCAGGCCATGCCGCGCCCGATGGCCCGATTCAGCGCTCGAGTTCTCCCAGCTTGCCCTTCTTCGTCGCCCACTCGTCGGCATCGGCCGGCGGTTCCTTGCGCTCGATGATGACCGGCCAGGTTTTGGCCAATTCCGCATTCAGCGCGATGAAATGCTCTTGTCCTGCGGGAACGTCATCTTCGGCATAGATCGCTTCGACCGGACATTCGGCCACGCAAAGGGTGCAGTCGATGCACTCTTCGGGATCGATCGCGAGGAAGTTCGGTCCCTCATGAAAACAATCGACGGGGCAGACATCCACGCAATCGGTATATTTGCACTTGATGCATGCTTCGGTGACAACGTAGGTCATGATTACGCTCCAGAATTGGCGCACAATGTACCATTGCTGCGCGGCCTTGGTGCGAGCCGGAGTCGCCACGGCGGAAATTTTTTGCTAGGATTGGGCCATGCCAGCGAGCGCTTCGCGGCAATTCATCGCGACACCCGGCCGCAGACGCGCCCACCGGAACGCAAACATCCCCGAGGAATTCATGAGCGAACACATTCACCACGTCACCGACAGCACTTTCAAAGCCGAAGTGCTCGACTCCGCGATACCGACCCTGGTCGACTTCTGGGCCGAATGGTGCGGCCCCTGCAAGATGATCGCCCCGATACTCGACGAAGTGGCCAGGGATTATTCCGGCAAGCTGCGTGTGGCCAAACTGAACATCGACGACAATCCCAAGGTTCCCGGCGAGTTCGGCATCCGCGGCATCCCGACCCTGCTCCTGTTCAAGGGCGGCGCCGTCGAGGCGCAAAAAGTCGGCGCCCTGTCGAAATCCCAACTTACCGCATTCATTGACAGCAATCTCTGATCCCGTTACATTGGCGCCCGGAGTCTGATTCCGGGCCGCCGAGCAGCAAGACAGGCGCCCACGCCCCGAGGGCGCCGATTCGATTCCCCTCCTGATCGAATTCTTTCCTGAATTCATCCCCTACACCACACTGTTCCGGCGCATTCCGCCGGAATCTCCTCGCAGGCAGTCCATGCACCTATCCGAGCTCAAAGCCCATCATGTCAGCCAATTGCTGGAGATGGCGGCCGCCAACAACATCGAGAACGCCAACCGGCTGCGCAAGCAGGAACTGATCTACGCCCTGCTGAAAAACCAGGGGAAAAAGGGCGAAACGATTTTCGGCGACGGCGTCCTCGAAATCCTGCCCGACGGCTTCGGCTTCCTGCGCGCGCCCGAGGAGTCCTACCTCGCCAGCACCGACGACATCTACATCAGTCCGAGCCAGGTGCGCCGCTTCAACCTGCGTTCGGGCGACACCATCGAAGGCGAGATCCGCTCGCCCAAGGAAGGCGAGCGCTATTTCGCCCTGGTCAAGGTGGACCGCGTCAATGGCGAATCGCCGGAGGCCGCGAAGCACAAGATACTGTTCGAGAACCTGACGCCGCTGCATCCGACCACGCACATGCTGCTGGAGCGCGACATCCGCAGCGAGGAAAACATCACCAGCCGCGTCATCGACATGATCGCGCCGATCGGCAAGGGCCAGCGCGGCCTCATCGTGTCGCCGCCCAAGGCCGGCAAGACCGTGCTGATGCAGCATGTTGCCCACGCCATCACCACCAACCATCCGGACGTCACCCTGATCGTGCTGCTGATCGACGAACGCCCCGAGGAAGTGACGGAAATGATGCGCACGGTGAAGGGCGAGGTCGTCGCCTCGACCTTCGACGAACCGGCCACGCGCCACGTCCAGGTCGCCGAAATGGTCATCGAGAAGGCCAAGCGCCTGGTCGAGCACAAACGCGACGTGGTGATCCTGCTCGACTCCATCACCCGCCTCGCCCGCGCCTACAACACGGTGCAGCCGGCCTCGGGCAAGGTGCTGACCGGCGGTGTGGACGCCAATGCCCTGCAAAAGCCCAAGCGCTTCTTCGGCGCCGCCCGCAACGTCGAGGAAGGCGGTTCGCTGACCATCATCGCCACGGCCCTGATCGAAACCGGCTCGCGCATGGACGACGTGATCTACGAGGAGTTCAAGGGCACCGGCAACATGGAAATCCACCTCGACCGCAAGATGGCCGAGAAGCGCGTCTATCCGGCGATCAACGTCAATCGTTCGGGCACGCGCCGCGAGGAACTCCTGCTGGTGCCTGCCGTGCTGCAGAAAATGTGGGTCCTGAGGAAGCTGCTGTACAACATGGACGACATGGAAGCCATGGAATTCCTGCTCGACAAGGTCAAGGCGACCAAGAACAACGGCGAGTTCTTCGACGCCATGCGCCAGCGCTGATTGCGCACAGCCCAAAATTAGCGGATAATGCCGCGTTCTGTCGGTTCGCCAAATCCACGAACCGCGCCTGCACCCGAAAGGACCATGAAATGAAAAGCGGCATCCACCCGAATTACGCTGAAATTGAAGTCACCTGCAGCTGCGGCAACAAGTTCAGCACCCGTTCCACCAGCGGCAAGCCGCTGCACATCGAAGTCTGCTCCGCCTGCCATCCGTTCTATACCGGCAAGCAGAAGATCGTCGACACCGCCGGACGTGTCGAGCGTTTCCGCCAGAAATACAGCAAGAAGGCCGCCTGATCCTGCATCGGACCTGCCTCCTGGCCAAAAGGCAGCCTGCGGGCTGCCTTTTTTATCGCTGGTAAGCTCGCAACGTGCCCGACCTGACCGACCGCAACCATAGCCCCGCGCCCATTCTGGCGCGCTACGGCACGCTGTTGCTGTGCGCCGTCTG
Source organism: Sulfuritalea sp. (assembly GCA_023700805.1). GTDB lineage: Bacteria > Pseudomonadota > Gammaproteobacteria > Burkholderiales > Rhodocyclaceae > Sulfuritalea. The sequence continues at coordinate 41,639 of JAMPYF010000025.1, forward strand.
GCTGCTGGCGGGGAGCGTCGGCCACGACCCGTGGAAGACCGACGACGCCCTGCATCTCGGGGTCGCCTTCGGCATGGCCGGCGGCGACTGGCTGGTGCCGCGCATCGCCGGCGATCCCTGGCTGATCACGCCGCCCCTCTATCACTGGGTGGCGGCCCTCTGCGGCAAGCTGCTGGGCTGGCTGCTGCCCTGGCACGATGCGGCGCGCCTGGCGTCGGTCCTGTTTGGCGCCGCCTTCCTGACGATACTTTCGCGCGTGGCCGGCCTGCTGCTCGGCGCCAGCGCCGCGGTCGCCGCACCCTTGCTGGCGATCGGCACCGTCGGCCTGCTGGTGCCGCTGCACGACGCCCAACCCGCCATCGCGGCAATCACCGGATTCGCCGTCGCGCTCTGGGGGCTCGCGCTGTGGCGCACACAGCCGCTGCGCGGCGGAATGATCTTCGGCGCCGGCATCGGCGTCGGCTTCCTCGCCGCCGGCGTCGACAGCGTCGTCATCGGGCTGGCGACCGGGCTGCTGCTGATGCTGCATCCGGACTGGCGTACCCGGCAGAGCTGGCTCGCCGGGCTGGCGGCGACGGCCGTCGCGCTCGCGCTGATGCTGCCCTGGCCCTTGCTGCTCTGGCAGCAGTCGCCTGCCCTGTTCGACATCTGGTGGACCGCCGAGGAGGCCAGCCTGACGCTGCGCCCCGGCTTCAGTCGCGATCACCTCGAACTGCTGGCCTGGGCCGCCTGGCCCTCCTGGCCCCTGGCGCTGTGGGCCTTGTGGCTGGAGCGCCGGCATCTGTTCGAGGCGCAAACCGCCTTGCCGCTGGCCGCCACCTTGGTCGCCCTGCTGGCATTCTTTACCGACGCGCCGCGGCCGACGGCGCTGATGCCGGCGCTGCTGCCGCTGACCCTGCTGGCCGCGACCAGCGCGGGCCGGCTGCGGCGCGGCGCGGCCAACGCCTTCGACTGGTTCGGCATGATGACCTTCACGCTGGTCGCGGCGCTGATCTGGCTGGGCGGCATTTCCATGCTGACCGGGGAGCCGGCGCGGGTGGCCAAGAATTTCACCAAGCCCGCCCCCGGCTTCATCGCCGAGGCCTCGCCGCTGATCATCGTGCTGGCGATCGCCGTCAGCGTCGCCTGGATCGCCGTGATGCTGCGCACGCCGCGCTCGCCCTGGCGCGCGGCGGCACGCTGGAGCGTGGGGCTGACCACCGTCTGGGTGCTGCTGATGCTGCTGATGCTGCCGTGGATCGACTACGGCAAGAGTTACCGTAGCGTCAGCGCCAACTTTCACCAGATCCTGGGCAGCCATCCCGGCTGCATCGCGCGGCGCGGTCTGGGCTTGGCGCAGCGCGCCTCGTTCGACTATTTCGACGGCATCCGCACCGTCGGCGCCAGCCGGGCGAAAGACTGCCGCCACCTGATCATGCAGACGGCGCCCGGCACCGAAAGAGACCTGCCCGGCTGGACGCTGGTCCGCGAAACCTCCCGCCCCGGCGACAAGGGCGAACGCCTGCGGCTCTATCGCCGCGCCGAATGAGCGTCCTGCGCCCCCTACAGCTTGAGAAGATGCTCGCGGTAGTACTTGAGTTCCTCGATCGATTCGAGGATGTCCGCCAGCGCCTCGTGCTTGCCGTGCTTCTTGAGGCCCTTCGCCACCTCCGGCTTCCAGCGCTTGCACAATTCCTTGAGCGTCGACACGTCGAGATTCCGGTAGTGGAACCAGTCCTCGAGCTTGGGCATGTAGCGCGCCATGAAGCGCCGGTCCTGGCAAATCGAATTGCCGCACATCGGCGTCGCCAGCCGCGGCACGTGACGCCGCATGAACTCCAGCGCCTGCGCCTCGACCTCGGCTTCGCCGAGAATCGAATCCTTGACCCGCTGGATCAGGCCGGAACGGCCGTGGGTGTTGGTATTCCACTCGTCCATCGCGTCCAGCACGGCATCGGACTGATGCACGACCCAGGTCGGCGCCTCGGCCACGATGTCGAGATTCGAGTTGGTGACGACCAGCGCCAGCTCTATGATGCGATCACTGTCCGGGTTGAGACCGGTCATTTCCATGTCCAGCCAGACGAGCGCGTTCTGATCCTGTGCCATAATTTTCCAATGCCTGTTCCTGTGTCGGCGCATTTTCGCACAGCGGGCCACCCCTCATGACCCCATATCACTTCACGCTGGTCTTTCTCGCCACCCTCGCCCTGTCGACGGCCCTGCGCCTGTGGCTCGACATCCGCCACCTGCGCCATGTCCGCGCGCATCGCGATCGCGTGCCGGACAACTTCGCCGATCGCATCGACCTCGCCGATCACCGCAAGGCCGCCGACTACACGGTGGCCAAGGTGCGCCTGGGCCTGCTCGAAATCGGCGTCGATGCCGTCGTGCTGCTGGCGCTGACCCTCGGCGGCGGTCTCGCCCTGCTCGACCAGGCCATGCGCGCCTGGCTCGGCGGCGGCCACCTGCACGGCCTGGCCCTGTTCGCCTGCGTCAGCCTGCTCGGCTTCGTCGTCGGCCTGCCGGCCAGCCTCTACCGCACCTTCCGCATCGAGGCGCGCTTCGGCTTCAACAAGCTGACCTGGCCGCTGTGGTTCGCCGACCTGGCCAAGGGCGCCGTGCTCACCGTGCTGATCGGCGGCCCGCTGCTGTTCGCCGTGCTGTGGCTGATGGACGTCATGGGCAAGTACTGGTGGCTGTATGTCTGGCTGGTCTGGCTGGCCACCAACCTGCTGGTGCTGTTCCTCTACCCGACCGTGATCGCGCCGCTGTTCAACAAGTTCACGCCGCTCGAGGACGCCTCGCTGAAAGCCCGCATCGAAGCCCTGCTGGCGCGCTGCGGCTTCGCCGCCTCGGGCCTCTTCGTGATGGACGGCTCGAAGCGCTCGGCGCATGGCAACGCCTATTTCACCGGCTTCGGCCGTGCCAAGCGCATCGTGTTCTTCGACACCCTGCTGGACAAGCTCAGCCCCGAGGAAATCGAGGCGGTGCTGGCGCATGAACTCGGACATTTCAAGCATCGCCACGTCATCAAGCGCATCGCGCTCTCCGCCGTATTGAGCCTGGCCTTTCTCTGGCTGCTCGGCCAGCTCATCGATCAGCCCTGGTTCTTCGCCGGCCTGGGAGTTGGTGCTGGCGGCACGGCGTCATCCATGGGCACGGCGATGGGCCTGCTGCTGTTCTCCATGGTGCTGCCGGTGTTCCTCTTTCCGCTGGCGCCGCTGACCTCGGGCCTGTCGCGCCAGCACGAATACGAGGCCGACGCCTACGCCGCGAAGCAGACCGCCGCCACCGACCTGATCGGCGCCCTGGTCAAGCTCTATCGCGACAACGCCGCAACCCTGACGCCCGATCCGCTGCACTCGCTGTTCCACGATTCCCACCCACCCGCCAGCCAGCGCATCGCGCGGCTGCAATCTGTGTAAAGGAAATGCCATGACCATGGTCTGCGATCTCTCCAAGGGCAAGTGCAAGCCCTGCGAAGGCGGCGTGCCGCCGCTCAGCGACGACGAAGCCGCGCAACTGCTGGCGACGCTGCCGGGCTGGCAGCGCGAGGGCAGCGTCATCAGCAAGACCTACAAGTTCAAGAACTACTACGAGACCATGGCCTTCGTGAACGCCACGGCCTGGATCTCGCACCGCGAGGACCACCACCCCGATCTCGCCGTCGGCTGGGGCCAGTGCACGGTCAGCTACACCACCCACGCAATCGGCGGCTTGAGCGAAAACGACTTCATCTGCGCGGCCAAGATCGATGCGCTGCTCGCCCTGTAACACGCGTTGAGCGGCGCGCAGAACAGGCACGGCACCATCGTCGCCGCCTTCGGCCGGCACTACGAGATCGAGCTGGCCGACGGCAGCCTCGCCACCGGTTTCCCGCGCGGCAAGAAAAGCCCCTTCGCCGTCGGCGACGAAGTCGAACTCACCGCCGACGGCCAGATCACCGGCCACGGCCCGCGCCGCAGCCTGCTCTACCGCAGCGACCTCTACCGCCAGAAACTGATCGCCGCCAACGCCACGCAATTGCTGCTGGTGGTCGCCACCGATCCCTCGTTTTCCGACATGCTGCTCAGCCGCGCCCTGGTCGCCGCCGAGAATGAAGGCCTCATCACCACCATCGTCCTCAACAAGAGCGACCTGACCGCCGCACTGCCCGGCGCGAGGAAGCTCCTGGCGCCCTTCGTCGCGCTCGGCTGCCGCGTCGTCGAACTCTCGGCCAAGCTCGACGCCTCGCCGCTGCTGCCGCTGCTGGTGGGCGAAAGCTCGGTGCTGGTGGGGCAATCGGGCATGGGCAAATCGACCCTGACCAACGCCCTGGTGCCCGGCGCCGCCGCGCCCACGCGCGAACTCTCGACCGCGCTGGATTCCGGCAAGCACACCACCACCTACGCCCGTCTCTACAAACTGCCGCAGGACAAATGCCCGGGCGGCACCCTGATCGACAGCCCCGGCCTGCAGGAATTCGGCCTCAAGCACCTCAGCGCCCAGCAGATCGAATTCGGCTTCGCCGAGTTCCGCCCCTTCCTCGGCCAGTGCCGCTTCCGCGATTGCCAGCACGACGCCGAACCCGGCTGCGCGATCAAGCAGGCCCTTGCAGAAGGCATAATCCATCCGCGCCGCCTCGAACACTTCCACCAGTTCATCTCGGAAAGCCGCCATGGATCGCACTGAGCGCTTCTACAAGATCGACCAGATGATCCACGACCGCAAGCTGGTGCCCTTCGTCGAGCTCATGGCGGCGCTGGAAGTCTCGCGCGCCACCTTGAAGCGCGACCTCGAATACATGCGCAACCGCCTCAATGCGCCGATCGTCTGGGACCGGGACGCGGGCGGCTACCGCTTCGACACGCCGCACGCCGAAGCCGGCGGCCAGTACGAACTGCCCGGCCTCTGGTTCAACTCGGGCGAGGTGCATGCGCTGTTGACCATGCAGCACCTGCTGACCGACCTCGATCCCGGCGGCATCCTGACGCCGCACATCCAGCCGCTGATCGCGCGCCTGAACGGCCTGCTCGGCACGGCAGAGAACACCGCCGAGGAAATCCGCCGCCGCGTGCTGATCGTCGGCCTCGGCAAGCGCGAACTCAAGCTCGCGCATTTCGAGAAGGTCGGCGCCGCGCTGCTGCGCAGGAAGCGCCTCGCCATCACCTATTTCGCGCGCGGCAGCGGCGAGACCACCGAGCGCGAAGTCTCGCCGCAGCGCCTCGTGTATTACCGCGAGAACTGGTACCTCGACGCCTGGTGCCACCTGCGCAACGACATCCGCAACTTCGCGCTGGACTCGATCCGCCAGGCCGACCTGATCGAAAAGAAGGCGCGCGAAGTCTCGCATCGCAGCATGGACGAAGTGCTCGGCCCCGGCTACGGCATCTTCTCCGGACGCAAACTGCAGCACGCCCGGCTGCGCTTCACGCCCGAGCGCGCGCGCTGGGTCGCGCAGGAAACCTGGCACCCGAAGCAGAAGGGCATCCTTGGAGAAGACGGCTCCTGGCTGCTGGAATTTCCCTATGCCGACCACCGCGAGCTGATCATGGACATCCTCAAGTTCGGCGCCGACGTCGAAGTGCTGGCGCCGCCCGACCTGAGGCAGAGGGTCGCCGACGAGGCGGCGAGGATGACGCGGATGTATGCCGCCACGCCGCAGGCGGGCAGCAAGCCTAAACGCCCCCAGGGAAGCGCTGAATAGGCCGTCACACTGAGGTAAGTCGGCGCCCGCCACACGGCTTCCAGCTTGACGCGGCACGAGATGGCCGGCAACATGACCGCATGCAGCCGATGACCGACTACTTCCGCAACGACGTAATGGAAAAGCGGCCATACATTCGTTTGGAATGGTGTATCGAAGCGCTACGGAATCCGGTAAGACGCGAAGTCCAGCAAGAAGACGGGCGCGTGCGATACTGGATCTGGATTGACGAACTCGGACGCCATCTGCGTGTCGTAACGCTGCCGGATGGTGTCACGCTGCACAATACATTCCCCGACAGGAGATTCAAGCCATGAAACTCAACTACGACGCGGCGACCGATTCGCTCTATATCCACCTGGCTGAACGGCCTTCGGTGGACTCCGACGAAGTCGTGGATGGAGTGGTGCTGGATTACGACGCGGCGGGAGCCCTGGTGGGGATCGACGTGCAGCATGCCTCACAACGTGCCGATATCAGCCAGTTGGCAATCAATCACATGCCGCTGATTCACCTCGAAGCGGCCTGAAGGCGCAGGCTGCCATGGTGGGTTTGGTCGGGCGGTAATCTAGGATGCCCGCCAGCCTCGAAGGCCAGCTCGTCGTCGCGCTTTCCTCGCGCGCGCTGTTCGATTTCGAGGAGGAAAACCAGGTCTTCGAGGACCAGGACGATTCCGCCTACATGCGCCTGCAACTCGAACGCATGGACCAGCCGGCGCGGCCCGGCGTCGCCTTCCCGCTGGTGCAAAAACTCCTGGCCTTCAACACGCCCGAGCGCCAGCGCGTCGCCGTGGTGATCCTCTCGCGCAACGACCCGGTCTCCGGCCTGCGCATCTTCCGCTCCGCCAACGCCGCCGGCATGCAACTGGAGCGCGGCGTCTTCACGCGCGGCAGGCCGCCCTTCCACTACCTGAAACCGCTCGGCGCCAACCTCTTCCTTTCCGCCAACGAAGCCGACGTGCGCGCCGCGCTCGAAGGCGGCTTCCCCGCGGCGCGCGTGTATTCCTCGTCGCTGACCGAGGCCGAGCAGCATCCGCAGGAAGTGCGCATCGCCTTCGACGGCGACGCCGTGCTGTTCTCCGACGAGGCCGAGCGCGTGTTCCAGGAACAGGGCCTCGCCGCCTTCCAGAACCATGAGGAAAGCCACGCGCTGCACCCGCTGCCGCCCGGCCCCTTCCTGCCCCTGCTCGAAGCCCTGCACCGCCTGCGCGCCGACAGCGCCGGCTGCCCGATGAAAATCCGCACCGCGCTGGTCACCGCGCGCAGCGCCCCCGCCCACGAACGCGCGATACGCACCCTGATGGAATGGAAGGTCGAAGTCGACGAAGCGATGTTCCTCGGCGGCCTCGAGAAGACCCACTTCCTGCGCGAATTCGAACCCGACTTCTTCTTCGACGACCAGACAAGGCACTGCGAGCCGGCGTCACGGCTGGTGCCGACGGGGCATGTGGTCAGCGGGGTGGCGAATCAGGAGTAGCTTGCGCCCCCGGCGAAAGTCCTGTTGCGGAATATCCGCCGTTTCCATTCATTGCTGCAGGTAAGGCTATTTTGCATTACACTGCAAGGCATCGAGAAACCACGAGGGCATCGCCATGACCACCTTGACCGTTACCTCCCGGGGGCAAGTGACGTTCAGAAAAGAGGTGCTGCAGCACCTCGGCATCAGGCCCGGAGAAAAGATCGAACTGGATTTGCTGCCAGACGGCCGGGCCACGCTCAAGGCGGCTCGGCCCGCCGGAACGATAGCCAACTTCGTCGGATTGCTCGCCGGCCGGTCAAAGAAAGTCGCCACCATCGAAGAAATCAGCGAGGCAGCCGCACAGGCTTGGGCCGGCAAGGAATGAAAATCGCCGTCGATACCAACGTGCTGATTCGTGCTGTCGTGCGCGACGAACCCGCACAAGCGAAGGCCGCCACCAAAGTCTTGACCAAAGCCGAATTGATCGCGGTCGCGTTGCCATGCCTATGCGAGTTTGCGTGGGTGCTGCGCAAGGTTTACGGCTTCACCCCCGCCGATGTGGCCACCGCGATCCGGGCACTGCTTGCCGCGGCAAACGTCGAAGTCAACCGGCCCGCCGTCGAGGCCGGCCTGTCGGTGCTCGAAGCAGGCGGCGATTTCGCCGATGGAGCCATTGCCTACGAGGGAAACTGGCTCGGCGGGGAAACCTTCGTTTCCTTCGACAAAAAGGCGGTTACGCTTCTGAAGGCGGCAGGCCAGTCCGCGCGACTTTTGTGAGCAAGGGAGTGCCTGGGGGAAGACAAGACAGGAAACGCGGGTGTCCACAATTATTCCGCTTCACCCTGCAGACCATCGCCGTCTCGCCAGCGCCAACTTTTCGCGACTATGCAAATTCGATTTGAGCCTGGCCCTTTTGATTGGTCGCTAATCTCTATTACCAAATTCGCGCTGATCGAGATCGATTTGCTACCCAATCCATATCGCGATGAATTCAGAACTGTGAATGCCGTGCGACGACTATGCGCCTTTACGCCGACATCAGCTTGGGCTGTTGTAGCTCAAGCTGATGCTGCCTGATGAATACAGGGATAAGCGACCAAACGTCGCTCTTTTCTGGTTCATCATCAGGCGGTTACGTTATATCGTTAGCTGTCGCCGAATGGACGCCTGGGGCCGCTGACAAGTATGTTTTAATTGCCCTATGCTCATAATGAGTGCCGTTGGCTGACGCAACACTCACACCATGGCCGCATCCGTCCATTAATTACATTGACATGCTGTCCGCAGCTACGTTTAGGAGATAGTCATATGGCGACATCGCGCGCAGCAGGCTTGGGGCGGAAAAAGCCGCTATTGGATATCCCAATTGATCGCCTTGAACTAGATCCTAAGAATCCACGCTTACCCGAGGACGTACAGGGTGGATCGCAGGACGACCTCGCTGTACACCTTTTCGATCATTTTGACTTAGATGAGATTGCTGAGTCTATGGCGAAGAATGGATACTTTGATGAGGAGCCAATTGTAGCGATCCCGTCAACTCTGCCTGTAAGGCTAAGAAATTTTAAGTTCCGAAACACACCGGCTGGGCAGCGCGAATACAACGCCTTCATTAACGGGCCGGGAGTCCGCTTCGTCGTCGCTGAGGGAAATCGACGCCTAGCAACAGCAAAACTACTTCATGACGAGGACCTGCGAAAAAGACTTCGCCGTGGCAAAGGCTGGCCTCGACCCTCACAAGAGGTGCTGGAAGACATCTCGGTCCTGCCGACCATTGTGTACGCCGAAAGACTCGAAGTCTTGCCTTATTTGGGTGTTCGCCACATTACCGGCAACAAAAAGTGGGATAGCTACGCGAAGGCCCGCTACATCGACGAAATGCTGAAGTCAGGGAAAACGATTGAGGACATTGAACAAGATGTTGGTGATAAGGGGCAGGCGGTAAGAAAAAATTCTATTGCTTACAACTTGCTGCGAGTGGCGAGGGAAGACCTCGGCTACGACATCACCCGGGCAAAGTCCGACTTTTCGTTGCTACTTCTTGCACTTGGACAGAAATCGATAAAGCGCTTTTTGGGCTGGGAGAAATCAGTTAATGACAAAGTACGGTCATTGCCTCTATCAGAAATTGAACTATCGCAGCCGATAGAAGAGGATTTGCTTCCAAACTTGAAACTGTTGCTTGAGTTTCTTTATGGCGATGGTGCGAAGCTGCACCCTGCAATAAAGGAGTCACGTGACATTACTAACTATCTAGCCGTCGTCCTAGGTAGCAAGGATGCTACAAAGTATCTGACTCAAACTCGAAATCTGGTCGAAGCCTATGAGCTTACCGATGGAGAAGAAGTACTTACCCAGAAACTAATTCACCAAGCCAATGTGAAGCTAGAGCGAGCTCTTGGTATTGCGCATCGACACCCAACTGAAGACGTAATAGCTGAAGCCCAAAGGTGCCTCCAGACTGCCCGCCAATTAAATAAATCCTTGGAGAACGGCGATGTTTAGTTTGCCACGAGACGATCGATCGTCCGTTGCAGATTGGGTCGAGTTGGAACTTGCCTTGGATCCGACTCGTAACAGCATCTCGAAAGCTGTTGTTTCGGCAGTTCTTGAGCAGGAGATGGGCGCGAATGCTGACGAAGCATTTCTTTCTGATGTTTGGCGGTTGCTTGAACGGCGAGAAGAACTGTACAGGAATCCGCCATTCGAGGTTAATGATGATTTGGTAGCCCGTAGAAACGATGTAGCAGTGCATGATGTCTATGTTGCATGTTTACTATTCTCGCTTTACGGTGTTCGAACTTCACGCACCGATCCACAATTGTTGGAGCGAATTGCGGCCATTTGCATTGAAAAGTATCTCCATGGCACTTCGTTCGTTTTTGGGTGGCCACCCCTCGATGGGATACCAAAAAAAATTGGGGAAAGACTCGCGCTCTTGGCTTCCTCAATGCGAGAACGCTTGGCGGATTATCCGCAGGACAAATACAAGGATCGCGGCGTTGACGTTGTATCTTGGAAAGCCTTTGTCGACGAGGACTATGGTCAGCATCGATCAGGGCAAGTCGCCATCTTGACTCAATGTGCAGCGGGGCAGGATTGGGCGTCAAAAAAGGGCGACGTTCCGATAGATGCATGGAAGCAGTACATCCATTGGGCGAGCCCGCCAATACGAGGATTCGTAGTACCCGGAGTCGTTCAGGATGAAAACTGGCACGACATGAGCGTCGATTGTGGCCTAATTTTTGATCGCGCCCGTTTATGCAACAACTTACCGGATCCTTTTCCAGACGCAGACTTGCTTACAAGTATGCACAACTGGATAGAGGAAGAGAAAGCCGAAGCGACAGGTTAATTGAATCATCATGCATTTTCGTTTTGTAGACTTATTCGCTGGCCTTGGTGGTTTCCATCTAGCGCTGCATCGATTAGGTGGGCAGTGTGTTTTCGCCTCAGAGTGGAAAGGTCATCTCCGGGATCTATACGAAGTTAACTTTCGAATCCGTCCCGCAGGCGATATAACGCAGGTCTCTCCAGCGGAAATTCCCGATCACGAGATTCTAACTGCCGGCTTTCCGTGTCAGCCATTTTCAAAGGCAGGTGATCAACTTGGGTTCGAATGTACTGACCAAGGGAATCTCTTTTTTAATGTCGCTACGATTCTTCAGCACAAGCGCCCTCAGTACTTCATTCTAGAAAATGTCCCCAATCTGCTTAAGCACGATGACGGTCGGACATGGCTGGAGATTCAGTCCATATTAGGTCAGTCAAATAAGGGGCTCGGCTACCACATCGATGCAAAAAAGTTGTCGCCACACGATTTTGGAATTCCGCAGATTCGAGAGCGAGTCTACATAGTTGGTTCCTTAAAACCGCTGTCGGAGTTTGTTTGGCCCTCTGCATCAGGGGAACAAACATCTATTGACTCAATCCTTGATGACAATCCCAAAGAAGCAAAGATGCTCTCCGCCCAAACTCTAGAATGCCTACAGGTCTGGGATGATTTTCTGAAACGGTGTCCGAAAAGAGTTGAACTTCCGTCTTTTCCCCTCTGGTCAATGGAGTGGGGCGCTACCTATCCATTTGAAGACACGACCCCCTACGCTCAAAAAGCAGCACTTGGAACGGATGGTCTGAAAGGCTTTAGGGGAAGCCACGGAAGGAAAATTGGGTATCTTCGTACATTGGACGATCGCTGGAATGCGTTGCCAAGTCATGCGAGAACAAATGACAAGCAATTTCCAAAATGGAAGAAGGACTTCATCCGACAGAATCGGCAGTTCTATGCCGATAACAGATCATGGATAGATTCTTGGTTACCGACCGTTCTGAAATTTCCATCTAGCTTGCAGAAGCTTGAGTGGAACGTTAAGGGAGGAGAACGCAACATTTGGAATTATGTCCTTCAGTTTAGAGCTTCTGGTGTCCGGGTAAAACGCCGGACTACAGCGCCGAGCCTCATTGCAATGACCGATACTCAAGTACCAATTATTGGCTGGCAACAGCGATATATGACTCCAGGTGAGTGCGCCCGACTCCAAAGCCTAGACGGCCTAACGGAATTGCCCAAGAGCCCGACCCAAGCTTTCCATGCGTTGGGTAACGCGGTCAATTCCAACGTAGTCGAAATGGTCGCACGAGCCCTGCTTCCTGCCAGTCATTTAGTAATTAAAGGGGCCGCGTTCGAATTGAATTCCCTGCACAGAAAAGTCGGCGCTGGCGACACGGCTACCAGCCGGCGCCGGCAGGCCCGGGGCGGAGGAATCAAAAATCTGACGGAGCCACGGGCCTGCCGGTGACGGCCGGGCGCGGAGTGGATCAGGCATAGACGACCGAAACCCGACCGGCGGCCTTGGATCGCGAAGCCGGCTTGACCACGATCTCTACATTGCGGCCAAGCCGGGTAAGGCACTCGATCATCCTGGTCTCGGAAATTCCTTGAAACCGGCCACGGAGCATGCTGGACAGTTTGGGCTGTGGCATTCCCAGCAACTCGGCGGCCTGAGCCTGCGTAAGCCTTCGGCGACGGATGATCTCGCTGATCATGAAGACCAGCCGCGCCTTGACCAGCATTTGTTCGGCGTTCTTGAACCCGAGGTCGGCATAGACATTGCCGGAACCGACTTCGACTTCGATCGCTGAACTGCCAATCTTCTGCGTCTTGCGCTGCGGAATCATTTGAATTCAGCCTCCTCGGTGGCCTCCAGCGGCTCGATGTTCGCAATCACTTTCTTCAAGACTTTTTCCGACGCAGCGAGATCGTACTGCGCCTGCATGTGCAGCCATGATTCCGCGCTGCCGCCCAGCGCGGCGGCGAGGCGCTGCGCCATGCCGGCGCTGACGCCATTCCTGCCGTTGACTACGTTCGACAGCGTCATGCGCGTGACGCCGATGCGCCGGGCGAAGTCGGTCACGGTGATGCCGGTGCCGGTGAAAACGCCATCCCGCAGAACTTCCCCGGGATGGGGTGGCTTGTGCATGCACGTCATCTCTTTGCTCCTGGTGATAGTCCCGATAGTCCACCAACGCGGCGCTTCACCCTGCCGCGCGCCGGCAGCGCCAGGTTCGCGCGGGCGGAGTCGGACAGCAGCAGTTCCTTGAGCGACGGCCGCGCCGCGTTGCGCAGCCGTTTCCATTCCGCGACGGAAACCAGCACGGCGGTTTCCGCGCCGCGCCGCGTGACGACCTGTGGCCCTTCGCTGACGCAGGCAGCCAGCAGTTCGCTGAAACGCGCTTTGGCGTCTTGCACGGGCCAAGCCTTCATGGTGGACCTCCACTGATCGGTAAGGTGACCAGCTTATGCGGACCTTGGGCCGGGCGCAAATCGTCCGCGGCGATTCTTGCCGGGCCTCTGAAAGTCGGCACCGACGTCACCCGGACCCGGGCAATGCGCCTCAGCCTGCGGCTTGGTAAAACCGAATCGTGTTGCGTCCGGCGTCTTTCGCCCGGTACATTGCGGCATCCGCCCACTTCATGACGTCGTCCTGGCTGGCCGCATGATCGGCGAACATCACTGCGCCGATGCTGGCGGAGCAGCGGTATTGAATCCTGCATTCCGCCTTGCCTTCCTTGTGCAGGACCAGCACATACGGCTCCGCCAACGCGGCGCGAATCTTCTCGGCGATCAGTTGCGCATGCAATTGCGATTCGGCTCGATCGGTATTCAGCTCGGCCAACAGCACGACAAATTCGTCGCCGCCAAAACGCGCGACGGTGTCGACCTCGCGCACACAGCCTTTCAGACGAGCGGCCACTTCCAGCAGCAGTAAATCGCCCGCCTCATGCCCATGGGTGTCATTCAGGGTCTTGAACTGATCCAGATCGAGGAACATCAACGCGCCATGACAAGCGCTGCGCTTGCCGGCAGCCATGGCTTGGCTCAAACGATCGCGCAGCAATCTTCGGTTCGGCAGATTGGTGAGCGGATCGTGGAATGCCAACTGGCGCACCTGATCTTCCAGGCGCTTGCGCTCCGTTATTTCCCGAGTGATGCCGTGATACCCGACTATCGCGCCCTCCGCGTTGCGCTCGGGTTTCGACAGGACCTCGCCCCATAGCAGCCGGCCGTCCTTGCAGCGGTGCTGTACCTGGAAAGTCAAGAAGCCGGCCTGACTGGCTGGCTCGCCGGATGCCTGGCTGTCGCGCATCAATTTCTTGACGGCTGCCACCCCTTCGTCGGTAAACAGGTCGAAGACGTGGTGGCCCACGACTTCCTCCGCTTTGTAGCCCCGCAGACGCTCGTCGGACGGACTGATATACGTGAGGCAAAGATTGCGGTCGGTCTTCCAGAGCACGTCCAACGTGTCTTCCGTCAGCAGGCGGTAGAGCGCCTGGCTTTCATGAAGCGCCTGGGTCCGCGCCGCGACCAGCGCTTCGAGGGCGGTGTTTCTTTCCTGCAGGCTCTTGAGCGGATAAACCTCGCCCTCCTGCACCAGGTGATAGGGAATCGAGATGCCGCTGTGCACGATTTTCCAGTCGTCGCCTTCGAGACGGAAAATCAGCACCAGCCGCGCCACCTCCCGCGACAGAATGTGGTCGGGCACGGGCAGATGAATGTGAAAGAAGGCGGTGACCACCACCACCTCGTCGCTGACATCCTGCAGCGAGATATCCAGCATCTCGATGCGGATCCGGCCTTGCACTTGTGCGAAATCCTGCCGGGTGATCTTCACCCACTCGTCACGGTCCTTGACCAGAAAATTCCCGCCGCCCGTATAGCCGCTGAAGTTTTCACTGAAGCGCGTTGTCAGGCGGTCATCGCGTGCGGCATACATTTCGATGTACTCGTCGAACAACGAGCGAATTTGACGCTCTCGATCCGGATGCATAGTTCTGGCGGTGTTGGAAATTAGGAAAATCAAGGAAGGTCGTCGGGGATGGCCGAACCTGCAATCGCCGATTAGAGCCCTGTCATGTCCGCCGAGTCTAATGGATTCGACCCGGATCGCCGCAGTGCCGACGGAACGGACGCGGCCGCGGCGGCCTCAGGCAGGCCGAAAGTTGCCGCTGGCGGCACGGCAAGAGGCCGGTGACGGCCGGCGCGGAATTCGACGCAACGAAGCCTGCCTTGAACCCGCATGCGACAATCGCCGCATGCCCGCCGCCCTCCCCCTGCGACACTTCCTGCTCGCGCTCGCCGTGGTCGCCGTCTGGGGCATCAATTTCGTGGTCATCAAGTTCGCGCTCGGGGCTTTGCCGCCGATCCTGATGGCGGCCCTGCGCTTCGGCCTGGTGCTGCTGCCCGGCCTGTTCTTCTTCGCGCGCCCGGCGGTGCCGCTGGGCAACCTCGCGCTCTATGGCCTGCTGATCGGCGCCGGCCAGTTCGGCCTGCTCTATGTCGCGATGAACGGCCACATCTCGCCGGGCCTGGCTTCGCTGGTGATCCAGGTCCAGGTGTTCTTCACCATCGGCTTGGCGATGCGCATCTCCGGCGAGCGCGTGCGGCGCTTCCAGTGGATCGCCCTGCTGCTGGCCGCGGGCGGCATAGTCGTGATCGTCCTGCATACCGACGGCAGCACCACGCCGCTGGGCCTGTTCCTGGTGCTGCTGGCGGCGCTGGCCTGGGCCGGCGGCAACATCGCGGCGAAACAGGGCGCGCCGGCCAACATCCTGGCCTACGTGGTCTGGTCCAGCGCCTTCGCGGTGCCGCCGCTGATCGCGCTGTCGCTGGCCGTCGAAGGCTGGGCCGCGATCTCGGCGGCGCTGCAAACCGCCGATGCCGCGGCCTGGGCGGCCGTGGCCTGGCAGGCCTGGGGCAATTCGCTGTTCGGCTACGCGGCCTGGGGCTGGCTCCTGGCGCGCCACCCGGCGGCGACGATCACGCCGATGGCGATGCTGGTGCCGGTGTTCGGCATGGGCGCGTCGGCCCTGTGGCTCGACGAATCGCTGCCGCCGTGGAAGCTGGCCGCCGCCGCGCTGGTGATGGCGGGCCTCGCGATCAACCTGCTGTGGCCGCGGCTGCGCGCGGCGCTGGCCGCACGCGGCTGACCGAAAGTTGGCGATGGCGCTACGGCGAGACTGGTCGGGTCAGGCGGAATCCGGCGCCGCGAAAACCCCTGGAGGACCGGAAATCCTTTCCTTCCCGAAATCTGCGCACCGGCTAGCGATGTAATAATTCGGCACCTCGACACTCCGGCCACGCCTGACATGACGGAAAAAGACGCCTCAACGCTGGCCCAGCTGATTGCCGGCTGCCGCCGGCAGATGGAAAGCGACTTGTGCGAACTGGTCGAGGAACTCGGGCCTGCGCTGATCGAGGACGTCGCGGCGCGCACCTCTCCCGCCCACGAACCGGAGCGGCGCATTGCCGCCACCACTCTCAAGCTCGCGCTGCAAGCGCACTGGGACAAGGCGACGCCGGCATTGACGGCCGCACTCGCCGGGCGTAGCCCACAGGCGGCGAAGCCGGGCTACGGCGACGCAAGGGCGCTGAAGATCGTCAACGATGCCGAGGTCGCCCTGCAGTTGGCCGCAGGCGAGATCCTCGAGCGCCTGACCACCGCCTGCCGCGAGGAAACCAACGCGCTGGAACGGCGGATTTCCTACCTGGTGCTGCGCAGCGCCATGACGCCGGGCGACACGACATTCAAGCTCTCGTCGCTGTGGTCCTGCATCGAGGCCGCCTGCGCCGTAGTGACCGAAGATACGGCGGCAGGCATCCTGCTGCGGCAACTGGTCGGCGAGCATCTCGCTACGGAACTGCCCCAACTCTATCGCGTCGTCAACGAAACCCTGATCGACGCCGACATCCTGCCGCGCCTCAAGCGCAGCTACCGGGAGATGACGCTGGTCGACCCCCACGAGGCAGCCGCCGAATCGGCCAAGGTGGCGAGCGCCCTCGACCGGCTGCTGAAGGCGCGCAGCAAGGACGGTGAAACCGCGGCCGACGGGCCCGGCGGCGGCAGCCTGGAACTCTTCGACTCGATGAAGACGCTGCAGGCGGCGCCGGCGCCGGCGAACCCGGACACCCACACCAACCTCGTGCGCCTGGCGCGCGACAGCGGCGCCGCGCGGGGCGTGCGCCTGCAGGAAGCCGTCTCGCTGGACATCGTCGCCGAACTGTTCGACCAGATCTTCAACGACCCGAACGTCGCGAACGGCATGAAGGGGCTGGTGGCCCGCCTGCAGACCACGGTGCTGAAGGCGGCCATGCTCAACCAGCGCTTCTTCGCCGACCGCAGCCATCCGGCGCGGCGCTTCCTGGACAGCATTTCGACCGTCGCGATCCGCTGGGGCAAGGTGGTCAATGCCGACGACCCCTTCTTCGTCAAGCTGGTGGAGCTGGTGGGCAAGGTCCAGGCCACTTACGACGGCGACATGGGCGTGTTCGACGCCGCGAACGCGGAGCTCGATGCCTTCCTCGCCGAGCGCGAGAAGATCGAGGAGCAGCAGGACCGCGAGCTGGCCGCCGCCGTGCACGCCCGCGAGGAGGAAATCCGCCTCACCCGCGTGGCCCAGATGCGCGCGCAAAGGGCGGCGAACCAGTGCATCGAGCGGCTGCTGGGGCCGCTGGTGCCGAGCCAGATCGAAGCCTTCCTGCGCAGCTACTGGCGCGACGTGGTGCAGGGCAGGATCTCGCGGGCCGGCGAGGACGGCGCGCCCACCAAAGAGGCCTTGCAGACCGTCGTCGCGCTGATATGGGCGGTGACGCCGAAGCACCATCCGGGGGAAAGGCAACGCCATGCCGCCGCGCTGCCCGGGCTGCTGAAAAAGCTCAATGCCGGCTTCGACGAGATCGGCGCCGCACCCACCGAGCGCAAGACCTTCATGGACACGCTGGTCGATCTGCAGATCGCCGCGCTGCGCGCGGAAAAGCAGGCGAGCCCCGCCGCCAAGGCCAAGTCGACCTCGACCTCGACTTCGACATCGACCTCGACCTCGACCTCGGCGCCGGTGCCGGAGGAAAAGCCGCGCGCGCATGGCGCGGGGCCGACCCTGCAGGTCAGCCATGCCACCGACAGCGGCGTCCAGGTGCAGGACATCTCGCTCCCCGGCGCCGGCGAGCTCGACGCCGACAACACGCCGGATCGCGCCGACCTGCGCCGCGTCAGGCAACTCGTGCGCGGCGACTGGGTCGATTTCATCACGGCGGGACAAAACCGCCGCGAGCGCCTGACCTGGATCAACCCGAGCCGGACGCTGTTCCTGTTCACCAACAGCGCCTCGGCCTGCGCCATTTCCATCACGCCGGAAGCCCTGGCGGTGCGCCTGAGGAACCAGACCGTGCGCATCGTCTTGCCCGACCGGCCGATGTTCGAGCGCGCCATCCACGGCGCCATCCAATCGCTGGACAGGCGCGCCTGAGGATCGCCGGCCCGGCGCTCAAGCTGCTGCGGCCCCGGCTGAGCGCGGCGCCGGCCTGCGCGGGACGATGGCAAAGTTGGCGCTGGCGATACGGCGATTCACGGCTGCGCGACGGCCCCCGGCAGCAGACAGCGCAGCCGCGCCATCGCTGCCGTCATCAAGCGCCGTCTGTCCTGCACCAAACTGACTTCCGCCGTCCCGCGCACCGCCTCGATGAGCACGCTCCCCCTGCGCGGCACGCGATAGCTCTCGCCCGCCGCGAGAAACAAATCCCCCGCCGCGCCGCCGGCGGTGATCCACACCGTGCCGGATTCGACGCGCAACTCGCGATGTCGCTGCGCATCCACCCGCAGCGGCCGGTCCGGTTGCAGCAGCAGTTGCTCGTCGGCATGCATGGCGCGGCCTCCTTCGATTGATGCCACCATGCTAGGCAGGGCCGCGCCGCCGATACAGATGCACAGCGGCGAAATTGTGACCGTGACAGTTCTTCCAAAATCCGGCTGTACCGTTCGATAATGCGGGCAACTGTACGGGTCGTCCGGCGGCAGCCGGGATCACAATGTGCCGACGATGCTTTACGAAAACCTCGCCAACGAATTCGCCCGCCTGATCGGCGCCGGCCGATGCGCATGATCGAGACGGCGACCGCGCCCGCGGGCGCGCTGCCGGGGCAGTGCGGCCAGCCGGTGGCGGTCGGCGTCAGCCGGCGCCTGATCGAGGTGTTGCGCATCAACGAAGCGCCGCAGATGGTGCCCTTCGGCTCGGCGCTGCCGGCGCCGGAACTGCTGCTGGCGCCGCGCCTGAACCGCCTCTACGCCAGCATCGCGCGGCGCCAGCCGCAGTTGCTATCGACCAGCAGCCACAGCGGGCTCAACGAGGCGCCGCTGTTGCGCGCGATCACGCGGCGCGCGCTGGAATGGGGCTGCCCGCTGGCGGCCGAGGAAGTGGTGGTGACCAACTCCTGCACCGAGGCGATGGCGCTGTGCCTGCGCGCGGTGACCAAGCCCGGCGACACGGTGGCGGTGGAATCGCCGACCTATTACGTGATGCTGCAACTCTTGGAGGCGATGGGCCTGCGCGCGCTGGAGATCCCCACCCATCCGGTCAGCGGGATTTCGGTGGACGCCCTGGAACTGGCCACGCGCCAGCCGCCGGAGGCGGGCGGCGTCGCGGCCTGCCTGCTGATCCCCAACGGCGCCAACCCGCTGGGCAGCGTGATGCCGGACGCCGCCAAAGCGGCATTGGCCAAGCTGCTGGCGGCGCGCAATGTTCCGCTGATCGAGGACGACATCTACGGCGACATCTGCTTTTCCGGGGAGCGGCCGCGGCCGATCCACGCCTTCGACGGCAGCGGCAACACCATGCTGTGCACCTCGTTCTCCAAGACCGTCAGCCCCGGCCTGCGCGTCGGCTTCATCGCCGCCGGGCGGCGCGCGGCGGACATCGTGCTGCAGAAGACCTTGAACTCCGGCAAGACCAACCCGCTGACCCAGCACGTGATCGCCGAGCTGATGGAATCGCGCGGCTTCGACGTGCATCTGCGCACGTTGCGGCGGCGCTTTGCCGAGCAGATCGCGCGCACGCGCGACGCGGTGGCGCGCCACTTTCCGGCGGAAACCCGCGTCACCGATCCGCAGGGCGGCTTCGTGCTCTGGCTGGAGCTGCCGCCCGAGGTCGATTGCACGGCCCTGCACGCGCGCGCCGTGCAGGAGCGCATCGCCTTCGTCCCGGGCGAGATGTTCTCCGCCGGCGGCCAGTACAGGAACTGCCTGCGCCTGGCCTGCGGCGACCCGTGGCACGAGACCCTGGACGACAGCATGAGGCGGCTGGGGCGCTTGATCGCGGGCTGAGAGTTGGCGCTGACGCCACGGCGATCGGGCCGGTGCGGCGCGCGGTTCAGCTGCCGACGCGCTCCAGCGTCGCCGCCATGCGCGGCGGGTTGCGCAGGGTCTGGAAGATCACGCAGTAGCGCTCGGTCTGCCGCATCAGGATGGCCAGCTGCTCGTCGCTGGCGGTCGAATCGACCTCGAAGCGCAGGCGGATGTCGGTGACGCCGACCGGGACTTCCTTCGAGGTGCCCAGCGTGCCGCGAAAATCGCCGTCGCCTTCGACGATGACTTTTGCCGAGCGCCAGGGGATGGCCATGGCCGTGGCGACGACGTTGAAGGTGACGCCGGCGCAGGCCACCAGCGCTTCGAGCAGCATGTCGCCGGAGCAGGCCTCGCTGCCGTCGCCGCCGGCGGCGGGATGGAGGCCGGCATCGATGATGCCGAAGCGGGTTTCGATGCGGCAGACGGGGCGGTCGGGCAGCAGCCTGCCTTCGGCGCGGAAGACGCGTTTAGCGGCTTCGGGGTTTTCCTTGTACAAGGCCTTGATCGGGGCCTGCAATGCCTTCAGTTCGTCGGCGTTCATGGGGTTTCCTTTGCGAATCGGGCGTCGCCCGGTGGCGGCGGGCCGACTATAGCAGGCGACGGGTTGCAGGGAATCGGCGCAGAAGCGGCGGCTTGCGGGCGGACCGGATACCCATATTCAATACATGGAAATCTATGACATCAAAATCGTGGTACCGTTTTGGCGCAGTCCGATACCAAAAGTAAGCCCCCATAGGAGAAGACAAATGAAAATCCATTCCTTGTTTTCGCTGGCAGCCGCCGGCTGCCTGTCCGCGGCGCTTGCGCAGCCGGCCCTGGCCGCCAACGTCAAAATCACGCCGCTCGGCGGCCAGGAGGGCGAGTTCTGCCCGCTCGACCGCGCCATGATCTTCGAGGACCCGAGCGGCACGCGCATCCTCTACGATCCGGGCCGCACCGTGGCCGGCGCCGGCGATCCGCGCCTGGGCAGGATCGACGTGATCCTGGTCAGCCACATGCACGGCGACCATGTCGGCAATTCGCATAATGCGGCGCCGAACTCGGGCGCCTGCGACAAGCCCGACATGTCGGTATCGGCCATGCCGAATTCGAGCGTGGTGAACATCGCGCTGGCGAAGAATGCCAAGATCGTCACCGGCAGCGAGATGCCGCCCTTCTTCGCCAACAAGCTCAAGGCCAACGGCGGCGACCCGAAGAACTCCATCCTCTCCCGCTTCGGCGCCAGCGTGAAAATCGGCGGCGTGACCATCGCCACGGTGCCGGCGATCCACAGCAACGGCCTCGATCCCGACTTCATCGGCGGCGACCTGGGCAAGCACATGAAGGATGCCGGCATCGCCGGCTACGTCGGCGAGGCGACCGGCTACGTGCTGAAGTTCAGCAACGGCCTGGTGGCCTATCTTTCCGGCGACACCGGCATCACCGGCGAACAGGAGAAAGTCGTGCGCGGCCATTACGCGGCCAGGCTGACCGTGATGAACATCGGCGACACCTTCACCACCGGCCCGACCGAAGCCGCCTACGTGATCAACGAGCTGGTCAGGCCCGCCTCGGTGATCCCCTCGCACGCCAATGAAGTCGCCACCGTCGGCGGCAAGCTGCGGCCGGGCTCGCGCACCGAGACCTTCGTCAAGGCCGTCAAGGTGCCGGCCCATCTGCCGCTTTCCGGCAGGACCATGGAATTCGACGGCGGCGGCAAATGCGTCGCCGGCTGCTGAGCCGAAGGCCTGTCGATGCGGTGAGGGCGAAGCGGCAAGCCGATTCGCGTAGCATGGCGATCGGGCATCCGCCTTCCGACAGGAAAGGGTAGGGCGATGGAGCTGCTTAAGAACCGCATCGCGCTGCGCTGGCGCCGCACCAAGATCGTGGCCACGCTGGGCCCGGCCAGTTCCGAACGCAAGGTCATCGAGGACTTGCTGAAAGCCGGCGTCGATGTGGTGCGGCTCAACATGTCGCACGGCACGCACGAGGCGCACCGCGCCGTGTATGCCGAGGTCCGCGCCGCGGCGCAGAAACTCGACCGCCATGTGGCGATCTTCGCCGACCTGTGCGGGCCGAAGATACGCTGCGGCAAGTTTCCCGACGGGCCGCTCAAGCTCACGCCCGGCGAGGAAGTGATCATCGATCCGCGCGTGGACAAGGGCGGGCCGGGCCTGATCGCCTCGCAATACAAGGCCATCGCGCGCGACGTGCGGCCGGGACACCGCATCCTGCTCGACGACGGCAACCTGGAACTGAAAGCGCTGGCGATCGAGGGCGAGCGCATCCGCTGCAAGGTGGTCTTCGGCGGCCTGCTCAAGGACCACAAGGGCATCAACCTGCCGGACTCGAAGGTGTCGGCCTCCTCGCTGCCGCCCAAGGACGTCGCCGATGCCAAGTTCGCCATCGAACTCGGCGTCGATTACCTGGCGCTGTCCTTCGTCCGCACTGCCAAGGACGTCGCCGGCCTGCGCCGCCTGATCGCGCGCGCCGGGGCCGACACGCCGATCATCGCCAAGATCGAGACGCCGGAAGCGATGGACAACATCGAGGCCATCGTCCAGGCCTCGGACGCGATCATGGTCGCGCGCGGCGACCTCGGCATCGAGATGCCGGCCGAGCAGGTGCCGCTGATTCAGCGCGAACTGATCCGCCTCGGGCGGCGCCACAACCGCGCCGTGATCGTGGCGACGCAGATGCTGGAATCGATGATCGACCATTCGCGGCCGACGCGGGCCGAGGTCGGCGACGTGGCCAACGCGGCATTGACCGGCGCCGACGCGGTGATGCTCTCGGCCGAGACCGCCAGCGGCAAGTACCCGCTGCGCGCGGTGCAGATGATGGACCGCGTGCTGCGCGAAGTGGAAGGCTATCAGTGGCGCCAGGGCAGCTTCCTCGGCGACGAGCCGGCCAGCCACCTCGACCCCGACCTGCGCGACGGCGTCGCCAATGCCGCGACCGCGCTGGCGCACGACCTCAAGCTGCAGGGCATCATCATCCCGACCCGCAGCGGCACCACCGCGCGCGTGATCTGCTCGCATCGCCCGACCGCGCCGCTGATCGCGGTGTCGACCAACGCAACCGTGTGCCGGCGCCTCGCGCTGAACTGGGGCGTGGTACCGATGACCACCACCGAAGCCGAGTACCGCGACTCGCAAACGCTGTGCCGGCGCGTCGCGCGCAGTTGCGACCTGACCCGCACCGGCCACAGCGTGCTGCTGGTCTCCGGCTTCAGCGACGACGTGGCGCGCAACGCGCCGCTGCTGCAGATATTGCGGGTCTGACCCCGGCTGCCCGAGAGTTGCCGCTGGCGACACGGCGACGCGGACAAGCCGCGGCCGCGCTAGCCCGGCACGGCCTTGACGCGCACCATCAACTGCACGCCGGCCGCCAGCAACAGCGCGGCGCAGACGCTGTGGGCGATCGCCAGGCCGAGGCCGAACCCGCTCAGCACGGTCAGCACGCCCAGCGCGAACTGCAGCAGCAGCAGCGCCAGCAGCAACGCCGCACTGCGCCGCGCTGCCGGCTGCGCCAGCGCCCGCAGGCCGCCCAGGCCGAGCAGCAGCAGGGTCGCGACGGCGCAGTAGCGGTGCAGCAGGTGCAGCGCCACGCCGCCCTCGTCGCCGAGCGCTGCCGCGACGGCAACGCGGGTGAAGGGATTGAGCGCGCCCCAGCCGGCGGCGGTGGGCCAGGTAGCGTCGCCGCAGGCGGTCAGCAAGGGGCAGGCCACCGCCGCGTAACGCGCGCCGATCAGCGCGCCCAGCGCCATGGTCAGCGCCAGCGTGCCCAGCCCGGCATGCAGCAGCGCGGCGGGACGGCGGCGGAGCGCCGGCGCATAACCGTCGCCGGCGGCAAGCACGGTGCGCCAGGCGAGCAGGACCAGGCCGGCGCCGCCCAGGATGTTGATGAAGCTGGCCCAGACCCGGTGCGGATCGGCACTCCGGATGCCGACCAAGGTGAGCAGGATCATCAGCACCAGCAGTGCCTTGGCATACCGTCCCGGCGGCTCGATCGGGTGCGGGCGCCGGCACTGCCAGGCGAGGATGAAGCCGAGCAGCAGCGCCGTCGATGCCGCCGCGCGGTGCAGGATGCGCGCCGCGTCGCTGTGCTGATACGGCCCGCCGACCAGCACCTGGCCGTAGCAGTAGGGCCACGGGCTGCAGCCGAGGCCGGCACCGTTGAGGCGGATGTAGGCGCTGACCAGCAGGATCGCCAGCGACAGCGCGGTCAGTACCAGCGCAAGAATCCTGATGCGTTTGAGGCGGGCGGTGCGGGTTTCCATGGCGGGTTCAGGGGCCTGTCGAGGAGTCGGTCTGCGACGCCACCTTGCCGCACCGCGCCCGCAAGAGTTGGCGCTGGCGCTACGGCGGTGCGGGGTTGGCGCAGGGCCCGATCATAGCGCCGCCGGCCGCGATCAGGCCACCCGGCATGGCACTACTTCTCCAGCGCGAGTATCCAATCGACGAGCTTGCGCGCGTTCGCTTCCGAGATCGCGACGCCGTTGGGCGGCATCGCCACGCCGCTGGATTCTTCCTTCCAGTGCCGGTTGTACACCGAGGTGCCGCCCATGATGGCCGCGGTCAGGTTCTTCCTCGCCGCCTTGTCGCCCTTGTAGCGCGCCGCGACTGCCTTCCAGGGCGGGCCGACCGGCTTGAGGCCGTCCGGCCCCTTCGCGTCCAGTTCGATCGCGTGGCAGATGAAGCAGCCCGACTTGGTGGCCAATTGACGTGCCGCGTCGTCCTTCTTGGCATCGGCAAGAGCGGGACTGCTGGCGAGCGCCGCGGCGAGCAGCGGCAGCAGATGGATTGCGGTCATGCGTTTCATACCAACTCCTCAACAAGAAACCTGTTCAAAACCCGACGGCATTCTCTAGCCGCCCGCCACCGGCGGCCAGATCGCCAGTATGTCGCCTTCCTTGAGCACGCGCGCGGCGCGCTCAGCCGGCGGCACGAAATAGCCGTCGATCAACACCAGATGGCAGAGCTTCGGCGGCAGCGCGAAACGTTCGATGATCTGCTGTACCGTCGTCCCCTCAGCCAGTTCCAGCGTCTGCGCATTGGTCTGCTTCGCCTCGGCCGGCAGGTAATCCTGCAAGGTCGCATACAGCTTGAAAATCACCTTCATGAGTTATCGACGGCCGCTATGCGGCGCTCTGGGCACTGGCGAGGTAGGCCGCCATGTAGCCGTTCGGATCCCGCAGCAGCGAGTCCTTCCACGAGCCGAGCCGGGTTCGCGTCTGGATCAGGCCGCGCAAGACCCCGACATGCTCGGTATGCCCGATCGAGGTGGCGCCAATCAGCACGTCGTCCTTGAACTGCAGCGAAATGTAGCGATGATTGAGGTCGTCCGCGAACTCGACGCCCGAGCCGCCGTTTTGCGCGGTCTCGCCCCACCACTGGCCGAAGGAGGTCGACACCAGGCCCAGCGTGTCGAGCACGTTGATCGCCAGGACGCCCGGCAGTTGCGCCTCGCGGCCGGCCATGTTGAGCGCGGCGACCCGCGCCTGGTCGGCGGCATTGGGCTGAATCGCCGCCACGAGGTGGGCCCCGGTGAACAGGTCCGGGGCTTCGGCCACGTCGCCGGCCGCATAGATGCCGGGCACCGAGGTCTGCATCCGGTTGTCGACCAGCACACCCTTCGCCACCTGCACCCCGGTATTGTCGAGAAAGCCCACGTTGGGCGCCACGCCCGCCGCGACGATCACCAGGTCGCAGGCGATCTCCTCGCCGTCGGAGAGGGTCACCGTCAGGCCGCTGGCGTCGGCGGCCTTGCCACCGACGCCCACCGCCTGCGCCAGGCGGTCGAGCAGGCCCGGGTTGGCGACCGCCGCGGCGATGCGTTGCACACCCTTGCCGGTCAGCACGCGCACGCCCTTGTTTTCGACCCAGTTGCGGATCATGTTGCCGGCCTTCGGCGTCATCATGCGCGGCACCATGCGGTCGCCCATTTCGACCACGGTCAGGTCGACGCCGCGCGCGGCCAGGGCTTCCATGATGATGCAGCCGATGAAGCCGGCGCCCAGTTGCAGCACGCGGCTGCCCGGCTTGGCCAGCTTGGCGATCGCGCGCGCATCGGCCAGCGTCCAGCAGGTTTGCACCTGCGGCAGGTCGATGCCGGGAATCGACGGCCGCACCGGATGCGAGCCGCTGGCGACCAGCAGCCGGTCGTAGGTTTCGAACTGCCCGTCGGCGAGCAGCAGCTTGCGCTGCGCGGCGTCCATGGAGACCACGCGGGCCTGCAGTTCGCGTATGCGCAGGCCGGCGAAATGGCCTGCGGTCTTGCGCAGATAGGTGCCGCTTTCGTCGATGTCGCCTTCCAGCAGGTAGGGAATCGCCATGCGCGAATAGGCGGGTTCCGGCTCGGCGCCGATCAGGACGATTTCGGCCTCGGCATCGGCCCTGCGCAGCACTTCCGCGGCGACCACGCCGGCGGGCCCGTTACCGATGATGACGTGTTTCATGGCATTTCCTTAAACGATCAGGGGATCGGCAAGGCCGATCCCCTGAGGGGTGGGGCAGGATTTACAGACCCAGGCGATCCAGGGTTTCCTTGGTCGGCACGCCGTCCGGGGTCCAGCCGCGCGCCTTGTAGTACTCCGGCCGCATCTTGTCGATGCCGTTCACCAAGCCCTTGGCCGGCCCGGTCTTGGCCGCTTCGGTCTTCAGCCGCGGCGGCAGGTCGTCGTCCTTGGCGGTGAAGCCGGCGGCGTTGTTGAACAGGCGCTCCATGTTCCAGATGCGCTCGCCCAGCAAGGCCAGCTTCTCCATGGTCCAGTCGCCCTCGCAGGC
>JAMPYF010000061.1 GCA_023700805.1 Sulfuritalea sp.
AGAAGCATGAAGGCTTTGCCGCCAAGAAGGATTGGGAAAACGCCAACCTGTGGGCCGAGCAGATCTGGCAATACCAGGTCAAGACCGCCGACCTCGGTTTGCGCGCCAAGACCTACCTGGAGCAAAACGGCGCCAAGAAGGTCAAGTGAGCGGTCAGGTGAGCCGCCTCCCCGGCGCCCGCGCCGGGGTGGCTATCCCCTGACGGGATGAGATAGATCAAAGCAGGTCCGCGGGGGCAGAGTTACTCTGCCCCCGTTGGCTTTTTAGAGGCGGAATCGCATCGACCAATGATTTCGATCCGTTGAAGTGATTGTGCGCAAGCTATCCCTGATCGTCGGCCCCGCCGCGCTCGCCCTGGCGATTGCCCTGTGGACGGCGCTGGCGATGTTTTCCTTGTGGACCCAGCGGCAGCAACTGAATCGAACCGCGACAGCGCTGGCCAAGATCGACGCCATCGCCAATCTGCGCAAGGACATGGCGATCCGCAAGTGGGCCGATACGCTGGGCGGCGTGTATGTCAATGAAGCCAAGATATCCAATCTCGAATCGCTGGACGAACAGGAGCGCATGGCGGTGACGCGCAGCACCGGCGAAAACCTGACGCTGGTATCGATCGCGCCCATCCACATCCTGCTGGCAATCCAGGAGATCAGCCAGAAGACCTACGGCACCAAGGAGCGGCTGACTTCGCTGCAACTGCGCAATCGCGCCAACGCCCCGGACGAATGGGAAACCAACGCGCTGAAGGCCTTGCAGGGCGGTGCCGAAATGGCCACCGAGTCGATGCCGAAGAAGGCCGGCGGCCACGGCCTGTTGCGCGTGATGATACCGATGAAGATGGACGAAGAGTGCCTGGAATGCCATCGCGATACCCTGATTCCGGTCGGCGGCCTGCGCGGCGGCGCCAGCATATCGATCGATCTGAATACCTACCGCACCGCGCAGGAACCCACCTGGCGCACCATCCAGTACTGGCATTTCGGCATCTGGCTGCTCGGGCTGACGACCATCTATGCCTTCTGGTTCGTCGCCCGCCGCCGCACGGTGGAACAGGCCAGGCTGGAAGCCGATCGGCGCGAGAACGAAACCGCGTTCGCCGCCATGGCCGAGGGTGCCGTGATCACCGACGCCGAGGGGCGCATCCTCTGGGTCAATGACGCCTTCTGTTCCATCTACGGCTATACCCGTGCCGAGGTGATCGGCCAAAATCCGCGCATCCTCAAGTCCGGTCGCCACGATGCGGCCTTTTACGGCGAGTTCTGGCGGCAGCTGATCGAGACCGGCCACTGGCGCGGCGAAGTCTGGAACAAGCGCAAGACCGGCGAGATATTTCCCGAGGAACTTTCGATCCAGGCACTGCGCGGCCCCGATGGCCGGATAGTGCGCTTCATTTCGATTTTTTCCGACATCACCGAGCGCAAGCGCAACGAAGACGAATTGCGCAAGCAGCGGCAGCAGCTGGTGGAATCCGAAACCCGGCTCAGGGATCTGGCCGAATTCCTGCAGACCGTGCGCGAAGAGGAACGCGCGCGCATCGCGCGCGAACTGCACGACGAGATGGGACAGGCGCTGACGGCACTGCGCATCGACCTGGGCTGGCTGCGCAGCAAGTGCCAGCCGCTCGGCACGCCCACGGTCGAACGCGTCGGCGCGGCGCTTGGCGTGGTCGAACACAGCATCGTTTCCCTGCGGCGCATTTCCGAGGATTTGCGCCCGGCAATGCTCGACAGCCTGGGCCTGGCCGCCGCCGTCGAGCATCATGTGGCGAAGTTCTCGGAACGCACCGGCATTGCCTGTCGCCTGAACATGAACCGCGAAGAGTTCGAACTCGACGACCGCCTGGCGACCACGGTATTCCGCATCGTCCAGGAGACCCTGACCAATGTCGCCCGCCACGCTGGCGCCAGCGAAGTGACGGTGCGGATCGACGAAGTCGATGACGGCATCCGCCTGACCATACAGGACAACGGCCGCGGCATTTCGGATGCCAAGGACAAGAAGACATTCGGCCTGCTCGGCATGCGCGAGCGCATCGCCATGCTCGGCGGCCGCCTGGAAATCCATAGCCGGCCCGGCAAGGGCACCCGCATCGCCGGCTGGCTGCCCCACCAGAAGGCAACAGCAACATGATCAGAATACTCATCGTCGATGACCATGCCATCCTGCGGGCCGGACTCCGGCACCTGCTGTCCGAATCCGCCGACATCGTCGTGGCGGGCGAGGCCGGAAACGGCGTCGATGCCCTGGCCCTGGCCCGCAGCGGCAGCTGGGATGCGATGGTGCTGGACATGACCATGCCCGGCAAGAGCGGCATCGAACTGATCAAGCAGATCAAGGCGGAAAATCCCAAGTTGCCGGTGCTCGTGCTCAGCATGTATGCCGAGGATATCTACGCCGTGCGTGCGCTGCGCGCCGGCGCCTCGGGTTACCTGTGCAAGGACAACGCCGAGACGCAACTGGAGCAGGCCATACGCAAGGTGGCGGCCGGCGGCCTGTACATCAACCCGGCGGTGGCGGAGAAGCTGGCGGTCGAAGTTCTCGGCACCACGGGAACCTCGGCCGAGGTCCTGCCGCACACCCGCCTCTCCGACCGCGAATACCAGGTGCTGCGCCACATCGCCGCCGGCCTCGGCGTCACCGAAATCGGCAGGCTGCTGAATCTGAGCGTGAAGACGGTCAGCACCCACAAGGCCCATGCCATGAGGAAAATGGGCTTCGCCAACACCTCGGAACTGATCCAGTACGCGCTGCGCCACGATCTGCTGGATCAGAAGGGCGACCAGTTTCCCGTGGGCTAGGAATCGTCCTAGGCCAATAGGGCGGATTCCTATGAGATAAATCATCCGTCGCCGACTTCCGCCGCGGACCTGCGAAGCGGATGATTCGCGCAGTGCGTCAATTCGCCGCAGCGACACCATGTCGCTCAGCACCGAGGCGGCGGTTGCCAATGGCACTGGGATTCAGACATGAAGGGGAGCAATCGAATGAAATCACATGGCAAACGGACTGCCTCGTGGCTAATTGCGGCGGGGTTGGGGCTTTCGGCGGGCGCGGCGTGGTCGGCGGACAGCCTGCAGGATGTGCTGAAAGCGCGGGGATTGAGCCAGCAGGACCTGCTGGCGGCGGCGAAGACCTACGTACCGACCGGCAAGCGGGATGAGTTCGTCGCCTTCAGTTCGGGCGGGCAGTCGGGGCAGGTCATCGTCTATGCCATTCCCTCGATGCGCATCCTCAAATACATCGGCGTGTTCACGCCGGAACCCTGGCAGGGCTACGGCTTCGACGAAAGCTCGAAGAAAGTCCTGGCCGGCGGCAAGATCGACGGCAAGGACATCAC
>JAMPYF010000026.1 GCA_023700805.1 Sulfuritalea sp.
ATCTTGTCCAGGCCCGTCCAGTCGGCATCGACGTAGGTGATGGCGCCGGTCGGGCAGGCGTCGGCACAGGCCGGTTCGCCGCCGCAGAGGTCGCATTTCTGCACCTTGCCGGTTTCGGCGACGTAATTCACGGTGCCGAAGGGGCAGGCGATGGTGCACACCTTGCAGCCGACGCAGATGTCCTCATGCACGGTCTTGGCGCCGGTCGTCGCGTCGATGCGGATGGCATCGACCGGGCAGGCCGTCATGCACCAGGCGTCGCTGCACTGGGTGCAGGTGTAGGGCACTTTGCGCCCGGCATGCTCGAAATTGAAAACCTTGATGCGCGACTTGGAGACGTTGAATACTCCATGGTTCTCGTACGAACACGCCATTTCGCACTGCAGACAGCCGGTGCATTTGTTGGCGTCGATGTGCAACGATTTTTGCATTTCCAACCTCCTGTTTGACTCGAATATTCTTGGACTGAATCGTGTTCCTGTTCGGCATGCGACAGGACAATTCCCATTCGCAATTCGCATGCCACATATTTATTCGCGGGATTTCTGGATTTCGGCATGCTGCTGCATGGCTGTCGCGGCAAAACGCTACAACTGTCGCAAAGCGGGACAGTTCCATGAGCTAGGCCAAGGGACAGCCATAGCCCGGAGCACATCAGGCTTCAAGGCTGGCGGTGCTGCACACCGTGGCGCAGCATGATGGCCTTCAGGGTCCCGTCGGCCATCAGTTCGTTGATCGCCGCCTGCAGCGCCTGTGCCAGATCGTCGCTCTGCTTCTTTACGGCAAGGCCGAGCGGCCATTGGCGTTTCTGCAGGATCGGGTGCGGCGGCAAATCGATCGCCATGCGCGCATCGCCCCTGAGGCCGCCTTCGAGTTCGCCCTGTTGCGCCAGCACCGCGGCGACAGCGCCTGCCTTCAAGGCGGCCACCGCCTCGCCGGCGGTCCTGAAGGTCTTGATGGTGTTGCGATAGCGCCCGCCATCGGCGGAAAGCATCACGGTTGCCGCCAGGGTGTCGCCCTCGACGCCGAGCGGGAGTTTTTCGAAGGGCTCGAAACCGTCCAGGGTCGGCAGCTTGTCGAGCTGGCGTGCGATCGCATAGCGTTCCCGGTGATAGGGCGCAAAGAACTTGACCCGGTCCACCTTGGCCATGTAGGCCGGATCGATCGGCGCATGCATCATCACGTCGGCCGGTCCGTAGCCCAGATAATGGCCCTTCCAGACCATGTTGCGCAGGTCGTCCTCCATGTTCTCGTCGGCTTCGAACCACAGCGGCGACATCTTGACCCCGAGCTTCGCCGCCAGCGCCTCGGCGAGATCGACATCGACACCGCGGCCGTCATGCGAAAAGGGCGCGAAGTTCCTGTAGAGCGCCACCTTGAGCACGCCGCTGTGACGAATCTTCTCCAGCGCGGAGACTTCCTCGGCACATGCCAGCGGCGCGGCGAGGAGGGCAAGCATGCCCAGCGCCGCAACGGCAGGAATGCCCTGCAGCAAACTCCGCCAGGCGACAACAAACCATCCAATCATGATGACAGCCTCCTCGTATTATTGTTTTGCCGCCGGGCGATGATGGCAAGGAGCCGACGCCCAGGCGGAGCGGGCGCGCCGCCACATCAATTTGCGCCGGCCATGATCCACTTGATCAGAGCCTTCAGGTCCTGCTCGGGCACGCTGTCCATCGGCGGCATCGGCACCTTGCCCCAGTTTCCCGCCCCGCCTTTCTTGACCTTGGCCAACAGCCTGGCTTCGGCATTCTTGTCCTTTGCATATTTCTTTGCCACTTCGCGGTAGCCCGGCCCGACGCCGCGCGCGTCGGCCGCATGGCAGGACAGGCAGTTGGATTTCTTGGCCAGCGCCGCCATCTCATTCACCGGTGCCGCTTCCTCCTCGTGCCGGGTATCGAGATAGGAACGGATGGCCCAGATCGCTTCCTGGGACAGGATGCCCTCGAAGGGCGGCATGTACACCGCGCCGTTGCGCACCTTGCCGCGCATCACGGAATCCCGGAAATAGATGTCGGTCTCCTTGTCGATGTCGAGCTTGCGCAGGTCCGGCGCAATGCCGCCACTGATGGCTTCGAGGCCGTGGCAGCGCGCGCAGTTCTGGTTATACGCCGAGGTGCCGATGCGAATGGCTTCCTTGTCACCGCGGAACGGATTTTCGTCCCGCTTCTGCTCGCCCAGCGGCTTCAGGGTGCTGACGTCGACCGCCTGCGGCGTCACGTCGCCGTGGGCCAGGACCAGCGGCGAAAACACCGCGCCGGCCGCCAGCGCCAGTAGGGTGAAAAATCGAATCCTTGCGTGCATGTATGGTTTCCTCCAGGAGTAATTTGTGCCGGAACTTGGCCGGCACTGAATCGTTTCGAAAGAGCACTTAGCGTGCCAAAGGCGGACCCGACGGCGCAATGTTCTGGTTTCAAGCGATCCGAGGCCTTAGGCACGAAACCTGCACATAGCCTGTTCTGGTTCTCGACATGGGCTGTCGCAAGTTGAAACATCGGATGTATCATTACCGGCCAAGTAGCACATATGGTGCGTTCGAAGAAAACGACACCGATAGCTTTGCGCGCTCCTGGAGCGCAGCGGGGCCGGAGCGAGGAGATCGGTCCATGAAACAGACCAATAATCATGTCGGGCTGGGCTTAGCCGCAGCAACCCGCGCGCGCGACGTGGTGCGCAACGCCGGCTCGGTCCCTGCCGGACTGCTGCCCTCGGCAATCGAAATGTCATGGGCGCGCTGCCTCGATTACGGGCTGGACAGCGACCAGGGCGCCGAGTTCGATCCGCTGGCACGCGTGCTGCTGGCCGAGCAGATGGAGAACAGCCGCCACCTGCTGACCCATGCCCAGCCGGTGATGGACGTGCTCTTCGAACAAATCGTCGACACCCAGAACGTGGTGGTGCTGGCCAACAACGCCGGTTACATCCTGCACAGCTGCGGCGATCCGGAGTTCCTGACGCAGGCGGAAAAGGTCGCCCTGGCGCCGGGCGTCGAATGGTCCGAAGCCAACCGCGGCACCAATGCGATAGGCACGGCGCTGGCCATGGGCATGCCGGTGGTGGTCGATGGCGGCCAGCACTTTCTTGCGGCCAATCGCTTCCTGACCTGTTCCGCCTCGCCGATCTACGATCCCCACGGACATCTGACCGGCGTTCTCGATGTGTCCGGCGATCACCGCAGTTCGAACCGGCACACCATCGCCCTGGTGCGCATGTCGGTGCAGATGATAGAGAACCGCATGTTCGCGGCAACCTTCAACGACATGCTGACCCTGCGCTTCCATGCCCGGCCCGAGTTCGTCGGCACGCTGTGCGAAGGCATGGCCGCCTTTGCCGACGATGGCACGCTGCTCTCGGCGAACCGCAATGCCTGCTTCCAGTTCGGCCAGCACCTGGAGCAGTTGCGCGGCGCCAACTTCAGCTCGCTGTTCGGGCAGCCGATCAGCCGCCTGCTCGACCACCTGCTGGTACGCCCGCAGGATCCGATGGCCCTCACCCTGAGCAGCGGCGTCCGCGTCCAGGCCCGCGCCGATTTTCGTCCCTCGCACCTGCGCCGCCATTCGCGCCTGGCCATCGCGGGTCAGACCGGGACAGCGGCCACTGCCAGCGAAGCTTCGCTGCCATCCACCGCGGTTGCGGCCCGCCGCGGCTGCCCGATGGATAGGCTGCAGACCGGCGATCCGCAGATCAACGCGGTGCTCAGCAAGGTCAAGAAGGTGATCGGCAAGGACATCCCGATCCTGATCCAGGGCGAAACCGGCACCGGCAAGGAACTCCTGGCCAACGCGATTCACTGTGTCGGACCGCGCGCGGCCAAGGCCTTCGTCGCGGTCAACTGCGCCGCCATCCCCGAGGGCCTGATCGAATCGGAACTGTTCGGCTACGAGGACGGCGCATTCACCGGCGCCCGGCGCAAGGGCAGCATAGGCCGCATCCTCCAGGCCGACGGCGGCACGCTGTTCCTCGACGAAATCGGCGACATGCCGCTGTCCTTGCAGGCGCGCCTGCTGCGCGTGCTGCAGGAACGCGTGGTGGTGCCGCTGGGCAGCGCGAAGTCCTACCCGGTCAACATCGCCGTGATCTGCGCCACCCACCGCCGCATCCGCGACAGCGTCAGCAACGGCCAGTTCCGCGAAGACCTCTACTTCAGGCTCAACGGCCTGACCGTCATGTTGCCGCCGCTGCGCGCCCGCACCGACCTCGACGCCCTGGTCGGCTCGCTGCTCAGGGAACTCGGCGGCGAGCACCCGCCCTCGCTCGATCCCGAGGTGCTCGAACTGTTTCGCCGGCACCCCTGGCCCGGCAACCTGCGCCAGTTGTCGAACCTGTTGCGCACGGCGGTGGTCATGGCGGAAGGCGAATCGACCATCCGCCGCGAACACCTGCCCGACGACTTCGTCGAAGACATCGAGCAGATTCTGGTCGCCGTGCCGGCCGCGGAAGCCGCCCCGCCGGCGCAGGAGACTGCCGGCGCCGTTACCTGCCCGCGAAGCGGAATTCCAGGTACGCAAAGCGACCCAGCGCCAACTTTCGTGCCGCCTGCGCCGCCGCCCGAAGCCGGCGCCGGACGCCTGCAGGATCTGGCGCTGCAAGCCATCCGCGATGCGCTCGCGCGCAGCGGCGGCAACATCTCGGGCGCCGCCCGCGAACTCGGCGTCAGCCGCAGCACCCTCTATCGCAAACTGCACGGCTGAGCGTCGGCCTCGCCCGGCCCGGCCCGGCCCGGCCGGCGTGCCGCCTATGGCATGTTCATTGCTGAAATCAACGCCAGGGCGATGGCGGAAGCATGAAGTGTCCAACAATGATGCATAAGCGCACAGGCTTTGCTCCATTTGTCGACACCTGACCGCAAGTTCTGACCGACTGACGGGCCGTTGGCCCCGACAATCGATCGGCGTCGCTGCTTTGAAAACTTGATCGATACGATACCAATCAAAGGAGACGACCGAATGAAGAGTTTGAACGCACTTGCCATAAGCATATCCGTGCTGGGGGCCCTGGCCACCTATCTTGCGCTGGGCCCCCTGGGCGGCGTGTACCTGATCTGGGCGGCGTTTGTCGCCTGGGGTGCGTTCTATGCCCTCGGCGCCGATGGCGCGGCGCTGCAGAAGCTGGTCATCTGCGGGATCTTCGGCGCGCTGGTGGCCTGGATCGTGGCCGTGGTGATCCTGACCGTGCCGCTGGCAGCTTCCCTGGGCTTGCCGCTGTGGGCCGCGCTGGTGGTCGGGGCAGGCGTGGTGGTGGTGGTGCTGGCCGCCAACTTTCCTGCGCTGGCGACGATTCCCGCCACCGTGTTCGGTTTTGCCTCGTCGTTCGCCTACCTGCTGCAAACGCCCGACGTGCTGAAACCCGACGTGCTGCTGTCGCTGAGCCTGAAGAATTCACTCGTCGTCATTTCGCTGTCGCTGGTGGCCGGCGGCCTCTTCGGCCTGCTCTCGGCGCGCTGGGGTGCGGCCATGACGAAGGCCTGAGCTTTCCTCAGGCCCCCGGGTCACCGGGGGGTGGAAAGGCCGGGGCTTGACCCGGCCTTTTTCGTCATGATTTTCATGATTCGCCTGCCGGCGATCGCCGGCACGGCGCAGCGGGCTTAGGATTTGCTCGAATCCGGGCACCGTTAACCCTGTATGCGCGCGTTGCGCGAAAGCCGCCTGTATGTCTTCATCGTCCGCAAATCTCCAAACTGCTGCCGACCTGATCCTGATCGCCCTGCTTTCGATGGCGACGCCGGCGCTGGCCGCGGCAGCCGACATCGAAGCACCGACGGTCGAGGTGGTCGGCCTGTCGCCGATCAAGGGCCTCGAACAGGCCCGCGACGAGGTGCCGGCCCATGTCCAGTCGCTCGGCACGCGGGTGCTCGAGCAGAACAGGCTGCAGGCTCTGCCCGAACTGCTGGGCAGCCGCATCTCCGGCATCAATGTCAATGAGATACAGGGCAATCCCTACCAGGCCGATGTCAACTTCCGCGGCTTCAGCGCCAGCCCGCTCCTGGGAACTCCGCAAGGCATCTCGGTGTATCAGGACGGGGTGCGCATCAACGAGCCCTTCGGCGATACCGTGAACTGGGATCTGGTGCCGCGCGCGGCAATCAGTGCTATCGACCTGATTCCGGGATCGAACCCGCTGTTCGGCCTCAACACCCTGGGCGGCGCGCTGTCGATCCACACCAAGGACGGTTTCGCCCATCCCGGCGCCGCGCTGATGGCCGGCGGCGGCAGTTTCGGCCGGCGCGAACTCGAAGCGGAATTCGGCGGCAAGCGGGGCGACCTGGGCCTGTTCGCCGCCGGCTCGACCTTCCGCGAAGACGGCTGGCGCGACTTCTCGCCGTCGCGGGTGGACCAAGCCTTCCTCAAGCTGTCGCAGCGGCGCGGCCCATTGGAATGGGATCTCGCCTACACCCATGCCGACACCGACTTGGTCGGCAACGGCCTGCTGCCCGAGTCGATGCTGCAGGCGCGGCGCCGGAGCATTTTCACCAAGCCCGACAACACGCGCCACCGCCTGCACCTGCTGAGTCTTGGCGCCAGCTACTGGCTCGACGACAAGGCGCGCCTGACCGGCAGGCTCTACCATCGCAGCAACCGGGTGCGAACCTTGAACGGCGACGCCAACGATGCCTTCGAAGGCGATGCCGCGCTCGACGGGGATGCGGGCGCCAATGGCGGCCTCGGCTTCAACACCGACACCGCGGCCAGCAACCGCACTGCTGCCGGACAACGCGGCTGGGGCGGCGCCCTGCAGTGGTCGCGGATCGACGACGACAACCACGTGGCTTTCGGCCTGACCGCGGATTTCAGCAGCTCGACATTCCAGCAGACCACCGAACTCGGCATTTTCGACAGCCAGCGCGGCATAAGCCCGGCTGGCGCTGGCGAGGTCCTGAACAACCGCCTGAGCGGAAAATCGCGCAGCTGGAGCCTGTTCGCCACCGACACCTGGAAGCCCTGGACCGACCTGGCGATCACGACCTCGCTGCGCCTGAACCAGACCCGCGTCACGACCAGGGATGAACTCAGGGCGGCGCCCCCCAATCTCGATGGCGACCACCTCTACACCAAACTCAATCCGGCCTTCGGCGCAACCTGGAGGCTTGCGCCGGGCTTCTCGCTGTTTGCCAATGCGGCCCAGGGCAACCGCGCGCCGAGCCCGATCGAACTGGGCTGCGCCGATCGCGCCAACCCCTGTTCGCTGCCCAACGCGATGCAGGCCGATCCCTTCCTCGATCAAGTCGTGACGCAGACTTTCGAAGCCGGCGCGCGCGGCAAGACCGGCAGGCTGCGCTGGAACGCCACGCTGTATCGCGCCGACAACCGCGACGACATCCTTTTCGTCGGCACCTCGACCAGCCAGGGCTATTTCACCAACTTCGGCCGCACCCGGCGCGAAGGAATCGAACTCGGCGCGGCCGCCGAAATCGGCGCGCTCTCCTTGCGCGCAGACTACGGCTACGTCAAGGCCAGCTATCGGTCGGCAGCCTGCCTGCTGGCGGAAAACAACAGCACGCGCGGACAGACCGCGGCCTGCACGGCCGGCGGCCAGGACGACGAAATCCTGGTGCAGGCCGGCAACCGGATTCCCGGCATTCCGCTGCACAGCCTCAAGCTCGGCGCCGACTGGCGCGCCGGCGCGGACTGGACCCTGTCCGCCGACCTCGTCGCCTATTCGAGCCAATACCTGCGCGGCAACGAGAACAACGCGCACCAGCCCGGCACCTTCTCCGACATGCTCGGCGGCGGGCCGCGCAGCTTCCGCGGCGCCGGCACGGCGCCGGGCTATGCCGTGCTGAATCTCGCGGCCCGGGTCAGACTCGACCGACGCTGGCAGCTTTCGGCACGGATCAACAATCTGCTCGACCGGCGCTATGCCACGGCGGGCGCCCTGGCCGAAAACCCCTTCGATGCCGCCGGCGTATTCCAGACCAATTCGGGCGACTGGACGCGGGAGAGCTTCTACGCCCCGGGCGCGCCGCGCAGTATATTTGTCGCAGTCAATCTCAGCCTCGACTGAGCCAGCGCTCGTGACTTCGATGAACCACCTCGCATTATGAAATCTCGCACCTTCGATGGGCCCCGCGCTGGCAAATGGGCCCGCCCCTCCCATCCTCCCCTCACGGGGAGGCTATTGATCGGCTCGCTGCGCTCGAACCTGACACGGCGCACTCGGCGATGAATTTCACGTCAATCAAGGAGTCCGCATGAAGCCCCGCCACATGATCGCCCTGCTGTCGATGTTCGCCGCCACGGCAGCCGGCGCCGAGAGCTATACCATCGACCACCGCCACACCTTCCCCGTCTTCGAGGTCAGCCACTACGGCTTCTCGCTGCAGCGCGGACGCTTCAACAAGCTGGCCGGCAAGCTCGAACTGGATCCCGGCGCGAAGAAAGGCTCGGTCGACATCAGCATCGACATGACATCGGTGGACATGGGTTTCGAGGACTGGAACAAGCAGATGCGCGGCGAGCGTTTCTTCCAGACCGACAAGTTTCCGCAGGCGCGCTTCGTCGCGCGCGACTTCGCCTTCGACGCCGACCGGCCTGCCCCGATCAGCGGCGAACTGACCCTGCTCGGCGTGACCCGCCCGGTGC
The DNA here is from genome assembly GCA_023700805.1 of Sulfuritalea sp. Lineage (GTDB taxonomy): Bacteria > Pseudomonadota > Gammaproteobacteria > Burkholderiales > Rhodocyclaceae > Sulfuritalea. The sequence goes on from JAMPYF010000026.1 coordinate 8,583, forward strand.
AGCTCAAGGTCGGCCAGTGGCGCTGCGCCAAGCATCCGATACTGCCGCGCCAGCTTTGCGGCGCCGATCTGGAGACCGCCATCAAGCGCTCCGATTTCGGCATGAACGCCAACCTCCCGGGCATCGGCGACGAGGTGAGGATTACGATTCCGGTCGAAGCCATAAAGGACTCCTGATGAAACTCAAATCGCCCCGCCCCGCCCGTTTGCTGCTCGCTGCCCTCGGTCTGATCCTCGCGCTGCCGGCGCTTGCCGCAGGCGGCCTCGCCTACGTCAGCAACCAGAAGGGCAATGTCACCACCATAAGCCTGGACAGCTTCGAAACCGTCGGCGAAATCGACGTCGGCGGCGCCTCGCCGCGCGGCCTGGGCGTCACCGCCGACGGCAGGCTGCTGGTGGTCGCGTCGCGCGACAAGGGAGATCTGGCCGTGGTCGAGCTCGCGACCGGCAAAGTCGTCAGGCGCATTGCCATCGGCAAGAACCCCGAGTTCGTCCGCGTGCGCGGCGACCAGGCCTTCGTCTCCTTCGAGCCGGCCTCGGCCGGCGGCCCGCCGCCCAAGCCGGGCTCGAAGGAAGCCATGGAACTCCAGCAGAAGCGCGCCGACGACAAGGAGGAGCCGGCGCGGATTGCGATCGTCGACCTCAAGGCCGGCAGGAAAATCGCCGAGATCACCGGCGGCATGGAAACCGAGGGCATCGAGTTCTCCGCCGACGGCAACAAGATCATCGTCACCAACGAATCCGACAACAACCTGACGGTGCATGACATCGCCAGCGGCCGGCTGCTGAAAACCATCGACACCAAGCCCTACGGCACCCGTCCGCGCGGCATCAAGATGGCGCCCGACGGCAAGTCCTATGTCGCCACCATCGAGTTCGGCAACAAGCTGGTGCTGCTCGATGCCGGCTTCGACGTGGTGAAGGTGGTGGCGACCGGCGACACGCCCTACGGCGTGGCCTTCGGCCGCGACGGCAGCCGCCTCTATGTCGCGCTGGCCAAGGGCAAGGCTTTGCAGGTGTTCGACGCCGCGAGCCTCGTCAGCATCGCCGAATACCCGATCGGCGACCGCTGCTGGCATTTCACTTTCACTCCGGACGACAGGCACATCCTCGCTGCCTGCGGCCGCTCCGACGAAGTGGTGGTGCTCGATGCCGCCAGCGGCAAGATCGTCAAGCGCATCGCCGACAAGCAGATGCCCTGGGGCATCGTCACTTATCCGAAATCCTTCGGCAGCCTCGATACGCCCTGAGACACAGGCGGCCCAGGAGTTGGCGCTGACAGCACGGCACCACTGTTACTCGATGGTCAAGATCGGCAGCCAATGGCTGCGCGGATCGCCCGGCGTCAGGTCGGCCGCACGTATCGGCCGCTGGCGCCGCTCGACGGGTACGCTGTCCGGGGTGATGAAAGGGTCCATGTCGACATCATGGACGCGGCCGACGATGCCGCGCCCGGTCAGCTCCATGCGGTAGTAGAGGCCGTTGAAGGGATCGATGTGCAGCGATTTCGGCGCCGTGCGCATGAACAGCAAGGCATATTCGAGCGGCACCAGGTCGTCGGCGCTGATGACCCGCGCCTCGCGCTCGACCGGGAAATGGCATAGCCGCTGCCGCGGCCCGGTCAGGCAACGGAACGGGCGCATGGCGAGAAAGTATTCTTCCAGCGTTTCGGCCATGGCGATGCTGAAACGGGTCCGCCCCGCCGTCTCGGGCGTGAACACGATGGTGCCGATGCGCTGTCGCTCGCCCTCGGCGTTGCTGAGCCAGATGCCGTGGCTGCCGGACAGGTCCGCGGCCATGGTCGCCGCGGCGGCCAATGACAGCAGCGTGCCCGACAGCAGACTCGACACCCGTCTCAGGTCCATGGCATACCCTGCGCGCGCGGCGGAAAAAAAGACCGGCCGCAACTTGCGTTGCGCCGGCCTTTGAATGAGGCAATCCGCATTCTCGGACGGATCACATCAGGAGGAGCCCATGCCGCCCTACTTGCCGCTCTTGTGCAGCTTGAAGACCCACATCGAACCACCCTGGTTCAGATAGTTGACCTTCTTCGCCACGTCCCCGCCCCACAGCGGAACCGCACCACCCCAACCCGAGGCGACGCCGATGTACTGCTCGCCGTCCTGTTCCCAGCTGACCGGTGGCGCAACGACGCCGGAACCGGTCTGGAAGGACCAGACTTCCTTGCCGGTCTTGGCATCGGCCGCCTTGAGGAATCCTTCCGGCGTGCCCCAGAACACCAGGCCGCCCTTGGTCGTCAGCACGCCGCCCCAGAGCGGGGCATTGTTCTTGACTTCCCAGACCACCTTGCCGGTGGCCGGATCGACCGCGCGCATGGCGCCGATGTAGTCGCCGCCGATGTCCTTCGGATCCAGCGTCTTGATGGTGAAGCCGGCGCCGAGATAGGCCGCGCCCTTCTTGTAGCTGACCGGTTCGTTCCAGATTTCCATGCCCCACTCGTTGGCCGGCACATAGAAATAGCCGGTGTCGGGACTGTAGGCCATCGGCATCTGGTTCTTGCCGCCGAGGAAGGACGGCGCGGAGAATACCGACGTACCCTTCTTGCCGTCGGCGCTCTTGGCCGGATCGCCGGGACGATTGGCCGGATCGAACTTGGGCCGGCCGTCGGCATCGAGTCCGGTGGCCCAGGTGATCTTCTTGACGAAGGGGAAGCCCTTCTGGAACTTGCCGGTCTTGGCATCGAGCACATAGAAGAAGCCGTTGCGGTCGGCCTTGCCGCCCAGATGCTTGCCGTCCTTGCCCTTGAAGGTGACGAACTCGTTGACGCCGTCATAATCCCAGCCGTCGTTCGGCGTGCCCTGGAAGTGCCAGACGATCTTGCCGGTGGCGACATCGATGGCCACGGTGGAGCAGGAATACAGGTTGTCGCCGGGACGCAGCGCGCTGTTCCACGGCGCCGGGTTGCCGGTGCCGAAATAGGCGAGGCCGGTTTCGGGATCGTAGGTGCCGCCGAGCCAGGTGGCGGCGCCGCCGGTCTTCCACAGGTCGCCGGGCCAGGTCGCGTTGGTGGTGCCGGAGATGCCGTTTTCCTTGCCGTCCTTCATGCCCATGTGGCCTTCGACCGTCGGCCGCACCCAGACCAGCTTGCCGGTCTTGGCGTCGCGCGCCTCGACGCGGCCGATGACGCCGAACTCGCCGCCGGAGACGCCGGTGAGGACCATGCCCTTGGCGATGATCGGCGCCGCGGTGGCGGAGTAGCCGGCCGAGTATTCGTCGATCTTCTCCTTCCACACCACCTTGCCGCTGTCCTGGTTCAGCGCCACCAGCTGCGCGTCGAGCGTGGCGAAGATCACCAGGTTGTCATAGAGCGCCGCACCGCGGTTGACCACGTCGCAGCAGGGCATGATGCCGTCGGGCAAGCGGTGCTCGTATTGCCAGAGCTTCTTGCCGGTCTTGGCGTCGAGGGCAAACAGGCGGGAATAGGAACCCGTCACGAACATCTTGCCGTTGTGGATCACCGGTTGCGACTCCTGGCCGCGCTGCTTCTCGCCGCCGAAGGAGAAAGACCATACCGGCACCAGATCCTTGACAGTCTTGGTGTTGATCTTGGCCAGCGGGCTGTAGCGCTGGCCCTGGGTGCCGAGGCCCCAGGACAAGACGTCGCCGGGAGTCTTCGCGTCGCTTTCGATATCTTTGTCGGTGACCGCGGCGATCGCCGGTGCCGTCGCCAGGGTAATCAGGGCGCTGGCAACCAGCACCGACGTCAGGGTACGTTTCATCAAATCTACCTCCTGCCAAGTGTTTTATTGATCATCGGAGATGCCCTCGCATATCCGTACGGACTTGGTCAGCAAATAGGATGCCAGTGGATCTGGACTCATGAAAAGCCGCATGGCGACAGCTTCGCGATGGTCGAAGCGTCGCCTGCGGCAGAAGCCACCTGACGCAAAAGCAGGCAGATGTTGCAGAATGAGACAGGCGCGTGTCTCAGAAGCCGTAGCTGGCAGTCATCCCCAGCAGGTAGTTGCGGCCGGGGGCGGGCTCGAAAAAGTTGCTGTTGCCCTCGTTCACGATGACCGAGCCCGCGTATTTGCGGTCGCCGAGATTGTCGATGCGCAGGAACTCCTTGAACGTCCAGCCGCCCCTCGCCTGCTCGAAACCCAGCCGCAGATTGGCGATGGCATAGGCCTCGGCGGCGTCGGAGTTACGGTCATCGACATACACCCTGGACACGGCGCGCGCTTCCAGCGCCGCGAGAAAGCCGCTGGCCGGATGGCGCCAGGACAGTTCGGCAAAGGCCGTGGTCGCCGGCACGCCGGGAATCCGGTTGCCCGCATTGACCAGGGTTGTCGGCACCAGGCAGGGCGTCGCGGTGCAGGTCAGGAAGGCCTGGTCATACACGGCGCGCAGCGCGGTGAGCGCGCCATAGACGCGGAAGTTCCCCGGCAAGCCCACGTCGGCACTCAGTTCGGCGCCTTCGCGCCGGGTGCCGGCGACGTTCTGGAACACGGCGCGGCCGCCGCTGTTGGACAGCGTCACCAGTTCGTCGCGGGTCTTGATCTGGAACACCGCCGCGTTCAGCAGGGCGTCGCTGCCCAGCGCCGCCTTGACGCCGATTTCGAGGTTGTCGCTCTTGCTCGGGCGCAGGCCGAAATTGAGTCCGGCGCCGCCGGCCCGGTAGGACAACTCGTTCAGGGTCGGCGTCTCGAAGCCGCGGCCCCAGGCCGCGTAGAGATTCACCGCATCGCTGAGGCGGAAGCTGGCGCCCAGCGATCCGGTCACCGCGGCAAAGTCGGTGCGGCCGCTGTCGTCGCCGTTGCCGGTGATGACGAAGTGGTCCTTCGAGGCCACTTTGACCATGCTGTTGCGCAGGCCGGCCACCAGGCGCCAGCGCGGCGTCGGCTCCCATTGCGTCTGCAGGTACTGGTCGAAGTTGAATATCTCGTTGGCCTCGTCGCGCTTGATCCGGCCCAGCACCCCCAACTGCGCGCCGATGAAGTTCTGGAAGCCGCGGCGGGTTTCGTTGAGCATGTCGTAATTGATCCCGGCACTGGTCGTGACGGGACCGCCGGCCAGTTCGCCGCGATGCGTCCAGCGCAGGTCGACGCCCCAGTAGTCGCGCACCAGGTCGATCACGCCGCCGGCCTGCCCGGCCGGCGTTTGCGCGCCGACGGTGATCGCCTGGAACTGGATCGTGTCGCGATGGCCGCGATAGAACATCAGGTTCGCCGTGTCGCCAGCGCCAACTTTCAATTCGTAATTGAGCCCGAGCTGCTGCTGGCTGACGCTCTTGCGCACGTCGAAGTCGTAGGCCGCCTGGCGCGCCTGTTGCGGGTTGGCATCATAGGCGGCGCGCGTGAGGCCGAGCGGATCCTGGATGTCGGGCATGTCCACGCTGTTGACCACCAGCGTCAGTCTGGAATCGGCCGCCGGCGCCCAGCGCAGCTTGGCATTGAGGCTTTCGCGCTTGGCCGCGCTGTGGTCGCGATAGCCGTCGGTGCGGAAAGTCGAGGCATCGACCACATAGTTGAAACCGCCGCGCTCGCCCGACAGCTTGGCGCCGATGCGCTGCGTGCCGTAGCTGCCCAGCGCGATGCCGGGTTCGAGGCGCATCCCGGGCGCGCCGTCTTCGGTGAAGACGCTGATGACCCCGCCCGACGAATTCCCGTACAGCGCCGAGAACGGCCCGCGCAGGACTTCGATGCGCGCCGCCGAGCCGAGGTCGATGTGCGACACCTGGCCCTGGCCGTCGGGCATCGTCGCCGGGATGCCATCGGCGTAGATGCGCAGGCCGCGCACGCCGAAACTGGCGCGGGCGCCGAAGCCGCGCGAGGATATCTGCAGGTCCTGCGCATAGTTCTGCCGGTTCTGCGCGACGATGCCGGGTATGCGCGCGAGCGATTCGGACAGATTGATCTGGAGCTGGCCGTCCTGGATCTGTTCCCGGTTCAGGCTGTCGATAGAGACCGGCAGGTCGAAGCCCGACTGCTCGACGCGCGTCGCCGAGACGATGACGGGGCCGGTGGTCAGGGTGGGCGGTGCGGCAAGCGCGCCGGCGGCATGGATGCCGCCGATCAGGGCGGGCAGCAGCAGGCGGGCGGTGGTGGGCAGGGACATGAGTTTTCCAGGGAAAATCGAGAGAAGCGGCATTGTTGCCGGGTTCGCCTGCAAATGCCTGCGTCGAATCGCGCGTCTGCGGCTCATGATTTTCATGAGCCGGATTCTTTACGCGTCGATCAGCCCGTTGCGGATCGCGATCAAGGTCAGTTCGGCCGAGTTCCCGGCACCGAGTTTCTGCTTGATGTTGTAGAGGTGGGTGCCCACCGTGCGCGGGCTGAGGAACAGCACCTCGGCGATGTCGGCCACCGCCTTGCCGCGCGCCAGCATCACGAACACCTCGAATTCGCGCGCCGACAAGGCCTCCAGCGGATTGCCCTGGCTGCCGACCTGCTCGACCACGATTTCCTGCGCCAGCGCGGGTTCGAGAAACAGCTTGCCCGCCGCGACCTGGCGGATCGCCTCGATCAGGGCATCGGCCGCACTGCGCTTGGTCAGGTAGCCAAGCGCGCCGGCCGCCAGGGCACGCCGCGGATGCGCGGTGTCCTCATGCGCGGACAGCACCAGCACGCGCACCGCCGGCCATTTCGCCAGCAACCTTGAGAGCGTTTCCAGGCCGCCCATGCCACCCATCGACAGGTCGAGCACCACCACGTCGGGAGCGACCTCGGCAAAGCACTTCAGCGCCTCTTCGCCGCTGCCGCATTCACCCACCACGCGCAAGTCACTGGTGGTATCGAGCAGCAGGCGAAAGCCCATGCGCACCACGGCGTGATCGTCGACCAGCATGATGCGCAACGTCTGGGTCACTCGGAATCTCCCTGCAGCGGAAGCACCATGCTAACGCGGAAGCCGCCATCGACACAGGCCGCCGCATCGAGGCTGCCGCCCAGCGCCACGACCCGCTCGCGCATGCCAACCAGGCCGTGACCCGCACTTGGCACGTCGGCAGCCTGGCCATCCGCCGCGACGCCCCGGCCATCGTCCTCGATGCTGACTTCCAGGCGGCCCTCGCGACGCGCCACCGCGAGCCGGATATGGCTCGCCTGCGCATGCTTGAGCACATTCGTCAGCGCCTCCTGCACGCAGCGAAACACGGCCAGCGTCACGGCCTCGCCGAGATCGCCAAGATCGCCTTCGAGCGTCAGCGCAAGTTCGATTTCCGGATGCAGGACCCGCCACTCGCGCCTGAGGTCGGTCAAGGCCGCGGCAAGATCCTGTTGCTCGAGCACGGCCGGGCGCAGTTCGCGCACGATGCGATGCACGCTGTCATAAAGCCCGGCGGCAATCCCGTCGATCCTGGCCGAGCCCTGTACCGCGCCGCCCGACTCGCCGCTGCGCGCGATCGACGCCGCGATGAGGCGGATCGCCGTCACCGACTGGCCGAGCTCGTCGTGCAGTTCGCGCGCCAGGCGCTTGCGCTCCTCCTCGACGCCGGCCTGGATCAGGCGCATCACCTCGCGGTTTTCCGCCAATTGCTGGGTGGTCGCCACCAGCCGCTGCGCATCGGCCTCGGTCGGCTGCAACAGGCGGCGCAGGAACAGCAGCAGCGCCACGTGCAGCACGGCGACGAAACCGAGGCCAAGCAGGAAAATCGCGCTCATGCTGTCCCAGGCGTCCAACACGGCACGCGAGGCATCGGGGACGATCTCGATGCGCGCCCCCGGCAAGCGGATCACGGTGCCCTCCAGCCGCGGCCGCATGCGTGCCTCGAACCACTCGGGAGCGCGGCGCCCGGCCTTGTAGGTCGCCGGCGGCGAGGTGTAACGCAGCACGCCGTCGTCGGAATAGAGGCGGATCTCGTTGGCGCGGACCCGCCCCAGGCTTTGCAGGTAATCGACCATCACCGCCGGCGCCGAGCCGAATACCCGGCTGGTCTGCGCCGCGGTGCCAAGCACCTGCACCGTGACCCGGTGCGCGGCCTCGATCTCTTCCTGGATCGAACTGCGGTGGTTGTCCACCAGCAGCCAGGTCAGCACCACCAGGAAGCCCAGGTTGAGGCCGGCCACCATCAGGTTCAGCCGCAGGCGCAGGCTCATCGATGCATCACTCGGCTTGCTGGCAATAGTCTAGGAGGTGATCCTGAAAACAACGGGAACCTCGACCGTAAGCGGCCGCCCGGCCAGGGCAGCGGGCAGGGACGGCAGGGGGACGGCCTCGCGCACCATATCCAGCGCCTGCCGGTCGAGTGTGTCATGGCCGCTTGAGCTTAGCACGCGGACCCCGAGCAGGCGGCCGTCGGCCGCGAGCTCCAGTTGCAGCACGGCCGTGCCCTGCCACTGGCGCAGCAAGGCGACGCGCGGGTAGCGCTGGTGCGTGGCGACCGCGCCGGCCAGCTCGCGGCCGTAGGCGGCCAGCGCCCCCGCGTCGATCGCGGTCGGGCGCGCCGCCACTGGGGGCTGGCTGGAGCGTGGCGCCTCGATCGGCGGCGCGCCAGCCGGAGCCGGCTCGACCGCGCGCAGGACGGGGGTATCCGGCCCCGCTTCCGGGGCCGAGCTGGCAAGCACCGGCGAGCTTCGCTGCGGCGCGGGCGCGCGGCGGGCCTGAGGCTGCGTCGCGGCGGCTGGGAAAGTTGGCGCTGGCGGGACGGCGAATGTCGGAGGTTCGGGCGCAGGTGCGGCGAGCCGGATATGCAGGGCTTGCCGCGGCTCGGGCGCGTCCCTGCGGCCTTCCAGTCCGGGCAGCCAGCCCAGCGCAAAGCCATGGATCAGCACCGAGGCGAGCACGGCCGCGCCGAAAGGCCAGTCGGCCCTGGCGCCGGGCCGGGCCAGGGCGGGAAAGCTGAAGGGATATCCGAGCACGGCGGTATTCATGCCCCAAAGCTAGCGCATCCGGCGGCCGGGTTCCATTCCCGGCCGGCAAATCATGAAAATCATTACCGGTGCGAACCAGCCCGCGGCACGCCCGCTTGCAATGAAAAACTCCTTGGCCTCATCCTTGCTTTGGATTTCGGGTTGATCCCGAAGCCGGCGCGGAAACAGATCCGACGCGGGCCGCAAACATGAGGAGCAGTAGTGGTACTTGACCAAGCACGCATGATCTTGCCGGCGCCGACGCATGCCAACCCTGCCGACGATGCGCGGGCATAGGCTGATCCGCGCCGCCCTGGCAGGCGCAGGCCTTGTGGCCGGCTTGCTGTGCTGCCTCCCGGTGACGGCCGGCGACCTGGTTCGGGCCGATGTCGAGCGGCGCTTTCCGCCTCCCCTGCATGTCGGCGAAAAACTGCGCGACCTGCCGGCCTGGCCGCTGACCAGCGAACTCCAGCCCGACGCCGGCCCCGTCGGCTATGCCTTCGAGTCGATCGACCTGGCGCCGATACCGGGTTTCGAGGGCACGCCGATCAACCTGCTGGTGGCGATCGATGCCGGCGGCAAGTTCATGGATGTCGAAGTCCTGCGCCAGCACGAGCCGGTGTTTCTCGGCGGTCTCGGCCCGCTGCCGCTGCAGGACTTCGTCAGGCAATACCAGGGCAAGAGCCTCAAGCAGGACATCACTGTCTCCAGCACTTATGGCAATACCCGCGCCGAGGGCGGCGGCAACCGCGTCGTGCTGGACGGCGTGGCCAAGGCCACGGCCTCGGTGCGCATCGTCAACCAGTCGGTGCTTGCCGCGTCCCTCGCCGTCGCCCGTGCCCGGCTCGGCTTTGCCGATCCCGGCAGCGGCGCGCCGGCGGCCGTACCCAAGCCGCAGCCCTTCGCAGCCATGGACCTCGCCGCCCTGATCCGCCGCGGCTACGTGCAGCGCCTGTCCCTGAGCAACGCGGATGTCGAGAAACTGTTCGCCGGCAGCGAGGGCGCCGGCAGCGACGCACAGGCACTGGACAAGCCCGACGATCTCTTCGTCGAAGTCTATGTGGCCTATCTCAATGCGCCCGGCATCGGCCGCAACCTGCTCGGCGATGCCGCCTGGGCCAGGTTCCGCAGCTATCTGACGGACGAGCGCCCGGCGTTCTGGATCGCCACGCGCGGCCGCTATGCGCTGGTCGATGAAGCTTTCGTGCCGGGCACCCCGCCGCCGCGCCTGGCGCTGCTGCAAAACGAGCTGCCGATCGAATTGCGCGACGCCAACCGCGACTACGCGCGGCTGCCCGCGCCCGGCGAACTGACGAGCGCGCTGATCCTGACCGCGCCGGCCCATGCCGGACTCGATCCGGGGCGGCCCATGGAGTTTCGTTTCAGCGTCAGCCGCGCACGCGGCATGATCCTGCCGGTGGTGACGCAGAAACAGATCACCCTGCGCTACACGCCGCCCGCCGAACTCTTCGACTACCCGCCCAGGCCGCTGCCGGAATGGCTGCAGGCCTGGCAGGGGCGGCTGCCCGACCTGCTGGTGATCGGCGCCGCACTGCTGCTGCTCTGCGCCGCGCTGCTGCGGCCGCGCTGGATCGCGCTGAAGCCGCGCCGCCTGTTCTGGTTCCGCAGCGGCTTTCTCGCCTTCACCCTGGCCTACATCGGCTGGTACGCGCAAGGCCAGCTGTCTATCGTGCAGATCACCGGCGCGGTCAAATCCCTGGCCGCCGGCGCCGGGCTCAAGAGTTTTCTCTACGATCCGGTTTCGCTGCTGCTGATCGCCTTCACCCTGGTCAGCCTGGCGGTCTGGGGCCGTGGCACTTTCTGCGGCTGGCTGTGCCCCTTCGGCGCCCTGCAGGAGTTCGTGGCGCAGCTCGCCGGCGCGCTGCGCCTGCCGCAATGGCACCTGCCGCCGCGGCTGGCGCGACTGCTGGCGCGCGGCCGCTATGCGATCCTGGCGCTGCTGGTCGGCAGCGCCGCGCTGGCCCCCGCCGCCGCCGAACGCATGGTGGAAATCGAACCCTTCAAGACCGCGATCACGGTCGGCTTCCAGCGCGAATGGCCCTTCCTGCTCTGGGCCGGCGGCCTGCTGCTGGCCGGCGCCTTCGTGTACAAGTTCTTCTGCCGCTTCGTCTGCCCGCTCGGCGCGGCGCTGACCCTGGGCGGCCGCCTGCGGCGCTGGAACTGGCTGCCGCGCATCGAAGCCTGCGGCCAGCCCTGCCAGAAGTGCCGCAACACCTGCCGCTACGACGCTATCCTGCCCGGCGGCGCCATCGACTACGACGAATGTTTCGAGTGCCTCGACTGCGTCGGCATCTACCACGACATCCGGCGCTGCGGACCGCAACGGCTCCAGGCGGCCAGGGGCAGACCCGTCGAATTCAGGCGGCGCCGCTAGGGCGCCGCTAAGGATTGGTGCCCGGGGTCCAGCGCGGCAAGGACAGGCCGCGAATGATCCCGGCGATGCCGCGCCAGAGTTTCGGCAGCAGCCAGACGATCAGCGCGACCAGCACCAGCAGCAGGGCCAGCATCAGCCACGGATGGGCGAACATCAGCCACAGCACGGCGAGCACCGCGATGTCTTCACCGGCCGATGCGGCGATGTTGGTGAAGGGTTCCGGCGACGCGTTGATCAGGGCACGCGTGCCGGCCTTGGTGAAGTGCGTGCCGGCCGCCAGCGTGCCGCCCAGCAGCGCCATCGCGGTCTGCCATGCCACGCCCTGGCCGCCGAACACCAGCGCGGCAAGCGCCGCACCGGCGGGAATGCGGATGAAGGTATGCACGGTGTCCCAGACCGAATCCAGCAGCGGGATCTTGTCGGCAAAAAACTCTATCGTCAGCATCAGGCCGGCGGCGCCCAGCACCCAGGGGTGTTCGAGCAGTTGCAGGCCCGGCGGTAGCGCTATCCAGCCCAGCCTGCCGGCCAGGCCGACGACGAACAGCGCGGTGTAGAGCCGCAGCCCCGAGGCCCAGCCGAGCCCGGCGGCCAGTGCCAGGAGGCCGGCAAGGTCGAGCGGCAGATGGGCCAGGTCCATGTTCTATGCTCCGTCTTCGGGAAAGCTCACACGACGCCACTATAGCTCCTGGCCGGAATTCCTCAAGCCGAGTCCGCAGGGAACTGTGCAAACTGCCACAAGTATCGACAATTTGTGGCAGCCTTTTTCGGGCACACTTGTAAGCAATCGCGGATCTGTCCGACCAAGCCTGACCATCCCCCGGAGACACGGCATGCATGACACGCTGCACCTGCTGACCCAGACCGACTTCCCCGCCATCAGGCGGCGCGGGATCGAAACCCTGCAGCTCAACCTCGGCTACCGCTGCAACCAGAGCTGCCTGCACTGCCACGTCAATGCCGGACCGAAGCGCACCGAGGAAATGACGGCCGAAACCATCGGTGCGGTATTGGACTTCGTCGCCGTCAGCCCCGGCATCCGAACCATGGACCTGACCGGCGGCGCGCCCGAACTCAACCCGCAGTTCCGCCGCCTGGTGATCGCGGCGCGCGCGCGCGGCCTGCGCGTGATCGACCGCTGCAACCTGACCATACTCGAAGAGCCGGGCTTCGAGGACATGGCCGATTTTCTCGCCGGCCACCGGGTCGAGATCGTCGCCTCGCTGCCCTGCTACCTCGAAGAGAACGTCGACCGGCAGCGCGGCAAGGGCGTGTTCGACACCAGCCTGCGCGCGCTGAAGAAACTCAATGCGCTGGGTTACGGGCAGGAAGGCAGCGGCCTCGGCCTCAACCTGGTCTACAACCCGCAGGGGCCCAGCCTGCCGCCGCCGCAGGCCGCGCTGCAGGCCGACTACCAGCGGCATCTCGGCGAGAGTTACGGCATCGTCTTCAACGAATTGTTCACCCTGGCCAACATGCCGATCCAGCGCTTCGGCAGCACGCTGATTTCCCGGGGCCAGTTCAATGCCTACATGCAGCTGCTGCGCACGGCGCACCATGACGACAACCTCGACCAGGTGATGTGCCGCAGCCTGGTCAGCATCGACTGGCAGGGCTATCTCTACGACTGCGACTTCAACCAGCAACTGGGCCTGGCGATTCCCGGCGCCCGCAACGGCCGCCTGCATATCACCGAGGCCGCCGCCATCGGGCTGGAGGGTCAGCCGATCCGCGTCGCCGACCACTGCTATGGCTGCACCGCCGGCCAGGGTTCGAGTTGCGGCGGCGCGCTGGGCCATGAGACGGCCGCCGCACCGAGCTGCGCCAGATGAGGACGGCCAGGGTTTGCCCTCCCGACAGGAATTCGGAAATGCCCGGAAAGGATATGCCTTGACCATGACCCAGCCGCTGCACGACATCGACGCCTGCGTGTTCGACGCCTACGGCACGCTGTTCGACTTCAACAGCGCAGCGAGCGCCGCCAAGGATGAACTGGGCGAGGACTGGCAGCGACTGTCCGAGCTGTGGCGCCTGAAGCAGCTGCAATACACCTGGCTGCGCGGGCTGGCCGAACATCATGCCGATTTCTGGCAGGTCACCGGCGACGCGCTGGACTTCGCGCTGGCCACACTCAACATCGATCGGCCCGGCCTGCGCGCACGCCTGATGAATCTCTACCTTCAGCTCAGCACCTATCCCGAGGTGCCGGCCATGCTGCAGGAATTGAAGCAGCGGGGCATCAAGCTCGCCATTCTGTCCAACGGCAACCCGCCGATGCTGGCCGCGGTGGTGAGCAATGCCGGACTGGAGGGCGTCTTCGATGCCGTGCTGTCGGTCGAGGAGGTCGGCGTGTACAAGCCGCACCCCCTGGTCTATGGCCTCGCCTCGCAGCGACTGGCGATCACGCCGTCGCGCATCTGCTTCCTTTCGTCGAACGGCTGGGACGCCTATTCGGCCAAGGCCTTCGGCTTTCGCGTGATCTGGTACAACCGCTTCGGCCAGGCCGCGGAACGGATACCGGCGACGCCGGACGGCGAGATCACCAACCTCGGCGCGCTGCCGGCCCTGCTCAGGCAGCGATAGTCCGCTCGCACCGGCCGGCAGCTCCGAAGAATCGGCTCCGGCGGGACGGGGTGGACGCCCGATTGCCAAATGAGTATGCTGATCGAGGAGGTCGGCGGCGGGCGGCGGCAATCCGCGGCAGCCCGGCCCGACATGCGGGCCCAGCCCACAATTGTCCGGTCAGCGCGTGATTTGGATCATGGCGGAATCTGCGATAGCAAGCATCAACTTCAAGGCGGCAGCGCTTGAGTTGCTGCCCGAGGGCGCCAACTTCGAGGCCTGCCTGAGCTGCGGGCTCTGCTCCTCGGGCTGTCCGGCCTCGGGGATGGAGAACATGGATCCCCGCAAGTTCATCCGCATGGCCCTGCTCGGCATGGACGAGGAACTGTCGACCACGCCCTGGATCTGGTGCTGCACGCTGTGCAAGCGTTGCCAATACGTGTGCCCGATGAGCATCGACGTCTCGCAGCTGGTGTTCCTCGCCCGCGGCAACTGGCCCGAAGACCGGAAGCCGTCGGGCATCGTGCGCTCCTGCCAGCTCGCCACCTCCAGCGATTCGACCAGTGCGATGGGCATGCCGCCGGCCGACTTCGTCGCCGTGGTCGAGGAAGTACTGGAGGAAGTCCGCGCCACGCAGCCGGATTTTCAGCACCTGCAGGCGCCGATCGACAAGCGCGGCGCGCACTTCTTCGTCAACCAGAATTCCCGCGAGCCGATGAACGAGCCGGAGGAGATGGTTCCGCTGTGGAAGATCTTCGACGTCGTCGGCGCCGACTGGACCTATGCCTCGAAAGGCTGGGCGGCGGAGAATTTCTGCATGTTCTCGGGCAACGAGGACGCCTGGCGCGAGGTCGTCCGCAAACGCGTCGACGCGGTCAATCAACTCGGCTGCGAGGTCTGGCTCAACACCGAATGCGGCCACAGCTACTACTCGATGTGGCAGGGCATAGCGCGCTTCGGCCTGGAGGCCAATTTCCGCCTTGAAAGCATCGTCACTTACTACGCCCAATGGATCCGCGAAGGCAAGCTGCCGGTCGATGCGCGCTGGAATACCCAGGGCATCAAGTTCACCGTGCAGGATCCCTGCATGATCGTGCGCAAGGCCTACGGCGACGCCATCGCCGAGGACATGCGCTTCGTCGTCAGGACCCTGGTCGGCGAGGAGAACTTCGTCGACATGCAGCCCAACCGCAGCGCCAACTACTGCTGCGGCGGCGGCGGCGGCTTCCTCCAGGCCGGAATGACCGAGCAGCGGCGGGCCTACGGCAAGCGCAAGTTCGACCAGATCGCCGCCACCGGCGCCGCCTACGTCCTCACGCCCTGCCACAACTGCCATTCGCAGATGCACGACATCGGTCGCTTCTACGGCGGGCACTACGGCGTGGTCCATCTATGGACGCTGATCTGCCTCTCGCTGGGCATACTCGGCAAGAACGAGCGCATCTATCTGGGGCCGGAGCTGCGCGGCTGAACCATGTCCTCCGACGCATCGACACTGGAAACCGAGGTCCTGATCATCGGCGGCGGCGTGACCGGCGCCGGGGTCATGCGCGACCTCGCGCTGCGCGGCATCCACAGCCTGCTGATCGACAAGCGCGACCTGTGCGCCGGCGCCTCCGGCGGCAACCACGGCCTGCTGCATTCGGGCGCCCGCTATGTCTCGACCGATCCCGACGCGGCGATCGAATGCCGCAAGGAAAACGCGTTGCTCAAGCGGCTTGCGCCGCAGTGCATCGAGACCGCCGGCGGCCTGTTCGTCGCGGTCGAGGGCGACGACCCGCAATTTGCCGACCGGTTTCCGGCCCTGTGCCGGCATGCCGGCATCGAGTGCGAGGAACTTGCTCCGGCCGAAGCGAGAAGGCTGGAACCCGTGCTATCGGAAAAACTGTTCAAGGCCTATCGGGTGCCGGACGCCACGATCGATCCCTTTCACCTCGCCATGCTGAATGTCGATCACGCCCGCCTGCTCAACGGCAGCTTCTATCGCCCGCATACGGAGCTTCTGCGTTTCGAGATCGCGGCAGGGGAAATCCGCGCCGCCATCTGCCATGACCATCTCCACCAGCGCCAGTTGACGATCCGCGCCAGGCAGTTCGTCAATGCCGGCGGCGCCTGGGCCATGAACATCGCGCGGCTGGCCGGATGCACCGACGTGCACCTGCTCTATTCCAAGGGCACCATCCTGGTCAGCAACGACCGCCTGGCGCAGCGCGTCATCAACCGGCTGCGGCCTCCCGGCGACGGCGACATCCTGGTGCCCGGCGGCACGGTTTCCCTGCTCGGCACAACCTCGACCCGGGTCGAGGACCTGGAACAGCTCGCCCCCACGGCGGAGGAAATCGATCGCAACATCCGCGAAGGCGCGGCGATGATCCCGGCGCTGGCCGGCGCCCGCTACATCCGGGCCTTTTCCCGGGTGCGGCCGCTGCTGCAAACCAGCGGGACCACGGACCGCGCCGCGACGCGCGGCTTCGCCCTGCTCGATCACGCGTCGCAAGGCATGGACAATTTCTGCACCATCACCGGCGGCAAGTTGACGACCTTCCGCCTGATGGCCGAAAAAGCTGTCGACCTCGTCGCCCGCCGCCTCGGCAACGACCGGGCCGGCCTGACAGCCACCCTACCGCTGCCCGACGACGCAGCCAGCAGCTGGGCCGATCCCGCGGCCGCACAGAAGCGCTGGCACCACGACCGCGATCCCGACGACATGATTCTCTGCGAATGCGAAATGGTGCCGCAGTCGGCGATCGAGCAGGTCTTCGCCAACTCGCCGGACATCGAAAAGGAGCGGACCATCGAATTGATCGCGCTGCGTACGCGGGCCGGCAAAGGCCCCTGCCAGGGGTCCTTCTGCGGCATCCGCATCGGCTCCTATCTCTACGACAGTGGCTACTACCGCGACGCGACCGGCCTGGCCCATATGCGCGACTTTCTCGACGAACGCTTCAAGGGCCAGCGCAGCGTGATCTGGGGGCCGCAGGCGGCGCAGATGGAACTGGCGGAAGCCCTGCACTGCGGGCTGCTCGGCCTCGACACGCTGGAGGACGAGTGATGCGCGGCAGCGGCACGCTGCGGCATTTCAGCACCCAGCTGGCCGTGATCGGCTCGGGGATCGCCGGCTTCGCCGCCTCGATTTTCGCCCTGAACCGCAAGATCGCCGTCGCGCAGGTCGGCAACACCGGGGCGCTGGCCTATACCACGGGCTACCTGGATTTGATCGGCAGGCGCGACGGCGCGTCCGTCGCCGATCCCTGGCAGGCCCTGGCCAGCCTGCGCGAATTGGAGCCGAAGCATCCGCTGTGCCGCGTCAATGCCGCCGACATCGGCCAGGCCTTCACCGAATTCACGGATTTTCTGGGCGCCTGCGGGCTGGCCTACAGCGCGCCGGGGACCGGCAATATCACGGCACTGACCCCGGCCGGCACCCTGAAGCAGACGCTCTGCGTGCCGGCCACCATGGCCGCCGGGCCGCGCGCACTGGCCGCCAACGCGCCCTGCGTGATCGTCGACTTCAAGGGTCTGAAGGGATTCAGCGGCGCCGAGCTGGCGGCCAATCTGCGCGCGCGCTGGCCGCAGTTGACGACGCAACGCATCGGCTTTCCCGGCATGGCGCGCGGCGAGATCTATCCCGAAGTCATGGCGCGGGCGCTGGAAGTTGCCGCGACCCGGGAACAGCTGGCCGCGGCGTTGAACGCCATCGCCGGAAGCGCCAAGCTCATCGGCGTCCCGGCGATCCTCGGCATGCACCGCCCGGACCAGGTGCGGGCGGAACTGGAACGGCTCACCGGCCGCGAAATCTTCGAGATTCCCACGATGCCGCCTTCGGTGCCGGGCATCCGCCTGCGCGAACTGATGCAGCAGGTGCTGCCGCAACAAGGCGTGAGCCTGATTCCCCAGCAGAGAGTCACCGCGCTGAGCTTCGAGGGCGACGGCGCGACCCTCGCCCTCTGCGACGCCTTCGGCCCGATCCGGGTCCATGCGCAGGCGGTGATCCTGGCCACCGGCCGTTTCCTGAGCGGCGGCCTCGAAGCGCACGCGGCGGGAATCCGCGAGCACCTGCTGGACCTGCCGGTGACCCAACCGGCGGGGCGCTCCGACTGGTACCGCGCCCGCTACACCGACTGGCGCGGCCATCCGATCAATCGTGCCGGCATCGAGGTCGATGATTCATTCAGGCCATTGACCGGCACGGGTCGCTGCCACCATGAGCGCCTGTTCGCCGCCGGCGTCATCCTCGCCCACCAGGACTGGATACGGGGCCGCAGCGGCGCCGGCATCGCCATCGCCACGGCCTTCAAGGCGGTGACGGAAGCGGAACGGTTTCTGGCCGGCCGCCAAGCCGCGTTCCCCGGCACGCCGCCGGCACAATGTCATTGACATTATGACGCACCTGCCCCGCATGATGCCAATTGTGAATATCATTACTATAGTTGAGCTTATATTGATGGAAACTCCCCGGCGATTATCGGAATTCGGGGCAACCTAAGGAGAGAACCATGCGATTCAAAGCACTCAGCGCTAGCTTATTCGCCGCCGGCCTGCTCGGTAGCGCCACTGCCCAGGCCCAGACCGAGATCCAGTGGTGGCACTCGATGGGGGGCGCGCTCGGCGAGGCGCTCAATGGGCTGGCCACCAAGTTCAACGCCAGCCAGCAGGAATACAAGGTGGTCACCGTCTATAAGGGGCAGTACCCCGAATCGATGACGGCGGCGATCGCCGCCTTCCGCGCCGGCAACGCGCCGCACATTCTGCAGGTGTTCGAGGTCGGCACCGCGACCATGATGGCGGCCAAGGGCGCGATAGTGCCGGTGGCCAAGGTGATGGCGGATGCCAAGGAACCCTTCGATCCGAAGGCCTACCTGCCTACCGTGGCGGGCTACTACTCGGACATCAAGGGCAACATGCTGTCCCTCCCCTTCAACAGCTCGACCGCGCTTTTCTACATCGACCGGAACAAGTTCAAGGCGGCCGGCCTGCCGCCGGTGCCGCCCAAAACCTGGAAGGAATTGATCGCAGTCGCGGAGAAGCTGAAGGCTGCCGGGCAGGATTGTGTTTATACGTCGGGCTGGCCGTCCTGGGTTCACGTCGAAAACTTCAGTGCCTGGCACAACGTGCCGATCGGCACCAAGCAAAACGGCATGGGCGGCGTCGACACCGAGTTCAAGATCAACTCGCCGCTGCACGTGCGCCATGTGGCCATGCTCGGCGACATGGTGAAGAAAGGCCTGTTCACTTACGCCGGGCGCACCAACCAGGCGGACTCCAAGTTCCAATCCGGGGAGTGCGCGATGGCAACCATCAGCGCCGGCGCGCTGGCAGGCACCATCAAGGCGGGCAAGACGGATTGGGAACTGAGCTTCCTGCCCTACCACGACGATGTGAAAGGCGCGCCGCAGAACTCGATCATCGGCGGCGCTTCGCTGTGGGTGATGGGCGGCAAGAAGCCAGCCGAGTACAAGGGCGTGGCGAAGTTCCTGTCCTTCCTCTCGCAACCCGAAATCCAGATGGAATGGCACACCACCACGGGCTACGTGCCGATCACCAAGGCCGCCTACGAACTGACGCGCAAATCAGGCTTCTATGACAAGAACCCGGGGCGGGACATGGCCGTCAGGCAGCTGACCTTGAACACGCCGACCGAGAACTCCAAGGGCCTGCGCTTCGGTAACTTCGTGCAGGGACGCGAGGTGATCGAGGAAGAGATGGAGGCCGTGTTCGCGGGCAAGAAGGACGCCAAGACGGCAATGAATGACGCGGTGAAGCGGGGCAACCTGATCCTGCGCAAGTTCCAGGCGGCGAACAAGTAACCTTCAGGCACGCCGAACGGAATGGAAAAGCGCGTAGTCTTCCGCTCGGCGTGGCTGCCTTATCTGCTGCTGGCGCCGCAGCTCGCCATCACCATCATTTTCTTCTTCTGGCCGGCGGGCCAGGCCGTCTGGTATTCCTTCCAGTTGCAGGATGCATTCGGCCTGCACAGCGAATTCGTCGGCTTCGACAACTTCACGGCGCTGTTCCGGGATCCGCACTACCTGGAGTCGTTCAAGACCACGGCCGTGTTCAGCGTCTCCGTGGCCGGCCTCGGCATCGTCATCTCGCTGCTGCTCGCCACCATGGCCGACCGGGTGGTGCGCGGCGCGCTGGCCTACAAGACTGTCCTGATCTGGCCTTACGCGGTCGCGGCGGCGGTCGCCGGCGTGCTGTGGGCGTTCATGTTCGCGCCGTCCATCGGTATCATTACGTATGTGCTGAAGGGTCTCGGCGTCGACTGGAACTGGATCATCAAGGGCGACCAGGCGATGCTGCTGATCGTCATCGCCTCGGTGTGGAAGCAGATCAGCTACAACTTCCTGTTCTTCCTCGCCGGCCTGCAGGCTATCCCGAAATCCCTGATCGAGGCCGCGGCGATCGACGGCGCGGGGCCGGCGCGGCGATTCTGGACCATCGTGCTGCCGCTGCTGTCGCCGACCGCCTTCTTCCTGCTGGTGGTAAACATCGTCTACGCGTTTTTCGAAACCTTCGGCGTGATCGACGCGACCACCCAGGGCGGGCCGGCGCAGGCGACCCAGATCCTCGTGTACAAGGTGTACCACGACGGCGTGAAGTCGGCCGACATTGGCGGCTCCTCGGCGCAATCGGTGATCCTGATGATCATCGTCATCGCGCTGACAGTGATCCAGTTCCGCTTCATCGAGCGCAAGGTGCAGTACTGATGGGTGTCCGATGGTAGAGAAACGGCCGTTGCTCGACTTCATCACGCACGCCGTCCTGATCGTCGGTGCCTTGGTGATCGCGTTCCCGCTCTACGTCACCTTCGTCGCGTCCACGCTATCGCTCGAAGAGATCATGACGGTGCCGATGCCGCTGCTGCCGGGCGGCCATTTCATCGAAAACTATTCCCAGGTGCTGTTTGGTGGCTCGACCACGGGCTCGAAGGCTGCGGTGCTGGACATGCTGATCAACAGCACGGTGATGGCCCTGGCGGTGCCGCTGGGCAAGACCACCATTTCGATCCTCTCGTCGTTCGCCATCGTCTATTTCCGCTTCCCACTGCGCAACTTCTTCTTCTGGATGATCTTTGTCACGCTGATGCTGCCGGTCGAGGTGCGCATCATCCCGACCTTCAAGGTGATGGCCGACCTCGGCCTGCTCAATACCTATGCCGGTCTGACGTTGCCGCTGATCGCCTCGGCCACCGCCACCTTCCTCTTCCGCCAGTTCTTCATGACCATTCCGGACGAACTGGCCGAGGCGGCGCGCATCGACGGCGCCGGGCCGATGCGCTTCTTCTGGGACGTGGTGGTGCCGCTGTCGAAGACCACCATGGCGGCGCTGTTCGTGATCCAGTTCATCTACGGCTGGAACCAGTACCTGTGGCCGCTCTTGATCACCAGCGACGAGTCGATGTACACGGTGGTGATAGGCATCAAGCGCATGATCGTCGGCGGCGACTCGGCCAACGAATGGAACCTGATCATGGCCACGGCGATGCTGGCCATGCTGCCGCCGGCGGCGGTGGTGTTGCTGATGCAGAAGTGGTTCGTCAAGGGACTCGTGGAAACCGAAAAATGAGAAAGCAATAATGTCCAGCGTATCGATCCGCAACGTTTACAAATCCTTCGGCGCGGTCAAGGTGATCCAGGGCATAGACGTAGACATCGGCGACGGCGAGTTCGTGGTGATGGTCGGGCCTTCGGGCTGCGGCAAGTCGACGCTGCTGCGCATGGTGGCGGGGCTGGAGACCATCACCTCGGGCGAGATCGCGATCGGCGAGCGCGTGGTGAACGACCTCGAACCGAAGGACCGCAACATCGCCATGGTGTTCCAGAACTATGCGCTCTACCCCCACATGTCGGTGCGCCAGAACATGGCCTATGGCCTCAAGATCCGCCGCATGGCCGCGGCCGACATCGAGGCCCACGTCAAGCGGGCGGCGGAGATCCTGGAACTCGGGCCGTATCTCGATCGCAAGCCGCGCGAGCTTTCCGGCGGCCAGCGTCAGCGCGTCGCCATGGGCCGCGCCATCGTGCGCGAACCCGCAGTGTTCCTGTTCGACGAGCCGCTGTCCAACCTCGACGCCAAGCTGCGGGTGCAGATGCGCGCCGAACTGCAGGCCCTGCATCGCCGGCTGGCGACCACCAGCCTCTACGTCACGCATGACCAGGTCGAGGCCATGACCCTGGCGCAACGCATGATCGTGATCAACGCCGGGCGTACCGAGCAGATCGGGGCGCCGCTCGACGTGTACGAAAAACCGGCCACCACCTTTGTCGCCGGCTTCATCGGTTCGCCGCCGATGAACCTGATTCCTACCCGGCGCAAGGACCGGGAGATTCTGCTCGGCCTGCGCCCGGAGCACCTCGAGCCCTGTGCGCCGGGCGAGGCGATGATGACGGTCGACGTTGATCTGGTCGAGCCTCTGGGCAGCGACACGCTGGTCTACGGCCATCTCGCCGGAGACGCGAACGGCACCCGGGTCACCGTGCGCCTGCATCAGTCGTTCGCCGCGCACATCGGCAAATTGCCGCTGCGCTATGCGCAGGAGCACGAACACTATTTCGACGCGGCCAGCGGGCTGCGCATCGACGAGATCTGAGGCAAGGTTTCGCGCCCGCGGCCGGGCCTACCTTGCCGCCAGCAGTGCCTCGGCAAGTTCGACGAATCCCGCGCCGGCACGCGCGGTGGTGACCCAGGCCGGTTTGTGCTCCAGGCGGCCGGCACAATCGAGCACATTGGCGACGCCGACTGAATTCGGAAAGAAACCGAACAGCGGCGCGTCGTTGGGCGAATCGCCGACGAACAGCCAGCGCCGTCGCTCCGCCTCGGACTCCAGCGATACCCCGAATTCCTGCGCCAGCATGCGGCGCGTCGTGCTCAGCTTGTCATAATCCCCGAACCAGCCATTGACGTGGATGGAGCTGATCCTGGCGCGCATGCCGGCCGCTTCCATGCGCCGCACGATGGCATCCACGGCATGCGGCGGCAGGGGCGCGACGTCCTCGCAAAAATCGATCGCCAGATCGGCGACGCGGCAGAACTGGTCCGAGGCCAGCGCGGAGCCCGGCACGGCGGCGAGTATTTCGGCGGCCAGGGCGTCGATCCGCCTTTGCCGGTCGGCCGGCGGCCGGCCGGCGAACTCGGTCCTGAGCCGCCTGGCGCCGGCCTCGTAGCGCATCCAGAAGGCGCCATTCTCGCCGACCACGGCATCGACCGGCCACATGCGCGCGATGTGGTCGCACCAGCCGGCGGGCCGGCCGGTGACCGGAATCAGCTTGATGCCGGCGCTTTGCAGGCGTTCCAGCGCCGTGTAAGCGGCGGCGGTGAGGCGGCCTGCGGTGGTGATCGTGTCGTCGATATCGGCCAGCACGCCGACGGTCCGCGCGCGCGTCGCCAGGGACAGTCCGGCCAGCGGCTGCATCCTGTCCGCGGCGCTCATCGCCCCGCTCCGGCGCAGTCGATGGCCTGCAGGTCGAATTCCGTGGCTTGGTTGGTCATCGATCGGCACTCGCGGGAAGGTGGCTGGATCAGCCTTTTATCATCCAAAGAGCGCCCGCGCAATCGGCTGTCAGCAAGGCCAGCGATATCGGTGTGCGGCGGTCGTGACACCCGTCGCCGGGCAACGGCCCGCGTCAGTATTGCTGGTTGCGCAGCCGCTGGGCCTCGTTGTAATTGCCCCGCGCGATGGCGTCCTGGACCGCCTGCTGGCGGATGGCCCGGGTCTGGTTGGCGGCTTCCTGGTCGCGGCGACGCGCGTCGGCCAGAAGCCGGGACTGTTCCATCTGCTGGCGGTATTGCTCCGCCTGCGCCGCCTGCTGCTCCTGGCGGTAGGCGGAATCGAGCCGGGCCTTGTCGTCCCGCATGCGCGCCTCCTGCAGCTGCCGGTCGCGCAATTCGGCGGCGCGTTCCTGTGCCGCGATCGAAGCCTCCAGCGCGAACTTCTGGTTGTCGACGACCCGGTCGCTGATCTCGGCCTTGCGCCGGATCTCCTCGCTGCGAATTTCGGCTTCCTTGAGGCGCAGTTCGCGCTCCGATTTGTCCTTCATGTAGCCCAGCACGAGATAGCCGGCGCCGAGCAGCACGATCGCGACCAGCAACACCTTCATTCCACCGCCGGCCTGCGCGGCAAGGGCCGGTTCCCAGGCCTGATCCATGCGCACGGATGTGGCCGGCCGACTCTTGAGCTGTTCCATCAGGCGCCGGTCGAACTGCTCACGTGCAGCCGCATCGCCGAGGGTTTCCACGGCATAGCGGGTTTCGGCATCGAGCGGAAGACCTGGCTTCCTGAGGCCGCCGATGACCTCTGCCAGCTCAGCGTCGCTGCAGTCGGCAGGCATGCCGAGAACCGAGTACAGGGAGTTCTTGCGCTGCAGCGCCAGTTGCCCGCGCAAGTCGACGCGCAGACGCTGGAGGTCATATTCCGGCTGCTGGTAGCTATCTTCGGCTGTCATGGCGCCCCTCAATATCCATTATTTAAGTAGGGGAATATAACCCAAGCTCATGACGCTGGCAATATCCGGGACCCGTACCAGAGGTCAGTAGCTGGCGCTGGCGTCCCACATCGCGGGCGCAAAACGCACAACGCGATTGCGGCCGCTCGATTTGGCCTGATACAGGGCCACGTCGGCGAACTTGACCACTTGCCAGAAGGTGTCCGAATCCGTCGGAAATTCGGCGACGCCGATCGAGATGGTCTTTTGCAGAATGCCGCCGGCCAGCGGAATCTTGGTCGCCTCGACCTGGCCACGGATTTTTTCCGCGACTTCCATCGCCGCGGCGGCACAGGTATCGTTCAGCACCAGCAGGAATTCCTCGCCGCCGTAGCGCACGGCGATGTCCGAGGCGCGCACGCTGCGCACCAGTATCTCGGCCAGGGTCTTGAGCACCTTGTCGCCGACCTCGTGGCCGTGCGTGTCGTTGACCTGCTTGAAGAAATCCAGGTCGAGCATCAGCACCGAGAACGCGCTCTTGCGCCGCTGGCTGCCGGCCACCAGTGCGCCCACGTATTCTTCTAGGAAGCGCCGGTTGTAGAGGCCGGTCATGGCATCGCGCAGCGCATTCTCGCGCAGGTGTTCCATCAGGCGCCTGGCCTCCAGCACGGGCCCGGCCTCGCGCAGATAGACGCTGACAAACGGCATCATCAGGCGCGCCAACGCGCCTTCGTCGGCCGCAACGACGACTTGCACCACGCATATGGCCGAACCGGACTGGGTGATCGGCAGACAGATATGGGTTTCGTCGGCCGACTCGGGGCGGAACATGGTGCATAGCCCCCGATAATCCACGGCATTGACTTCGTGGCCGGTGCGGTGGGCGCGGCAGAAGCTGGCATCGACCACCACCTGCGGATCGCAATGGCGGCACGCGGCGCCGGCTTCGCCATCGACCAGGATCGGCGTCATGCGGTTCTTGCTCGCCGCGACTTCATAAATCGAGAAGCGCTTGAAGTCGTACTTGCGCTGCAGCATGTCGGACAGGCGCTGGTAGATTTCGAGCTTGGTCTGGTCTTCCTCGATCGCCTGCTTGAACTGCGAGGCCTCGACCAGGCTTTCCACCAGCTCCGTGGTGTGCACCAGTTGGTTGCCGCCTTCGCGGACCACCTGGTGGCCCATCAACTGGCCGACACGGGTGCGGATGGTACCCACCTCGCGTTCGAGGAAGGCCATCAGTTGATTGATGTTGAGCGCGATCTCGCCGACTTCGTCATTGCTGCGCTGGCGAACGCGCCCGGAAAAATTGCCGCCCACCGCCAGCGAGGTGACCTCCTGCACGCTTTGCGCGGCTTCGGCCAGCGGATTCATCATGCGCCGCAGCAGCCATAGCGCCAGCAGCGCGGCCGCCAGCACGGCCAGGCTGACCAGGGCCACGGCGATGATGCCCTGGCGCCGCACTTCGGCCAGGGATATGTCGATGCTGACCGCGCCCAGCACCGTGCCGGCGCTCACCGTGTGGCATTGCAGGCAATTGGGTACGCCGTCGTTGCCGGCAACATAGGGAATCACCGCACGAAACATCAGCTCGCCGTCGACGTCGGCCACCTCGAAGGCCTCCCTGCCGGTGCGCAGCACCTCGGTGACGTCCTGGCTGTCGGCGCCTTCGCTGGACAGGCCCGGTCCGAACTGCCTGACCACGGCCGGACCGCGTGCCACGCGCACCCGATGCACGCCGGGAACTCCGGCCAGCCGCGTCAGAAACTGCTCGCGCTTGCCTATGCTGCCGTTGATCATGCTTTCGGTCAGGCCGACCTTGACCGTCTCGGCCACCGAGCGCGCATGGCGTTCCGCGGTATAGATCGAGAAGCGGCGAAAGCTCAATGCGGAAAACACGGTCAGCACCACCACCAGCACCGCGAGGATGCCGACGAAGAACACCTGGGTTTTGTCTTTGAGTTTCATGGATTCTGGCCGCCGGATACCTATGCTGTTTGCCTGGGCGAAAAATGTCGCATGCTAGCAAATAACCATGACCATGGGATGGCAAATCTGGCCCAGGCATGCACGCTGCTTGCGGCGCCGAATGTCGACATCATCGGCGCTCACGTCGCGTCGAGCGGAAACAGCCTTTGCCTGAGGCAGTCCGGGCAAAGACAAGTCGCCGGCGCTGCGGCATCGGCCGGCAGCGGCAGCAGCGGCGGCAGCCTGGCACACCAGCATTCCGCGTCGCCGGCTTCCATGCCGCAGCGAAATTGCGCACCGCATTGCGCACAGACGCTGGTCGGCGCGGCAGTTGCCGACACGGCATTCACGGCGTGCCGCCGCTGCCGAAGCGGCGGCAGGCTGCGCGCAACACGGCCATCTGCCGGCGGTAGTTGCTGCAGCCGGTGCAGATCCAGACATGCAGGCGCAACCCCGCCCGCTCGGCCAGGCTCAGCGGGCGGTCCTGTTCCTGCGACATCAATTCGGTGGCTTGTTTGCAACTCAGCATCTCAGGTCTTCGCTCCGGCAAACCAGCTCTCTTCAAGGCAGGCGCGCAGCCCCATGCGGGCGCGATGCAGCACCACCCAGCAATTGGACGTGCTGATGCCGGTTTCCTTACAGATCTCCCCGGTCTCGAAGCCGAGAAACTCACGCATCATGAAGACGCGCGCGGTCTTCTCCGGCAGGTGATCGAGGCAGGCCTCGAACACGCGCCAGAACTGCTGCTGCTCGAACGAGGCCTCCGGATCGGCCCAGCGTCCCGGCCGCGCTGTGTCCTTCCAGTGGCCGCGCCGATCGAACAACGACTCGGCAAGCCGATCATCGCCAGCCTCATCTGCGGACAGCGAGGTCGCCGAAACTTCGCGGCTCTGGGCACGGATGATGTCGATGATCTTGTTGCGCAGGATGGAAATCAGCCAGGTCTTGTAGGACGCGCGGCTTTCGAAGCGATCGCTGCCGGTCAGCGCCGCCAGCAGGGTTTCCTGCACCGCATCCTCGGCGGCACCGGCATCGCGCAGCTGCAGGCGGGCGAAGCGCAGCAGGTCGGGCCGCAGGGCGTTCAGCTCGCTTTGACGATCCAGTTCCATGGGGCTCGCAGGGCTATCGGAGGGAACGCATTTTGACCCAGGATGACTAAGATGGGCAAACCTTCCGATTCTGTAAGGAATACGGGGGCCGACACGACTATGGCCCATCGCACACTACAAGCAGGCGCATCCCCGACAGCGCCCCGACCACAGGAGAACAACATGAACCGTCGCCACTGGATCTTCCGGATTTCCGGTCTCGCCGCCGCAACGGCGCTGCCCTGGGGCAGCGCCGGCGCCGCCAGTGCCTTTCCGCTGACCAAGCCGAAGCAGGAATGGAAGAAGCTGCTGAGCCCGGATGCCTACCGGGTGCTGTTCGAGGAAGGCACGGAGCCCGCCGGCAGCAGCGCGCTGAACGCGGAAAAGCGCGCCGGCACCTTCATCTGCGCCGCCTGCAACCTGCCGCTGTTCGACAGTGCCCACAAGTACGAAAGCGGCACCGGCTGGCCCAGCTTCTGGCAGCCGCTGGCCGGCGCCGTCGGTACCTCGACCGACTTCAAGCTGATCTACCCGCGCACCGAGTATCACTGCTCACGCTGCGGCGGGCACCAGGGCCATGTCTTCAACGACGGCCCGCAGCCCACCGGCAAGCGTTACTGCAACAACGGCGTGGCCCTCGCCTTCGTCCTCAAGGGCGCGCCTTTGCCGGCGCTAGGGACATGAGGCCGGCCTGGTTTGGCTGGATGATGGCGCTCTGCGCCCTCCTGGCAGGTGCCGCCCATGCCGCAACTGCGCCGGCACCCGCCGCGGCGCCGAACCGCGCCACGGCGATATTCGCCGGCGGCTGCTTCTGGTGCATCGAAAAGGACTTCGAGAAAATGCCCGGAGTCATCGAAGTGGAGTCGGGCTATACCGCGGGCCGGACGACCAACCCAAGCTACGAACAGGTCAGCTCCGGCAGCACCGGCCACACCGAGGCGGTGCGCGTGATCTACGACCCGCAGAAGGTCAGCTACCCGCAACTGGTCGATTATTTCTGGCGGCATATCGACCCGACGGTCAAGGACAGACAGTTCTGCGACGTCGGCACCCAGTATCGCAGCGGCATCTATTGGCAGAACGAGGCCGAGCGCAAGGCCGCCGAAGCCAGCCGCGACGCGCTGCTGAAGGGCGGCAAGTTCAAGACCATATATACCGAACTGGCCCCGGCGACGACCTTCTGGCTGGCCGAGGAATACCATCAGGACTATTACAAGAAGAACCCGATCCGCTACAACTACTATCGCAAGTCCTGCGGCCGCGACGCGCGGGTGGAAGAAGTCTGGAGCGGCAAGTGAGCCGCGCGGATGGCGCGCGGCATTTCACCCGCGCCATCCGCCTGGTTCTGCCTATCCATCCGCACCAGTCGGCGCCGGCGGCACGGCGGGGGCCGGGCTCGGCAGGTAAAGTACTCCCGACCCAACAGTCATTTCGCGTGACCGAACCATGACCCGCCCGCGCCTGACCCTGCTCGTCGCCCTGCTTGCCGCGATCGCCGCCTTCGTCGCGCTCGACCTGGGCCGCTACTTCAGCCTCGATTACTTGAAAAGTCAGCAGGCCGTGATCGAGAGTTGGCGCGCGGCGCAACCGCTGACCGCGGCGCTGATCTTCTTCCTCGCCTATGTCGCCGTCACCGCCCTGTCCCTGCCCGGCGCAACGGTGATGACCCTGGCCGCCGGGGCGATTTTCGGCCTCGGTTGGGGCACGCTGATCGTCTCCTTCGCCTCCTCGGCCGGCGCCACGCTGGCCTTCCTCGCCGCGCGCTTCCTGCTGCGCGACTGGGTGCAGGACCGCTTCGGCGAGCGCCTGCGTGCGATCAACCGCGGCGTCGAACAGGATGGCGGCTTCTACCTGTTCACCCTGCGCCTGGTGCCCGCCTTCCCCTTCTTCATGATCAACCTGCTGATGGGCCTGACGCCGATGCGCACGGCGACCTTCTACTGGGTCAGCCAACTCGGCATGCTGGCCGGCACCCTGGTCTATGTGAATGCCGGCACCCAGCTCGCCGGTCTCGAATCGCTGTCCGGCATCGTCTCGCCCGGCCTGTTGTTCTCCTTCGCCCTGCTCGGCATTTTTCCGCTGATCGCGAAGAAGCTCGTCGAAACGATCAAGGCGCGCAAGGTCCATGCGCGCTGGACCAGGCCGGCACGCTTCGATCGCAATATCATCGTCATCGGCGGCGGCAGCGCCGGCCTGGTCACGGCCTACATCGCCGCCGCGGTGAAAGCCAAGGTGACGCTGATCGAGCAGCACAAGCTGGGCGGCGACTGCCTCAACACCGGCTGTGTGCCGTCCAAGGCGCTGATCCGTTCGGCGAAGTTCCTCTCGCACACGCGGCGTGCGACCGAGTTCGGTTGCCGTGGCGCCAGCGCCAACTTTTCATTCGGCGAGGTCATGGAGCGGGTGCAGCGCGTGATCCGCCAGGTCGAGCCGCACGATTCCGCCGAGCGTTACCGCGGGCTCGGGGTCGATGTGGTCGAAGGTTCGGCCCGGATCGTCTCGCCCTGGGAAGTCGAGGTCACGCGCCAGGACGGCAGCACCCGGACGCTCAGCACGCGCAGCATCGTCATCGCCGCCGGGGCGCGGCCCTTCGTGCCGCCGATACCCGGCATCGAGGACGTCGGCTACCTGACCTCCGACACGGTGTGGACCCTGCGCGAACTGCCCAGGCGCCTGGTGGTGCTGGGCGGCGGGCCGATCGGTTGCGAACTGGCGCAGGCCTTCGCCCGCTTCGGCGCCAAGGTTTCACAGGTCGAAATGCTGCCGCGGCTGATGCTGCGCGAAGACGTGGAAGTTTCGGCGCTGGTTGCCGCGCGCTTCCGCGCCGAAGGCATAGACGTGCTGCTGAACCACAAGGCCAGGCAATTCGTCGTCGAAAACGGCGAGAAAGCCCTGATCGCAGAACATGAAGGGCGCGACGTGCGCATCCCCTTCGACGCCGTGCTGGTCGCCGTCGGCCGCGTCGCCAATCTCAAGGGCTACGGCCTGGAGGAGATCGGCGTCAGCACCGGCCGCACGGTGGACACCAACGACTTCCTGCAAACCAATTACCCGAACATCTATGCCGCGGGCGACGTCGCCGGGCCCTACCAATTCACCCACACCGCCGCGCACCAGGCCTGGTATGCGGCGGTCAATGCGCTGTTCGACCCCTTCAGGAAGTTCAAGGCCGACTACTCGGTGATTCCCTGGGCGACCTTCGTCGAGCCGGAAGTGGCGCGCGTCGGCTTGAACGAACTGGAGGCGAAAGAGCAGGGCATCGCCTTTGAAGTCAGCCGCTACGACATCGACGATCTCGACCGGGCGATTGCCGACGGCGAGGCGCACGGCTTCGTCAAGGTGCTGACGGTGCCGGGCAAGGACCGCATCCTCGGCGTGACCATCGTCGGCGACCATGCCGGCGACCTGATCGCCGAATACGTGCTGGCAATGAAGCACGGCATCGGGCTGAACAAGATCCTCGGCACCATCCACATCTACCCGACGCTGGCCGAAGCCAACAAGCATGTCGCCGGAGTCTGGAAGAAGGCGCATGCGCCGCAGGCCCTGCTGGAGTGGGTGGGGCGCTTCCATGCCTGGCGCCGCGGCTAGATGCTGCCCCCGGAGCTTTCCATCATCATGCCGGTGCTCGACGAAGCACCGCAGATCGCGGCGCGCCTGCGGGCGCTGCAGCCCCTGCGCGCGCAAGGCGTGGAACTCATCGTCGCCGATGGCGGCAGCGGCGACGGCACGGCGCAGCTGGCCGCGCCGCTGGCCGACCGGGTGCTTGTCGCGCGTCGCGGCCGCGCCGCGCAGATGAATGCCGGCGCCGGCGCCAGCCGTGGCCGGACCCTGCTGTTCCTGCATGCCGACACTGCGCTGCCGGCAGCGGCGCTGCCGGCGCTGCGGCAGGCCATCGCCGGCGGTGCGGACTGGGGACGCTTCGACGTGCGCATCGACGGCCGCCACCCGCTGCTGCGCATCGTCGAACGCATGATGAACTGGCGTTCGCGCCTCTCCGGCATCGCCACCGGCGATCAGGCGATATTCGTGCGGCGCGAGGTCTTCGCAAGCCTCGGCGGCTACCCCGAGCTGCCGCTGATGGAAGACATCGCGCTGTGCGCCGCGCTCAAGCGGCGGACGGCGCCCGCCTGCCTGCGTGCAACCGTCACCACCTCGGCACGGCGCTGGGAACGGCACGGCGTGCTGCGCACCATCCTGCTGATGTGGCGGCTGCGCGCGGCCTGGTTCTTCGGTGCCGACCCCGCGCGCCTGGCGCGCCGCTATGGCTACCTGCCGCATGCCGCCGGCCTGGAGTCCGCACCGGTTGGGGTCGCCGTAATGGCCAAGGCGCCGCTTGCCGGCTACACCAAGACGCGCCTGATCCCGGCCTTGGGCGCCAAGGCCGCGGCGCGCCTGCAGCGCCGGCTGACCCTGCGCACCCTGGCCACCGCCCGCGCCGCCGGCGTCGGCCCGGTCACGCTGTGGTGCGCCCCCGATGCCCGCCAGCGATTTTTCCGCGCGCTGCGGCGGCACTGCGGCGTCGAACTGCGCGTGCAGCCCGAGCTCGATCTCGGCGCGCGCATGGCCCACATCTTCGAGGCAAACGGCGAACGGCCGCTGCTGCTGATCGGCACCGACTGCCCGGCCCTGACCCCCGCGCATCTCGCGCAGGCGGCGCAGGCCCTGCGCGATGGCGCCGATGCGGCCTTCATCACCACCGAGGACGGCGGCTATTTCCTGGTCGGCCTGCGAGGGCCGCATCCCGAACTGTTTGCCGGGATCGACTGGAGCACGGCGCGCGTCATGACGCAGACGCGCAGCCGCCTGGCGGCACTGGAACTGCGCTGGCGGGAAGTCGCCCAGCTGTGGGACGTCGATCGCGCCGAAGATGTGGCGCGCTGGCAGGCGTTGCAGCAGGCCGAAGGCGGCCTTCCCTCCATCGGTACCCGGGCATGACGCGCCTGTTGCTGGTCGGCGGCGGCCACGCCCACGTGCATGTGCTGGCGGCGCTTGCCGCAAATCGGCTGGCCGCTACGGAAGTGGTGCTGCTGTCGCCCTATTCGCGCCAGATCTATTCGGGCATGCTGCCCGGCTGGATCGCCGGCCGGTATGCGATCGAGGAATGCGCCCTGTCCCTGGATGCACTGACGCGCCGGGCCGGCGTCCGATTCGTCGAGTCCTCTTGTACCGGCCTCGATCTTGCAGCGCAGCAAGCGCGCTGCAGCAACGGCGATCTTATTCAGTTCGACTACGCCTCGATCGATAGCGGGCCCGCCGCGCGCCCCCTGGAGTCGGTGGATTGCGCCGGGCAGGTGCTGCCGGTGCGCCCCATCGAAGGCCTGGTCGCCGCCTGGCCCGGCCTGCTGCAGCGGGTGCGGCAATCAGGCGGCGAGTTCAGGCTGGCAATAGTTGGCGATGGCGCTGCCGCGACCGAGCTGGCCTTCGCCATCCATGCCCGCCTTGTGGCCGAAGGGCTGGGCCAGGCGCGCCTCACGCTGATCGGCGGCAATTCCACGTTGCTGGCCGGCTTCCCCTTCCTGTTGCGGCGCCAGGCGGCACGTCTGTTGGCCGGCCGCGGCATCGCCCACCGGGCCGGTCGAGTCGTGGTCGCCGTGCATCAGGACCACGTGCAGCTCGACGACGGATCGCAGCTCGCCGCCGATGCGGCACTGCTGGCCACCGGCGCCGCGGCCCCGGCCTGGCCCGCGGCCAGCGGACTGGCCGCCGACGCGGGCGGCTTCATTCGTGTCGGTCCGACCCTGCAAAGCCTATCCCATCCCTTCGTATTTGCCGCCGGCGATGTCGCCGCCTATGCCGACGCCCGGCCCAAGTCGGGCGTATTCGCGGTACGCGCCGGTCCGCCGCTGGCGGCCAACCTGCGCGCCATCTGCACCGGGCAAGCCCTGCAGCCCTGGCGGCCGCAGCGACGCGCGCTGTATCTGCTGAGCACCGGCGACGGACATGCGCTGGCGGCCTGGGGCGGCTTCAGTGCCTCCGGCGCCTGGGCCTGGCGCTGGAAGGACAGGATCGACCGGCGCTTCATGGCGCAATTCGGCGCCTGAAGCGCGACGGAATTCCCCGGCCGGAAAGCGCCAGCCTCCACTACGACGCCCGCCGGTCGCCGACCGCCATGCTGCGCAGCCTGTCGTTTAATTGCTGCTCTGTGGCCGGTATGACTAAAGTTCCGCTTGTCACACCGCGGATAAAGCGGCATATTGCCAACCCATGCGCGCAAATCTCAAGGAAAACCCCGTCCGCTCTGAGTCCCTGCCCTTTGTCGTGCGTTGCGTCCGCAACGAGGCCGAACTGGCGAAAGCCGTGGCCATCCGACGCAGCGCTTATGGGCGCCACGTTCCCGACCTGGCGGCGCGCTTCGCGGTGCCGGAACCGAGCGATCTCGACGGCAGCAGCCGCGTTCTGGTGGCCCTGGCCAAGCTCGACGGCATGCCGCTGGGCAGCATGCGTTTTCGCACCAACGAGAATCAGCCGCTCGACGTTGAACAATCCGTTACGCTGCCTGACTCCCTGCACAACAAGGTGCTGGCCGAAGCCACGCGCCTCGCGGTAAGCCAGGCCGCCGTCGGCCGAGTGGTCAAGGCCATGCTGATGAAGGCGATGTTCCTGCATTGCGAAGCCACCGGTGTCGACTGCATGGTGGTCACGGCGCGGCACCCGATGGATCGCTTTTATCACTGGCTGCTGTTCGAGGAAGTTTTCCCGGACGGAGGCTTCATACCCATGGCGCACGTCGGCATGATTCCACACCGGGTCATGAGCTGCGATCTGGTCGCCACCAAGCGCCGCTGGCTCGAATGCGACCACCCCTGGCATACGCTGTTTTTCGAGACGCACCATCCGGACATCGAGTGGGCTCCCGCCACCGCGGTCGGCGCCGGCCATGGTCACGATAGAGACAAGGAAACGCATCTGTCCCTGGTTGGACGCTGAGGCACTCGCGCTGGCGGAGCCCGATGGGATGGCCGTGAAGTGCCGCAAACGACTGTCGGCGGATCTGGCTGAATGAGGCCACGAACGCGGCGCCTGCTGCTGCTGACCTTTCGCGAACTGCTGCGTAGCTTCCTGCGTCGAAACAACCGCTGGCTGGCTCAGCTTTCGTTCATAGGTATTCCAGTTCTGCTCGCCGGCGTCATGCTCTTGGCGCTGCTGGCCTGGGAGTCCGATACCGCCGTCAGTGAGCCCCCCGGCTTGCCGTTCGGCGCGCTGGCCTTCGTTCCCGATGACGGCCAGATCCAGCCGGCCGCAGCGCGCGAGGCACTGCGCAGCGTCCGCGCCGTCAAATCCTTCGACACCCAGCTATCCGAAGCACCCGTATGGTTCAGCTTCACCCCGCCGGTGCTGGAGCCCGATGCGGCCGGGCTGCCGCTGGTTTACTTTCCTTCGCGTCACGCACGAACGCTGTCCTGCTGGCATGGCGCGAAACTGACGCCGCTCGGGACGGCGACGCGTTCCGGGGCCAGCGGCGCGTTCACCCTCGTCAATGCCGGATTCGCGACCACCGGCATCGACCTGTCGGGCGTCCCCCTGGTCTGCCGCGCCACCTTCGTCGGCCCCGCCCGCCTCTCGGTCACCGCCTGGAAGGCCGCCGACTTCGAATTGTCGATACGCTCGTTCGCGAGCGATATGGGCCTGCTCGAGGGCGGCCTGACGGTGCTGGCCATCTTCATGCTGCTGGCAGCCATCGTCAACCGCGAACCACTGTATATCGTGTTTGCCGCCTGGCTCATCGTCAATGCGCGCCTGGGCGCCAATTCGACCGGCTGGGACATGGTCTGGCTGGGTCACCAGGTACCCACCGCCTGGCTGGACGGCATGCGGAAACTGATTTTTGCGAGCAACTTTCCGTTGACGGTATTCCTGTTCACCCGGCTGTTCCAGGCCGACCTGGTGAAGGTCGGCAATCGCCCGCTGCTGAACGTCCTCGAACTGCTTTACCTGCCGATGTTCGCCGCCGCGCTGCTGCTGCCCTACCGGCATTTCCTGCCCATGCTCTGGCTCGGCGCCTTCGTCGGCTACGGCATCATCGTCTATCACCTGGCGCGCATCCTGCTGGTTGCGCATTCGCGCATCGCGCTCTGGTTCGCCGCATCGCTGGTGGTCACGGCGGTCGCCGGTTTCGCCGAAGTAATTAAGGCACTGTTCGGCCTGCCCGGCCCTATCCCCTATGTCAACAGCGTCACCGCCGCGCTGAGTTCGGGCCTGTTGGTCGCCATGGCGCTGGCCGAGCAGATGCGGGTCGAACGTTCGGGTCGGCAAGGGGCCGAGGTGGCGCTGCAAAAAACCTACGACCAGGTTCCCGTCGCGTTTTTTACGGCCGACGCCATGGGCCGCATCCTGCGCGGCAACCCGGCGCTCGGACGCCTGCTCGGTCCGCGCACCCTGGAGGGCAAGTCGCGCTGGCAGCATTTCTTCGAAGCCGGCGCCTGGGAATCGCTGAGCGCGATGCTGGCGGAAAATCCGCGTGCGCAGCTGCGCTTCCAGTCGCGCGACCAGGGCGCATGGTACGAGGCACGGGCCTCGATCGGCGACGGCCTGATCGAGGGGTCGATCGAGGACATCACCGAAGCCGTCACCGCCAACCGCAAGCTGATGTACCTGGCCGACCACGACCAGCTCAC
Organism: Sulfuritalea sp.; assembly: GCA_023700805.1. Classification (GTDB taxonomy): domain Bacteria; phylum Pseudomonadota; class Gammaproteobacteria; order Burkholderiales; family Rhodocyclaceae; genus Sulfuritalea. The sequence continues at coordinate 44,441 of JAMPYF010000026.1, forward strand.
CGGCGCCTTGAGCCGGCGCGCGATCGAGCAGGCGCTGCGCGGGGCGATCCGCTCCGCCGGCTCGCTGACGCCGACCACGCTGGCCTACATGGACCTGGATCGCTTCAAGACCGTCAACGACCTGTTCGGCCATACCGCCGGCGACGAGGTACTGCGCCAGTTGTGCGGCCAGATGGTGAAGTCGCTCGGCAGCGAGCACCTGCTCGGGCGCATCGGCGGCGACGAGTTCCTGATCCTGCTGCGCGGCGTATCGCTGACCGAGGCATCCGCCAAGTGCCGCGAGCTGGTCGACCTGATCGACGCCACCACCTTCCGGGTGCAGGACCTGGCTTTCCGCATCGGCGTCTCCTTCGGCATGGTCGAAGTCACGCCCGGCATCGAGGTGGTGGACCTGATCTCCGCCGCCGACCGCGCCTGCCGCGAGGCCAAGCGCGTTTCCGTCTCGGGCCACGTGGTCGCCTTCGGCGCCGACTCGCCGGCCTTCCAGGAGCACGAGGAAGAGCGTGCGCTGGTCGCCCGGCTCACCCCGGAGCGGGCTCCCGAGTTTCTCACCATCGCCATGCAGCCGATCATGTCGGTCGATGACCCCTATGGCGGCCTCGATTTCGAGGTGCTGCTGCGCGCGCGCGCGCCCGACGGCAGCTTCATGCCCGCCAGCCGCGTCATCGCGGTGGCCGAAGCGCACGGCCGGGTCGGCGTGATCGACCGCTGGGTGCTCGCCACGGTGCTCGAATGGCTCGACGCAAACCTGCCGCAACTTGCCGCCACGCGCTTCGTCACGGTCAATTTCTCGGGCGCCTCGATCAACGACGAGCAGTTCATGGCCGATGCCTATGCCATGCTGCGCGCCCATCCGCGCGCCGCCAGCGTGATCTGCGCGGAGATCACCGAGGGCGTTGCGCTGCGCGACTTCGACCAGACGCGGCGCGTGATCGAACGCCTGCGCGAGTTCGAGGTCAAGCTGGCGCTCGACGACTTCGGCGCCGGCTACACCTCCTTCATGTACCTCAGCGATCTTCAGGCCGACGTCATCAAGATCGACGGCGCCATCGTCGAGTCGGCGGCGCGGCATCCCTCGCGCCTGTCGATCGTGCAGGCCATCAGCGACCTCTCGCGCAACCTCGGCATGCGCTCCATCGCGGAATGGGTCGAGGACGCCGCCACCCTGCGCGCGATGGCCGAAGTCGGCATCGACTACATCCAGGGCTTCGGCATCGCCAAGCCCATGGCGCCCGCCGAGATACTGCTGGCGCCGCATGCCGCGCACTGGATCAGCGATCCGACGATCAGGTCGGCGCTGGCCGATATCCAGGCCAACCGCACGGTCATCGACGACGGCAGCTTCTACGGCAGCGGCAAGAACCTGCACTGACGCCGTAGCGCCAGCGCCAACTCCTGCGGCTTGCCGTCAGCCCGCGGTGCGCTCCATCCAGTCCGCCACCAGCGGCCACAGCGCAGCTTCGCTCTGCGGCTTGAAGAAGCCGAAGTGGCCGATGCGCGCCAGGCCCAGCGAAGCCGGATCGACCAGGCGGTAATCCACGGCCCGCCGCCGATAGGCGCCGTGGAGCAGGCGCGAGCCGGCTTCGAGCAGCAGTTCGTCGTCGCTGAAGGTCAGCGCCAGCACCGGGTAGTCGGCCGTGGCATAGGCTTCGCGGGCTCCCGGTTCGCCGCTCAGCAGATATTCCGGCGTCAGGCACCAGCGCCGCCACTGGAACATCGCGCCGCTCGGCAGGTCGCCGACGACGCCGATGCGGGCGCCGGGGAAGTAGCCGAAGAGCGGGCACAGCGCAGGCGCCAGCAGATGCCACATCAGCGGCGCCGAACGCCGCACGCGCGGCGCCAGATGGCGCGTCGAACCGCTGCCGACGGCGATATTGACCAGGCCGGCGAGGCGCTCGCGCGACGGCAGGAGCGGCGCCACCTGGCCACCGAAGCTGTGGCCGACGACGAACAGCGGATCCTGCGGCGACGCGGCGGCGATCATCTGCAGCAGCGCGTCGTAATCCTTGCGCAGCCAGTCGCCGAGGTCGGCCTTGAGCTTGCGCCGCGGCCCGCTCAGCGATTCGCCGATGCCGCGGTAATCGAAGGTCCAGGCGGTGTAGCCGCGCCGCGCCAGGTAGCGCGCAAACGGCGCGTAGAAGGCCTGCGGCACGGCCATCGCCGCCGCGATCACGACCTGCCCGCGCATCTGGCCTACCGCGTCGAAACGGTAGGCGGCGAGGCGGTGGCCGTCGCTGGCGGCGAAGCTGATGGGCGTCATGGTTTGCTGCCGGTAGTCGCGATGCGGGTTTTTACCATGTAGTACAGGTTTCAATGAAAATCCCTGCTGCCCGTGGGCAGCGTGCCGAGCAGCTCGCTGTGGTCGAACAGGCGCTTGGCGACCAGGTGCACCACGGCATGTTCGCCTTCGCCTTCCACCTGCAAAGTCCCGGCCACGCCCAGTAGCCGGCTGCCGAGCAAGAGTTGGCGCTGGCGACACGCCAGTCCATTGAACACCACGACGTTGGCGCAGCCGGTTTCGTCTTCCAGCGTGACGAAGATCACGCCGCTGGCGGTGCCCGGGCGCTGGCGGCAGGTGACGAGGCCGGCGCAGCGCACCACGGCATGGTTGCCACGCTTGCGCAAGTCCATGGCCGACAAGTAGCGCTTCGCCGCGAGCCGCGCGCGCAGCAGCGCCAGCGGATGGCGGCCGAGCGTGAGGCCGAGGCTGCGGTAGTCGGCGGCGATGTCTTCGCCTTCGCGCGGCGCGGCGAATACGACGTTATCTTCGCGCAGGGCGACGCCGGCGAACAGGTCGTGTTGCAGCGGCAGCGCGGCGGCCGCCCAGGCCGCCTGGCGGCGATGCCCGGCCAGCTGTGCCAATGCGCCGGCGGCGGCCAGCGCGTCGAGCGCGCCCTGGGTCAGTTCGGCGCGCCGCGCCAGGTCGGCCAGATCGGCGAAGGGCGCGGCCGCGCGTGCGGCGACGATGCGCGCGCCCGCCGCCGCGGCCAGGTTGCGCACTTGCTGCAGGCCGAGGCGCACGCAGAAAAGCCTTTCTCCTTCCAGCGTGCATTCCCAGGCGCTGACGGTGACCTCCACCGGCCGCACCTCGACGCCGTGGCGGCGCGCATCCTGCACCAGTTGCGCCGCGGAATAGAAGCCCATCGGCTGCGAGTTGAGCAGGCCGAGCAGGAAGGCCGCCGGCTCGTGGCGCTTGAGCCAGGCCGAGTCATAGGCGAGCAGCGCGAAGCTCGCGGCATGGGATTCGGGAAAGCCGTACTCGCCGAAGCCCTGGATCTGCCGGTAGAGCGCTTCGGCGAACTCGTCGGCATAGCCGCGGCTCTTCATGCCGCCGAGCAGCCTGTCGCGGAAAGGCTCCAGCCCGCCCTTTTTTTTCCAGGCGGCCATGGCGCGCCGTAACTGGTCGGCCTCGCCCGGCGTGAAGCCGGCGGCGACGATGGCGATCTGCATCGCCTGCTCCTGGAAAATCGGGATGCCCAGGGTGCGCTCGAGCACGCTTTGCACCGCCGCGGAAGGGTAGCTGACCGGCTCCAGGCCTTGCCGCCGCCGCAGGTAGGGATGGACCATGTTGCCCTGGATCGGGCCGGGGCGCACCAGCGCCACTTCGATCACGAGATCGTAGAAACAGGCGGGCTTGAGGCGCGGCAGCATGGTCATCTGCGCGCGCGACTCGATCTGGAACACGCCGACCGTGTCGGCGCGCGCGATCATGGCGTAGGTGGCGGCGTCCTTGTCCGGCACGTCGGCCAGGGCGAAGGGCCGGCCGCGGCGCTGCGCCACGGCCTCCAGCATGCGGCGGATGGCCGAGAGCATGCCCAGGGCGAGGACGTCGACCTTCATCAGGCCCAGCGCGTCGATGTCGTCCTTGTCCCACTGGATCACGGTGCGCTCGGGCATCGCGGCGTTTTCCACGGGCACCAGGCGGTCGAGCCGGCCGCGACTGATGACGAAGCCGCCGACATGCTGCGACAAGTGGCGCGGAAAGCCGACCAGCATTTGCGCGATGGCCAGCCAGCGCTGCACGCCGGGATCGGCCGCGGCCAGCCCGGCCTCGGCAAAGCGCTGCGGCAGTTCCTCGCGCTTTTCCCACCAGGCCAGGTTGCCGGCCAGGCGGTCGATCGCCTCCAGCGGAAAGCCCAGCGCGCGCCCGGCATCGCGCAAGGCGCTGCGGGTGCGGTAGGTGATCACGGCGGCGGCCAGCGCGGCGCGCTCGCGGCCGTACTTGGCGTAGATGTACTGGATCACCTCCTCGCGCCGCTGGTGTTCGAAATCGACGTCGATGTCGGGCGGCTCGTTGCGCTCCTTCGAGACGAAGCGCTCGAACAGCATGGAAGCGCGCGCCGGATCGACCTCGGTAATGTTGAGCGCATAGCAGACCGCCGAGTTCGCCGCCGAGCCGCGCCCCTGGCAGAGAATGCCCTGGCCGCGCGCCCAGGCGACGATGTCATGCACGGTGAGGAAGTAGGGCGCGTAGGCCATCTCGGCGATCAGCCTCAGTTCGTGCTCGACCTGCGCACTCACCTTGTCCGCCACGCCGGCCGGATAGCGCCGCGCCAGGCCTGCTTCGGTCAGGCGCCGCAGCCAGGAGTCCGGCGTCTCGCCGTCCGGCACGACTTCCTCGGGGTATTCGTAGCGCAGTTCGTCGAAGGAAAACTTGCAGCGCGCGGCGATCTTCAGGGTCTCGGCCAGCAGCTCGGGCGGATACAGGCGCGCCAGCGCCAGGCGTGAGCGCAGGTGGCGTTCGCCGTTGGCGAACAGCGCGTGGCCGGCAGCCTCCACCGTGGTGTTCCCGCGCAGCGCGGTCAGCACGTCCTGCAGCGGCCGTCGCGAGCGCGCATGCATGTGCACGTCGCCGGCGGCGACCAGCGGCAGCTGCACGGCCGCCGCCAGCTCGCGCAGGCGCGCCAGGCGCTCGGGGTCGTCGGGCCGCAGGTGGCGCTCGAAGGCGATCCAGGCGCGGCCGGCGAAGTGCTCGGCCAACCAGTGCGCAGCAGCGTCCTCGATCGCCGTATCACCAGCGCCAACTCTTGTGGCCAATGCAGGCACCCACAGCGCCAGGCAATCCGGCACGCCGCCGCCGTCCCAGCCGGCGAGGTCCGCGCGCGACAGGCGGTAGTCGCCCTTTTCCGCCCGGCGGCGGCCCAGGGTCACCAGCGCCGAGAGATTGCCGTAGCCGGCGCGGTTCTGCGCCAGCAGCACCAGCTTCATGCCGCAGGCGAGGTTCAGCTCGGTGCCGTGAATCAGTTGCAAGCCGGAATCCCGCGCCGCCAGGTGGGCACGCACGCTGCCGGCAAAGCTGCATTCGTCGGTGATCGCCAGCGCCGCATAACCCAGCCAGACGGCGCGCGCCACCAGTTCCTCGGCATGCGAGGCGCCGCGCAGGAAGCTGAAATTGGACAGGCAGTGGAGTTCGGCGTAGGCCGGCAGGGAGGACATGGCTGGAGCAATGGCTGTGTTTATATACAGCTTAACGCAATTCACCTCTTTGCGCCCGGTGCGGCATCGATCACCCTGCCGCAAGGCTCGGCCGATGGTCATTCATGGCAGAATGGCCGCCAGCAGCCCCATATATAACAAAAGCAATAGAGGAGAGTCCCGTGTTTGCCATCTTCGAGCCCGCAGTCCGTCTCATGGACCGCATGCGCGTCGGCCCGCGCTACATCGTCGTCGGCGCCGCAGGGGGCGTGCTGCTGATCGGCTTGCTGTCCCAGTTCGTGCTCAGCAACAATTCCAGCCTGTCCCTGACGCGCCAGGAGCTGGTCGGCGCGGCGCTGATCGTGCCGATCCGGCAACTGGAGAACGCGACCCAGGAGCACCTGCTTGCCACCAGCCTGATTTCCGCCGGCGCAGACAGCGCCGAACTGAAGCAGCAGGCCGCCGATCATGCCAGGCGTATCGACGGCCTGGTGCAAACCATAGTCGCCGCGCCCGCCATCGACGACGCGCTGAAGACCAGCGCCGAGACCCTGCCCAAGGAATGGGCCCTGCTCAAGTCGCTGCTGATCGCCTCATCGACACCGGAGCTGCGCGTCGTGCACGAGCGCTTTGCAGCGCGCGTGGCGGGCCACCTGCGCCAGGCCAGCGACAGCACGGCGCTGACCCTGAACCCCGAGCTCTCGACTTATTACCTCTACGACACCCTGATCAACCGCCTGCCGCCGCTGATCAACCTGCTCGCCGAATTCCGCCTGCGCGCCAGCCTGATCGCGCAGATCCAGATGGTCGATACCGGCGACATCGGCCGCCTCGACAAGCTGCTGGTGGATGCCCAGACGCAGGTGCTGCGGATACGCGAAAGCCTGCGCAAGGGCAGCGCCGGCACCGCCCACCAGGCCGGCATCGACGCGCTGGTCACGCGCCTGGAAAAGCAGCTCGTCGATATGCGCAGCTACGCCGAAACCGCCATCTTCTATGCCGGCGCCAGCATCAAGGTCACGCCGCGCGAAGTGCAGCAAGGCACCGCCGCGTCGCTGGCCGCCGCCACCGCGCTGGCCGAGGCCACCGAACGCACCCTGACGGTCCTGCTCGAAGAGCGCGAGGGCCGGTTGCTCGTCCGCCGCAATCTCTACCTCCTGCTGGCCGCGCTGGGCGTCGCAGTGGCGGGCTATCTCTCGATGGGTTCCTATCTGTCGCTGTTGCGCGGCACCGACCGGCTGATGCAGGGCGGGCGCCGCCTGGCCGACGGTGAACTGACCCACGTCATCGAACTCGGCACCCGCGACCAGCTGGCCGACGTTGCCGACAGTTTCAACCGCATGGCCACGGCCTTGCGCCAGGTGGTCGAGTCCGTGCAAAACAACGCCGTCGATGTGCGCGATGCCGCCCGCACCCTGGCCGCCGCCACCGACCAGATTGCCGCCGGCACCGACAACCAGAATCGCCTGACGCATGAAACGGCGGCGGCGGTGACCTCGATGGCCGGCAACATCGGCCAGGTCGCGACCAATGCCGGCGAAGTCGACCAGATCGCCGGCCGCAGCCGGGAGCAGGCCGAAGCCGGCGACGCCAGCCTGCGCACCATGCTGGTCGATATCGACTCGGCCGATTCCGCCGTCAGCCAGATCGCGGCGACGGTGGATGAATTCGTCAAATCGACGCTGGCCATTTTCCAGATGACCAACCAGATACGCGAAATCGCCGAGCAGACCAACCTGCTCGCGCTGAACGCCGCGATCGAGGCGGCTCGCGCCGGGGAATCCGGCCGCGGCTTTGCCGTGGTGGCCGACGAGGTGCGCAAGCTGGCGGAGAAATCGGCCGCATCGGCCAATGAAATCGGGCGCCTGACCGAAACCGCGAGCGCCAAGTCGAGCGAGGTCGAGGCCGCGATCCAGAGCGGCAGCCATGCGCTGCGCGCCAGCACCGACCGCGCCCACCAGGTCGCCGGCGTACTGGCCCGGACCAGCGAATCGATCGGCCATACCTCGCAGGAAGTCAAACGCATCGCCGCGTCGGTCAAGGACCAGATGACGACCAGCCAGCAGATCAACGCCTATGTCAGCGAGATAGCGCAGATGGCCGAGCGCAACAGCACCGCGGTGGCCAGTGCCGCGGCCGAGGCCAGGCGCCTCGAACAACTCTCGGACCGCGTGCTTGCGGCGATCGGCGGCTTCCGCATCTGACGGCTGAAGTGGCGCCTGGGCCGCGGCCGCCCCGGTGCCGGCCGCCGGTTGCAAGACGGCAGGCGACACGGCACACTCCCGCCGATGACTCAAACCAGCACTGCGCTCCAGGCGAGAGAACCCCGCCGGGTCAAGGCGCGCTTCATGGCCCCGCTCGCCGTCGTGCTCGTCTTCATCATGGGTGTGTTTGCGGTCGCCGCCCTGTGGGTCGAGGCCGACATCCGCGACCAGGACATTGCCGAGCGCACCGCGGCCGTGGAAAAGCTGTTCGTGCAGAAGCTGGACAAGGACACCAACCTGATGATCGCGACGATGCGCGCGATGATGACCAACCCGTCCATCGAACGGGCCTTCCGCGATCTTGACCGCCCCGCCCTGTCCCGCCAGATGGGCTCCTTGTTCGCCAACCTGCGCGACAAGCACCACATCACCCACCTGTACTTCACCGGCCCGGACCTGATCAACCTCTATCGCTTCCATAGCCCCGACGAGTTCGGCGACGAGATCGACCGGCTCACGACGATCAAGGCCAGAGATAGGCAAGACGCGGAACATGGCCTGGAACTGGGTGCCCTGGGCACGCTGACGCTGCGGCTGGTGATGCCCTGGCGCCGCGACGATCGCGTGATCGGCTACCTGGAGATCGGCGAAGAGATAGAGCATCTGATCAGCGAGATCAAGGAAGGCCTGGCGGTGGACATGCTGGTGCTGGTCGACAAGCGCAAGGTCTCCTTGCAGCAATGGCAGCGCGGCCAGGACCTGATGAAGCGCAAGGGCAACTGGGAGCGTTTTGCCAGCCACGTGGCGCTGGCGCAGACGACGAACCGGCCGCTCGCGGCGCTGGACGACCGTATCCTGCAGAGCCTGCTCGCCGGCCGCACCGCCGAGGTAGACGACCACGGTCGCTCGCTGCACCTGGCCGCCGTCCCGCTCAAGGATGCCGGGCAACGCCACATCGGCGACCTGGTCGTGATACGCGACATCACGGCGCTGAAATCCACCTTCAACTGGTCCATCGTGGCGGTCACCACGATCAGCCTGCTGTCGGCCATCGGCGTGCTCGGCGTGTTCTATCTCGCGCTCGACCGCGTGGAGCGCGATTACCGGCGCCAGCACGACCTCGAACACCAGTTGCTGCGCGTCAATGCCGAGTACGGGCGCATCCTGCAGCTGGAAAAGCTGTCGGCGCTGGGGACCATGGTCGGCAGCATCGCCCACCAGTTGAACAATCCGCTGGTCGGCGTGGTCAACCTGGCCCAACTGGCCGAGCGCGGGGTCGACGATCCGGAGCGCACGCGCGAGCTGCTGGGCGAGATCCGCAGCGCCGGCGAAGACTGCCGCAGCTTCGTCAAGCGCATGCTGGCATTTTCCAAGGTGTCCAGTTTCGAGAGCAAGCCGACGCCGATCGCCGCGCTGATCGAGGACACGGTCCTGCTGTTTCGCCAGACCGAGACCCGGCACCTGCCGGTCGAGGTAAAGTTGCCGGACCAGGCGGTGGTGCTCTCGGTCGATCCGATCCTGCTGCGCCACGCCTTGTTCAACCTGCTGGTCAATGCGGCCCAGGCCACGAGCAACGACAGCGCCATCGTCATCAGCCTGGAGCGCGACGTCGACCCGGCACGGGGAGCGCCCGGCTGGTCGCTGGCGGTCAGCGATCGCGGCCGCGGCATGCCGCAGGAGGTGATGGAAAAGATCTTCGTGCCCTTCTACACGACGCGCAGCGACGGCACCGGCCTGGGCCTGCCGGTGGTGCAGCACGTCGCGCTGCTGCATGGGGGGCAGGTCAACGTCAGCAGCGAGCCGGGGCATGGCACGCGAATTGCGATTTGGTTACCAGATTCCTTGTCCGATGCCTAGCCGACCGCCCCGCCGCCCGAGAACAAGCCCCGCGCCGCCCGACATGCTGCCCAAAATCCTCGTGGTCGACGACGATCGCCACACGCGCATCCTGCTCGACCGACTGTTGGCCAAGACGGCGCTGGTGAGCCTGGCGACCGATGGCGCCGAAGCGCGCCGCTTGTTCGCGGCCGGGGATTTCAACCTGGTGCTGATGGATCAGCGCCTGCCCGACGACAACGGCATAGATTTGCTGCGCGAGTTTCGCGCCCGCCGGCCCCATCTGGTGAGCATACTGATGACCGGCTTCGCCGATGTGCGCGACGCCGTGGCGGCGGTACGCGAGGGACTGTTCGATTACCTGACCAAGCCTTTCGAGGACCTCGAAGCGCTCGAAGCCGTGATCGGCAAGGCGCTCGAACTCGACCGTGCCTATCGCGAAATCCATGGTCTGCGCGCCCGCCTGTCCGACGCCGCGGACGCGCCGGCCATCATCGGCCAGTCGCCCGCCATGGAGCGCGTGCTGGGCCAGATACGCCAGGTCGCCGGCCTCGACACCACCGTCTTGCTCGAAGGCGAGAGCGGCACCGGCAAGGATCTCGCCGCCAAGATGATCCATGCCCTGAGCACGCGCGCCGCGAAGCCGTTTCTTGAAGTGAATTGCGGCGGGCTGCCGGAAACCCTGCTGGAAAGCCTGCTGTTCGGCTATGAAAAGGGAGCTTTCACGGGAGCGGGCCAGGCCAATGCCGGCTATTTTGAAAAGGCGCACGAGGGCAACCTGTTCCTCGACGAAATCGCCGACATGAGCCCCAAGTTGCAAAGCAACCTGCTGCGCGTGCTGCAGGACCACAGCGTCACCCGCATCGGCAGCACCCAGCCGCGCCAGGCGGACTTCCGCCTGATCTGCGCCACCAACCGCCCGCTGCTGGCCGAAGTCAGGGCCGGGCGCTTTCGCGAAGACCTCTACTATCGCATCGCCGTGGTGTCGGTGACCCTGCCGCCGCTGCGCGAGCGCGCTGGCGACATCGTTTCGCTGGCCACGCACTTTCTCGATGTCTACAGCACGAAGTTCGACAAGATCTGCGGGCCGCTCACGCCGGCCGCCCTGCAGGCGCTGGAAAGCCAGCGCTGGGAGGGCAATGTGCGCCAGCTCCAGCACTGCATCGAGCGTGCTGTGGCGCTGCATCCGGGCGGCCCGATCGATATCCTGCATCTGTTTCCGGCCGACACGCCCGCCACTGGCGCAGCGCGCTGCGACGACGGCGCAACAGTAGCCTCACTCGGCTACCAGGACGCGCGCGCCGATTTCGAGCGCGACTATTTCCGCCGTCTGCTCGACGCCGCCGGCGGCAACATATCCGAAGCCGCGCGTCTGGGCGGCATCCCGCGCCAGAATCTGTATGTGCGCATGAAGCGCTGGGGAATTGTCACTGATAAGTGACACACGTCTCGATTTTGTGACAATATCAAGGCGGCATTTCCGAAAATTCCATGCCAATCCAAGGCAGCCAACGACAATCGTCCTTGGTACAAGGATTGCGTGTCCAAGTGCAGTCGAGTTTCACAAATAAGGGGACCATCATGAAAAAAACCATAGTCGGCAGCCTGCTGGCGCTGGCATCCGCGTTCCTGATTTACGGATGCACCGGCGGCGTCAAGACCTACCCGAACATGCCGGTCAAGGGCGTAGTCGAGGACGGCAGCAAGGAAACCTTCCTCAAGGTCGCCAATGCGACGGTCTGGCTGATCCCCGCCACAGATGTGGCGACGATGGGCAAGACCGCGATCGAAGTCAAGAAGGATGCCAAGAACGACGAGCCGCTGGAAGACAGCCTCGCCGCCAACCGCGGTCGTTACCAGAACACCAAGACCAACGACAAGGGCGAATTCAGTTTCGCCGACGTGCCCGGCGGCAAGTACTTCGTCTATGTCGAGCCTGCCACCAGCAAGTATCTGCCGGGCGGCGACAAGTCGCGCAAGGCGCTGGGCACCGACGAACTCGGCGCCGCGCCGCTGTTGATCAAGATTTCCGGCAACGTGCCCCCGGATGCCAAATACATCGGCAGTTCGGCCTGCATCGAATGCCACGAAGAGCAGCAGCACTTCACCAAGACCTTGCACCGGCTGGGCATCACGGTGATCGGCAAGCAAAGCAAGCTGCAGGATTTCTCCCGCTTCCCGGACTTCAACAAGGGCCTGAACAAGCTCATGGCGGGCACCAAGTTCTATTTCTACGGCTTCGACAAGGGGCGCAGTTTCGACAAGTACCAGATCAGCGAAAAGGCGCCCGCCGATGCGTCATCGGTCAGCTTCACCGCCACCTTCTACAAGGATGGCGACGGCAAGCTCAAGTTCCGCACCGAGAACGCCCGCGATCCCAGCGACAAGCCGCGCGTCTATCCGGTGGAACTGACCTATGGCGGCGGCGTGTACAAGCAGCGCTACCTGTTCCGTGTCGGCGCCAACCTGTTCCCCTTCGTCCAGTTCAACCAGGATGGCAATGACAGCTATGCCGACCGCGGCCGCAAGCAGTGGCGCGACTACCACGGCGACTGGCTGTACAACGAGGAAACCAAGAAGCTGGCCGATCCGGCGCAAGCCAAGTCCTTCGACAAGGAATGTGCATCCTGCCATTACAACGGCTACACGCTGACCAAGACCGCGGCGGGCGACTACAAGGCCGGCTCGAACAACGATCGCAATGGCGAACTGGACATCGACGGCGACGGCAAGCCCAACGAAATCAACATGGGCTGCGAAACCTGCCATGGCCCGGGCTCGGTGCACGACAAGGCGAAGGAGATCGACATGCCGGCCACCATCGTCAGCCCCAACAAGCTGTCGGCGGAACGCGCCTCGATGATTTGCGGCCAGTGCCACAGCCGGCCGCAGGGCCACCTGAAGAACGACCAGCCGGTCAATGCCGCCAACAAGATGATGCTGCCGGGCACCGCGCGCAACGTCTTCCTCAAGGACTACACCACGCGCGAGGACGGAGCCGCGAAGGACTTCTGGGCCGACGGGCTGCATTCCAAGTCCCACCACCAGCAATACACGGACTTCATCAAGTCGTCCAAGTACCGCAACGGCAACCAGCTGGTCGCCTGCTCCGACTGCCACGACACGCACGGCAACGGCAAGTTCGCGCACCAGATGAAGGCCGACCCGAAGACCGCGGAATCCTGCACCAGCTGCCACAAGGACAGCACCGACCTGAAGAAGCACCTTGCGGACAAGTCGAAGTGCACGGTGGATGTGGCCAAGGTCACCTGCTCGGACTGCCACAACACCAAGACCATGCAGACCGGCGCCGGCTTCGGCAAGGGTCTGACGGGCAAGGACGGCAAGAACTACTGGCTGAACGACATCACTTCGCACGTCTATGACGTCCCGCGCAAGGACAACAAGGGCGTCAAGGGCGTCGCGTCGGGCGCGGCCATGCCTATCCCCTATACCAATCCCTGCGGCGCGGCCTGCCACGACACGAAGAACCTCTAGCAAGGGCATTCACCCAGCAAAGACCGCCGGCATGTCCGGCGGTTTTCTTATGTCCGAGCGGGACGCGAGGACGGTACCCCCCGGTGGGATGTTTCAGCGCACCGGCGCGATGCCCCACTCGGCGACGCCTTCCGGCAGCCGCAGCGCGTCGTAGCCCTTCTTGCGCAGCAGATCCACGGCATCGCGCGCCATCAGGCAGTAAGGCCCGCGACAATAGGCGACGACGGTCTTGCCCTTGGGCAGTTCGGCGAGACGCTGCTTGAGTTCGTCGAGCGGAATCGAGCGGGCAAAGGGCAGGTGCGCGGCGAGATACTCGTCTGCCGGCCTCACGTCGAGCACCACCACCTCGCCCTTGCGCGCCAGCCGGACCAGGCCGTCGCGATCCTGCGGCGCCAGTTCCTTCGGATGGCTGACCATCTGCTCTATGACCAGGCGCAACTCCACCAGACGATCTTCCGCAAGCGAATGAATCGCCACCCAAAAATCGGCGACCTGGCGATTGGCGATCCGGTAGATCACGTACTTGCCCTGCTTCTCGGTCTCGACCAGATTCGCCGCGCGCAGTTCGCGCAAGTGCGCGCTGGCGAGTTTCATGCTGATGGCCGCTTCGCGCGCCAGGGCATCGACGGTTTTTTCGCCCTGGCACAGCAGTTCGATCAGTTCCAGCCGCTTCGGACTGCTTGCCGCCTTGCCGATGCGGGCCACCTGTTCGTAGAGCAGGTCCTTGATCCGTCGCGGGTCATTCATGATGTTCAATCTATTATTTCGCCGATTGTCTGTCAATTTCCATGAATATTGCTTGATGTTATTGACCTGCCTCAAATAGCTTATTCTAGTATTCATTAGATTGTTAGCCGACAGGGCAGCAACGGCCCGTCATCGAAATCGGAGGCACGACATGGCCAAGAATCTGTTCATCCTCAACGACCCGCCCTACGGTACCGAACGCAGCTACAACGCGCTGCGCCTCGCCCGTTCCCTTTTGAACGCGCAGGAAGAGGTGCGCGTCTTCCTGCTCGGCGACGCCGCCGCCTGTGCCGTCGCCGGGCAGAAAGTGCCTCAGGGCTATTACAACCTCGGCGACATGCTGGGCGGCGTGGTCCGGCGCAAGGGGGAAATCTCGGTGTGCGGCACCTGCATGGATGCTCGCGGCATTGCCGAGGAGCGCCTGATCGAAGGCGCTGGACGCGGCACCATGGAGATCCTGACGCAATGGACGCAGTGGGCCGACAAGGTGCTGGTGTTCTGATGGCCGCGGCGTCCCTGACCGCAACGAACCACAGCGTCGATTTCTTCGACCGGCAATTTCGTCAACAGATCGGCGGCCGCGATTTCAAACTGAACCCCTTCGAGCTCGTCGCTCTGCCGCATCTCAAGGGACGCGTGCTGGACTTCGGCTGCGGCCTGGGCAATCTGGCAATCGCCGCCGCCGAAAGCGGCTGCTCGGTGCTTGCCCTGGATGCCAGCCCGGCGGCAATCGAACACCTGCGCCAGCGTGCCGCGCATGCAGGCCTGCCGATCGAAGCGATCCAAGCCGATTTGCGCGATTACCGCATCGACGGAGATTTCGACTGCGTCGTCTCGATCGGCCTGCTGATGTTCTTCGACTGCGCGACGACTGCGCGCACGGTGTCGATGTTGCGCGAGCGGGTGCGTCCGGGTGGCATCGCCGTGATCAATACGCTGATCGAGGGCACCACCTATTCCGAGATCTTCCAGTCCGGCAGCCACTGCCTGTTGGCGCGCGACGAGCTTCGGCAACGATTCGCCGATTGGGAAATCCTGCATATCGAGTACCGCGATTTCGAGGCGCCGGGGCAAACGATCAAGTCCTTCGTCACGATCATCGCGCGCAAACCCGGATTGCGATAGGGGCGGGTCTGTCTATTCCGGCTTCATCGCTACCCCGCTGACCGACCGGGCGAATGATGATGAACGCCTTATTCGACCGATCGAAACCCGGCATCCGGCGCCTGCTTTTCCGCTTCTCGGCGAAATCCGCCGGCTGGCGCGGCCGATACCGTCGTATCAAGCCTCCACGGGAAGTCCTGCTGCCTTCCATTCCGGGAAACCATCGACCAGGCGACGCGCCTTGTAGCCTTTCTCGCGCAGCAAGGCCACGGCATCGACCGAAAGCAGGCAGTAGGGCCCGCGGCAGTAGGCGATGACCTCGCGCCCCTTGGGCAGGCGGCGCAGGTGGCTGCTGAGGGCATCGGAAGCGATGTTGATCGCGCCGGGGACGTGTCCGGCCGCGTATTCCTCGGGCGGGCGCACGTCGAGCACGGTGACCAGGCCCTGGCTTACGCGTTCGAGCAGTTCGCCGGCCGGCACCGGTTCGAGATCGTCGCGCGCCGTGATGTAGGTGCGCAGCAGTTGCGAGACTTCGGCCAGGCGCGATTCGGCGACGGTGGACAGCGCGCCGAACAGGTCGACCACGTCCGGTCCCGCGACTTCGTAATACACCCGCACTCCCTCTTTGCGCGCCCGCACCAGGCCGGCCTGACGCAGTTCCTGCAAATGCTTCGAGGCGTTGGCGACGGACAGGTGGGTCATGCCCGCCAGTTCGTCGACGCTGCGCGGCCCCTGTGCCACGAATTCCAGCAGTTCCAACCGGTTGGCGTGGCCGAGGGCCTTGGCGACGCGCGCCAATTGCGCATAAATGTCCTGCTTGAAGTTTCCGGTTGACATCGTCCGAGCCGCTCCTTATTATTCAACCAATCAGTTGAATAATTGAATTATAGGCGATTGTAAGCATTGGCCCTCGCGGGCACAAGCGCCAGTGTAGGAGGAGGAACGATGACATTCAATGAATTTGCGCTGGCGAACGAAGCGGCGATCCGGCTTGCCGCCTTCTTCGGCATCTTTGCATTGATGGCGTCTTGGGAGACGGCTGCGCCGCGCCGTACCCGGCTGCACAGCCGCACCGTGCGCTGGACTGCCAACCTGGGCCTGGTGGTGTTCAACACGGTACTGGTCAGACTGCTCTTCCCTTTTGCCGCGGTGGCTTTCGCCGTGCTGGCAACGCAGCGCGGCTGGGGCCTGTTGAACAATCTCGCACTGCCGCAGTGGGCGGCGCTGGTGCTCGCCGTGGTCGCGCTGGATTTCGCCATCTACCTGCAGCACGTGATGTTCCACGCCGTGCCGGCGCTTTGGCGCCTGCACCGGGTGCACCACGCCGATCCTGATTTCGATGTCACCACCGGTGCGCGCTTCCATCCGATCGAAATCATGCTTTCGATGCTGATCAAGTTTTCCGTGATCGCCGTACTCGGCGCGCCGGCCGCCGCCGTGCTGGTATTCGAGATACTGCTCAATGCCACGGCGATGTTCAACCACGCCAACGTCAAGCTGCCGGCTGGGTTCGATGCCCAGCTGCGCTTGTTGCTGGTGACGCCGGACATGCACCGCGTACACCACTCGACCGACGTGGCCGAGGCCAACAGCAATTTCGGCTTCAACCTGCCCTGGTGGGATCGTTTGTTCGGCACCTATCGCGCCGTCGCGCAAATGCCGCAGGAACGCATGGCCATCGGCGTCCAGGGCCTGACCGGCGATCCGCGCTGTGTCAGCCTTGCCGGCCTGCTCGCGATTCCCTTCCTCGACGCCGGCCGCGATTACGCGATCGGCCATGCCGTGGAGGTGACGCATGAAGCGCCTTGACGCAAAGCGCGCGGCGCTGATCCTGGCGCTGGCGGCCGGCCTGGTGCTGGCCTTCGCCAACCGTCAGCAGTTTTCGCAGGAGGCCTTGCAGCTGTGGCTGGCGTCTGCCGGCTGGTGGGCGCCGGTCCTCTTCATCGGCCTCTATGCCGCCGGCACTGTGCTGTTCCTGCCCGGCTCGGTGCTGACCCTGGCCGCCGGCGCGCTGTTCGGCATCCTGCCCGGCGCGCTCTACAGCCTGGCCGGCGCCACGCTGGGCGCGGTGCTGGCCTTCCTCGTCGCGCGCCACCTCGCCGGCAACTGGGTGGCGCAGAAGACCGGCGGCCGCCTCAAGCAACTGATCGAGGGCGTCGAGGCCGAGGGCTGGCATTTCGTCGCCTTTGTCCGCCTGGTGCCGCTGTTTCCCTTCAACGTGGTGAATTACGCGCTGGGCCTGACACGCATTCCGCTCGGTGCCTATGCGCTGGCTTCGGCCGTCTGCATGCTGCCCGGCGCGCTGGCCTATGCCTGGCTCGGCCATGCCGGGCGCGCGGCGCTGGCCGGCGATGCCGACGCCATCCGCAACGGCATGCTGGCGCTGGCCGTGGCCGCGGCGCTGATGTTCCTGCCGCGCCTGGTGCGCCAGTTCAAGGCCGGCCTGATGATCACGCCGGCAATGCTGCGCGCATTGCAACGCGATGCCGACATCGCCGTGGTGGATGTGCGCGACGCGGCGGACTTCGACGGCGAAACCGGCCATGTCCCCGGCGCGCTGAACCTGCCGCTGGGCGAACTGCCGGCGCGCATCGCCGAGCTGGAGCCCTGGCGTGCGAACGGCGTGGTGCTGATCTGCCGCACCCAGGTGCGCTCGAGGCAGGCCGCGCGCCTGCTGGCCAGGCAGGGCTTCAGCGGCCTGCGCGTGGTGCGCGGCGGCATACTCGCCTGGCGCGAACTGGGCTATCCGACCGAAGGCAAGGCCATCACGGAAAACAGCCTTGGCCTCAATAACGCTTGAGGCCGTCGGCGGCTTTTCGCGCGCGCCGCACTGCGTCACGGCGGGCGAGCAGGACACCCTGCCCTCGCGCTACGGCTGGCCGGTCAAACTGCTGTCGCTGGCGGCCTTCACCCTGGCCTTCGTCGGCTGGCTCAACGAGACCTGGCTGTTCCTGTTCGAGAGTCCGATCTGGCTCAACCGCTACACCGAATACGCGATCATCCTGGCCTTCGGCATCTGGCGCATCGTCGCCGAACGGAACGCCTACACCCGCCGCCGCCTGATCATCCTGGTCGGCGTGGTCACGAGCCTGTGGTGGCTGGTGCCCTGGCTGAATCCCTTCTTCGAACCCTACATCGGCTACCTCTGGTCGCAGCCGGTGTTCCCTTCGCTGCACACGCCGGGCACGCTGACTTTCTTCCTGGTACTGGCGCTGGTCTTCCTATTCGGCCGGCGCGTGATCTGCGGCTTCGGCTGCCCCTGCGTCGGCATCCGCGAGACGGTGGGCTTCGCCTTCCGCGAGAACTCGCCGCGCTCCGAACTGGCCTGGAAGCTGCGCCACATCAAATGGGTGTTCTTCGTCTATTACGTCGGCGTGCTGGTGGTGACGCAGTACCCGCCCAATTCGTGGACGATCTCCTTCGTCAGCGGCTTCTACGGCCTGGTCGCCGCGACCTACTTCGGCACCTTCTTCATCGCGCCTCTGGTCGGCAACCGCGCCTATTGCCGCTTCCTTTGTCCCTTCGGCGCCACCTTCGGCCTGCTCAACCATGCCGGCTTCTACGACGTGAAGATGGACGAGAAGCGCTGCATCGACTGCGGCCGCTGCGAGCAGGCCTGCGACATGGGCATCCCGGTGTGGCAGCAGGGCAAGGCCAGCGGCCGCGTCACCGGCCTCGAAGACTGCATGGGCTGCGCCCGCTGCGTGGTCTCCTGCCCCACCGATGCGCTGGAAATCCGCGACCTGCGCAACTTCCTGCGTCCCGCGCTGCGCCAGGACGCGAGCCATCTGCTGCGCCGCGTTGCCGCGCCCGAACTGCCGCGCATCGACGTCTGCGCCGAACGCCTGCCGCTGGCCGAGATCCAGGCTCAGGCGACGCGCTGCCTCGATTGCGGCGAACCGACCTGCCGCACGGCCTGCCCGCTGCACAACCGGATTCCGGAATGGCTGATGCTGACCGCCAAGGGGAAGATCGAGGCCGCCGCCGAAATCATGGCCGCTACCTCCCCGCTGCCGGAACTTTGCGGCGCGCTGTGCCCGCAGGACCGGCTCTGCGAAGGTGCCTGCGCCCGCGTGCGCCAGGGCGAGGCGGCGGTCGCCATCGGCGCCATCGAACACGCGGTGACCGAGGAGGCGCTGGCCCGCGGCTGGCGCCCGCAACTGGCGCCGGCCAAACGCGTCGACAAGGATGCCGCGGTGATCGGCGCCGGCCCTGCCGGGCTGGCCTTCGCCGCAGCGATGAACCGCGCCGGCTGGAAGGTCACGGTGTATGACCGCGACACGCAGGTCGGCGGGATGCTGGCCAGCGGCCTGCCGCCCTTCCGCTTCGACAAGCGCGCGCTGGACCGGCGCCGCATTCTCATGGAGCAGGCAGGCATCCGTTTCGAACTCGGCGTCGAGGTCGATGCCGAACGCTTCCTGCAACTGCGCGACGACAACGAGGCGATCTTTCTCGGCCTCGGCGCGCGCCAGGCACGGGACGTGTCGCTGCCGGGACGCGAACTGTATGGCGTCGATGATGCCCTGAGCTATCTGAGCCGCATCAACCAGGGCAAGGGCGGCGCCGACGCCGGTAGTCGTGCCGGCAAGCGCGTACTGGTGCTGGGCGGCGGCGACACGGCGATGGATTGCGCGCGCGCCGCGCTGCGCGACGGCGCGATCAGCGTCGCCATCGCCTATCGCGGCACGGCGGAGAAGCTGCGCGCCAACCCGCACGAACGCGTCGCGGCGGCCGCGGAAGGCGTCGCCTTCCTGTTCCAACACGCGCCGGTGGCCATCGAAGGCGAGGCGGCCGTTCGTTCCGTCAGCTTCAAAGTTGGCGCTGGCGACGCGGCGATTTCACAAAGCATCCCCTGCGACGCGGTGATTCTCGCCTTCGGCCAGCAACCGGCGGCCCCCTACTGGCTGGAGGCCGTCGGCGTCGCCACCGAATACGGCGCGATCAAGGTCGATGCCCACGGCCGCACGACCCATCCGCGCATCTTCGCCGGCGGCGATGCCGTGCATGGCGCCGACCTGATCGTCACCGCCGCCGCGGCCGGACGCCGCGCCGCGCGCGCGGTGTTGGCGCAGGGTCGTCTCACCGACTGGAAGACCTGGCGTGCCTGGCGCGCGGCGCCGCAGCCGCTGCTGGCGCAAAGGCCGGCGACATGAAGCGCCTGTCCGCGCTGCTCGCCACACTGGCGACGCCGGCCTGGGCGCACGTCCATGCGGTCAATTTCGACTTCGTCTGCACCACGGACGGCACGCTGCCCGGCCTGACGCTGCTACCCTTCTTGCTGCTGGCCGGCGTCGGCGTCGCGCGCGCCGTCGCGCGCCACCGCAAGGACCGCTGATGCGCCCACGCTGGCTGCTGATCCCGCTGCTGCTGTCGATCGCCGGCATCGCGCTGGGCACGGTCTATGTGGACTGGAGCAAGGGTGGCGCCGGCAGCGGCCTGTATTCGCGCGAATGGCGGCCCGACCCGGTGCAGGGCTACTGGGACCCGGAGCGATTCTATGAGCCGGCGAAGACCGTCGCAGGCGTTTATCCGGCAGCGGAGTGCATCGCCTGCCATGAAGCGCTGACGCCGGGCATCGTCGCCGACTGGCGCGACAGCCGCCACAGCAAGCCGGCAAATCGCGCACCGGTGGCCTGCCCCGACTGTCACGGTGCCGACCACCAGAAACTGCGCATGCCGACGCCGCAGGTTTGCGGCGAATGCCACGGCGTGCAGAAGGAAACTTTCAGTTCCGAAAAGCGCTACGGCTTTCCCAGCCACGCACTGGCGATGGAGCGCGCCACCGACAGCAAACATTTCGTGGACAAGCCCAAGGCCGAAACCACGGCCTGCGTGCAATGTCATTCGGTAGCGACCAAATGCGATTCCTGCCACACGCGCCACCGCTTCGACGCCGCCGAAGCGCGCCGGCCCGAGGCCTGCACCACCTGCCACAGCGGCCCGCCGCATCCCGACGACGAAACCTATTTCGCTTCGGCCCACGGCAAGCGCTACCTCGCCGACGCACAGCAGACCGACTGGAGCAAGCCGCTGAAAAAGGGCAACTACCTGACGCCGACCTGCGCCTACTGCCACATGAGAAACGGCCAGCACGTGGTGGCCGACAAGTCGATCTGGGCTTTCGGCCTGCGCCAGGTCAATCCGAACAGCGCCGAGAACAAGGTCAAGCGCGAACGCTGGGTCGAGCTGTGCACCGATTGCCACGACGAGGCATTCTCGCGCCGACAACTGACCGGGATGGACCGCGAGCGCGCGCAGGCCTGGCAGGGGCTGAACCGCAGCGAACGCCTGCTGCGCGAACTGAGGCGCGAGAAGGCCCTCTACCCCGCCGCCGGCGAGCGCCCGCCCTATCCGACCGACTGGATGGACATGATGTTTCCGAAAGAGCGCATCGGCTTCTTCGAGGGTCAGGCATCGAGCTTCTACAACGTCTCGCCCATCGAGCGCGACTATTTCGAGATGTGGTATTTCGCCAACCTCGGCGCCTACAAGGCCGCGGCGCACGGCGCGCCGGAACTGGTGAAGCAGGGCCATGCCGCGCTGGCGCAGGCAGAGAAATCCATCGCCGCCGATGCCGCGCAACTGCGCGACAAGGCGCGCGCGCCGCGGCCCGATCCGAAGGCGCTGTGGCTAGGCGGCGAGTACACCAGCCACAACCAGGAGCACAACTGATGCGCCGCGCGCTGTGGCTGCTCCTGCTGATCGCGCTGCCCGCCGCGGCCGGCAAGACCTGCGTCGACTGCCACGCCGGCGCTGCGGAACGCAGCTGGGCGCTGTCCAAGCACGGCGTCATCGCCCGCATCGAGGCCGGCCGCGAGCGCCGGCGCACGCCGGACTGCGAGGGTTGCCATGCCTTCGAAGCCAAGGCGGCGGCGCCGCAGCACTACGTGAAGAAAGCCTCGCGCCAGGAAGCGCGCGAGCAGGCCACGGCAGCTTGCGGCGCCTGCCATTCGCCGCGCTACGTGGCCGAGCAATTGGCCGCCGCGCAACGCGGACTGGCGCTGGGCGAGATGAAACGGCGCGAAGCCGAGGCACTGGTCGAACTCGCACGCAAGGAAATGCCCGCCACGGAACTGGCGCAGATCGAAAAGCTGTTGGCGACCCTGCGTGACGAGAACCTGCGCGGCCTGCGCCTGGGTTTCGCCCATCTGTCGCCCGACTACCAGTGGTGGCTGGGCCAGGCCGCACTCGACGGCAGCCTGCTGCGCATCAAGGCTGCGCTGGGCGAAGCGCGACGTACCCAGGCGCGCGCCGGTCTGCTGCAGCCTGTTGATTCAACGCGCTTGATTGCATCTCCAGCCTCCGGTTTACACCGATGAAGCGCCTGCACGGTCGCTCGCGGCGAAATCATTTGATACAAACTGTTGGCCCCCTGCAGTCAACAGAATGCCTTCAGCGGCGTTACTCTGTTTGTACGGCTCCATAGCCGATTCGCTGGAGAAACAAGCAATGAAAACCAAAACATCCATCCTGTTCGCCGGATCCCTGTTTCTCGCCCTGGCCGGTCTGGCCCCGGCACAAGCCGCGGTAGACGAAGCCGCGGCCCAATCGCTGGCCAAGAAGAACGACTGCTTCAAGTGCCATGCCATCGACAAGACCAAGAAGGGTCCGTCGTACAAGAAGATTTCCGCCAAGTACAAGGAAAAGAATCTCGGCGAGAAGGAAGCCATCAAGCAGATGACCACCGGCCCCAAGGTCAAGCTCGAAGACGGCACCGAGGAAGATCACAAGATCATCGAGACCAAGGATCCGAAAGAGTTGAGCAACCTGGCGCAGTGGATACTGTCGCGCTGAAGCCGTCGCTCAAGAAAATATTCCGTGCAGGAACCAGCCGCCGGGCGGCCGCGGGTCGCGGAAAAGCCATAGCCAGCGGCCGGCGCCGTCGATGGCGATGAAGTAGTCGCGGCGCACGTCGCCGCCGTCCCACCAGCCGGACTCGATGC
>JAMPYF010000027.1 GCA_023700805.1 Sulfuritalea sp.
AGACGTCCGACCTTGTGCAGGAGATCGCCGCGGCGAGCCAGGAACAGAGCCAGGGCGTGGGCCAGATCAACGGCGCCATGGGCCAGTTGAACCAGGCCACGCAGCAGAACGCCGCGGCCTCCGAGGAACTCGCCGCCACGGCCGAGGAGATGGGCGGCCAGGCCGCCCAGCTGCAGGCGCTGATGGCGTTCTTCAAGATCGAGGGCCAGAGAGTTGGCGCTGGCGACACGGCGCGACGTCCGGCGCCACCGGCATGACGCGGGGTGCGAGATGAACGATAGATTCGGGAATCCGTTGGTCCAGCCCTGCCCCTCGGCCGATGCCGTCAAGGGTTCGCTGCTGCTGATCGTGGATGACGTTCCGGCCAACCTGAGCGTACTCGGCGACCTGCTGCATGACGCCGGTTACCAGGTCAAGGCCGCGACCTCCGGCCGGGCCGCGCTGCGCTATGCCGCCCAGAACCCGCAGCCGGCCCTGATCCTGCTCGACGTGATGATGCCGGAGATGGATGGCTACCAGGTGCTCGCCGCGTTGCGCAAGGATCCTGTCACCTGCGACATACCGATCATCTTCCTCACCGCGCTCGACAACGCCCGCGACGAGGAGCGCGGGTTCCAGCACGGCGCCGCCGACTACATCACCAAGCCGATCAAGCCCGACGTCGTCCTCGCCCGGGTGCGCAGCCAACTGCTGGCCCGTATCGCCGGCAACTGGCTGCGCGACCAGAATGCGGCACTCGAAGCCGAAGTCACGCGGCGCATGGAAGAAAACGAGCTGATCCAGGCCGTCAGCATCCGCGCCCTGGCCCACCTCGCCGAGACCCGCGACCCCGAAACCGGCAACCACATTCTGCGCACCCAGGGCTACGTGCGCCTGCTGGCGACGCGGCTGCAACACCATCCGCGCTTCGCCGAGACGCTCGACGACAGCTATATCAAGATGCTGGCGGCCTCGGCGCCACTCCATGACATTGGCAAGGTCGGAATTCCCGACTCGATCCTGCAGAAACCGGGCAAGCTCACCACCGAGGAATGGGAGGTCATGAAGACCCACTCGCTGCTCGGCAGCGAGGCCATCGCACAGGCGGAGCACGACATCGCGAAGCCCGTGGAGTTCCTCGCCCTGGCCAAGGAAGTCGCCCGCTGGCACCACGAGCGCTGGGACGGCAGCGGCTATCCCGATGGACTGTGCGGCGACGATATCCCGATTTCGGCACGTCTGATGACCATCGCCGACGTCTTTGATGCACTGATTTCGAAGCGGGTCTATAAGGAACCCATGCCGATCGGCCAGGTTCGCGAGATCATCGTCGCCGAACTCGGCCGCCAGTTCGACCCCGACGTGGCCGAGGTGTTCCTGACCCACTTCGTCGAATTTACCGCGATCGCCGCCCAGCACAGCGATCCGGCGACATGAAATCCACGCACGCCCCGGGCAGCCTGAGCCACACCGCCATCCTGACGGCGGTGCTCGGCTATGCGACCTTCGGCGCCCTTTGGATACTGGTTTCCGACCAGTTCGTCGACACGCTGCTGGAGGATCCGGGGCAGAAGCTCGTCGCCGGCACACTCAAGGGCTGGGCTTTCGTCGCCGTCACGGCGCTGTTGCTCTACCTGCTGATGCGACGCCAGTTCGCCCGACCACGCTCGCTGCCTACCGTATCGAACTCCTCGCGGCTGCATGTGGCGCTGGCGCTGGCGGCCGGGTTGATTCTGGCCATCACCGGCATGGCCATCCATTTCCGCTTCGAGCACCACCGCGCCGTCAAAGCCGACCACATCGAAACCATCGCCAATGTCAAGGCGCGACAGGTCGCCGACTGGCTCGCGGAACGACAGGGCGACGTCGAGTTCCTGGCCGCTGACCGCCGCATCGCCGAGGACTACCGCCGCTGGCGCGAACACGGCGATATGGCGAGCCATAGGGATTTGATCGCACAGCTCGATCAGTTCCGCTCCCGCAAGGCGTATCTCAGCGCGATCCTGGTCGACGAGCAAGGCCGGCAGCTCTGGAATTCATCGGCAGCGGCCGAAGCGATGGACGCCGCAGCCGCCACGCGACAGCAGGCGTCTGCGCGGCGGACGGGCCTGCTGGCGCCCTACCGCGACTCCGGCGGCCAATTGCGACTCGATTTCGTCGCCGCGATCCCGAGTCGGGCAGAAGCACAAGGCCCGATCGTGATCCTGCGCGCCGATCCCGCCAATTACGTCTTTCCCATCCTGGATTCGTGGCCGGTACCCAGCGCCAGCGCCGAAACCCTGTTGTTCCGTCGCGTCGGCGACACCGTTTTCTACCTCAACGACCTCGATCGGCAGTCGGCCGCCGCTGCAAGCTTCAACGCCCCGCTCGCCACCCCGGAATTGCTGGCGGCGCAGACGCTGCGCGGCGAGGCTGTCCCGGGCCGCCTGTTTGGCGGCGAGGATTACCGCGGCGTGCCGGTCATGGGTGTGGCCCGCGCCGTGGCCGGTACCGACTGGTTCCTGATCGCCAAGATCGATCGCACCGAATTTTTCGCCGACGCCGCCCACGACAGCCTGTGGATCTCCCTGGCAGGCCTGCTCGGCCTGTTCATGCTGTTCATTGCAGCCGTGCTGCTGAAACAGCACCAACGCCTGCTGCGGGCGATACACGAGCGCGAAGCGCAGGCCGAGAAGTTGCGCGCACTGGAACTCCTCGACGCCATCGTCGACGGGTCCGACGATTGCATTTACGTCAAGGATGCGGAAGGCCGCTATCTGATGTACAACCGTGCCGCCTGCCGCCGCATCGGCAAGACAGCACAGGAAGTGCTGGGGCGCAATTGCAGCGAGTTGTTCCCGCCCGAGGAGGCGGCCAGCCTGAACGCCATCTGCCAGCAGGTGATGGACGAAGACCGCATCCTCACCACCGAGGAAATCCGTACCCAGCAGAATGGCGCCAGGGTGCTGCATGCCACGCGCGGGCCGCTGCACGACGCGCAAGGCAAGGTCATAGGGATTTTCGGCATATCCCGCGACATCACCGAGCGCAAACAGATGGAGCTCGATTTGCGCGCGTCGGAAGCCTCGCTCAAGGCCTCGCTCGCACGTGCCCAACTGCTGCTCGATTCGGCCCTGGACGCGGTGATCTGCGTCGATCAGGAAGGCCAGGTGGTCGTCTGGAATCCGAACGCCGAGGCCTTGTTTGGCCATCCGGCGGAACACGCAGTCGGACGCGATTTCGCCGAACTCATCGTGCCGCCCGAAAATCGCCGGCAGCACCGCGCGAGCCTCGCCGCTTTCATCGAAACCGGCAACGCCAAGGCCCCCGGCAAGCGCCTGGAACTGACCGCCCTGCGCGCCGACGGCACGAAGATCCCCATCGAGATGACGGTCGGGGCGATGCGGCACGAGGGCAGCTACCTGTTCACCGCCTATATCCGCGACATCACCGGTCGCAAGGAGGCCGAGCTGTCCTTGAAGGCCTCGGAACAGCGCTTTCGCGACTTGGTCGACACCACCGACGGCATCGTCTGGGAAGCCGACGCCAGCACCTTCCTGTTCAGCTTCGTCAGCAAGAAGGCCGAGCGCCTGCTCGGCTACCCTGCTGAAGACTGGTCGCGGCCGGGCTTCTGGGTCGAACACATGCATCCCGAAGACCGTGCCTGGGCGCCCGAGTATTGCGCGGCCTGCACCGCGCGGCGCGAACCGCACACCTTCGAGTACCGCTTCATCGCCCAGGACGGGCGCATCGTCTGGCTCCACGACATCGTCACGGTAGTCACCGAGAACGGCGTGCCGCGCTGGTTGCGCGGCATCATGATGGACGTCACCGAACGCAAGCAGCGCGACGAACTGCTGGTCAAACTGTCGCTGGCGGTCGAGCAAAGTCCGGAAAGCATCGTCATTACCGACGTCAAGGGCCAGATCGAGTATGTCAACGACGCCTTCGTCCGCACCACCGGCTACAGCCTGGACGAAGTAATCGGCAAGAACCCGCGGATGCTCCAGTCGGGACAGACGCGGCCCGAAACCTATGCCGCAATGTGGCAGCAGTTGAGCCAGGGCAAGCCGTGGAAAGGCGACTTTTTCAACCGCCGCAAGGATGGCAGCGAGTACGTCGAATTCGCCATCGTCACGCCGATCCATCAACGCGATGGCGCCATCACCCACTATGTCGCGGTCAAGGAAGACATCACCGAAAAGCGCCGTATCGGTCGCGAACTCGACCAGCACCGCCACCATCTGGAAGAACTGGTGGCGAGTCGAACCGCGCAGCTCGAGGAACAGCGCGAACGCGCCGAAGCGGCCAATGTGGCGAAAAGCGCCTTCCTCGCCAATATGAGCCACGAAATACGCACACCGATGAATGCCATCGTCGGCCTGACCTATATTCTGCGCCGCACCCAGCCCACGCCGGAACAGGCGGACAAGCTGTCGAAGATCGCCGATGCGGCCGAACATCTGCTGTCGATCACCAACGACATCCTCGACCTGTCAAAGATCGAGGCCGGCAAGCTGGCGCTGGAGCAGACGGATTTTTCGCTTTCGGCAATCCTCGATCACACGCGCTCCCTGATCGCCGAGCAGGCGCGCGTCAAGAACATTCAGATCAGACTCGAATGCGAGGGCGTACCGCACTGGCTGCGCGGGGACCCGACCCGGCTGCGCCAGGCACTGCTCAACTACGCCGGGAATGCGGTGAAGTTCACCAAGCGCGGCACCATCACCCTGCGCGCGATCCTGCTGGAGGACAACGGCGACGACGTCGGGATCCGCTTCGAAGTCGAAGATACCGGCATCGGCATCCCCGCCGAGAATCTGCCCAGCCTGTTCCAGCCTTTCGTTCAGGCCGACGCCTCGACCACGCGCAACTATGGCGGCACCGGACTGGGGCTGGCCATCAGCCGCCGCCTGGCCTGCATGATGGACGGCGATGCCGGGGTGCACAGCGAAGTCGGACGCGGCAGCACCTTCTGGTTCACGGCTCGCCTCAAGCATGGGCATGGCATCGTGCCGACCTCGCCGATCGGTGACGCGTCGAGTATCGGCGTCGAAGCCGAACTGCAGCGGCACCACGGCGGCGCGAGACTGCTGCTGGTGGAAGACAACGAAATCAACCGCAATGTGGCGCTCGAACTGATCCATGCCGCCGGACTGGTCGCCGATACCGCGAAAACCGGCATCGAGGCCGTGGTCAAGACCGCCAACATCGCCTACGACCTGATCCTGATGGATATCCAGATGCCGCAAATGAATGGCCTCGACGCCTGCCGTGAGATTCGCTGCAGGTCGGGCGGCGCGCAGATACCCATCGTGGCCATGACCGCAAATGCCTTTGACGAAGACCGAATCGCCTGTAAGGAGGCTGGAATGAATGACTTTATTGCCAAGCCGGTAGATCCGCAGCAGTTCTACAGCACGCTGCTCAAGTGGCTCCCGGCCCCGGCGGTCGACGTGAAGCCCGCGCCGGCTGCGGCCGCGACTTCGCCCGGTGGCGAAAATCCGCAACGGCGGCGCCTTGCCGCAATTCCCGGCCTCGATGTCGATCGCGGACTGGCAACGATGCGTGGCAATGTGAACAAATACGCGAGACTGCTGAGCCTGTTCGCCGATGGCTACAACCAGCATGCCGACCAGATTCGCAGCCTGCTCGTCGCGAGGGATCTTTCGCCCATAGAACCGATCGCCTATGCCTTGCGCGGGTCGACAGGCATGCTCGGTGCCGTATCGGTGTCCGACGCAGCCACGGCGGCCCTCGCCGCCCTCGACCGCGACCCCACGGCAGAGGAAACGCGGCAAGCATGCGCGGCCCTGGCCGAGCACCTGACCCAGTTCATCAGCGGCATCCGCCGCGAACAAAGCGCTTTCGTCGCGCAACCGGATGCCGTCGCAGCACCGAATCGCTCGGTCGATGTACTCGATCGCCTGGAGGCGCTTCTCGAGCACGGCGACCTGGCGGCCAGCTATCTGGCCAAGGAAGAAGCCGAACTTCTCGCCCTTGCCCTGGGCGAAACGGCGCCAATGCTTCAGGCCCGGATCGAGACATTCGATTACGAGTCCGCCGCCGCGACGCTGCGCGAGTTCCGCAGGCAATAGCCTGTCGCGGCAAGCGCCTGGCTGCGCCGCCGGATCCGGCGTGGCCAGCTTCGCAAGCGCCGTGACTGCCAAGCGCCGTGACTACGGTAGGGCCGGCCTCGGCCGGCCGGGGTGGATGGCGGACAGAAGGCCGCCCTACGTCCAACCAGCAACGGCCCTCACAAGCGCTGCGCTAGCTCTTGCCCGGCATGAACTCCATGGTCAGGCGCACCAGTTCCGCGATCGACCCGGCCTGCAGCTTCTGCATGATCAGGTGCCGATAGGTTTCGGCGGTACGCTGGCTGATGCCCAGTTCATGGGCGATGGTCTTGGTCAGCTTACCCTCGAAGACGCCCTCCAGAACCTCGCGTTCACGCGGCGTCAGGAGCGCCATGCGCTCGCCGATTTCCCGGCTGCGCGCCTGGATCTCGGCGCGCGCCTTGTCGATGCGCAGGCCGTCCTGAATGCGGTCCAGAACCCGCTGGGTGGAAAACGGCTTCTGAAAGAAGTCCAGGGCGCCGCCGCGCATGGCGCGCACCACCGAGGGTACCTCGGCATAACTCGATATGAAAATGATCGGCAGGTCGATCCTCTGGTGCCGCAGTTCGTCCTGCAACTCGAGCCCGCTCATGCCCGGCATGCGCACGTCGGTCACGATGCAGCCGGCAAGGTTGGACAGATCCTGCTCCAGAAAGCTCGGCGCATCGTTGTACACCGCGTACGGCAGGCCCACCGACTCGACCAGGTCAACCAGAAGAAAGGTGATTACCGGGTCGTCGTCGATCAGATAGACATTCGGCACCGGCCGATCAGATTTCTTGGATTGCATCAAAAAGCCAAACCTCTTTTGCGTTTCGGCAGACAGGAATCCCCGCACATGACGCGCTATCGGCTAAACCTACGTAGATACCGCAGTTTGTAGCGTAATTTCCGGATGCACAAGTCGCGGCCCCTTTGAGAACATAGTCGAAAGGATTCGGCTTCGATAATTTATTGAAGCCGGATTTTAGCTGCGTTTGCGCCAGTAGTGGGTGGCGAAACTGTCAAAAACTTCAGTGACCTGACGCTTCGATCGACCCTCATGGCTGCCAACGACAATTCAGACATCAGCAATGCGGAGTTCGCGCAGTTCCAGAAGCTGATCTACAAGATCGCCGGGATCAGCCTGGCGGATACGAAAAAGGTTCTGCTGGTGGGCCGCCTCGGTCGGCGCCTGAGGGAATTGAAGCTCTCTTCCTTCGCCGAATATTACCGGCTCGTCGCCAGCGGTAATGCCGCCGAGGAGTTGCAGACCATGGTCGATCTGCTCACCACCAATGAGACCTATTTTTTCCGCGAGGAAGCGCACTTCCAATTCCTGGCCAAGACCATTGCCGCCGACCACCCGCCGTCCAGCCCGTTCAAGGTGTGGAGCGCCGCATCATCCACGGGCGAGGAGATCTACACCATAGCCTTCGTCCTGGCCGAAACTTTTGGACTCGACGCGCCCTGGAGCGTCACGGGCTCGGATATTTCCACGACTGTCCTGGGGACTGCGGAGCGAGGCCACTACTTGCTGGACCGCACTCGCGGTCTGCCCGAGAGCTATTTGCGCAAATATTGCCTGAAGGGCGTCCGCAGCCAGGAAGGCGGTTTCATGATCGCCCCGGAGATAAAGCGTCACACGCGCTTTCTGCAGGTGAATCTGAACCGGGCGCTCCCCGCGCTGGGCAAGTTTCACGTGATCTTCCTGCGCAACGTGATGATCTATTTCGACGCGGAGACCAAACGCCAGGTGGTGGCGCGTCTGGTCGAACAACTTCATCCCGGCGGCTACTTCATCGTCGGCCATGCGGAAAGCCTGCATGGCCTGAGCGACACCCTGCACGCCGTCCAACCCACCATCTACCGGTTGCCGTCCTAGCGTATGGCCGACAAGATCAAGGTCATGATCGTCGACGATTCGGCCGTGGTGCGCCAGGTCAATCGAGAAACCCTCGAGCGCGAGTCGGATATCGAAGTGATCGGCGTTGCCGCCGATCCGCTGTACGCGCTGGACAAGATGAAGCTGCAGTGGCCCGACGTGCTGGTGATCGACATCGAAATGCCGCGCATGGACGGGCTGACCTTCCTGCGCAAGATCATGAGCGAGCGCCCGACGCCAACCATAGTCTGTTCGTCGCTCGCCGAGCAGCGGGCCGGCGCAAGCATCGAGGCACTCGCCGCGGGTGCACTGGCAATCATCGCCAAGCCGAAGCTGGGGGTAAAGCAGTTCCTCCAGGACGGCGGCAATGATCTCGTTGCCGCCGTGCGCGCCGCCGCGCGCGCCAACCTGAGCCACCTCGGCGGCGGCACGGCGCGGCCGTCGGCGGTTTCCCCGGGATTCGCCGCCGATACGCTGCGGGCCGCTCAGGCAGCAAGCACCCGCGCCATGACCGCCACCACCGAACGGGTGGTCGCCATCGGCACGTCGACCGGCGGCACCCAGGCGCTGGAAGCCGTGCTGAGCAAATTGCCGAACGTCGGCAGCGGCATACTCATCGTCCAGCACATGCCGGAGCGATTCACCGCGATGTTCGCCGAGCGCCTCAACAGCCTCTGTGCGCTCGAAGTACGCGAGGCGCAGAATGGCGACCGCGTCGCGCCCGGCCGGGCTCTGATCGCTCCCGGCGGCCGCCACATGATGCTGCGGCGCAGTGGCGCCCGCTATTACGTCGAAGTGGCGGACGGCCCGCCGGTGAATCGCCACAAACCTTCGGTCGATGTGCTGTTCCGTTCCGTCGCGCAAGTCGCCGGACGCAATGCGCTCGGCGTGATCATGACCGGCATGGGCGACGATGGCGCGCGCGGCATGAAGGAAATGCACGATGCCGGGGCGCTGACGATCGCCGAGGATGAATCGAGCTGCGTCGTGTTCGGCATGCCACGGGAGGCGATCCGCCACGGCGGCGTGGATCGGATCGTGCCGCTCGACCGTATTTCCGCCGAAATCATCGCCTACGGCTGATACCGGATCGCGACCCGAAGAACCCGACCATGCCGCCCACCCACCATGATCCAAAGGACCTCGAGCGTTGCGCCCGGAGCATCAACCCGGGCGGCTGGGCGGTCGAGACCGAACGACCGATCGCCACCTTGCTGGGTTCCTGCGTCGCGGTCTGCCTCTACGATCCAAAACTGCGGCTGGCCGGCATGAACCATTTCCTCCTGCCCAGCCGCACCACCTCGGCCGGCGATGACACCGATGTGATAATGGCGGGCGACTATTCGATGGAAGTGCTGCTCAATACCATGCTGAACAAGGGAGCAGTCAAGCAGCGCATCATCGCCAAGGCCTTTGGCGGCGGCACCATCGTCACCTCTATCCTGATGGCCATCGGCCAACGCAACTCGGAATTCGCCAAGGAATGGCTGGAAAGAGAGGGTATCCCTCTTGCGGCGCAGGACTTCGGCGGTGCCTGGTCGCGCAAGGTACTGTTCACACCGGATGGCGGCGATGCCTTCTGCCGCCGTCTGCCAATCAGCCAACCCGGCGTGCATGAAGTGGTCAAGGCCGAACGCGATTACGAACAATCGCTGGCCCGCCCGCCCCGCCCGGGCGCCGAAAAAAAGATCGAGCTGTTCTGACTCCGGCCATGAATCCAGACCAGCCTCAATCCCAGTTGCTTCGCCAGACTCCGGCACAAGGGTCGGGCATAGACGTGCCGGCGATACTGGAGCAGATCGCAGATACGGCGAGCCGGGACGAAATGATCTTCCCGACCACGACCGAAATCGCCCTGAAACTGCAGCGGACTCTCGACGATCCGGACTGCTCCGTCGATCAGCTCGCCAGGCTGGTCCAGGCCGATCCGCTGCTGGCCGCGCGCGTCGTGGCCGTAGCCAACTCGGTGATCTATGGCCGCGCCGGGCGCAGCATTGCGGACGTCAAAAGCGCAGTGGCGCGGATCGGATTCAATACCTTGCGTGTCCTGGCCGCTGCCGTGGTGGTGCGCCAGATGGAAGGCATGGCGGGCACTCCAGAGTATCGCCGGATGGCCGTGCGCTTATGGGAGCACACGGCGCACGTCGCGGCGCTGGCCCAGGTCATCGCGCGCCGCTTTACCCACGTCGATCCGGACATGGCGTTTTTTGCCGGCATAATCCACGAAGTGGGCGGTTTCTACCTGATCGCCCGCGCCGGGAGCTATCCCGGCCTGCTGGAGGCGGAGCATGGCAGCCTGCTGGCCTGGGACAATGGCGGCGCGGCGCTGGTCGGACGGCCGGTATTGAAGCATCTTGGAGTCCCCGGCGCGGTACTGGAGGGGGTCGAGGCAATGTGGCAGGGCTACCTCACGCTGCCGCCGCAGTCCCTGGCCGACACCCTGCTCCTTGCCGACCAGCTGGCCCCGCTGGAATCGCCGCTCTCCCAACTTGCCGGCACAGGTAGCGAAGGCACCATCGCCAGTATCGACGTCATGCTCGGCGACCGATCCCTGAGCAGCATCCTTGAAGAATCCGCAATCGAAGTAGACTCCCTGACCAAAGCCTTGCGTGCCTGAACCGAGCTACATGTACCCGGTGAATCTTTCGACCACTCGACTAAGCAGCAGCCATGAGGACACATCAAATGTTTAGTGCGAAAACCCGTATTCCGCTGATCCATATCGCGGCCGGTTTGCTGATTGCCGCCGGCGGCGCCGGCGTAGTCACCCTTGCCGATGGCAGGCTCGGCCTGGATGTGATCCTGATCTTGGTCGGTCTCGGCTTGACGGTCGCGGTGCTGCCTGCGATCTACTTCCAGCGCGACCTCTCCGGGCCGATCGACCACTTGCGACAGGTCATTGCCCAGACCCGCAACGACGGCGATCTGGCGCGCCGCATCGATGTGCCGCCGAATTCGGTGGTCACCGGCACGGCCGGTGCGTACAACGGTTTGATGGCAACGCTGCAGGGCATCATCACCCGCATACTGTTCGCCTCGACCCAGGTGGCACAGGCGGCGACCCGTCTGAATGTCGAGGCACGGGAAATTGCCGAAGGCTCCGAGCAGCAGATCGAGGTGGCCCGGGAAGCCGCGGCAGGCGTGGCCGACGTGGTGCAGGGAGTCAATCAGGCAGCAGCCCGCGCCGAGGATGCGGCCCGCATTGCGCAACTGGCGCGCGCCGACTCGTCCCGCGGCGCGGCGATCGTGCTCGACGCGTCGAGTGAAATCGGGCGCATTGCGCAATCCGTCGAACAATCGGCCAAGGTCATCGCCGCGCTGGGTGAGCGCTCCAGCGAAATATCCGGCATCGTCAAGGTGATCCATGAGATTGCCGACCAGACCAACCTGCTGGCGCTGAATGCGGCCATCGAGGCCGCCCGGGCCGGTGAGCAGGGGCGCGGCTTTGCGGTGGTGGCCGACGAGGTGCGCAAGCTTGCCGAGCGAACCACGGCGGCAACCGGCGAAATCAGCAGCGTGATCGCCGCGATCCAGTCCGAGACCAACAGCGCAATTACCACCATCAAGGCCGGCTCGCTGCAGGCCAAGAACGGCGCGCAACTGGCGCAGAAAGCCGCCGAGGCGCTCGAATCGATCAATCACGGGGCGCAGGACACCCTGGACAACGTTGCCGCCATCGCCAGCGCCATGAAGGAGCAAAGCCGGCAGGCAGAGGCCATCGCCGGCAACGTCGACCGCATCATCGAACTGGCCGAACGCAATGCCGGCAATGCGCGGAGCAACCTCACCGAGTCGACGCAGCTCACCTACCTGGCGGCCAACCTGCAGGAGGCCGGAAAGATCTTCAAGCTCGGCACCGCGGGCGAAGTCGCGATGAGACTTCACGAGCGCATGCCGACCCTGGTGCAAGGCCTGGCCAAGACCATCGGCCAGGCCTTCGAGGAAGCCGTCAGGCGCGGCCAGATCTCGCTTGACGATTTGTTCGACGCCAACTACGAACCGATACCGAATACCCGCCCGCAGAAATTCCATACCAAGAGCGACGCCTTCTGCGACCGGCTGCTGCCCGCGCTGCAGGAACCGCCGCTGCAACAGGTGAAAGAACTGACCTACGCGATTGCCTGCGACCGGCGCGGTTACGTGCCGACGCACAATGCGCGATTCTGCCAGCCGCTTACCGGTGACGACAAAACCGATATGATCGGCAATCGGACCAAGCGCATCTTCGACGATCCGGTCGGCAAGCGCTGCGGCGACCACGAACTGCCCTTCCTGTTGCAGACCTACCGCCGCGATACTGGCGAGATAATGCACGACATGTCGGCCCCGGTGTATGTTCAGGGCCGGCATTGGGGCGGCGTACGCGTGGGTTACCGCACGGAATGAGAAAATACCGCCCCACCGACGGCCGGCCGAAGTCTGACTTGAATAGCCAGTCCAGCATCCGCACCATTGAAAGGTTCGAACATGTCTGATCTCCTGAAAAGCATCGATGCGCGCACGCGCCTGGCAGGAACCAACAAGCTGGAAATCCTGCTGTTTTCGCTCGGCCCGGATGCCCGCAGCGGGCGGCACGAGACCTTCGGCATCAATGTCTTCAAGGTGCGCGAAGTCATACGCACGCCATCGATCACCAGCGCGCCGGAGATGTCGCCCGCCGTCAGGGGCATGGTCAGCCTGCGTGGTGCGCTGGTGCCCGTGGTGGACCTCAGCGACTATGTCGGCATCTCGGCCGAGACGCCGCGCGAAATCATGATCGTCACCGAGTACAACGGCCACACCCAGGGTTTCCTGGTCGAATCGGTGGATACCATCCTGCGCCTCGACTGGGCCCAGATGCGCGTGCCGCCGGAAATGCTGACCAGCGAACTCGGTGGCCTGGTGACCGCCGTCACCGAACTGCCGGATAGCCGCCTGGTCATGCTGCTCGACGTCGAGCGGATTCTGGCGGAGACGGTGAAACCCGACGACAGCATGCTGTTCGAGAACATATCCGTGCTTGGCCGCGAGGGCCTGACAGTGTTGTACGCCGATGACTCCTCGATCGCGCGCGGGCAGATCCAGCGCACCCTCGATGCCATGGGCGTACAAGGCATCAGCGCGGTCAACGGCAGGGCTGCCTGGGACGAACTGCGCCGCATCGCCGATCACGCCGAGCGATCCGGCCGGCCGGTCAAGGATCTGTTGCAAGTGATCCTGACCGACATCGAAATGCCGGAGATGGACGGCTACCTGCTGACCCGCAACATCAAGTCGGATCCGCGCTTCAACGGCGTCCCGGTGCTGATGCATTCGTCGCTGTCGTCGATCTCCAACCGGCATCTCGGCCTTGCGGTCGGCGTCGACGAGTACGTTCCAAAATTCGAACCGCACCGCCTCTCCGAGTCCCTCACCCGGTTATTGCTGGGCAAGGATGCCCCGCCACCGTCCGAATCGGGTTCGGCCCTGGTTCCTCTGGCGCGAGCCACCGTGGCGCCTGCGCTGTCCCTGCTCGACAGCGTCGATGCCCGCACCAAGCTGGCCGGTTCCAACCGGATGGAGATCCTGCTGTTCTCGCTCGGCACCCATGAGCTGTTCGGCATCAACGTGTTCAAGGTGCGCGAAGTCGGCGACACGCCCGATATCACCCGCACGCCGAACATGCCGCACGGCGTCGAGGGATTGATCAGCCTGCGCGGCAACGTCATCCCGGTGCTGTCCCTGGCCACGGTCATGCAGCTCAAGGATGCCCCGCCCGGGCGCGGAGCGTCGATGATGGTGGCCGAGTACAGCAAGCGCAACCTCGGCTTCCTGGTGCATGACGTCGATCGCATCATCCGCGTCGATTGGGAAAAGGTACGCGCGCCCGACGCCGCCAGCGGCAGCGCCCACGCTTACATCTCGGCGATCACCGAACTGCCGGACGGGCGCCTGGTGTCGATCCTCGACGTCGAACAGATCATGTCCAACACCTTCGGCGACAGCGTGGTCGGCCAGATCGATCCGATGGAAGGCGGCGAAGGCCTGAACGTGTTCTTCGTCGATGACTCCGTGGTCGCGCGCAGAAAGATCGCCGAAGTCCTCGACAAGCTCGCCGTCAAGCACAAGTATGCGCACAACGGCATGGAGGCCTGGACCCGCCTGTCGGGCATGGCGGCGCACGCCCAGCAGGCGGGACATGAGGTGCGCGACGAACTGGACCTGATTCTGGTGGATGCCGAAATGCCGGAGATGGACGGCTACGTCCTGACGCGCAACATAAAATCGGACCGGCGCTTCGACGGAATTCCAGTCGTCATGCACTCGTCGCTGTCGTCCGAAGCCAACCATGCCATGGGCAAGAGCGTCGGTGTCGACGCCTACGTGGCCAAATTCGATGCGGAAGCCCTGTCGCACACATTGCGCTCGCAGCTGCAGAAGCACGCAACGCACTGAGGAGAAAGCCTGTTATGACGATTGAAAAAGCCAAGCTGAAGTTTCTGGTGGTCGACGATTTCTCGACCATGCGCCGCATCGTGCGCAACCTGTTGAAGGAACTCGGCTTCACCACTGCCGACGAAGCCGAGGACGGCGCGGTCGCCTTGCACAAGCTCAAGGGCGGCGGATTCGATTTCGTCGTCACCGACTGGAACATGCCCAACATGGACGGCCTGGTCCTGCTGCAGTCGATACGCGCCGATCCGGCGCTGAAGCACCTGCCGGTGTTGATGATCACCGCCGAGGCCAAGCGCGAAAACATCATCCTCGCCGCACAGGCCGGCGCCTCCGGCTATATCGTCAAGCCGTTCACGGCGGCGACGCTGGGCGAAAAACTCGAAAAGATATTCGAAAAACTGGGATGGGCTGCCTGAGGCAGTTCAAAAAATCAAGCGGGGACCGGCACGATGGCAAATTCAAGCACACATGACGCAAGCGGCGATTCCGCCGACCTGCAGGCGCTGTTCGACAGCATTGCGGCCGGCGCGCCGCCCACCGCGCCAGGCAACGTACCGGCACTGCAGCCGGCACAGGCGGCCAACGACTCCGACGAATTGCAGACGCTGTTCGACAGCGTCGCCTGGCCCGATCAGCCCCCGGCCGCCGTGGCGCCAGCGCCAACTCCTGCAACGGACTCGCGCGATGCGGTATTCAACAGGCTCGGCCATCTGGCCCGCCAACTGCATGACAGCCTGCACGGACTGGGCATGGACAAGCTGTTGCAGGACTCGGCGCAGAAGATACCCGATGCCCGCGAACGCCTCGCCTACATCGCGCAGATGACCGAACAGGCGGCCTCGCGCGTACTCAATGCAACCGACATCGCGCGACCGGTGCAGGACGCGCTGATCGACAGCTCCCGGCTGCTTGGCCAGCGCTGGCAACGCATGTTTGCCAACCAATTGTCGGTCGATGAATTCAAGGCCCTGGCGGTCGACACCCACGGCTATTTCGCCGAGGCGCCCGAACGGCTCAAGCTGACCAACGATCAGTTGCTGGAAATCATGATGGCCCAGGACTTTCAGGACCTGACCGGCCAGGTCATCAAGAAAGTCGTGACGCTGGTGCAGGACCTGGAAGCCCAGTTGCTGAGCCTGCTGCTGGAGGCCATGCCCCAGGAGCGCAAGGCTGAAACGCCGGAGGGCCTGCTCAACGGCCCGGTGATCGGCGGCGCGGGACGTGTCGACATCGTCAGCAACCAATCGCAGGTCGATGATCTACTTGAAAGCCTGGGTTTCTGAATCGGCTGTCGTCGAGGAGTCGCAAATGAGCAATTTTCAGGGAATGGAAGGGCTGCTGCAGGATTTTCTGGTCGAGGCCGGAGACCTGCTGGCCGGGGTTGATAACAAATTGGTGGACCTTGAGCGGAACCCGGGTGACCACCACCTGCTCAACGAAATATTCCGCGGCTTTCACACCATCAAGGGCGGTGCCGGATTCCTCAATGCGGTCGAACTGGTGACGCTGTGCCATCTGACCGAGAATCTTTTCGATCGCCTGCGCAACAACGAATTGCGCCTCAATGGCGAAATCATGGACGTGATCCTGGCTGCCACGGGATCGGTACGCGACATGTTCGACATGCTGGAGCGCGGCCTGCAACCTGCTGCCGCCGACGCCACGCTGCTGGCCCGGTTGCAGGCGGCGCTGGCCGGCGAATTGAGTGCGGACGCACCCAGCACTGCGCCGCCACCCGCCCCCGCCAAAGCGCCGCCGGCAGCACCCGCGGGCGGCGCCTCAGGCCCGGACTGGGACAGCCTGTTCGCCGCCCTCACCAAGCCTGCAGGAACCCTGGGAACCGCGGCGGAAGCCAACAGCCCGGCCGGCGCGTCGCCCACGCCGCTGTCCCACGACGTCAGCGGCGAAACTCCCGAGCAAATCATTCACGCCGCGCTCGGTCGCCGCAGCACCGACCGGCCCGGTTCGAGCGCTCCCTCCGGGCGCCGCGAAAATGAAAAGATCCGCGACAGCTCGATTCGCGTCGATACGGCGCGGCTCGATCAGGTACTGAATCTTTCGGGCGAAATCGGCC
This sequence comes from Sulfuritalea sp., assembly GCA_023700805.1. Classification (GTDB taxonomy): domain Bacteria; phylum Pseudomonadota; class Gammaproteobacteria; order Burkholderiales; family Rhodocyclaceae; genus Sulfuritalea. The sequence goes on from JAMPYF010000027.1 coordinate 16,427, forward strand.
TGACCAAGAATCGCCTGAATGCCTTGCGCTCGCAGATCATCAACGGCCAATCCGACTCGGAGACGCTGCACGCACTGGATCAGGCGGTGAGCCAGCTCGACCTGCTGGTATCCGACATGCAGAACGCGGTGATGAAGACCCGCATGCAACCGATCGGCCGCCTGTTCCAGAAATATCCCCGCATCGCCCGCGATCTGGCCCGCAGCCTGGGCAAGGACGTCGAACTGGAACTGGTGGGCGAGGAGACGGAAATCGACAAGACGATGATCGAGGATCTTTCCGACCCGATCATCCACCTGATCCGCAACGCGGTCGATCACGGCGTCGAGTCACCCGAAGAACGCCGGGCTGCCGGCAAGCCGGAAAAGTCCCAATTACGGCTTGAGGCACGCCAGGAGGGCGATCACATCGTCATCATGATCGCCGACGACGGACGCGGCATGCATGCCGAACGCCTGCGCGCCAAAGCGCTGGAAAAGGGCCTGATCACCGACGAGGAGGCCAACACCCTCGACGAAAGGCAGAGCTTCAACCTGATCCTGCTGCCGGGTTTCTCGACCAAGGACGCGGTCTCGGATGTTTCGGGACGCGGCGTCGGGATGGACGTGGTCAAGACCAACATCCAGAAACTCAAGGGCCGCATCGACATCAAATCGACGCCCGGCCGCGGTTCGACCTTCGTCATCTCGCTGCCGCTGACGCTGGCGATATTGCCGGTATTGCTGGTACAGCTGGGCGAACAGCCTTTCGCCGTACCGCTGTCCATGGTGCGCGAGATCATGCCGATCCAACCGTCGGCGGTGCAGGAAGTCGGCGGCTGCGCCACCATGGTGGTGCGCGGCACGGTGCTGCCCATGTATCCGCTCAACTCACTGCTCGGCTGGCCTTCCGAGCAGGTGCCCACCTACGGCGTGCTGATGCAGACCGCCGAGCACGCCTTCATTCTCGCCATCGACGGTTTCATGGGACGCGAGGATGCGGTGATCAAATCGCTCGACGACTTCCGGCCCAAGGGAGTCGCCGGCGTCACCACCCTCTCGAATGGCAAGATCGTGCTGATCCTGGACATGAAGGAATTGTTCCAGATGACCGGGGAGGCGCGCGGGGTACCGCGTTCGGTCTTCATGCAGGCCATCGCCCAGGTCGCCTGAGCCGCCTAAGACAGCCCATGGCACCCGCGATACAAAACCGCCCCGCACCCGGCGACGGCCGGCCTGATCCTGCGACGGCGCTTTTCCGATGCACGCTGCGTCGACAGCCAGCGACCTAGACCGCGACGATCCGGCCCGGATCGCGGCAAGGTGGCTGGCCGGGCTGGCGGCCTCGTCGCTGGTGGCCGTCCTGCGCGACGAGGAACTGCCACGGGAGCCGATCGCGACCCTGGCCGCATTTGCGACCGTGGCCTTGCAGGCGGGGCGCACGCTGCTGATTCTGGTGCCCGACGACGACCCGCTGCCGGAACTTTCCAACGCTCTCGACATTGCCCTGCGTCCCCTCTGCCTGGTCCTGCCCGCCGCGGACTTCGCCGCCCGCATTGCGCTGCGCGCCACGCTGTCGCTGCTCGGCAGCCGCCTGGCGCGCGACACGGAAGCCACCCAGGGCGCAGCTTGGGTGCGCCAGCGCCAGCATATCGCCGGCCACGCCGAGCTCTGGCAGCAGGCCCGGGCATGGGCCGCGCAGAATGATCGCAGCGACTGTCCCGTCGCGGTTGCCAAGCTGTTCCCGGTTCGCATCCTGCCGCTCGGCGCCTTCCGCAGCCTGCAGCAGCAGGCTGCGGACATCACCCTGCTCTACCGCTGCCATGCTCCGGCGGAACTGGTCGCGCCCAGCGGCCGCATGCTCCGCGTCGGCCAGTGCGCCGCGGCGCGCGGCGGCCGCGCGCTTGCGGCTAGCGATGAAAGCGCAAGGCTGATCCTCGAACGCGAGCAACTCACGCGCGACATCGGCGACCTGGAACTTGAACTGGCGACGGTACAGGCCGAAGTCGCGGAATTCATGCGCTACTACTACGAACGGGTCGGCCAGCGCATGGCGCAACGCGACGCGCTGCAGGCGCGGCTGGCCGCCGCGGAAGCCGCGCGGGCGCCCCAAGACATCGGCATCGGTGCCGCAGCGCGACAATGGCAGCAGCAGGCCGAACAGTCGGCGCGCGAAACCGATCAATTTGCCGAAGCGGCGGCCGAGGAAGCTCCCGTGTTCCGCCCCGGCAACGACATCAAGCGCCTGTTCCGCCAGATCGCGCAGCAGATTCACCCTGATCGCGCCGGCGACGAAGCCGACCGGGCATGGCGCACCCGGCTGATGAGCGAGGCCAACCGGGCCTATCGCCATGGCGACGTCGGCGCGCTGCATGAAGTCGCCGCCCTCTGGGCCGAGGGCAACACGGTGACAGCGCCGGCCCCATCAGCCACGGGCGGCGTCCGCCATGCCGCCCTCCTCGGCCAACAGGTGGCACGCCTGCGCGTGCGGCTGGGCGAGATCGAACGCGAGCTGCACCGCCTGTTCGGCTCGCGCCTCTACGAGCTGTTCATCGCCAACCGCCAGGCGCAACGCCAGGGGCGCGATCTGCTCGGCGAAATGGCCGCCCAGCTCGACGCATCGATCGCCGATCTGCAGCGCAGTTGCGGCGCCGGTGCCGCCTGATCGCCGGCAGTTTGCCGCTGGAGCGAAGGCGAAGCACCGAACTGCGCTTCCGCTATCCGGTGCCCCCGAGTTGCAGCAGCAGTACCCGAGCCTCGGCATGACCCAGCCCCGCCGCACTGCGCAGCCATTTTGCTGCCTGCCGTAAACTGCGCCTGACGCCCTCGCCACGCTGGTAGGCGAGCCCAAGCTCGAAACAGGCCGCCGCCTCGTCCTGCAAGGCGGCACGCCGCAACCAGTACACCCCGCGCTGCGCATCGCGCCCGACACCCTCGCCGTGCAGCAGGCAGTAGCCGCAACTGTACATGGCGTAGGCATCCTCATGCTGCACCGCCGCCTGCTGGTACCAGTGAAATGCCTCGGCCGGCCTGGGCGCCACACCCTGGCCGAAATACAACAAGTCGCCAAGGATCAGTTTCGCATCGGGCAGCGCCGCGGCCCGGCGGTACCAGTCCACCGCCGCGGCGGCATCGGCCGCCACCCCCGTGCCGTGGCGCAGACACTCGGCGAGCAAGAAGGCGGCGCGCTGGTGCCCGCGTGCCGCGGCCCGGCGCAAGCAGCTTACGGCAAGGACCAGGGCTGGATCCGTGGCTGCATTGGCCGACTCCAGCAGTTCGCGCCCGCGCTGATACCAATAGCGCACCAGTTCGCCCCTGGCCTGCGGCCATCCACCTTGCATCGCCGCCAACAACAAGGCCTCGCCGCGATCCGCCTCGATCTCGCCACCTATCCCCAGCAGCAGGCAACGCCCATGTTCGGCCATGCCATGCGCATCGCCGCAGGCTGCCGCCTGGCGATAGGCACCGCGCGCCGTCACGGGATCGACAGCGGTCCCCTCGCCACGCTCGTGGCATTCGCCGAGCCAGACCCATGCCGCAGCGTCGCCCAGGTCCGCCGCCGCACGATACCAAGTCAGCGCCGCGGCCTTGTCCTCGGCAATGCCGTCGCCCCAGCGATAGGCGTGAGCGATCTTGAGATGCGCCCGGACGTGCCCGTGCTGGGCCGCAGCCCGCCACCAGTACAGTGCCGCACCGAGGTCGCGACCGCCCGCACCGATGCCGTAGGCATGGCATTCACCCAGTTCGAACTCGGCATCGCGGCTGCCCAGCTCCGCAGCCCGGCCATACCATGCCAATGCGGCAGCCGGATCGCGGGCAGCGCCGATGCCGAAGCACGCCGATTGCCCGAGCAGAAACATCGCCCCCGCCACGCCCTGGTCGGCGGCCGCCCGAAAATGCTCAAGCGCGGCGGCGGGATCGGCGGCAATGCCCTCGCCGACATAGAGGCACATGCCCAGGCAAAAGCTCGCGCTGGCAATGCCGTCGGCGGCCGCCGCACACCACAGGCGCAGCGCCTCGGCGCGATCCTGCGCAACGCCGCGGCCGAAGAAATGGCAGCGCGCCAGCAGGTCGCGCGACGCCGCATGCCCATGCCCGGCGGCACGCCGCAGCCAGTGTTCGGCGCGGGCGAAGTCGGGCGTCGCGCCGACGCCGAAGTAATGCATGCGCCCGAGCCAATACAGGGCGAGGACCACCTCGCTTGCCGCGGCACGGGTGAACAGGCGTAGCGCCTCGGCGTCATCGCGCGGCAAGCCCCAGCCGTGATGCAGCAGCCAGGCCAGCACGGCCAGTCCGGACGGGCAGTCCGCCTCCGCGCTTTGCAGTGCCCAGTGCACCGCCGCCGCCGAATCCTTCTGCTCGCGATCACCGTTGACATGGCGCCAGGCCAGTTCGGCCCGGGCATTGGCATTGCCGCCGGCGGCCATGCGGCGCAATTCGAGGGGTGCAAGCTGAGCCCAGAATTCCTCCGGCCCCCCCAGCAATTCGAGCCCTTGCGCCGCGCCGCGCTCGACCAGTGCGCTATCCAGCGCGCCGCGGAAAAATCCCAGCAATGCCGCGGATGGCAGGGGAACCAGGGACTGCTTCATGCCCTGCGGAATTGTCGAACCATGCCAGGCAGGTTAACGCAAACTGTGCCCGGCGAAAGCGAGGATCAATAGCCGAGTTGATCGCATGCTCGTTGATTGCAGCCGGCGTCACCGGCAGTTCGGCAGGCGTCAACGCGAATGGCAAAGCCGCCCGAATTCGCGTGCCGCGGCCGCCCCCGTCGCCGGAAAAGCGCCTGGCGGCGGGGTCTCAGGCGGGGACGACGCGGTTCTTGCCGACGCGCTTGGCCAGGTACATCGCCCCATCGGCACGCTTGAGCGCCTCGTAGGGATCTTCCGCATTGCGGATTTCGGCCACGCCGCAACTGAAGGTGATCAGCACCTTTTCGTTGTTGTTGAGGAAGAACTCGCGCGTCAGTTCGCGCTGCACCCGCGTCATCACCGCCACGCCGTCCTCGACGGAGGTGTTGGGCAACAGCACGACGAACTCCTCGCCGCCATACCTGGCCAGCATGTCCTGGGGGCGCACCGTTTCGCGCACGACTTTCGACAAATGCACCAGCGCCGCGTCGCCCGCGACATGCCCCAGGGTGTCGTTGAGTTTCTTGAAATTGTCGATATCGAGCAGGGCAATGCTCAATGTTCCGCTCTGCCGCTTGAGCCGGGCGATCTCCTTTTCCAGCGCGTCGTCGAGGCCCTTGCGGTTGAGTGCGCCGGTCAACTGATCGAGCCGCACCAGTTCGCTGGCACTCGACAGTTCGGTCTGCAGCCGCGCCACCACCTGCTCGGCGTCGCTTACCCTGCTGCGCATCGTGCTCAATTCGTCACGCGAGCGCGCCGCATTGACCTGGACCACGCGGGTCGCGCGCATCACCTCGTCGAGCACCTCGGTGAGTTCGGCGATGTTACCGGCCTTGCTGATCTTTTCCGAGTAGCCCTCGATCTTGCTGTGGTAATCGCCGGTCGCCTCGGAAAAATCGGCGAGGCGATCGACGAAGGTCGCCAGCATGAACTTGAGACGATCGTTGGCTTCGTGCAGGTTTTTCTTCAGCGAACTCTGCTTGACGATGACATCTTTCATGCGGCGCTCGACGTCGTCGATTCTGCGCAGGCTGAGAGGTTGCTGGATCAGGTCGCGCACCACCTTGATCTGGCCGGTCAGCCACTGATCCTCGACCACCAGTTCGCTGATGTTGTCGATGATCAGCTGGACCAGGTGCATCAGTGCGGCGCTCAGCTCGGACTGGTCCTCGGCGACGAACAGCGCCCGATAGCTGAGCTTCTTCAGGCGTTCGGAGATTCCGCTCAGCGCCTCGGCGGTTTGCGCGGCGCGTACCGAGCGGGATATCTCGGCCGCCTCCGCGGCCAGATCGGGGCTGTCGCGCAACACGATCGAGAGCGTATTGTCGAGCAGCTGGACGATGATTTCCCGCAACTCGTTGGTCCCCAATTGCCAGCCCGCCGACGGCATCGACGCGCTCCGCTCCGGTGCAGGCGCCGCGGCCGATGGCGTTGGCGCCGGAACCGCATCAAGCATGGGCGCGGTCGTGTCGGCCCTGTCGATGAACGTATTTTGTGACCAGGAACGAATCAAGGCCTGCAGCCGGCCAAGCTGCAGCTCGGGGCTGCCGGAGCCGGACAGCACCCTGTCCAGCGCCTCCTTTTTCTTGGCGGCAGTGAGACCGGCATGGTGGGTCTCCAGTTGCAGCAGCAGCTCCCGGATCAGGCCCGGCCAATTGTGCGGCTCGCTGCCCGACTTGCCCAGGAACTCGGTCAAGGCGCTGCCGACGCCATCCCAGCTGCCCTTGGCAACCCCGGCTTCGAACTGGCGCACGAAGCGCAGTTGCTCGGGACCGTTGCGCGGCAAGCCGGCAAGCAGGCCCTTCAGTTCCCGTTCGGGGAAGGACGCCTGTGCCGGCACGCCCGATATCTCGTAATAAACCGCCCGATAGTTGTCCGGCGTCGCTGGAATCTTTTTCGATGCGAGCCGACGCAGGGTTTCTCGCGCAAGTTCGGTTTCGGAAAGCGGGGCAGAATCAGCCATGGTTTACCTTTGTCTCATCACAGTGCCGCACGTAGTCGCAATACCCATGTTGCAACATCCGTGCCGCCACGATACTGCCGGACGATGGGGCATTGGGCCGGAATCCTCGCGGCCATGGCACCGATCGCTCGCGTCGCTCATTGCGACCGGCCGCAATCATAGGTGTAAAAGCGCGTCTTGCGCGCGTCGGCCACGTCGATCACGTCCAGCGCCACCTGTCCGGGGATGGCGAAGCTATTGCTGACCAGGCGGGCGCCGGGCGACATCTCGGTGCGAGCCTTGATACCGAGCGCCGGCATCGCCGCTGGCGAAAGAAACGCATAGACCAGGTCATAGCCGGCCAGCGAATGGGTCCAGAAGTCGCCGCAACGGATGCTCAGATTGTGCCGGCCGCGCGCGCGCAGCCAGGCCCAGGCCCAAGTCAGCGGCGCATGCTCGAAGCCGACAAAGCTGCAGTCTGGACGGGCGGCTGCCAATTGGCGCAAAACAGCACCATCGCCGCAGCCCAGGTCAATCACGCGGCAAGGACCGGCGGGCAGCTGCAGCTGCAGGGCGTCCCGGCTCCGGCGGTTGGTCAGATACAGAGGCACGCGACTCTGGTCGGTGCGCCAGAAAACCAGCAGCAGCAGCACGAATCCGCCGCCCCAGACCCAGCCGGGCAAGGCCATGCCGCGAGCCAAGACGGCCAGCGGCAGGAAGCAGAAATGCATCGGCAGCCACCAGATCGGCGCGCCCAGGCGCCAGGCGATGAGCAGCGCCAGCACCCCCTGCAGCGCGGCGAGAAACAGCGGCTGCCCGAGCAAAGCGGGCGCCGCCAGCAGCGCCAAAGCGCCCACGACCAGGGCAGCCAGCACCTGGGCGAGAAAGGCCGGCAGCAGGGGATGCCGATCCTTGGACGGGATCCCGTCGCTCACCGCCGCGCCATTCGGCGCCGGATCGATCCGGGCCATGCTTGCCCGGTTCGGCCATTGCATGTCGGGCAGCCGCACTCAGGGCACCCAGAACCGTTCGATATTTTTCAGTCCCCAGCGGCTCGCATCCTCGCGGCTGACGATCTTGTCCTTTGCCGCGGGAAGCGAAAGGTCGATCACCTCGGGCGGGATGTGCGATTGCGAACGGGTCGAGAAAAACACCTTGACGCAAGGGGTCAGCAATGACCCGCCGGACTGCTCGACGACGACACCCAGCCGCCCGGACGCCAGACGCACCAGCGAGCCTATCGGATAGATGCCGATGCACTTGACGAAGGCCTGGAATACGCGGCTGTCGAAGTGGCCGCCGCACCATTCGGCCATTTTGCGAATCGCATCGGCCGGGTCCCAGCCGTCCTTGTAGGGCCGGTTCGAGGTGATCGCATCATAGACGTCGCAGACCGCCCCCATTCTTGCGTAGAGGCTGATTTCGTCACCCTTGAAACGTCGTGGATAGCCTGTACCGTCCATTTTTTCGTGGTGGTGCAGCACCACGTCGAGCGGAATTTCGCCGCTTGCCGCGCCGGCCACCAGGATCTGGTGCCCCTGTTCGGGGTGGCGCTTGATGACGGCGAATTCCTCGTCGGTCAATTTGCCCGGCTTGTTGAGGATCTCGATCGGCGTCTTTGCCTTGCCCAGGTCGTGCAGCAGGCCAGCCTTGCCGAGTTCGCGGGTGGTCGCCGCGTCCAGCCCCAGTTGCCTGGCCAGCGCCACCATCAGCGCAGATACCGCCACCGAATGCAGGTAGGTGTAATCGTCGGCGGTTTTCAGGCGCGCCAGACTGATCAGCGCGCCGGGATTGCGCATCACGGAGTTCGAAATCTCATCCGCCAGCGCGTCGGCAGCCGTGGACGATATGGCCATGCCCATGCGCGCTTCGTGAAACATCGAAACGACGGCACTCTTGCCGCGGGAGCAGATCCTCACGGCACGCGCAAGCTCTTCGATCGTGGCCACCGGTCCGCGCGTCGCAGTTTGTCGATCCGCCTGCGCCAGCGTCTGATCCACCTCCGCCGCAACCTCGGCTTCGGTGCGAGTTTCCGCGCGCGACTCGGCCGGCAGCACGTCGAGTCCCAGCGCGGTATCGATCCAGACTTCGCTAATGCCGCTTTCGCGCAGGCGGCGAATGTCATCGGCGTCATCGAGGGTGAAGCGCGTGCGCCAGAACGGATGATCCATCCACGATCCGCACAATTCGTGAATGTGCATGCCGAGGCGCAGATTCTCGACGCCGATGCGTTTCAGCATGCCGCACCTGCTGCCCGCGAAACGCCATGGCGAGTCTCGCGGCGGGTCGGCGCCAATCCGGTCATCGCAGGAATCACCTGCCAGGCGCACGCGAACGGGAAGTGTCGCTCGGCGCGGAACGCGCGGGCGACGCCGGGACATAGCGCAGATCGCCGTCACCGACTTCAAACCGGCCGGCGAGTTCGCCCGGTGCGGGCGGTGGCGTCTTGTAGGCCTGGAAGCCGCACTCCTGCAGTTCGGCGACGTACCAGCTGTTGTCGGTGTTGAGTATGAACACGCCAGGCTGCGGCCGATGGACGGCCATGGTGAACTGGCGGGTGGTCTTTCCCGGCAGCGGATACCGCCGCTGGCAGCGCGGGGTGCCGGCGACTATCAAAGTCGTCTGCCACGGCCCGGCAAGATAGGCCTGCTCGCGAATAACGGACAGCGATTGCCCCGGGTCGCCTTCGGTGACGAAAGCCAGCTGGCTGTCGCCGCAGGCGCCGAGCAATACCGCCGAACACAGAATTGCCATTCGCCCGGCACCTTGCAGGCGGCGCGCTGCGCCAAGACCGCGCAGGCCGGCTGCGTTTCCGTCCATCACCGTTCCGATTCCCACGCCTGAGCCCTCTCTCCGATTGCGATTGGTGCCATTGTCCGCCGCAGCTCTGCCGCCACGGCTGCCGCCAACTTTAACCGAGATTCTTCGCGCCCAGTGGGGGTACATGCGGCTGCGGGCGGCGCGGAGAAGATGCTAAAGTTGCGCCACACGGTATGCACACGGACGCAGGCCAATTGGCTGCCGCGCTTCCCTGCTGTGCGATGGCCGCAATCGCCCCGGTGGCGTTCGCTGAACAGACTCAAAGGGGTGGAGAAGCGCATGAATTGGCATTTCCCGGAAAAATGGTCGCTCAAGGCGCGGGTGACCGTATTTACCCTGGTGATCTTCCTGTTCGGCATCTGGTCGCTGGCGTTCTACGCCAGCCGTACCCTGCGCGAGGATATAGAAAGGCTGCTCGGCGAGCAGCAGTTCTCCGCCGCGTCATTCATCGGCAAGAAGATCGATCAGGAATTGGCAAACCGGCTGGGCGCGCTGACCGAATTCGCGCCACTTGTCGTCCCGACCATGGCGCAGGGCTCCGCTGCGGTCCAGGCACTGCTGGAACGGCGCCCCTATCTGGCAAGCCTGTTCAACGGCGGCGTCAGCGTCTACCGGCCCGACGGCACATTGATCGCCGCCGTGCCGAATGGTGCGGAGCGCCTGCAGGCCGGCGCCGCCGAATTCGATGGCGTGGCCGCCGCCCTCAAGGAGGGGGTCACCAGCGTCGGCCGGCCGTTCGCGGGCCGGAAGTCCGGCGCGCCTGCCGTCGGACTGGCGGCGCCGATACACGATGCGGCCGGGACGGTGATCGGCGCCCTGGTCGGCGTGATCAATTTCGGCGAGTTGAATTTCCTCAACAACATAACCGGCGGTCGCTACGGCAAGACCGGCGGTTATTTGCTGGTCGCGCCGCAGCACCGCTTGATCGTCACCGCCACCGACGAGCAGCGCAACCTCGAATCCCTACCCGCCCCGGGCATCAACCCGATCATGGACCGATTTTTTGACGGCTTCGAAGGTTCGGAAGTGTTCGTCAATCCGCTGGGCGAGGAAGTGCTGATCTCCGCCAAATCCGTCGCCGTCGCCGGCTGGTACCTGGCGGTCTCGCTGCCGACCGCGGAAGCCTTTGCACCGATCCGCGCCCTGCAGCAGCGCATGCTGATCGCGGCAATCTTTCTTACCCTGCTGGCCGGTGGGCTGACCTGGTGGATGATCAGGCGCCAACTGGCACCGGTGATTGCGGCAGCCCGCAGCCTGATCGCAATGTCCGCGGCCAACAGCCGCCCGGAGCCGCTGACCGTCACCCGCCAGGATGAAATAGGCGACTTGTTCCGCAGCTTCAACCAGTTGCTCGGAATCGTCGCCCAGCGAGAGGACGAACTGCGGGAAAGCGAGCATCTGCTCAGGGAGTCGCAGACCATCACCGGACTCGGCAGCTACTCCATCGATGCCGACACCGCGCGCTGGACCAGTTCGGAGGTATTCGACCGCATTTTCGGCATCGACGATGCCTATGAGCGATCGATGGCCGGATGGGCGGCGCTGATCCATCCGGAGGACCGCCTCGCGATATTGGATTACCTGAAAGAGGATGTTCTCGGCCGCAACCAGGCTTTTGACCGGGAGTTCCGCATCCTGCGCCACAGCGACGGCGCCGAACGCTGGGTTCGCGGCCTCGGCGGCGTCGAGTTCGACGCAGCGGGCCGACCGCTGAAAATGCGCGGCCTGATTCAGGATATTACCGAGCGCAAGTACACGGAACTCGCCTTGCTCGAATCAAACCAGATGAACCGGGAAATCATCGCCAGCGCCAGCGAAGGAATCATCGTGTATGGACCCGACCTGCGTTACCGGGTATGGAACCCCTACATGGAACAGCTCACCGGAATGTCGGCGCAAAACGTGATCGGCCACGACCCCTGGGAGATCGTGCCTTTCATGGCGGAAAGCGGCGTCATGCTCCGGGTCGAACGCGCGCTGGCCGGCGAAACTCCCGAAGCCATCGAATTTCCCTTCGCGGTCAAGCGCACCGGGCGCGCGGGCTGGGCATCGGCCCTGACGGCCCCGCTGCGCAATACCCGGGGCGAAATCATCGGGGTCATCGGAACGGTGCGCGACGTCACCGAGGTCAAGCGTGCCGAACTCGCGCTGCGCGACCTGAATGACCGGCTCGAAGCGCGCGTGCGCGAACGCACCAGCGAACTGGCGGCCACCATGCGCCAGGCGGAAGCCGCAAACCTCGCCAAGAGCGCGTTCCTCGCCAACATGAGCCACGAGATCCGCACGCCGATGAACGCGATCATCGGCCTCACCCATATCCTGCGCCGCAGCAATCCCACGGCCGAGCAGGCCGACAGGCTGGCCAAGATCGACGCGACGGCGAATCACCTACTCGCCGTCATCAACGACATCCTCGACATCTCCAAGATCGAAGCCGGCAAGCTGACCTTGGAGCAGGCCAATTTCCCGCTGTCATCGATACTCGATCATGTCTCTTCGCTGATTTCCGACCGCGCCCGCGGCAAGGGACTCAGCATCACCGTCGACGTCGCCGGGGCGCCGGCCTGGCTGCGCGGCGACGCCACGCGCCTGCGCCAGGGCCTGCTCAACTATGCGATCAACGCCATCAAGTTCACCGAAAGCGGGGGCATCACGCTGCGCGCCCGGCTGCTGCACGAGAATGGCGACGATCTTCTGTTGCGCTTCGAAGTCACGGATACCGGGATCGGCGTCGCCACCGACAAGGTTGCCAGCCTGTTCCATGCCTTCGAGCAGGGCGACGCCTCGACCACGCGCAAGTATGGCGGTACCGGCCTGGGTCTGGCCATCACCCGTAGGCTGGCCGAGCTGATGGGGGGAGAGGTCGGCGCCGAAAGCACGCCAGGGGGCGGCAGCACCTTCTGGTTCACGGCTCGGCTGCAGCGTGGTACGGGCGTAATGCCCGTCGCCAGCGAAGTCGCCATGGAGGACGTGGCGACGGAACTGCGCCGTCGCCACGGCGGCGCGCACGTGCTCCTGGCCGAGGACAACGCCATCAACCGCGAAGTCGCGATGGAACTGCTGCACGGTGCCGGGCTGGCAGTGGATATTGCCGTGGACGGCCTCGACGCCCTGGAAAAGGCCCGCGCCATTCCCTTCGACCTGATCCTGATGGACATGCAGATGCCGCGCATGGACGGCATCGAGGCAACCCGCGCCATCCGCTCCCTGCCCGGCCGCGCCGACACGCCTATCCTGGCAATCACCGCCAACGTCTTCGAGGAAGACCGCCGCGCCTGCGCCGAAGCTGGTATGAACGACTTCGTCACCAAGCCGGTGAATCCCGACGACCTCTACGCGGCGCTGCTGAAATGGATGCCGAGCACGGAACTGGCGCCGGCGCCGGCCAGGGATATGGTGCCGAATCCGGCGCCGCGAACCCGGATCGCACCAGCCGAAATAGATGCCTGGCGGCAGCGGCTGGCGCAGGTTGCCGGGCTCAATATCGAGCATGGCCTGACGTTGCTGCGCGGCAGCGTCCCCAAACACCGGCAGATGCTAAGCCTGTTCGCCCAGACCCATGCCAACGATACCAAGGCGCTGGCCGAAGCCCTTGTCGCCGGTGATCTGGCCGCACTCCATCGGCTGGCCCATACCCTCAAAGGCTCGACCGGCACCATAGGCGCGACAGCTGCAACCGCTGCCGCGGCCTCCCTGCACGCGGCACTGCGCGAGAATGCATCGAGCCATCAGATAGAAATCCGCTGCTGCGCATTGATCGCCCAGATGCGTGCACTGGTTGAAGCGATCAACGCGGTGATACCGGACACAGTCAGCGCCGCCAAGTGCGGCGGCCTGGGCGAGGTATGAGACGCCCTGCACGGCCGCCCGATGGGGCGCCAGCCATGACACGGAGCCGCGCGGCGGCGAACCATTGTCACCCCCTCGCTTGGCGAGGGGCCGGGGGAAAGGTACTTCAGCGAGCGCTGGCAACGCCGCGACGCACGGCCGCCGTGTCGCCAGCACCAACTTTCCGCGGCTCTCGGCTCAGCGCGATTCCTTGATCAGCCGGCCGTTGGCCGCCTGCAGCGGACGGGCATTGCCGCGGAACACCCGCGAAAAGATCGCCACCTGTTCCGCGCCGATCTGCGCCGGCTGCTTCAGCACCATCCACAACACACCCTCGGTGCAGGGCGGCGTCGTCAGGGAACCCATGTAGGTCCAGTAGGCGCGGTTTTCCGGCAACAGGCTATTCGCGTCGATGGCGTCCTCGGATGCAAACTCGACACCCTGCTCCAGGGGCAGGTTGTTCCATAAGGTCTGGATCAGCGGGTGCTCGGTACCTTTTTCGAGCAGCACCGCGACGATGGCGATTTGCCCATCCTCGCTTCGATGCACCAGGTGCGCCGACATGTCGTAGCTGCGGCCATTGATCCGTTCTTCGGCCGGCCTGTGGAATTGCAGTTGCTGCAATTCATAGCGCTTGCCCATCACGCTCAGGCCCTGACCGGGCGCCAGCTTGACCTGAACGGTATGGCCGACATCGACGATGCGGAACTGCGCCAGCCGGTAATCGAACTTGATGCTTTCGAGATTGACCGCGATGCCGTCGCGAATGTCGATCGGCGACTGGCGCTTGCCGCTGCCGCAGGCGGCATAGTCGCTGCGCAAGCGAGCCCAGTGGGACGGTCCGCCCTCGCCTTCGTAGGCCCATTCGATGCGCCTGGGCGCAGCCGGGACGGCTGGCGCCGCCTCCGCCGCCGTTTTTTGTCGCGCGGCCTTGCGCGGACCGGACGTGGCGTAATGCAGTTCGCGCTGCCGCCGGGCGGAAGCCGAATCCAGGTCGCGCGGAATCGACGGCGCTGCCGCCACCGCGGGCTTTGCGGCCGCAGGCTTAGCCCCGCCGGCGACCCCGGCCTTTGCCGCGGCCTGTGCCGCCGCCTCGGCCGCCGCAGCCTTGTCGATGGGTGGCAGGACGATCAGTTTCGGCTTGTCCGCTGCCGGCACCGGCAGCGTATCGGCGACCGGCGTCAGCCGCCGCGCACCGGTCTCGGCCGCCAGACTGCGCATGTCGGCATGTATTGCGGCCGGGCGCTCGACCGGCGTGACTTTCGCCGTTTCCACCGCTGCCGGAGCGGATGTCGCCTCCTGCCCTGCGGCTGCGCCGGCAAGCCTGGCGCCGCAGGCGACATTGAACAAGCGCTCGTCGATGCTGCCGACGGCCACCGCATTGGCCCGTCGGCGGGCCACGACGTCTTCGCGCACCAGGCTGTCGCCGTTGAAATAAATCCTGCGCAGCGTGGTAAAGCGGCGGGCGGCGCAATCGTAGTGATTCTGGGCGTGAATCGCGTCATAGACGCCCCCGGGATCATTGACCGGGCGATCCAGCTTGACCCGGCTCCAGGCCGTGGCGCCGGCGGAGGCGGGTTCGATGCGCGTGCGGTCGATTTCTATGGTTTCGCTGCGGCCGGCAAGAATGCCCTGCCAGTTGCCGCCGGCGCTCGCGCCCAGCCCGGCGACGGGCAGGGCCAGCAGGCCGACGGTGCACGCCACGCGCATTACAGACATGATTTCCCTTTTTCTTTTCGGCCTAGCCCGATTTACGGCATCCGGGCGGAAGACTTGAGGCGTAGGCCGCCAAAGGCGCCAGCCGGGGAGGAACTCAAACCTGCATGTTCATGATGTCGTGGTAAGCCGACACCAGCCGGTTGCGCACCTGGACCATTTGCTGGAAGGAAAGGCTGGCTTTTTGCAGGTTGATCATCACATCCTGCAGGTTGACGTCGCTCTGGCCGCTGGAGAAATCCTCGGCCAGCTTGCGCGCATCGACTTGGGCCGCGCTGACGTCGTCGATGGTGCTCTTGAGGACCTGGGCAAAGTCGGGACCGCCGGCAGTCGGCTCGCTGCCGGCGGGTTTCCCGCCCGCCAAGGAGGCCGCCGAGCGCAGCTCGGAAAGCATCTGGTCGATTTGTCGCGTGTCGATGGCCATGGCCGGGGAAACCCTGATAAGTTTGTTCAGTTGAGATGCAGCAAATGGCGTGCCAACATGGCTTGTCGCCTCATTCGTCCTCGCTCCCCGGCAGCAGGCCTTCGGCGCGATACTGGTTCAGCTTGTAGCGCAAGGTCCGTTCCGAGATGCCCAGAATGGCCACCGCCTTCTTGCGCGACCCGCCGACCTTGGCCAGTACTTCCTGAATGTGCTGCCGTTCCAGGTCCTTCATGTTCGGCGGAGCGCCGCTGCCGCCCGGGACAAGAGTTGGCGCTGGCGACACGGCGGCCGGGACCGGTTCGGCCGCCGGACCGCCCGCCCCGGCTGTCACTGCGGCCGCGGCAGCCAGGCGATCGAGCGGCAGATCTTCCGCCTTGATCGATTCCCCGGGTTCGAGAATCAGCGCACGCTGCACGACGTTCTCCAGTTCGCGCACGTTGCCCGGCCAGGCGTAGGCGGCCAGCCGCTCCTCGGCCGAAGCGGCAAAAGTTGCCGCCCTGCCCGCCGCAGCGGCCATTTTCGCCAGGGCCAGGCGCGCCAGGGGCACGATGTCCCCGGGCCGCTCGCGCAGGGGCGGGATTTCGAGCGGGAACACGTTCAGGCGATAGAACAGGTCTTCGCGAAAACGCCCGGTCCGCACTTCGCCGGCCATGTCGCGGTTTGAGGTCGCCAGCACGCGGATATCGAGCGCCACCGGCTTCTTGCCGCCGACCCGCTCGACCTCGCGTTCCTGCAGCACGCGCAGCAGCTTGGCTTGCAGGCCGAGCGGCATTTCGGAAATCTCGTCGAGCAGCAGGGTGCCGCCGTTGGCCTGCTCGAACTTGCCGGCCTGGGCCGTTTGCGCGCCGGTGAAGGCGCCTTTTTCGTAGCCGAACAGGGTGGCTTCGAGCAGGTTGTCGGGAATCGCCGCGCAATTGATGGCGACGAAGGGGCCTTTGGCACGCGCCGACTGGTCGTGGATGTAGCGCGCGAAAACCTCCTTGCCGACGCCCGATTCGCCGGTCAGCAGCACGGTCGCGTCGGTGCGCGCGACGCGCGCGGCCAGGAGCAGCGTGGCACGCGTCTTGGCATCGACGGCGACGACGCCTGCCGCCGGCGCGGGCGGTGTCGCATAGCGGGTGATCTGGTCGATCAGGGCCTTCGGTTCGAATGGCTTGAGCATGAAGTCGCAGGCGCCGCCGCGCATCGCCGCGACGGCCTTGTCCACATCGCCGAAGGCGGTCATCAAGAGCACCGGCAAGCCGGGATGGCGGTTGCGGATTTCGCCGAGCAGGACCAGGCCGTCCATCGGGCTCATGCGCAGGTCGGACACCACCATGTTGAAGCTTTTGTCGCGCAGCGCCTCCAGCGCCGCGGCGCCGCCATCGGTGCCGGTCACCTGGTGGCCCGCCGCCTCCAGGGTGATCTGCAGCGCGTCGCGCAGGGCATCGTCGTCCTCGACGACAAGGATGTTCAGTTTTTCGGACATGGCAGAGTGACGATGAAGCGGGCGCCGGCCCCGGGGTTGGAGACGACATCGATGCCGCCGCCATGGGCACGCACCACCCCGCGCGCAATCGCCAGGCCGAGCCCGGTGCCGTTGCTGCGGGTGGTGAAGAAAGGCTCGAACAGGCGCGCCGCAGTCGCCGCGTCCATGCCGGGGCCGTTGTCGGTCACGGCCAGTTGCAGGGTTTCGTCCTCGCAGCGGGCCGACAGTTCGATGCGGCCGGCCGGCCGGCCGTCGACCGCCTGCAGGGCATTTTCCAGCAGGCTGGTCAGGGCGCTGACCAGCGACTTGCGCGTGCCGGTGAGCAAGCCGCCGTCGCTGTGATCGGCGACGATGAATCCGGCTCTGGCGGACTGGGCCAGCGGCTCGAAATTGCGCGCCAACTCGGCCAGCAGATCGCTCACGGCGAAGCGTTCGCGGCCCAGCACCTCGCCGCGGGCAAACAGCAGCATGTCCTGGATCAGGTGCTCGATGTGCTTGAGCTGCGCCACGGTCTTGCCGGCGATCGAGGCCCGGCTGTGCGCCGGTATGTCGGCGCTTTCGAGGTTGCCGGCATACAGCAGGGCGGCCGCCAGCGGCGTGCGCAGCTGGTGCGCCAGCTGCGCGGCCATTTCGCCCATCGCGGCCAGGCGCTGGGTGCGTGCCGCCTGGGTTTTCAGCTGTTGCGCCTCGGTGATGTCGTGCAGCAGCACAATGCGGCCGCCGGCCGAATCCAGCGGCGTGACGTCGACCGCGAGACGCCGCTCGCCGGCTATGAATTCGCCGGGGGTGTCGCCGGGCGTCAGCGCATCCGCATAAATCGCCGCCCAGCCGGCGTCGAGCTCCACGCCACCGAGAAAATCGCCGGCCGCGGGATTGGTCTGCACCACGTTGCCGACATCGTCCAACACCACGACGCCGGCCGGCAGCGCATCGAGCAGCAGGCTGAGGCGCTCCGTCAGCGCGGCCTTTTCCTGGTACTGCTGGCGCAGGGCGCCGTTGGCGGCCGCCAGTTGCTCGGTAAGCCGCGCCACCTGAACCTGCAGTTCGCTGTAGGCCCCGCTCAACTCCTCGGAGGCCTGGCTGAAGATGCGGAAGGCCTCGGTCAGGCGCAAGGCTTCTTCAGGCGCAACCTGGGCGGCCGAGGCCGGAACGCTTGGGGGCTTGGCAGTGTCTGAGGGAAGTACCATGTTCTGCGATGATGGCAGAATCAAGGTTTGCAAACAAGGAAACGGGTATCCGATATACCGGTAAAAATTGCCGCTTCTTTCGGGAATCAGTCTTGCTGTGCCAATCCATACTCTGCACGCGGGTAGGCTGACCGCGGAAACCACGCTGAATACAGGACAGTACAGGACACAATGGCAGAAACCGCAACTGCAGCAACAGGCTTCCCGCTTTCGGTGGAGGCTTTCGCACGCCTCGGCGCCGGCCAGAAGCTGATTGCCATGCTTGGCTTCGCCCTGTTCCTGGCGATCCTGATCGGCGGTCTGCTGTGGGCCAAAGAGCCTTCCTATGCGGTGCTTTTCTCGATCGCCGACGAAAAGGACGGCGGCAACATCGTCGCCGCCCTGCAGCAGCAGAATATCCCCTACCGCTTCAGCGAAGGCGGACACACCATCCTCGTGCCGCAGGCCGTGGTCCATGACACTCGCCTGCGCCTGGCCGCACAGGGCCTGCCCAAGGGCGGACTGGTCGGCTTCGAACTGCTCGAAAACCAGAAAATGGGCATCAGCCAGTTTGCCGAACAGGTCAATTATCAGCGCGGACTCGAAGGCGAACTGGCCCGCTCGGTGCAGTCGCTCGCGGCGGTCAAGGGCGCCCGCGTGCATCTGGCCATCCCCAAGCAGACCGCCTTCCTGCGCGACGATCAGAAGACCTCGGCTTCGGTGCTGGTCAGCCTCGTTCCCGGCCGCCGCCTCGAAGCCGCCCAGGTCGCCGGCATCGTCAATCTCGTCGCATCGAGCGTGCCGCAACTGACGCCGAACCACGTCAGCGTGATCGACCAGGATGGCAACCTGCTGTCGCAGCAGAAGGATCCCCTGCGCGACGCCGGGCTCGATGCATCCCAGATCAAGTATGTGCGCGACATTGAGGCGGCCTATGTGAAACGCATCGAGACGATCCTCTCGCCCATCGTCGGCGACAACAATGTCCGCGCCCAGGTGGCGGCCGACGTCGATTTCTCCCAAACCGACCAGGTTGCCGAAACCTTCCGCCCCAACCCGCAGCCCGGCACCGCCATACGCAGTCAGCTCACGGCCGAATCGGGCAGCGGCTCCCCTGCCGCAGCCGGGATTCCCGGCGCCCTCAGCAACCAGCCGCCGGCCCCGGCCACCGCGCCGCAGTCCCAGGCCGGCGAGTCCGCGGGCATCGCGTCCGGCGCGGGCGGCACGCAGAATTTCAGCAAGAGCGCGACGATAAACTACGAAGTCGACAAGACCGTGCGCCATACCAAGGTCGCGCCCGGCGCCGTCCGCCGCCTCTCGGTGGCCGTGGTGGTCAATTATCGGACCCCGGCTGCCGCCACGCCGCAGGCCGCAAACCGGGCGCCGGCCAAGCCGCTGCCCCTGTCCGAGGCCGACCTGAAACAGATCAACGATCTTGCGCGCGAAGCCATGGGCTACAACCAGGAACGCGGCGACACCCTCAACGTCGCCAATGCGCCATTCACCGTGATCGAAAAAGAGATCGTGCCCGAAGCACCGCTGTGGGCCAATGCCGAGCTGATTGCGACGCTGAAGGAGATCGGCAAGTACCTGCTCGTCATCATCGGGGTGTTCTGGGTGTGGACCCGCATGCTCAAGCCGATGCTGCTGCAATTGTCCGAAGCGGCCTCGCGTGCCGCCGCGCGCCAGGCTGCCGCGGGCGCCGAGCGGGCGCCCAGCGCCGCCGCATACTCCTACGAAACCAAGCTGGCCGCGGCGCGCGAAATGGCCAAGCAGGATCCCAAGGCGGTCGCCGCGATGATCAAGGAATGGGTTGGCCGCGGTGAGAGCTGAAAGCGAGGGCATCGAAAAAAGTGCCATCCTGCTGTTGTCGCTGGGCAAGGACGAGGCGGCCGAGATCCTGCGCAACCTCGGTCCCAAGGAAGTCCAGAAGATCGGTCACGCCATGGCGGCGCTCAAGCAGGTGGCGCGCGATCGCGTCGAGTCGGTGATCGACGAGTTTACCGAGCAGACCGCCAGGGGTTCGCCGGTCGCCGTCGACAATGAAACCATCAAGGCGATGCTGACCAAGGCCCTCGGCGACGACCGGGCCGGCGCGCTGATCAACCGCATCATGTCGGGCAACGACACCGCCGGCATCGAAGGCCTGAAATGGCTGGATGCCGCCAGCGTCGCCGAACTGATCCGCAACGAGCACCCGCAGATCATCGCCACGATCCTGGTGCACCTCGAATACGACCATGCCGGCGACATCCTCAAGCATTTCACCGACCGCCTGCGCAACGATGTCCTGCTGCGCATCGCCACGCTGGACGGGGTGCAGCCCACCGCCTTGCGCGAGCTCAACGAGGCCCTGACGCGGATACTCTCCAGCGCCTCGGGCAACATCAAGAAGACCGCCATGGGCGGCATTCGGCACGCCGCGGAAATCCTCAACTTCGTCGGCCAGACCAACGAGACGGCCATCATCGACAACGTCCGCGAATACGACGCGGACCTGGCGCAGAAGATCCTCGACGAGATGTTCATCTTCGAGAACCTGCTCGATGTCGACGATCGCGGCATCCAGCTGCTGCTGCGCGAGGTGCAGTCGGATGCGCTGATCATCGCCCTCAAGGGATCCTCGCCGGAACTGCGCGAGAAGATA
Organism: Sulfuritalea sp.; assembly: GCA_023700805.1. Classification (GTDB taxonomy): domain Bacteria; phylum Pseudomonadota; class Gammaproteobacteria; order Burkholderiales; family Rhodocyclaceae; genus Sulfuritalea. The sequence continues at coordinate 37,044 of JAMPYF010000027.1, forward strand.
TTCAAGAACATGTCGCAGCGCGCCGCCGAAATGCTGCGGGAAGACCTCGAATCCAAAGGCCCCGTGCGTCTTTCCGAAGTCGAAAACGAGCAGAAGGAAATCCTCAAGGTCGCGCGCCGCCTGGCCGAGGAAGGGCAGATCCAGCTTGGTGGTGGCGGCGAAGGCGACGCCTTCGTCTGAGAGCCGGGCCGGGCGCGGCTTACTTGATCGACGGCGGCGTCGGCGGCGTTGGCGGCGTTGGCGCGGTCGGCAGAATCGGTCCGGGCCGTTGCGGTGCCGGATTCACGGCTTGCGGAATGGCACCGAACACGGCCATCCAGAGCTCGTTGGCACGGGCCTGGGGAACCGTCGGCGGCTCGGCCGGCAAACCGGTTTCGTCCTGGTTGGCCCAGGCCGCAGCCACCGCATAGGCCGTGCGCCAGTTCCTGAGAACCTGGGCCATCACCTCGTCCTGCGTGGGCACCGCCAGTGTGCAGACTCTGGCTTCGCTGACCGTCTCCAGCTTCATGGCGCGGTTCAATTCGTTCAATGCGCCGAGCGTAGCGCAGCCCTCCTTGACATCGAGCCTCGTCATGCCGACGGAGACGCCTGCGCCCACATAGGGAATCGACACAGCGGCCATTCCCGCGACATGGCGCGAAACATTCCGGTAGACCCGGCGTGCCAGCTCGGCCGAGAACCGTTTCCCGGCCTTGCGCGCGGCTTCAAGCTGCTGCGTCAGTTGCCGGTTGCTGGCGGCAAGTTCGAGATTGGACTTTTCCAGTTCGAGCCGCTTTTCCTGGACTTCCCTGGCTTCCTTTTCCTGGATCGCATATTTCTCCTCCAGGCGCATCAGCGCGGACTCGATGTCGGCAGCCGCGGCTGAACCGTCCGCATTCGCCGGCGCAGTCGCTGCAGCCGGTGAATTTCCGGCGCCGTTGTCCGGCACCAGCTGGGCCAGCGCCACCTGGCCCAGCCCCAGACCCAGGGCGAACAGCGCCGCGCGCAGGCGCGCGGCACGGCTTGCTCCCGGTTTGCCATCCTCGATCACGCGAAATCTCTCTGTCATGGCAGCGGCGATCTCCGCATCCTTCCTGTTTTCCGGCCTCGCCTGGACAGCGGGCGGGCTCTCCGGCACCGGCAATCTTACCGCGTGGCCGGATGCCGCGGCTCAGGCCAGCGGCTGAAACAGCACGTCGAGGTCGCTGGCCGTGATCAGATGGCCGCCGCCTTCGCCGCTCTCGCCGCCCTTCTTCAGCAACTGATCGGCGAGACCGCGCTTGCGGTTCTGCAGGGCGAGGATCTTTTCTTCCACGGTGCCCTGGGTCATCAGCTTGTAGACGAACACCGGCTTGTCCTGGCCGATGCGATGCGCACGAGCCGTGGCCTGCTCCTCGACCGCCGGGTTCCACCAGGGATCGTAGTGGATCACGGTGTCGGCGGCGGTCAGGTTGAGGCCTGTGCCGCCGGCCTTGAGGCTGATCAGGAACAGCGGTACGCGGCCTTCCTGGAAATCCTTGATCGGGGTTTCGCGGTCGCGGGTCTGGCCGGTGAGCCGGGCGTATTGGATGCCGCGCTTTTCGAGCTCGAGTTCGATCAGCCCCAGCATCGAGGTGAATTGCGAGAACAGCAGCACCTTGCGGCCCTCGTCGAGCAATTCATCGAGCATTTCCATGAGGGTCGCCAGCTTGGCCGAATGGGCGTGGCCCTTTTTCACCAGCGCTTCGGCGGCCGGCAGCTTGACCAGGCGCGGATCGCAGCAGATCTGCCGCAGTTTCAACAGTGCGTCGAAGATCATGATCTGGCTGCGGCCCACGCCCTGTTCGGTCAGCACCAGGCGCAGCTTGCGGTCGAAGGCCACGCGCAGCGATTCGTAGAGGTCGCGCTGGCCGCCCTCGATCTCGACCCAGCGCACCATCTCGGTCCGCGGCGGCAGGTCCTTCAGCACCTGTTCCTTGGTCCGCCGCAGCAGGAAGGGGCGCACCCGCTCGCCCAGGCGCGTGCGCATCTCGTCCTCGCCGAGCTTTTCGATCGGGGTGCGGAACACCTGGGTAAAGCGCTTGGCGTTGCCCAGCAGGCCCGGCATCAGGAAGTCGAATTGCGCCCAGAGCTCGCCCAGGTGGTTTTCCAGCGGCGTGCCGGTCAGCGACAAACGATGGCGCGCGCGCAGCGAACGCGCGACCTGGTGCGCCTGCGCCTTGGGATTCTTGATGAACTGCGCCTCGTCCATCACCAGCAGGTGCCAGTCCTGCGCCAGCAGGGTTTCGCGGTCGCGCACCAGCAAGGGATAAGTGGTCAGCACCAGGTCGGCCTGGCCGATCTCGCCGAAGCGTTCGGCGCGGTCCTTGCCGTGCAGGATCAGTACCTTCAGATCGGGCGTGAACTGCGCGGCCTCGTCGCGCCAGTTGGCCATCAGGCTGGTGGTGGCGACCACCAGGCTGGGGCGGTCGGCGCGGCCCGAAGTCTTTTCCAGATGCAGGTGGGCCAGGGTCTGCACCGTCTTGCCCAGACCCATGTCGTCGGCGAGGATGCCGGCCAGGCCGTATTCGCGCAGGAACTGCAGCCAGTCGAGGCCGATCTGCTGGTAGGGGCGCAGCGTCGCGGTGAATCCGGGCGCCGGCTCGTGGCGCGTCATGCCGGAAAAATCGCGCAGGCGGCGGCCCAGGTCGCGCAGCTCCTCGCCGCCTATCCATTGCGTCGGCAGTTCGTCGAGGCCGGCCAGGGCGGCGGCGTTGTGGCGCGACAGACGCGGCCGGTCTTCGTCGAGAAATTCGAGCAGCGGCAAGAGCCAGGCCTTGAGCCGGCCGGCCGGCACCGGCAGGATGCGCCGCGCGTCGAGCGCGACGGGGAAAGTCTGGCTGTCTTCGAGGCCGCGCACCACGCCGAGCAGGTCCGGCTGCTCGCGCAGCAGGCGCAACAGCGGCGGCACCAGGCTCACGCGCTCGCCGGCAACGCGGACGCCGAGGTCGAGATCGAACCAGTCGCTGCCGACCGATTCCTCGACCGCGACGAACCAGTCTTCCGCCTGGGCGATGCAATACGGGAAGTCCTCGGCAAACTCCACCGGGATTTCGCGGCGCTCCAGCGCCGGCACGCCCTCGTTGAGGAAGGACAGCCAGCCGACAGCGTCGTTGCGCAGCGGCATCAGGCCATCCTCGGTACCCTCCAGGCGCTGGTAATTTCCCAGGCTGCGCTGCCAGCTTTCCAGTCCGACGGATTGCAGCAGGCGCCAGACTTCGCCTTCCGCGTCCAGGTCGCGCTGCAGCGTCTGCCACTGGCCATCCACGCGCTGCCGCATGAAGGGCGAAGGCCGTTCCACGCCGACCACGCTCAAGCCCTGCGGATAATCGAAGTGCAGCACGGCCAGCGCCAGGTCGTCGTGCAGGCGATTCAGGGTGAGATGGCGGAAGCGGCCCTGGGTCAGCACCAGGCGCGCGCTCGGCCTGCCCGCAGCGACGGCCTCCGGTGCGTCGGGCAGCGGCAGCGGCACCTGCCGCTCGCGCGCCAGCTGCGCCAGCCGCTGGCGCACCATGGGCGCGTCGGCTTCGTTCAGCGGCGGCGCCTGCAGCAACTGCTGCAACAAATGATCGGACAGCTCCGATTGCAATTCGCCGACCATGCGGCCCGCCGTGTCCAGATAGAACGGTGGCGAGGTCGGGATCATCTGCAGTTCCGGCGGCAGGTTGAAGCTAAGTTGCTGCAGGCCGGCCGAGTTGTGGGTCCACAGCAATCCCAGCGGCCGCGGCTTGCCGGTGGCAAGCGGCAGTTCGACCAGGCCATCGAGATACAGGCGTCCGGTGCGCAGGGCCAGCCGCAACAGCAGGGCGCCGGTCTCGCCGCTGAGGTCCACGGCTTCGTTGTAGAAGTAGCCGCCACCGGCCTGCAGCGCCAGAAACAGGCGCAAGGGCGGAATATCCTCGTCGAGGATGAAATCGCGATGACTGCGCGCAGCGCCCAGATCGTAGGGCTGTGGCCGGTAGATCGCGGGCTTGCCGAAGCCGCCTTTCTTCAGCGGCCGGCTCTTGCCCAGGGAAAGGCTCGGTGCGGTGCCCGGCTGCAGCAGATAGACGACCCGCGGCTGGGTGCGCAGCGGCGTCGGCCTGGGCATCTCCGGCCTGTCGAGGGAACCCAGCCAGTCGAGCGTCGCGGCACTGGGTTCCGGGTAGTCGCCCTGCCGCCCCTGGATCGCGCCGCCGTGCCCGAACAGGCCGCCAAGATCCGCGCTCTGCTGCAGTATCTGCAACACCGCCACGACATGCTTGCAGTTCTCCTGCATGGGGCACATGCAGGAGTTGTCGACATCGACAACCGCGCCGCCCGGATCGGTTTCCAGCCACAGATCGACTTCGTAGGGACGCTTGCGGGTGCCCTGAACCTCGGCCTCGACGTGGATTTCGTCGGTTGCGTGCTCGACGCGCTTGATGCGCACGCGCCCTTCTGCCGCATAGGCAGTGCCGCGTTGCAGGGTTCCGCTTTCGAAGCGGTCGAGCAGATCGCTTTGCGGTAAGTCAGCGGAAATGGGCTTGGCGGGCATGCAAAGTAGTCATGGTCGAGGGGCGGCGACCTTAGCACATACCGCGCATCCTAAGTATTTCAATAACAAGGGCCATGCCTGGCGATGGGAGTTGCAAGGCCGGCGGACCGCCTCGCGACGGCTATCCGTCAAACCCCGATTACTTTTTTCAACTCATTGATAAAAATATGTTTTTGATGACTCGACCGGAATTTCGTTTAGGCTATCCGACAAATTCAATATCGCCTGCGGCAGCCTCATTTCTGGCTGCAGCGCCGGCCTTCCCGACCGCCAACCGACAGCCGACCATGCCCATGCGCCCCGCCCAACTTTCCTTCGTCCTCGAACGCGAATTCCTCAGCACCGCCGATGGCCACCACACGCCGGTGATGCTCTGGGGCCCGCCCGGTGTCGGCAAGTCGCAGATCGTGGCCCAGGTCGCCGCGCGCAATGCCGCGCCGGTGATCGACATCCGCCTGTCGCAGATGGAACCCTCGGACCTGCGCGGCATTCCGTTTCGCGTCGGCAACACGGTCGAATGGGCGGTGCCGGCCCTGCTGCCCGACGAGACGCGCCACGGCCCGCGCGGCGTGCTGTTCCTCGACGAAATCACCTCGGCGCCGCCCGCCGTGGCCGCGGCCGCCTACCAACTGATCCTCGACCGGCGCCTCGGCGAATACCGCATCCCCGACGGCTGGGCGATCTTCGCCGCCGGCAACCGCCAGGGCGACCGCGGCGTCACCTACGCCATGCCGGCTCCGCTGGCCAACCGCTTCTCGCACTTCGAAGTCGAGGTCAACCTCGACGACTGGGCCATGTGGGCCTACGCCAACGGCATCGACGAGCGGCTGGTCGGCTTCCTGCGCTTCAAGCCCGAACTGATTTTCAATTTCGATCCGGCGCGCACCCTGGCCGGCGAAATGGCCTTCCCCAGTCCGCGCTCCTGGGAGTTCGCCCATCGCGCGCTGAAAAAGTTCGGCGACCATCCGGAAATGCTCGCCGGCGCGCTGGCGGCCTGCGTCGGCCATGCCGCCGGGGTCGAATGCGCGGCCTGGATCGAAAGCCTCGACCGGCTGCCGGATCTCGACGCCATCGTCGCCGGCCGCGACGCCGCGGTGCCGGCCGAAATCGACCTGCAATATGCGGTGGCCGCCGCGCTGGCCGGCCGCGCCCTGCGCGCCAGGGATACGCCGCAGGCGCCGCAGGTCTGGGGCAACATCCTCGACTATGCGCAGCGCCTGCCGCTCAGGGAAATGGGTGTGATGCTGGTCTCCGACATGCATCGCGGCATCGGCTCGAAACTCTTCGCGGTGCCGCAATTCGCCGGCTGGGCCAACGCCGTGGCCGACGTCATGCTCTATGAGTGAGGTCGCGGCTACGCCGGCCGCCGGCGCCGCGGCAAAGCTCGCGTCGGCGCGGGCGAAACTCATCCTCGACCAGCCCTTTCTCGGCGCGCTGGTGCTGCGCCTGCCGCTGGTCGCGGCCGGCCCCTGGTGCCGCACCACGGCCACCGACGCGCGCCGGCTTTACTTCAACCCGCAATGGATAGGCTCGCTGACCAGCGCCGAACTGCAGTTCGCCCTGGCGCACGAGGCCCTGCACTGCGCGCTCGGCCACTTCGCCCGGCGTGGCCACCGCAGCCAGCGCCTCTGGGATCTGGCCTGCGATTTCGCCATCAATCCGCTGCTGATCGACGAAGGCCTCAAGCCGCCGCTGGGTTCGCAGGTGCTCGACCTGTATCGCGGCATGGCGGCCGAGGAAATCTATCCCTGCCTCGACGACAGCCTCGATCAGGAAACCCTCGACGACCATGTCTGGGACGGCGACGAGGGAGGCCAGGGCGGCCGTGGCGAGGACCAGAACGGCGGCGAGGGCAGCGGCGCCCGCAGCGAGCCCGGCGCACCCGCCGAGGGTGATGGCGAGACGCCACCAAGAGTTGGCGCTGGCGGTGCGGCGGACGAAGCCTGCGCAAGCCCGCCACCACCGCTGTCGGCGCGCGAAAAGGAGCAGTTGCAGCAGCAGTGGCAGCGCCACCTGGCTGGGGCGGCGCAGCGCGCCCGCGAAGCCGGCAAGCTCTCGGGCAAGCTGGCACGGCTGGCCGACACCGCACTGGCGCCCCAGGTTTCATGGCGCGCCGCGCTGGCGCAATACCTTTCGCAGGCCGCGCGCGACGACTACAGCTGGCTGCGGCCGTCGCGGCGCAGCAGCGGGTCCCCGGGCGAGGTGCTCTGGCCGAGCCTGCGCAGCCATGCCGGCGACATATTCGTCGCACTAGACACTTCGGGCTCGATCAGCGATACCGACTTGGCGCAGTTCGTCGGCGAACTCAACGCGATCAAGGGCACGCTGCCGGTGCGCATCACGCTGCTGGCCTGCGACGCGGCGCTGGCGCCCGACGCGCCCTGGGTCTGCGAACCCTGGCAGGAACTGCGCCTGCCGCGCAAGTTCGCGGGCGGCGGCGGCAGCGCCTTCGCCCCGGTATTCGAGTGGCTGGAGCGCGAGGGCGCGCATCCCGACGCGCTCTTGTATTTCACCGACGGCGAAGCCGAGTTCCCCAAACAGGCGCCCTATTACCCTGTGCTCTGGCTGATCAAGGGCAAGGCGCCGGTACCCTGGGGCCGGAGGATACAGCTCAATTGAAAACCGCAGACCTGGCCCCCGAGGACGCGCTGCGCCTCAACGTGCTGCTGGCCGGCCCAATCGATGCAATTCGCATCGACGAGGGCGCGATGATCCTCTACGCGCTGACGCCGAAGGGCGAGGCGAAAATCAGCCTGCACCCCAACTGCCGTCCCGATCTGTACGTGATGCGCGTGCGCGAACTGCTCGGTGGCCATGCGCTCGATTCGCCGGGCGGCTACCCGGTGCATCTGCGGCGCTGGACGCGCATGGGCCACGCCGGCCCGAAGAATCTGGCTGCACTGCTCAAGCTCGGCGAACCCGAGGCGGTGACCGCCGTGGCCCTGGCGCCGACGCTCAGCGACGAACTGGCGCGCCGCGCCTGGTGGGCGCTGCCGACCATGGAAGTGGCGCGCTACATGCTCGGCCATGCCGCCGTGCGCGAAGGCGCAATGGGCCCGATCCTGGCTGCCTTCCTGATCGAACACCTGCCCTTCGAGGAAGACCCGGTCCTGGCCATGAACTCGATCCGCGCCGTGATCGGCGCCGGCCTGCTCGATGCCGCCGCCAGCGCACAACTGTGGGCCAAGGCCAGGCGCCGGCCGCACTATTTCATCGGCTTTCTGGAGCATCGGCCCGATGCCCTGCCGGCCGGCGCGGAACTCCCCATTCCGGCGCAGCTGCAGGCGCGCGCGGCGACCGGGGATCCCTGGGCGCTGCAGCTGGCGCGCTGCCGCTCCCCGAGCGGCCAGAGCTTCCTCGCCGCGGCCGAACTGGTGCTCGACAAACCGCCGGCGCACGAGACCGTGTATCTGTTGCTGGACATCCTCGGCAATTACTTTGCGCCGCTGCGCGAGCTCGCAATCCCGGTCGACCCGTCCGCGCAACTGGGTCGCGAAATCGAGGCCATGGCGGCCCTGGCACGCGTCTCGAACGAGGCCGCGATACCCATCCTGACCCGCACCAGCGCGATCGGACCGCTGATGCGGCGCCATCTCGAACCGCTGTTCGCGCCCCTCATCGGGCACATCCGGGTGCTGCGCGGCGTCGCTCCATGAGGACCGAACCGGATAGCGGGGAGCGATCGGCGCATAGCCGCTAACCACCGCGCGAGCGCGGGATTTGCGCAGGCGCTTGATCGCAAGCGCTTTTCGGCGCGTCGCCAAGCGGGCATGGATTTTGTATGAAGTTTTCACTAGACTTCATATCGCCCCCAGGAAAGGTCAGCGCCGATGGAAAGCCTCAACGAATGGATTGCCCTGCTCGCCCTGGTTTTCATCCTCGGCGCCAAGCACGGACTCGACGCCGACCACCTCGCCGCGATCGACGGCCTGACCCGCCATAACCTGCGTTTTGCCCCGGCGCGCGCACGCTGGTGCGGTTCGCTGTTTTCGCTGGGCCATGGTGCCGTGGTCATGCTGATCGCGCTCGGCGTCGGCCTCGCATCCAAGGCCTGGCTGGTACCGGCGTGGATGGAAGACATCGGGACCTGGATTTCGATCGGCTTCCTGACCCTGCTCGGCACGCTCAACCTGCGCGCCGTGCTGACCGCGCCGGCCGACGCGATGGTCGCCACCGTAGGCATCAAGGCCGGCCTGCTGCGCCGCCTGCAGGCCACTTCGCAGCCGCTGGCGATCGCCGCGGTCGGCGCGCTGTTCGCGCTGTCCTTCGACACCCTGAGCCAGGCCGCGCTGTTTGCCGTCACCGCCACCCAGCATGGCGGCATTGCCCACGCCCTGATGCTGGGCCTGGCTTTCACCGCCGGCATGCTGCTCGCCGACGGCGCCAACGGGCTCTGGATCGCCCGCCTGCTGCGCCGTGCCGACCACCGTGCGCGCATCGCCTCGCGCGTCATGGGCCTGATGGTTGCCGCGATCAGCTTTGCGGTGGCCGGTTTCGGCCTGGCGCGCTGGCTGCGCGCCGACGTTTCGCAGTGGTACGAAGGCAAGGAAGTGCTGTTGGGCGCGGCAGTCATCGTCCTGCTCGGCGCCAGTTTCCTGGTCGGCAACTGGCTGGCGCGCGACACGCGGCTGAGCGCGGGCACGGCCAACTGAGGCGGCTTCAGTCGAGTTCGACCAAGCCCGAAGGCGTGCGCAGGTAGGCCACCAGTTGCGTCGGCTCTGCGGCGGCGCAAGCATGCACGTCCAAGCGTGAACCCAGGCCGAGGCTGGCCAGCGCGGTCCGGATGCGCGCCGGCTGCGGATGGAAGCCTTCCAGTTTCATCAGGCGGCAGCCGACTTCGGGCAGGCGCTGCGCCGGATGAAACGGCACGTCCCACTGGATCAGCGTCGGCACCAGACCGTCGCCCGGCAGGTGCCCGTCGGCCGGCACGCTGATGCGCCAGCGGTAGTCGCCGCGCTCCATGGGCAGGATCTCGCCCAGGTCTTCGCTGCTGGCGGCGGCATCGCGCGCAATGTCCTTGCTGCGCGCCGCCCAGTGGATCAGGCGCGGACGGTCGGACACCGGCAAGCTGTCGAGACCGAACCAGCGCGGCCGGCCCGGCGGCGGCGCGGTCGGATCGATGGCGATCAGTTCGAGATAGAAGTCATCGCCCAGACCCAGGAGGCGATTGTGGGTGCCCATGCGCGCGTGCCTGCCGCCGGCCGCGAAAGCCACGCCGAGCCGCTGCTCCAGCCAGGCGGCGCCGGCATCGAGGTCATGCGCGGCGAAAACCAGGTGATCGGGTTCCGCCACGCTAAGTTTTCGGCTTCAGGTGCACATGACCGTGACCGCTGCCTGCGGGCCGGTAGCCGTGGCCGTGGCCACGCCCGGCATCGACCTCGACGTCGATCAGGTTGAGCTGGCCGTGACGCACGCCGCGCTCGGCGATCAGCGCATCGGCGAAGCTGCGTACCGCGGCCGTGGGCCCACGCAGCAGTACGCTTTCGAGGCAGTTCTCGTGATCGAGATGGGCATGCAGGGTCGCCAGGGTCAGATCGTGTTGTCCATGCTGCAGGCTGGTCAGGCGCTCGGCCAGGTCGCGCTCGTGATGGTTGTACACATAGGACAGGTTGGCGACGCAATTCGTCGCCTCGCCACGCTTCTGCCGCGCCGCCTCAAGCTGCGCGCGCAGCAGGTCGCGCACCGCTTCGGAACGGTTGCGGTAGCCGCGTTCGGCAATCAGCCGGTCGAATTCGGCGGCCAGCTCGGCATCGAGCGAAATCGTGATGCGTTCCATCTCAGCGCCTCTCAGTTCCGGTCCTTCATGCCGCGCAGCTTCTCGACCACGCCGCCGCGCTTGAGCCGGTCCAGCCGATGCTTGCGTTCGGTCTTCACGACCTGCTCCAGGTAGTCGAGATTGCGCTCTATCGATTCCTGGTAGAAATTCCGCTGCACTCCGGTCTGCCTGCCGAAATGCCGGGCCAGGTGGGTCGCAAGCCCCATCAGATCCTGGTCGAGCCGCCCCTTGGTCAGGCGATAGAAGGCGGTGGTCTTTTCCAGCAGGTCGTGGATGTCGGCGAAACCGCCCATCTGCGCCTCCTCGAACTCGAAATAGAGCAGCAGCACGCGCTCAAGATATTCGCGATTGGCCATCTGGCCGATCAGGTCGGCCGTGGCCGTGGCGTAGGCGGCGCGCTGCTGCTGCAGGTTGTCGAACTTGACCCAGCCGGGGTGCTTGCGATGGTCGGTGAGCAGGATCACCCGCGTCGTGGTTTCCAGCAAGTCGGGCGGCAGCCAGACCAGGTGCCTGCGCGTGAAATCGACGCCGCGCAGGACATGGCTTTCGGTGAATTGCGCGCCGGTGCCGCTGGCCTCCTCATCGCTCATCAGATAGCCGACATCGTGCATCAGGGCACCGATCAGCGCGGCGTCGATATGGTCGGCATCCAGTCCCTGGCCGGCCAGATGCAGGCCATGCAACATGCGCGCGGTGCACAGCACCACTTCGTTGGTATGGGTGCGGTTGTGATACAGGGTCTTGAGCTTCTGGTAGCCCGGCAGCTCGCCGTCGAATGCCCGATCGAGCAGGGCGAAGGCATCGGCAATGCGCTGCAGATCGTGTCCGGGCGCAAAGGCCAGGATGATCTCGCCCACCTGCGCCTCCACCTCGCCGGTGTCTCGGGTGTTGCCCAATGCGGCAAAGGGGCTGTCGTCAGTCATTGCAGGGGGTGGGCGGGCCGAAGCGCTGGGACTGAAATCCTAGCAGAGCAGCCCTGAAAAAGCTGGCGGGACAACAAAACTCTGCCAATCCTGTACTCCGCGCAGATCGCCTGAGAGGGCCGACGAGCGCCCTTGAGGTTTGTTGACCCAGGTTAAGCTGCCGTAACACAATTCAACTATGCTGCATCGCGGTAACAATGCGCCCAGCATCCCCTTCGAGGTTCTTCCATGTCCGACACCGACACCATCGACGCCGTTCTCGAACGCCATCGCCGCGACGGTACGCGGCTCGTGCAGATCCTGCGCGAGACGCAGGAACAGCTGGGCTGGCTCGCCCCCGCCACACTGACCCATATCGCCGCCGCGATCGGCTGGCCGCGCGCTGAGGTCAGCGGCACCGCCTCCTTCTACAGCTTCTTCCACACCCGGCCGCGCGGCAGGTATTGCGTGCTCTGGTCGGACAACATCACCGACCGCATGCTGGGCAATGGCGAGCTGATCGACGCGATGTGCAAAAAACTCTGGCTGGAGCCCGGCCGGGTTTCGGAAGACGGCCTGGTCAGCGTGAACACCACCTCCTGCACCGGCATGGGCGACCAGGGTCCGGCGCTGCTGGTGAATTACCGCGCCGTCACCGGCATGAGCCAGGCGCGCCTGGGGGAAATGGTCGGCCTGATCCGCAGCGAGGTTCCCGTCGCCGAATGGCCGGCCGACTGGTTCGCGGTCGCGGACAACATCCGCCGCAAGGACATCCTGCTGGCTCACGATCTCGCCCCCGGTCAGGCGCTGGCCGCCGCGCTGGAACGCGGGCCGGAACAGACCCTGGCCGAGATCAAGGACGCGCGCCTGCGCGGCCGCGGCGGCGCCGGCTTTGCGACCGGCCTCAAATGGGAAGCCTGCCGCAACGCACCCGGCAGCGGCAGCAATCCGGCGCACTACGTGGTCTGCAATGCCGACGAAGGCGAGCCCGGCACGTTCAAGGACCGCGTGCTGCTGACCTCCTGCGCCGACCTGGTGTTCGAGGGCATGAGCATCGCCGGCCTGGTGGTCGGCGCGAAAAAAGGCCTGCTCTACCTGCGCGGCGAATACCGCTACCTGCTGGAGCCGCTGGAGTTGGCGCTGGCGGCACGGCGATCGGCCGGCCTCCTGGGCGGGAACATCCTCGATAGCGACTTCGAATTCGACATCGAGATCCATCTCGGCGCCGGCGCCTACATCTGCGGCGAAGAATCGGCCCTGATCGAATCGCTGGAAGGCAAGCCGGGCCGGCCGCGCATCCGGCCGCCCTTCCCCGTCACCCGCGGCTACCTCGACCAGCCGACCACCGTGAACAACGTCGAGACCCTGGCCGCTGCCTGCCTGATCGCCACGCATGGCGCGGCTTGGTATGCACAGCACGGCACCGAGAAATCCACCGGCACCAAGCTGCTCTCGGTCAGCGGCGACTGCGAGCGGCCCGGCATCTACGAATATCCCTACGGCGTCACGGTGCGCCAGGTGCTGGAAGACTGCGGCGCCTCCGACTCGCAGGCGGTGCAGATCTCCGGCCCCTCGGGCGTCTGCGTCGCCGAGGACGAATTCAGCCGCAGGATCGCCTTCGAGGACCTGCCCACCGCCGGCGCCTTCATGATCTTCGACGAGACGCGCGACATGTTCGAGGTGGCGCGCAACTTCGCCCATTTCTTCGCCCACGAATCCTGCGGCTTCTGCACTCCCTGCCGGGTCGGCACCACGCTGGTCAGGAACATGATGGACAAGATCGCGCAAAGCCACGGCTCGCCCTACGACATCGACGAACTGTTCAAGCTGCACCGCCTGATGCAGGGCGCCAGCCACTGCGGGCTGGGCAATTCAGCCTGCAATCCGGTGTTCGACACGCTGAACAAGTTCCGCCCCGCCTACGAGCGCCGGCTCAAGTCGCTCGACTACGAACCGGCCTTCGATCTTGACGCCGCCCTGTCGCAGGCGCGGCAGATGACCGGCCGCGACGATGCCGCCGCGCATTTGCAGAATGGGGGTGAAGCATGAGCGCCCCGCACGGCCGCCCGAAGGGGCGCCATTCAACACACGGAGCCGCGCAGCGGCGAACAGCCGTCACCCCCTGCCTTGGGCAGGGGGTTGGGGGGAGGGTAGTCCATTGAATATTTTCCAGCTCGACGGCGAAGACATCCCCTTCCGCGCGGGGCAAACCGTGATGCAGGCGGCCACCCGGCATGGCGTCTACATCCCCCACCTGTGCTGGCACCCGGATTTCGCCGCGCACGGCTCCTGCAAGCTGTGCACGGTGAAAGTCAATGGCCGCTTCGGTTCCGCATGCACCCTGGAAGCCCAGCCCGGCATGAATGTGGAAAATCGCACGACCGAACTCGACGACAAGCGGCGCACGATGCTGCAGATGTTCTTCGTCGAGGGCAACCACTTCTGCCCTTCCTGCGAGAAAAGCGGCAACTGCGCGCTGCAGGCCACGGCCTACGAGTTGAAGATGATGTCGCCGCACTTCGACATGTTCTATCCCGACCGTCCGGTCGATGCCTCGCATCCCGACGTGCTGCTCGACTTCAACCGCTGCATCATGTGCAGCCTCTGCGTCACGGCATCGCGCGAGGTCGACGGCAAGCACGTCTTCGCCATGGGCGGACGCGGCATCCTGGGCCGCCGCATCCACATCAACAGCGAATCCGGCAAGCTCGCCGACACCGATTTCGCGCTCACCGACCGCGCCGCCAGCATCTGTCCGGTCGGCGTGATCCTGGAGAAGCGCCGCGGCTTCGCCGTGCCGATCGGCGAACGCAAGTACGACAAGTCGCCGATCAGTGCGCAGGTCAAGGAGAAAGCACCGTGAACGCCCCGATGAGCGCCACCCCGCCCCTGGCGAAGAAACTGCGCGTGGCCACCACCAGCCTGGCCGGCTGCTTCGGCTGCCACATGTCGCTGCTCGACATCGACGAGCGCATCCTCAAGCTGCTCGAACTGGTCGAATTCGACCGCTCGCCGCTGACCGACATCAAGCATTGCGGCCCCTGCGACCTGGGCCTCATCGAAGGCGGCCTGTGCAATGCCGAGAACGTGCATGTGCTGCGCGAGTTCCGCAGCCACTGCAAGATTCTCGTCGCGGTCGGCGCCTGCGCGATCAACGGCGGCCTGCCGGCGCAGCGCAACCACCTCGACCTGCGCGACGTGCTCGAAGAGGTGTACCAGACCGAATACCTGACGTCCCACGGCGGCATTCCCAACGATCCGGAACTGCCGCTGCCGCTGAACAAGGTGCATCCGATCCACGAGGTCGTGAAGGTCGATTACTTCCTGCCCGGCTGCCCGCCGCCGGCCGACGCGATCTGGAAACTGCTGACCGACCTGCTCGCCGGCCGCACGCCGACCCTGGGCCACGGCCTGCTGCATTACGACTGATATGCCATGAATAAATCTACTGCGCGTGCCGGATCGGGGCTTGGGCGGTGCTCGCTATCCTCATGTACAACGACGTACATTCCGGTAGCTGCGCTCCGGCCGCACCCCGCTGCGGCCCGCTCGCTACGATTTCTTCACGGCATATAACCAATGCCTCTGAGGCCATCATGACATTCGAACTCGAAACAGCATCCGCCCCCGAAACGCTGCGCCGCGTCGCCATCGATCCCGTGTCGCGGGTCGAGGGCCACGGCAAGGTCACGATACTGCTCGACGACTCGAACCGCGTGCATCAGGTGCGCCTGCACATCGTCGAATTCCGCGGCTTCGAAAAATTCATCCAAGGCCGGCCCTACTGGGAAGTGCCGGTCATGGTGCAGCGCCTGTGCGGCATCTGCCCGGTCTCGCACCACTTGGCCGCCTCGAAGGCGCTGGACATGATGCTCGGCGTCAGGCAACTGACGCCGACCGCCGAGAAGATCCGCCGCCTGATGCACTACGGCCAGATCCTGCAGTCGCACGCCCTGCACTTCTTCCATCTCGCCTCGCCCGATCTGCTGTTCGGCTTCGGCTCGGATCTGGCCCAGCGCAACATCGTCGGCGTCGCCGCCGCGCATCCCGAAATCGCCAGGAAGGGCGTGCTGCTCAGGAAGTTCGGCCAGGAAGTGATCCGCATGACGGCCGGCAAGCGCGTGCATGGCACCGGCTCGGTCCCCGGCGGCGTGAACAAGTCGCTGGCACCCGAGGAACGCGCCGCGCTGCTCAAGGACATCTACCAGATGGTGGCCTGGAGCCGCGATGCAGTCGGCATGGTTCGCCAGCTGTTCGAGCAGAACCTGGCCGAATACAACGCCTTCGGCCGCTTCCGCGCGGCCGGCATGTGCCTGGTGCGCTCCGACGGCGCGATGGACCTGTACCACGGCGGGCTGCGCGCGCGCGACGTCGAGGGCAAGACCCTGTTCGATCATTTCGACTACGGGCGTTACTGGGATGTCATCGCCGAGGACGTCAAGCCCTGGTCCTACATGAAGTTCCCCTTCTTCAAGTCGCTCGGCCCGGAAGGCGGCTCCTACCGCGTCGGTCCGCTGACCCGCGTCACGCAATGCGACAGCATCCCGACGCCGCTGGCCGACCACGAGCGCGAGGAGTTCATGGCCTACGACGGCGGCAGCGTCACCGGCGCCACGCTGGGCTATCACTGGGCGCGCATGATCGAAATGCTGCACGCGGCGGAAAACATCAAGGACCTGCTGCACGACGACGACATCAGCGGCCACGATTTGATGGCGACCGGCACCCGCCAGGAACGCGGCGTCGGCGTCATCGAGGCGCCGCGCGGCACGCTGATCCACCACTACCGCGTCGACGAGAACGACCTGGTGATCCGCGCCAACCTGATCGTCTCCACCACCCACAACAACCAGGCCATGAACACCGCGGTGCGCGAAGTGGCCAAGCAGTACCTCGACGGCGTCGAGATCACCGAAGGCCTGCTCAACCATATCGAGATCGCCATCCGCGCCTTCGACCCCTGCCTCTCCTGCGCCACCCACGCGCTGGGTCAGATGCCGCTCGAAGTCGCCATAGTTGGCGCTGACGGCACGGTGATCGACGCGGCGACGCGCGATCATCGCGGCTTGGTTCGCGAAATTCAAAAAATTCGCGCCATTACCTGACCGCAACCCTGCAGTTTCCACGGAGGAAAGACGATGAAAAAACTTCTCGCAGCATTGTGCGTTCTGTGTGCCGCCGCCCAGCCCCAGGCGCAGGACAAGGCCCAGCTCGACAAGGCCAAGGCCGAAGGCAAGGCTTCGTTCTATGCCAACATCACCGCGGTCGAGCCGATCATCAAGGCCTTCACGGCCGACACCGGCGTCACCGGCGAGTACACGCGGATTTCGACATCCAAGTTCGTCGCCACGATGATCACCGAATTCGAGGCCGGCAAGCTGATGGCCGACGTGGTGCAGGCGCCGCTGCCGGTGCTCGACCTGCTCAAGGACAAGGGCGTGCTGGCGAGCTACCGCTCGCCCGCCGCCGCCGGCTACCCCGAGTGGACCAAGAAGGACGACAAGGTGCAGATTTTCGGCATCGAGTACGTGGCCCTGATCTACAACAAGGAAAAGGTCAAGGCGGCGGATGCGCCGAAGCGCTACGAGGATCTGGCCCTGCCCAAGTGGAAGGACAAGATCGTCATGCCCAACCCGGCCAACCACGCCACGACCATTTCCTGGCTGATCGGGCTGAAGGAGAACGTCTTCAAGTCCGAGGCCGATTGGCGGAACTTCCTGCAGGGCCTCGCCGCCAACAAGCCGATGTTCGTCGCCTCCTTCGGCCCGACCCCGGCGCCGATCGAAAGCGGCGAGAAGCTGATCGCCATTTCGATGCCCAAGTACATCGTCACCAAGGCGCCGGCCCCGCTCGACTGGGCGCGGATTTCGCAGCCGCTGATGGGCACGCCGCGGGCTATTGCCGTGGCATCCAAGGCGCCGCACCCGGCCGCGGCGCGCGCCTTCATCGACTACTGGCTGTCGAAGAAATCGATGGAAATGCTGGCCAGGGACGTCGGCGAATATGTGCTGGCGCCCGGCATCTATCCGCCGATCGACGGCATCAAGGAGGCCAAGGTGATTGCCATCCGCGAACTGTCTGACGCGGAGATCCAGAAGTGGGGCGCCGAGTTCAAGAAAATCTTCGACGTGAAATAGCCCTTGCTGCAAGCAGCGATCCAGCCACCCGCGCAGCCCGCAGGGTGGCTGTTTTTCGATTGGCGGGCAGCGCGCCGCTGCCCGCACTGAAGGCCTTTCGGGACAAGCACCATGGAAATCCGCATCCGCGGCGTCAGCAAGTATTACTACTCCGACGGCAAGACCATCAAGGCGCTGGATGACGTAAACCTGACCATCCCGTCCAACAGAATCTTCACGCTGCTCGGCCCCAGCGGCAGCGGCAAGACCACGCTGCTGCGCTGCATCGTCGGGCTGGAAACGCCGGATGTCGGGGAAATCAGCATCGGCGACGAAGTGGTCTGGTCGAAGGAGAAGAACATTGCCGTGCCGACGGAGCAGCGCGGCCTGGGCATGGTGTTCCAGACCTACGCGATCTGGCCGCACATGAATGTTTTCGACAACGTGGCCTATCCGCTGCAGGTGCGCAACATGCCCAAGGACGAAATCCGCGAACGCGTGGCGGAGACGCTGCGCTTCGTGCAGATGGAGGGCTTCGAGCGGCGCCCGGCCACCAAGCTCTCCGGCGGACAGCAGCAGCGCGTCGCGCTGGCACGCGCCCTGGTGGCCGCGCCCAAGGTCATCCTGTTCGACGAGCCGCTCTCCAACCTCGATGCCAAGCTGCGCGAGGAAACCCGCAAGGAACTGCGCGCCTTCCTCGGCAAGCTGCAGATCACCGCGGTCTACGTGACCCACGACCGCGTCGAGGCGCTCGCGCTGTCGGATTCCATCGCCGTGATGCGTGCCGGACAGATCGTCGAAATCGGCACGCCGCAGAAAATCTATTTTGACGCCGACCACCGCTTCGTCGCCGATTTCATCGGCCGCGCCAATCTGGTCCAGGCCACGGTGCGCGCCGAGGAAGGCGGCAACACCGTCGTAGATTGCGGCCTGGGCAGGATCGTCTGCCAGCACCGCGACATCCCCGTTGGCAGCGAAGCGACGCTGTGCATCCGCCCGGAGTTCATCCGCATCGTCAGCGGCGCGGCGCCGGCCGCCGGCAACCTGGTCAACGGTTGCATCGAGTGGCTGGTGTTCGTCGGCGAGGCCTACGAGGTCGAGATCGTCGTCGGCGACGAGCACCTGCTCGCCAGGATCGATCCCGACGCCAGGCTCAAGGAGGGCGACGCCGTGAGCTTCACGCTGGCCCCGGCGCACTGCCTGCTGGTGGCGATCTGAAATGAACAGTGCTCGGACCCGGCTGACCTGGCTGTTGATCGCCATCGTCGGCGCGCTGACGGTATGCCCGGTGGTGATGCTGGTGCTCGGCAGTTTTTCCGAGGGGCTGACCGCCTTCGGCCATTTCACCGTCGACAAATACATCGCGGCCTATACCGATCCCGGCTTCTACGAGGTGATGGTCAACACGAGCATGTTCGTGCTGGCGTCGTCGCTGCTGTCGACGGTGCTCGCCATCTTCCTCGCCTACCTCAACACCCGCACCGATATTCCATTCAAGTTCCTGTTCAAAGTTATTTCCATCATTCCGATGATGATCCCGCATCTGCTGTTCGCCGTGAGCTGGGCCCTGCTGCTCAATCCCTCGAACGGGCTGATCAACCTCGGCCTGAAGGAGGCGTTCGGACTGGACAGCGCGCCGCTCAACATCTACTCGCTGTGGGGCATGATCCTGGTCGAGGGCCTGCTCGACCTGCCTATCGCCTACCTGATCATCGCGCCGGCGATGGCATCCTTCGACGTGGCGCTGGAGGAATCGTCGCGCGTATGCGGCGCCGGCACCTGGCGCACGCTGATCCGGGTCACCCTGCCGGTGCTGCGCCCGGCCATCCTGGCGGCCTTCATCCTCGGCGTGGTGCGCAGCCTGGCTTCCTTTGCCGTGCCCTCGGTGATCGGCATGCCCGGCCGCGTCCATGTGCTGGCGACCTATTTATACGAAATGGTCGCCACCGGCTTCGCCACCGACTACGGCAAGGCCGCGGCGGTCGGCATGAGCGTGCTGGTGACCTCGGTCACGCTGATCGTCGTGTACCGGGCGCTGACCGCGGAAAGCGAAAAATACGTGACCATCTCCAGCCGCGGTTTCCGCCCTTCGGTGATCGAACTGGGCCGGGCGCGGATGCCACTGTTCGGCCTGGTCGGCCTGCTGTCCCTGGTGCTGATCGTGCTGCCGGTGGTCGTGCTGATGTACACCTCGCTGGTGCCCTACTCAATGGTGCCCAGCGCCAAGGCCTTCTCGATGATGAGCCTGAAGCACTGGAGCGACGTGCTGGGCGACCCGATTTCGCTGCTCTCGCTGAAGAACAGCCTGTTCCTGGCCGTGGTCGGCGCGACGCTGGGCGTGATCCTGTCGGTGTTCGTCGCCTACGTCATCGTCAAGGTGAGGACGCGCGCCGCCGGGGTGCTCGAATCGCTGAGTTATCTCTCCTTCTCCTTTCCCGGCATCGTGATCGGCGTCGGCTTCATGTGGTTTTTCGTGCAGACCCCGCTCTACGCGACGATCTGGGCGCTGCTGCTCGGCTACATCGCCACCTACCTGCCCTACGGCATCCGCCCGCTGTCCAGCGCCTTCGTCCAGATCCACAGCCACCTCGAAGAATCCTCGCTGGTGTGCGGTGCCAGCCCCTTGACGACCATGCGTCGCATCATCGTGCCGCTGCTGATTCCGGGCATCGTCTCGGGATGGATACTGATGGCATCGATGTTCGTGCGCGAACTGACGCTGTCGGTCGTGCTCTCGCGCCCCGGCACCGAAGTCCTGGCCGTGCAAATCCTGCGCTTTTCCGAGGACGGGCTGTGGGGCAAGCTTTCGGCGCTGGGCATCGTGATGATCCTGATTTCGACGACGCTGGTTGTCATGGCGACCTTGGTCGGCAACCGCTTCAAGGCGACCTAGGAGTATCGAGACCTTGACTGCACCTATCCTCATATTCGGCTGGGGCAATCCCAGCCGCGGCGACGATGCGCTGGGCCCGCTGTTCGTCGAGCATTTCGCCGCACTCGCGGTACGCCATCCGGAATGGGGCGAGGTCGAATGCCTGACCGATTTCCAGCTTCAGGTGGAACACGCGCTCGACCTGCAGGGTCGCCGCCGCGTGCTGTTCGTCGATGCCAGCCTCGATGCGCCGGCGCCATGCTCGCTGGTCCGCATCGCAGCGGCGCGGGACGACAGCTTCACCACCCACGCCATGAGCCCGCAGGCGGTGCTCAAGGTCTATGCCGACATCGACGAGGGCGAAGCGCCGCCCTGCTGGCTGCTGGCAATCCGCGGCGAGCGCTTCGAACTCGGCGAAGAACTCAGCGCGGCCGCCCGGCAGTCCCTGCAAGCGGCATTGCAACTCGCCGCAGACTGGATTGATTGCCAATGACTGCGTTGCCGAAATCAGCTGAACTCACGCATTCGGCCAATACCGGAAGGTCGATGTTTTAATTCCACTAACATATCAAGGCGGCACGCAACCTCAAGCCAGGCATCGTTGATGGCATCAAGCGATGCTATAGTTGATGCACCTTCGTAAGGAGTCACGCTATGCGCACTACCGTCACGCTTGATGAAACCCTTCTCAACCGGGCGCAACTGCTCTCTGGCGTTCAGGAACGCAGCGCCCTGCTGAAGGAGGCCCTGAACGCCCTTATCCAGCGCGAAAGCGCACGTCGCCTGGCTCGGCTGGGCGGCACCGAGCCCCAGTTGGAAAGTGTCGCTCGCCGTCGCGAAGGCAAGCGGTGATACTGGTCGATACGTCAATCTGGATCGACCACTTGCGCAGAGGCAGTCCAGCGCTGGCTGCCTTGCTGGAAAACGAGGCCGTCTGTACCCACGACTTCGTGATCGGTGAACTGGCTTGCGGCAACCTGCGCAACCGGGCGGAATTACTGGGCCTGCTTCAAGCCCTCCCGCGGCTGTCAGCCGCCACCGAAGACGAAACCCTGTTCTTCATCGAACAGCAGCATCTGATGGGACGCGGTATCGGCTATATCGATGCCCACCTGCTAGCCGCCGCCGTGATCCGAAACATCCCGATCTGGACGAAAGACAAGCGCCTCTTGGCCATTGCCGAAGAGAAAACTTGGGCCTATGCACCCGGAGCACACTGATGGCCGTGTGCGGCCTATTCTGTTGAAAAATCCCTGGACATGCCATAGGCATTAGTGATATGATTATGGCATTGTTTGAGGGGGTGGCATGCCATGATGGGTCGTCAAGCAACGGGTCGTGAGCAACTGTTCTACACCTTCAGTATGGAAGACCATGTTCCGGAGGGTCACCTGCTACGGGGCATTCATCACTTCCTTGACCTGATTTCATTCCGGCAGCACCTGGAGCCGTTCTACAGTCCCGTTGGGCGTCCGTCGATTGACCCCGAACTGATGATCCGCATGTTGATCGTCGGCTACTGTTTCGGTATTCGTTCAGAACGGCGCCTGTGCGAAGAAGTCCATCTCAACCTGGCCTACCGCTGGTTCTGCCGATTGGGCTTGGAAGATTCAGTGCCGAATCACTCGACGTTTTCCAAGAATCGGCATGGTCGCTTCCGTGACAGCCAAGCCTTCCGCCATTTGTTCGAGGGTGTCCTTCAGCGCTGCATGGCCGAAGGGCTGGTGCGCGGTGAAGGCTTTGCGACGGATGCCAGCATCGTCAAGGCCGATGCACAGCGGCAAAGTGGCGTGCCTAGGGATCAGCCGATTGATTGGGGCAACTCGGAGGAGGCCACCCGGCCGGTGCGCGAGTACCTGGCCGCACTCGATGAAACCAATGATTCGGGTACGCCGCGCAAATCCATCTCGCTGACCGATCCGGCGGCGTCTTGGACCGCCGCTCCCGGCGGTCCCGCCTTCTTCGCCTACTCGACCAACTATCTGATCGATCTCAAGGCGGGCATCATCCTTGATGTCGAACCGTCTGCCGTCAACAAGGCGGCCGAGGTTGAGGCCACCCAGACGATGATGGAGCGGGTAGAGAACAAGTTCGATCTAAAGCCAGAACGTCTTGTCGGCGATACCAACTATGGGTCGGCGGCCATGCTCGCTTGGCTGGTCGATGAGAAGCAGATCGAACCCCATGTGCCGGTCTGCGACAAGACCGAGCGACAGGACGGCACCTTCTCTCGAAGCGACTTTGAGTGGAATGCGCAGGCCAACGAGTACCGTTGCCCCGAAGGCAAGGCACTACGTTGTGACTGGCGTCCATTCAAGAATCCACGCACGCGTATTACCAAGGCCGACACCATCATTTATCGGTCAAGCGCACATGACTGCCAGCGGTGTTCGATGAAAGACCGCTGCTCTCCCAATATGCCGTTTCGCAAGATCACCCGTAGCATCCATGAGGATGCACGCGATAAGGTTAGACGCCTCGCCACAACAGACGCTTATCTCCAGTCGCGCAAGGATCGCAAGAAAGTGGAAATGCTATTCGCGCATCTCAAACCTATCTTGAAGTTGGACAAGCTGCGGCTTCGTGGCTTCAGTGGTGCGCAGGATGAGTTCTTGCTGGCAGCAACTGCCCAGAATTTACGACGAATGGCGCAGTGGTTGATGCCAAGAACACCGGAAGCGAATCTGACGCCCGCATAACAGCGGGTTGTAGGCATTTCGCCTTTAAAAACTCACGACCAATTCCGTCTGAAATTCAATTTCCAACCGATAGACCATACCCGTCGCAAATCAAAACCGGGTTTTTCAACGGAATAGGCCATTTGCGGTCATTGCGAGCCGAATCGAACCAAGGTTCTGACTAGCCGCTTTGATGTATTTAGCGGACAGAAATCGCAATGCACGATGATGGACGAGAATCTTCCCCCGATTTCGTTGACACCCTGTTTCAGGCCAACTGTTTCTCATATGTAGCCGGGGACACGTAATCTAATGATGAATGGATTCTATTGCGGTTGTAGAACGGAATGTAGCTCCGTAATACGGTGAGGATCTGCTGGTCTTCAGTGAAACGGTAGCCATGCATGGTCTCGGACTTCATCGAATGGAAGAAGGACTCGATGAAGGCGTTGTCCGTCACCTTGCCCGGCCGGTTCATGCTCTGGGTGATACCCAGTTCGGCTAGGCGCGCGCGAAACGCACTGGCTGCGTACTCGATTCCGCGATCCGTATGGAAGACCAGCCCAGGGGGCGGTCGGCGGTTGGCCACAGCCCGGTTCAAGGCCCGCAGGGTCAGCGCCACGTCCTTGCGCCGACCGAAGCTCCAGCCCACCACCGCCCGTGAGCAGCGATCCAGCACCACCGCCAGGTAGCGGTAGATCGCGCCGACCTTGAGGTAGGTGATGTCGCCGACCCAGACCTCATTGGGCTGGCTGGCCGGGTGCTCGTGCTGGCGATTGGGGATGTCAGCAAAGAAGCGCTTCACGGCCGGAATCGTGTAGCGGATCGTCGCCACCCGCGCCCGCAGGCCATGGTGGCGCATCAGGCGGGCCACCCGGTTCTTGCCCACCCGCAGGCCGTCCCGCTGCAATTCGCGATGCACCCGGGGGCTGCCGTAGAGGTAACGGCTGTCGGCATGGACCCGGGCGATCCGGCTAGCCAGTGCTTCGTCTTCCTGCGCACGTACGCCCTGAGGGCGTCGGCGCCAGGCGTAGTAGCCGGCGCGGGTGACGCCGTACAGGCGGCACATCAGGGCTATTTGGTGGTTTTCCCGGTTTGCTTCGATGAAGTCGAAGATTTCCGCTTTTGATCGGAAGCAAACCGGATGGTTTTTTTAGGAGTTCATGTTCCTCCTTGAGCAGCTTGTACTTTCTCTCCAGCTCCCGCAGCCGCTTGAGCTCGGCGCTGGTCTCGGTATCGAGCTTGACCCACTTGGTCACGATCAGTCCCTCCCTGGCGTGCTTGCGCCAGCGTGACAGCATGAAGGGGTGGATGTCCAGTGCCTCGGCCACATCCTGTACTCGTACGTCGCGCAGTTCGCTCAAGCGAACTGCCGTGGCCTTGAACTGCATGCTGTATCGATGCGTTCGCGGCGGTCTCGATCTCGCCATGCAACACCTCCTTGGTTAGACGGAGGTGTCAACTATTTCGGGGGAAGCTTACGATCGAGTTTCAGTTTTGGTTAGTTTGCTCGCCAACCTGACGAAACCTCGTTATTATCGAACTGTCATCGCTCCCTGCCCGCCTCGTGCCAGGCCTTCTGCACCGGTGACAGCAGGTATTCCATCACCGTGCGGTGGCCGAGGGATATCTCGGCCACCGCCTGCATGCCGGCGCCCAGATCGAGGCGCTCGCCCTCCACCTCCAGGCTCATGGCCTTGAGGGACACCAGCGCCTTGTAGGTCAGCGGCTTGGCCGACTGGCGCTCGGCATTGGCGGCGCCGGTCTCCTGTGCAGCGGCATCCAGCGCATCGGCGCCGACATGCTCGACCACGCCATCGACCATGCCGTATTTCTGGAACGGAAACGCCGCGAGCTTGACCTTGACCGGCTGGCCGGGACGGACGAAGCCGATGTCCTCGTTCGATACCCGGACCTCGGCCTTGAGCAGTTCATTCTTCGGCACCAGGGTCAGCATCACCGTGCCGGGCTGCACCACCGTGCCGCCCGTGTGGGTCGCCAGATCCTTGACGATGCCGTCCTGGGAAGCCTTGAGTTCCAGCAAGCCGCGGCGATGGCTCAGCTTCGCCGCCTCCTGCGCCAGCTTCTCGACGCTGCCGTGGATCTCGTTGCGCTCGGTATAAAGCTGTTTGCGCGCATCGGAGTCGATCTGCACCAGCTTGCGCTCCGACTGGGCAATGCCGGCCTGCGCCGATTCGATCAGGTGGTCCTGGGCGCGCAGATCCTCTTCCTTCTCCAGCCGTTCGCGGCGCTTGTCGCTGACCATCAGCGGCCCGGCGAAACCCTGCTTCGACAACTTCTCGTAGGCCTGTTCCTGTTCCTGGTAATGCGGCAAGCTGCCCTGCAGCTTGTGCTTGACCCGTTCCGCCGCCGCCTTTTCGGCACGGGCCTTGGCCAGCCGCGTGCGTTCTTCGGCCAAGGCCGAGTCCACCGCGGCGCGATTGGCGCGGTACTGGGCGGTGATTTCCGCCGCCAGCGCCGGCGGATCAGTCGCCGCGAACAGCAGGGGCGTTCCGTTCAGTTCGGCGTCGATGCGCTTCAGGGTCAGGCGCTTCCTCGCCAGATCGAGGTCGACCGACGCCGCGTCGGCCTCGGCCGGCAGGGCATCCATGCGCATCAGCACCTGCCCGGCGCGCACCGCGTCGCCTTCACGTACCAGGATGTCCAGCACGATGCCGGATTCCGGCGGCTGCACGATCTTGACGTAGCTTTGCGGCACCAGCTTGCCTTCGGCCACGGCGACGATATCCAGCCGCCCGACCACGCTCCAGACCAGCAAGCCGGCCAGCAGGCAGGCGAGCGTCAGCACTACGCGCCGCCCCAGCGGGTGCGGCGGGCTTTGCTGGATGCGCAGCAGGGGCGCGGCGAAGTCCGACGGAGCCGGCTCGACCGTCCCGAACAAGCGCTTGCTCCATTTGGCCATCATGATCCGTGCAGGCGGTCGAAGCCTTCGTGCAGCCCCTCGAAGGTCTTCAGGGCCGTGCCGGGAAGGCCGATGGGACCGCGTCCGGCGAAGCCGCCCGGTGCCGAGGCCAGCGGGAAGCCGTCCGCGCGCCCGCCGCCCGCACGAGCGCACCAGGCGCCGCCCCAGTCGTTTTCATCATGGTGCCCGGCCAGCTTGTCGCGCAGGCGGGCCCAGCCCATGGCGTAGTCGATCGGCGAGGCGGACGGCGACGGCGCCGCCTGCTGCTGCCAGGATTGCCAGGCCGCCTCGACTTCGCGCTGGCTCAGGAACTGCCCCGACCCGCTGTGCCAAGCGAATTCACTATCCCGCTCATGCCGCTCATCCTTGCCGTGGCCATTGTTGCCGTGATCCCCATGGTCCCCGTGATAGCTGGGCTGCGGCGGCAGCGGCACATCGGGCAGGCCGCTCGTCGCCGTCGCGTCGCTGCGCGGCGTCGCCAATGCCGCGGACACCTCCTCCGGACGGATATCGGCCAGCGCACCGCTACTCGCATAGGCGGCCGCCAAGCTGCCGCCGGCGACATCGCCGGTAGTGTCGCCGAGTTTGAAGCGCGATGCTTCGCTGCCCGGCGTCCAGGAGTCGATGCGCTTGTTGGCGGCCAGCACGCTATCGAATGTTCGCACCAGGGCGGCAAAGTCGTAGCGCTCGAAGCTCGTCCCGGTGGCATCGGTCGCCACTTGCAGCGTGGCGATGCTGCGCTTGGCGCTGTGCTTGTACCAATCGTCGAACTGCAAGGAATCGCCGTTGCCGGCGTCCACGATCAGGTCCTTGCCGTGCTTCTGCAAGCGCAGGTCGCCGACGCGAATGCCGCCGCCTAAGGACAGCGTGTCGTTCTGCCCGTCGCCGCCCTCGACCCGGTCCTCGCCGTCGCCGTGGTTGAAGGCGATCACGTCGGCGCCACCGTCCAGGCGCAGGCTGTCGTCGCCGCGGCCACCGGCGAGGAAACCGGCGCCCGCGCCGTCTTCCAGCACGTCGTCTCCCGATCCGCCGTCCAGGGCATCGAGCCCCGCGCCGCCGAGCAGCCGGTCGTCGCCGGCCAGCCCGCGCAGCATGTCGTCGCCGGCCAGGCCGTCGAGACGGTTGTCGCCGCGGTTGCCGACCAGCAGGTTGCCCAGGCCATTGCCGCTTCCGTCGTAGTCCTCGCCGCCGATCAAGGCCAATCCCTCGACCTGATCGGGCAGCGTGTAGCCGTCGGTGTCGGCCCAC
>JAMPYF010000028.1 GCA_023700805.1 Sulfuritalea sp.
GCGCTACAAGTTCATGCCGATCCTGTTCCTCACCACCGAGTCGCAGCAGTCGAAGCGACTCGAAGCGAAGGCCGCCGGCGCCTCGGGCTGGCTGGTCAAGCCGGCCACCGCCGACGAACTGCTCGGCACCATCAAGCTGGTGATCCGCTAGCCGGTTCAAACCAGGGGATCATGTATACCGCCCAGGGCGTAATCGCCAAACAACAGCCGGTTGCCGAGTACGCGCCGCTGGTCAAGCGCATCGCCTACCTGCTGATGGCCAGGCTTCCGGCCAGCGTCGATGTCGATGACCTGATCCAGAACGGCATGATCGGCTTGCTCGATGCCATCGAGCGCTATGACGATGGCCTTGGTGCCCAGTTCGAGACCTATGCCGTGCAGCGGATCCGCGGCTCGATGCTCGACGGCCTGCGCGACAACGACTGGGTGCCGCGCAGCGTGCGCCGCGAAATGCGGCGGGTCGAGGCGACGATCCAGGCCCTGGAACACGAATTTGGTCGGCCTCCGGCGGAATCGGAACTGGCCGCAGCCCTTGGAATTTCACTGGCCGACTACCAGAAGCTGCTGCTCGATGCGCGCGGCCATCAGCTCGTCTATATAGAGGACATCAGCGAGGAAGGGGGCGAGGACTATCTCGCCCGGCATGAATCCGGGCCCACCTCCGATCCGCTCGCGCTGCTGGAACAAGAGGGCACGCGGACGGCGCTGGTTGCCGCGATCAAGGCCTTGCCGGAACGGGAAAAACTGCTGATGGCCCTGTATTACGAGCAGGACCTGAATTTGCGCGAGATCGGCGAAGTGATGGGCGTGACCGAGTCGCGCGTTTGCCAATTGCACAGCCAGGCGGTTGCGCGCTTGCGCGCCAGCCTTGACGTCGAGCGCAAGCCGACGTCGGCGGCGCGGCGCAAGCGCGCTTCGGCAGGCAGCGGGGGCTGAGCGCGCGATGGACATGATCAGCATCGCCGGTCTGCTGCTGGGCCTGGCTGCCATTGTCGGCGGGCAGATACTGGAAGGCGGGCATCTGGACTCCCTGGTGCAGCCTGCGGCCTTCCTGATCGTCGTCGGCGGTACGCTGGGGGCGGTGATGCTGCAGAGTCCGCTGCGGGTTTTTCGGGACGGCATAAAAATGGTGTCCTGGGTGTTTTTTCCTCCGGGCACGGATCCGCAGAAGGTGATCGCCGAGGTTTGCCACTGGAGCCAGATCGCGCGCAAGGAAGGCCTGCTGGCATTGGAGGGGCAGATCGTCACGCTGGACGACCCGTTTGCCGCCAAGGGCCTGCAACTGCTGGTCGACGGCGCCGAACCCGAGCGCCTGCGGGAAGTGCTGGAGGTGGACATCAGCGCCCGGGAAAGCAGCCTGAAGGCGGCGGCCAGGGTATGGGAATCTGCCGGCGGCTACTCGCCGACCATAGGCATCATCGGCGCCGTCATGGGGCTGATCCATGTCATGGAGAATTTGTCGGACCCGTCCAAGCTCGGTAGCGGCATCGCCGTCGCCTTCGTCGCGACCATCTACGGCGTCGGCGCGGCGAACCTGATTTTCCTCCCGATTGCCAAGAAACTCATGGCCAATATCGCGCGCGACATCACCATCCGCGAATTGCTGGTCGATGGACTGGTCGGGATTGCCAACGGCGATAATCCGCGCCTTCTGGAGAGCCGGCTGCAGGGCTACTTCGTCTGATGGCCCAGTTCAGGCGCCGCCGTCGCCGTCGCGAAACCGACGACCCGGAAAATCACGAGCGCTGGCTGGTGTCCTATGCAGATTTCATCACGCTGCTGTTTGCCTTCTTCGTCGTGATGTACGGCATTTCCTCGGTCAACGAGGGAAAGTATCGCGTCATGTCGGACTCCATCGTGGTCGCATTTCGCAGCATCTCGGGCGCCCCGGCCCGGGCCTTGATGCCGGTCAGCATGCCGGAGTCCGCGCCGGCGGCGATTTCGCTGCGGCGCAATCCGGCTCCGCAGTTGGTGAAGAAGGAGCAGATGCGCAATCTGGCCGTCAGCCTGAACCAGGCGTTGGCGCCATTGATGGCGCAGGGCAAGGTCCGGGTCACCGAGGGCGCCCTCGGCATCACCGTGGACATCAACGCCAGCGCCCTGTTTGCGCCAGGGGAGGCGCGGCTCGACCCCGGCGCGGTGCGCGCGCTCGATGCGGTTGGCCGGATGCTGGCAAGCACCGATTTTCCCATCGTGGTCGAGGGGCATACCGACAATATTCCGATCAGTACGCCGCAGTTTCCCACCAACTGGGAGCTTTCCGCGGCCAGGTCGGCCAGCGTGGTACGGCTGTTCGTCGATACCGAGGTCGACCCTCGCCGCTTGACGGCCTCCGGCTATGCGGATCAGCGGCCGGTGGCCGACAATGCGACGCCAGCAGGGCGCCAGGCCAATCGTCGGGTGGCAATCCGGATCGAGTCGCGCACCCCCGACCATCGCGTCGAAGTGCCGCTGACCCAATAGGCGGCGTGATTCAGGCGCTGCCCAGGGGCCGCCGTCCGGAAGAGGATCTTTGCTGGCCGTCGGCGCCGTAGGGCGTGGCATCGGCCGCTTCGCCGAGCAAGGTTGCCAGGGCCTGCTGATTCTGCTGTATGCGCGCCGCGATCAACTTGCCGTTGAGCTCGTTCTCGCGTTTGGCAGCGCCGGCCAGTTCGAGGTAGCGCTGCAGCATGGCCAGCGCGGCTGTCGACCGGGTGCTGGCGCCGACCCAGGCATCGAGTCCGGCGCGACCTGTGGCAAAGCCGGCGCTGCGCTGTGCTGCCTCGCGTTCGGCGTCAAGGTTCGCCAGGCGAATCGCCAGCTGCGACTTCTCGTCGGCGATGGCTGGCAACTGGTCGATGTCGCCGGAAACCAGCGCATCCCGTTCCGCGGCCAGCACGGCGACGAACCTCTGCAGTTGGGCGATAGTCTGTTCCAGCAGGATGTCGATTGCGGCCAAGGCGTGTCCGCTGCCTAATCGGCGCTGCGCTTCTTGCCGAGTTGGTCACGAACGTCTTCGATCAGGCGGTCGGCAATCTTTTCGGCATCGATCTGCAGTTGCCCCTGTGCGATGGCATCGCGAATTTCCGCCACGCGCTGGCTGTCGAAGGGCGCTGCCGCCGACCTGACGAACGCGGTCGATTGCAGCTTGCCGGCTGTCGCGGCATCGCCGGCTACGGCGGTGCCTGGTGCCGCGGTTCTGCCTGGCCCATTGGCAGTGGTTTGCGTGCGGGCTTTTGGCAGGCTGGCGGGTGAAGGTATCGTGGAGTTGATCTTCATGATGTGCACCGGTACGGGTTCTTGGCTTAGGGGATTTAACGGCGCCGAAATCCCCAACTTTAGGGTTGGATCAGGCTTTGCCGACAATTTACCCGTTGATCGGCGGGATCCGCCAAGCCGACGCAAGGCATGACGGCGGCGACCGACCTTGCCGCTGAGAATGGCCGCCAGTGTAGCGCGTCCTTTCTTGTTCGTGGGTGTCGCGTCGCGCCAATCCGCCGCGAGCGGCGCCTGCATCGCCTCACTGGGCGAGGCTGACCCTGCCATCGCTTTGAGCCGTGCCGCTGACGACCTGGCCGGAAGCGGTGCGGACCTGCACCAACTGCCCGGCGGCGGCGCTGTTCAGCGCGCGGCCTTCGCTGGCGACCTCGAAGCCCGCGCCGGCGGAGACGATGCGGACGTTTTGCCCCTGCCTCACCACCACGGGCGCGCGAAACATTTCCGCGCGCAACGGGCGGCCGGCCGGCACGGCATTGCCGGAAGCCTGCCCGAGCACGCGCTGCGGATCGGTCAGCACGCCGTTGGGCAACTCCGCCAGATCACCCTGGCGGCGTTCGATGTCGGCTTCTTCGACTATCTGGCCGGCGCGCAGGGAACGCGCGCTGAGCAGGTAGTCCACCGTGACATGGATCTGCACGGGCACATACAGGCTCCATGTCGCGCCTTCGGTGCAGCGAACATTGACATGGGTTCGCCCCCACGGCCGCGCCCCTGCGTCCATCGCGGCAGCGAGCTTGCGGCAATCGGGCGACAGGCGGCCGGCGTTGATGGTGCCGATACTGTAACGAACCGGTCCCGGCAGATCCTTGCCGTGAGCATCGAGAAATTCCGCCACGGCGCGGCGGATCGGCTCCGTATCGGCTGCCCGTGCAGGGGCGGCGGGCAGCAGCAGGATCGCGGCGAGCGCGGAAAGGAGGGCGGTGGTCGGATGCATGGTCGAAGATTACCGCAGGAAGCCGTGCTTACGTGTGCGGCCGGCAACATTCACGGCAATCGGATTTTCGGCCGGCAACTTTTGCCGTGTTGCCGCGACGCTTTTGCCTGCATTCCCGCGGCTCCGGCGCCAAAAGACGCGAAAGCCACCGAAACAGGCACGGCAGAGGCGATTCCGGGACATGGCATGGATGATGCGTAGACCACGTCACCTAGTCCATTAGACACGCCGACAACCTCCATCATGTTCGATCGACTCGACGACCAACTCAGGATTCACCGCGCGGCACTCGGCGCGCTGACCTATCGCCAGGAACTGCTCGCATCGAATATCGCCAATGCGGATACGCCGCATTTCAAGGCGCGCGATATCGATTTCAAGGGTGCGCTGGAGTCGGCGCTGACAGGACGGCGTACCGGTAATCCGGGCCTGGCAAGCACCTCGTCGCGGCACCTGCTGCAGGGTGCCGCGCCTTCCTTCGCCGCGGCGGCAAGATTTCGCACCGAGTTCCAGCCCAGCATCGACGGCAATACAGTAAACATGGACATCGAGCGCAGCGCCTTCGCCGAGAACGCCCTGCGCCTCGAAGCGGCGCTGACCTTCATTCGCGGCGAGTTCAAAGACCTGCAACTGGTCCTGAGCCAGTAACGCCATGAGCCTGCTCAACATATTCTCCATCGCCGGTTCGGCGCTTACCGCCCAGTCGGCGCGCCTCAACACGATTGCCAGCAATCTGGCCAATGCCGACAGCGTGGCCGGCGCCGACGGCCGTCCCTATCGCGCCAGGCAGGTGGAGTTCAAGGCGACCGCGGTCGAAGGCGGCGCTACCGGCGTGCGGGTTACGCGCGTGGTCGAAAGCCAGGCGCCGCTGCGGATGAGCTACGACCCGTCGAGTCCGGCGGCGAACGAACAGGGCTATGTGGCGATGCCCAACGTGAATGTGGTGGACGAGATGGTCAACATGATCTCGGCCTCGCGTTCCTACCAGAACAATGCCGAAGTAATGAACGCCGCGAAGTCGCTGATCCAGAAGACCCTGGCGCTCGGGCAATAACATCTTTGCAAGGAGAGCATGACATGGCAATCACTTCGGCTTCCACCCTATCCAGCACTGCCCAGTCTTTGCTGGACGCGGCCAACGGCACCGGCAGCGCCAAGCCGACCAGCGCAACGACCGACGCGCAGAACCGTTTCCTCAGGCTGCTGACGACCCAGCTGAAGAACCAGGATCCGCTGAATCCGATGGACAATGCCCAGATGACCTCGCAACTGGCGCAGATCAGCACTGTCGATGGCATCGAGAAGCTCAATGCGACCCTGCAGAAGCTGCTTTCCAGCTCCGTCGATAGCGAAGCGATGCAGGCGGCGGCACTGGTCGGTCACCAGGTGATGGTGGCCGGCAGTGGTCTGACTCTCGGCGACGCCGGGGCGGTGGGTGGGCTGGAGCTGAAGTCCGCGGCCGACCAGGTCAGCGTCACCATCAAGGATTCCAATGGAATTGTCATGAGAACGCTGGATCTTGGCGATCTGGACGCGGGAATGCACAACTTCGCCTGGGATGGCAAGACCGACGGCGGGGCCCAGGCGGTCAATGGCAGTTACGGCATTTCGATCCTGGCCAAGCGCGGATCGGAAAAGCTTGAAGTCGTCCCGCTCGAACTGGCCGGGGTGACCAGCATCAATCGCAGCAGTCAAGGCGTAACACTGGATCTCGGACAACTGGGCCTGGCCAAGCTGTCCGACGTTAAACAAATTTTCTGAGCGGGAGCGGATCATGGGATTTCAACAAGGTTTGGCCGGACTCAATGCATCGTCGAAGGCGCTCGATACCATCGGCAACAACATTTCCAATGCCAGCACGGTCGGCTTCAAGACCGGGCAAACGCAGTTCGCCGACGTCTTCGCGGCATCGCTTTCCGGTGCCGGTGCGGCGCCGGTGGGCCTCGGCACCAAGGTTGCCGCCGTGGTTCAGCAATTCACCCAGGGCAGCATCGGCGTCACCAACAATCCCCTCGATATTGCGATCAACGGCGGCGGCTTCTTCCAGATGGACGACGGCAACGGCGCCACCGTATATACGCGCAACGGACAGTTCCAGCTCGATCAGTCCGGCTACATCGTCAATGCCAACGGTTTGCAGCTGAAGGGCATCATGGCGACGCGCGGCGTGATCGCCCCGGGATCGCCTTCGGTGCCGCTGCGCCTGTTCGATCCGTCGCAGAGTTTGGCCGGACCGCCGCAGCAAACCGGTGGCAGCCCCGGCAATCTCGGGTTGCAGGTCAACGTCAATCTCGATGCCCGCGTGGCGCCGCCGGCCGATCCGACCTTCGACTACAACAATCCGCGCACTTACAACCAGTCCACGGCGGTCACGATCTACGACAGCCTGGGGAATCCCCACACTTATTCGATGTATTTCGTCAAGGGCGTCGCCGCCAGCAGTTGGGACGTCTATGCCTCGGTGAGCAATCCGCCGGGTGCCGTGCCGACCGTCACGGACCTGTCCACCAGCGGTCCGCTGGGAACCCTGACCTTCGATTCCACCGGGTCGCTGACCTCGGCGCCCTTCACCGCGGTCGTCACCGATGCCGACCTGGGCTACACCGGCGCCGTGAATTCCCTGTCCTTCCCGGTGGTGTTCGACGGGACTACGCAGTTCGGCTCGGACTTTTCGGTCAATGCAATGATTCAGGACGGCTATGGTTCGGGAACCCTGGCCGGATTCAACATCGGCAAGGACGGCATCATTCTCGGCCGCTACACCAACGGCCAATCGACCGAAGTCGGCCAGGTCATTCTCGCCTCTTTCCGCAATCCTCAAGGCATGCAACCGCTCGGCGACAACGTCTGGGCGCAGTCCTCGACCAGCGGTGACCGCATCGTCGGCACTCCGGGATCCACAGGCCAGTACGGCGTGCTGCAGTCCGCCGCACTCGAAGAGTCGAATGTCGACCTGACCGCCGAGCTGGTGACCATGATCACCATGCAAAGGTCGTATCAGGCCAACGCGCAGACGATCAAGACGCAGGACAGCATTCTGCAGACCCTGGTCAACCTGCGCTGATAGTTGGCGCTGACGACACGGCGAGAGGGACGGGACGATGGACAGGATGATCTACACGGCGATGAGCGGTGCCAGCCAGACCATGAGCCGGCAGGCCGCCGTGGGCCACAACCTGGCCAACGCCAACACCACCGGCTACCGTGCCGAGGAGCACCGCCTGCGCGCGGTGCCGGTGCTGTCACATGCCCTGCAGAAGGGTTTGCCGACCCGCGCCTTTGCGGTGGACGCCAGCACCCATACCGACTTCACCCCGGGTCCGATGGTGCATACCGCGCGACCGCTGGATCTGGCGGTGCAGGGGCCTGGCTGGATCGCGCTGCAGATGCCGGACGGCAGCGAGGCCTATACCCGCAACGGCAGCTTCGAACTCAACGTGAATGGCATCGTGCAGACGCGCAGCGGCATTCCGGTGCTGGGCGACGGCGGTCCGATCTCCATTCCGCCCGACGTGAAGCTCAGCATCGGCGGCGACGGCACGATCTCCGCGCTGCCCGAGTCGGGCGCACAGAACACGGTCAGCGTGATCAGCCGCTTCAAGCTGGTGAATCCGCCCCAGGCCGACCTGGTGCGTGGCGACGACGGCTATTTTCGCCTGCGCGACGGCGAACCGGCGCCCGCCGACGAGAAGGTGATGGTGCTTGGCGGGAGCCTGGAGGGCAGCAATGTGAACCCGGCAGAACAGATGGTGAACATGATTTCCCTGGCGCGACAGTTCGAGATGCAGATGAAACTGGTGTCGGCAGCCGATGCCAATGACCGCGCCGCAACCCAGATTCTGACGACCCGCTGATTGCGGGCATGGGGCTTGCATAGTTGCAGGCACAGACGCCCGAGCGTGGTGCGAGACGAACAGGAAGGAATGAGACATGGCCTTAGCAAACAGCCTTAGCGGACTGATCGCCGCGGCGAAAGCCCTCGACGTGGTCGGCAACAACATCGCGAATTCGCAGACCATCGGCTTCAAGTCGTCGATTGCGCGCTTCACCAACGTGTCCGCCGCCGGCAAGTCGAGCGGACCGTCCGATACCGGATCGAGTGCCGGCGTCAGTGCCGACAATATCTTCCAGCAGTTCGGGCAGGGCCAGGTCGAACTCAGCGACAAGCCGCTCGACATGGCGATCAACGGGCTGGGTTTCTTTCGCCTGTACAACCCGGAGACCAACCGGGTTTCATATACGCGCGACGGCCAGTTTGGCCTCGCCTTCGAAAGCGACGGCTTTGCCAAGCTGGTGACGCGCACCGGGCTGAGCCTGACCGGGAATGTCCCCAGCTTCGGCAGTGATCCCTTCGGCACCATTGCCGCGACGCCTGCGCCGGTGCCTCTGGTGATCGATCCATTCTTCCCGCCGCGGGCGACCTCGGTGGTCAATGCCAGCCTCAACCTCGACGTCCGCGTCGCGGCGCCGATGGCGCCCTTCGATGCCGCCGATCCCCTGACCTACAACGGGTCCGCGTCATCCACCGTGTTCGATGCCGCCGGCACGGCGCACGATTTGCGGGTCTACTTTGTCAAGCCCGGTCCGGCCAGTGTCTGGCAGGTCTATTCGACGCTGGACTACAACGCCAATGCCGTGCCGGCCCAGGTGCCGACGGTCAGCGGTCCGATCGACCTGGCCTTCGACTTGCGCGGCGCCGTCAGTTCGCCGATGCCTTCGCCGGCTCAGAGCTATACCCTGCCCGACGGCAGCGCCGTCGCCATCAGCTTCGACTTTACCGGCAGCACCCAGAACGTGGACTTCAGCAGCACCACCCAGTTCGGCACTGCGTTCAGCGTCAATGGACTGGCTCAGGATGGCTATGCCGCGGGCAGAATCCAGGATCCCAACGAATTCAACGTGCAGGCCGACGGCCGCATCATCGCGCGCTTTTCCAACGGGCAGCAGCGCACCGTGGCGCAACTGGTGCTCGCCAATTTCGCCAATCCGAATGCCCTGATCAACACCGGCGACAACCAGTGGGTGGCGAACGAAGATCCGCTGCGCGGCACGGGCGCGGTGAGTCTCGGTTTCCCCAAGTTCTCCACCGAGAAACTCAGCGGCTTTGCCGGCGACAGCGATCCGGCCGAAGGCATGGGATCGATCCAGGGCCGCGCCAGGGAAATGTCCAATGTCGACCTGGCGACCGAACTGGTGTCGCTGATCGAACAGCAGCGCAACTACCAGGCCAGCGCCCAGACGTTCAAGATCCTCGACCAGGTACTGCAGAACCTGGCGAACATGCGCTCGAATTGATCCTCGGCGCCCGCCACACCATGAGCATTTCAAATTTCACTGACCGCCTTGCGCGGCCGCTTCCACCCCTTACGATTGCCAGGAGCAGACAGCAATGATGCGTTCCCTCTGGATTGCCAAGACCGGTCTGGATGCCCATCAGACTTCGATGGACGTCATCACCAGCAACCTGGCCAACGTCAGTACCACCGGCTTCAAGCGTTCGCGTCCGGTGTTCGAGGACCTGCTCTACCAGACCCTGCGCCAGCCCGGAACGTCCTCGTCGCAGGCGACCACCATTCCATCCGGCCTGACCCTGGGCACCGGCGTCCGCGTCGTTGCCACCGAGCACATCTTTACCCAGGGCACGGTACAGAAGACCGACAACCCGCTCGACCTGGCGATCCAGGGCAACGGCTTCTTCCAGATCCAGATGCCCGACGGTTCCGTCGCCTATACGCGGGACGGCTCCTTCACCAAGGATGCCAACGGCCTGATCGTCACCGCCAACGGCTACCCCGTGACGCCGCCGATCACGATTCCCGCAAACGCGCTCAGCGTGACCATCTCGCCCGACGGCATCGTCACCTATTCCCAGCCGGGCAGCAATGCGCCGCAGCCGGCGGGCAATCTGCAGCTGGTCGCCTTCGTCAATAACGGCGGCCTGCAGAGCACCGGGCAGAATCTCTTCGTCGAAACCGCCTCGTCGGGAACCGGCACGCCGACCACTCCCGGCAGCAACGGCACAGGCCTGATCAACCAGGGCTATATCGAGACCTCCAACGTCAACGTGGCCGAGGAACTGGTCAACATGATCGTGGCGCAGCGCGGCTACGAAATGAACTCGAAGGCCGTCACCACCTGCGACCAGATGCTGTCGCGCCTGACTCAACTCTAAGCAGCGAGCAAAATCATGAAACCCAAGATTCCGTGCCGGCCAGCCTCGCATACAGCGGCGTCGATCAAGGTCCTGGTCCAGATCGTGATGCTGGCGGCAGCCTTGTCGGGATGCGTAACCACCGCGCCGACCACCGCGATCCACCAGCCCATGAGCATCCGCCCGGAAGCGCGCAACTATGCGCCGCCGACCAACGGCGCGATTTTCAATGTGGCCTCGGTGCGGCCGCTGTTCGAGGACAGGCGCGCCCGGTTTGTCGGCGACACCATCACCATCAACATCGCCGAGAAAGTCCAGGCCTCGAAGAAGTCGGAAAACAAGACCACGCGCAGCCAGAACATCGACGTCACCGTGCCGACCGTCATCGGCCTGCCGTTCAAGGGCGTGCAGGGAACGGCGCTGGCCGCCAGCGACACCAACAATTTTGCCGGCAAGGGCGAGAACACCTCGTCCAATGATTTCACCGGAACCATCACCGTCACGGTGATCGAGGTATATCCCAACGGCAACCTGCTGGTGTCGGGCGAAAAACAGATCGGCCTGAAGGAGGGCGAGGAATTCGTGCGTTTCTCGGGGGTGGTCAATCCCAACACCATCACGTCCGCCAACACGGTCACGTCCACCCAGGTCGCCGATGCCCGCATCGAGTACAAGGCGAACGGTTTCATCGACTCGGCCCAGGTCATGGGCTGGCTCGGACGCTTTTTCCTGACCTTCCTGCCCTTCTGAGGAAACTGACATGACGCGGATAGAAAGAAGCCTGCTCGCAATTTTCTGCGCCGCCGCGCTGACGATCGCGGCGGGCAGCGCGCGCGCCGAGCGCATCAAGGATCTGGCGTCGATCGCCGGCGTGCGGACCAATCAACTGGTCGGCTACGGCATCGTCGTCGGCCTCGACGGCAGCGGCGACCAGACCACGCAAACGCCATTCACGGTGCAGAGCATGATCAGCATGCTCTCGGCGATGGGGGTCAACATGCCGCCCGGACAGTCGCTGCAATTGAAGAACGTCGCCGCCGTGATGGTGACCGCCAGCCTGCCGCCCTTCGCCCGCGCTGGCCAGCCGATCGATGTCACGGTATCGTCGATCGGCAACGCCAAGAGCCTCAAGGGCGGCACGCTGATCCTGACGCCGATGAAGGGCGCCGATGGCCAGATCTACGCCATGGCGCAGGGCAATGTCGCCGTCGTCGGCGCCGGGGCCAGCGGTGCCGGGTCGAAGGTCACGGTGAATCACTTGTCGGTGGGCCGCATTGCCGCCGGCGCGACGGTCGAACGCGAAGTACCGATGCCGCTCGGGCAGGGCGAGTATGTGAACCTGGAACTGAACACCACCGATTTCGGCACGGCGCAGCGCATGGTCGAGGCGATCAACGCGGTGGTGCCGGGTGCCGCCGCCGCGGCCGACGGGCGGCAAATCCGGGTACGCGCGCCGTCCACGCCCGATGAACGGGTGAGCTTCATCGGCAGGCTCGAAAGCATCGACGTCACGCCGGTGCGCCAGGCGGCCAAGGTGATCGTGAATAGCCGCACCGGTTCGGTGGTGATGAATCAGTCCGTGCTGATCGAGACCTGCGCGGTCGCGCACGGCAGCCTGTCGGTTTCGGTCAGCACCGAGAATGCCGTGAGCCAGCCCGGCGCCCTCTCTGCGGGACAGACCGCGCGAGTTGCCAATGCCCAGATCGAGATAAAGCAGGAAGGTGGCGCCCTGATGAACGTCAAGGGTGGCGCGAACCTGGCCGACGTGGTCAAGGCCCTGAATTCCCTGGGCGCGAACCCGCAGGACCTGATCGCGATCCTGCAGGCCATGAAGTCGGCCGGCGCCTTGCGTGCCGAGCTGGAAATCATCTGACGCCGTGGGTAAGGGCGGGTTTTCGGCATCTGCCCCGGCGAACGGTTTCGAGCGCGCCATGGCATTCTGCGTCCCGCTATGAATGTCCCTAACGACCGTTCCAGCCTGTCCGCGACGTCGAATATTCTCGACGTCGGCAGCCTGGGCAACCTCAAACGCCAGGCGCGCAGCGGCGACCCGGAGGCCAACAAGGCCGTCGCCAGGGAGTTCGAGGCGATGTTCCTGCAGATGGTGCTGAAGTCGATGCGCGATGCAACGCCGCGCGAAGGTTTGTTCGACAGCGACCAGTCCCGGCTGTATCAGTCGCTGCTGGATCAGCAACTGAGTCAGACGCTGGGTTCCAGCACGCGTGGCTTCGGCCTCGCGGCGATGATCGAGGCGCAGTTGTCACGGCGCAACGAAGCGCCGCTGCCGGCTGAGGGGCCGCTGGAACTTGCACCCAAGGCGCGGGCTTTCCCGCTGCAGCCCGAGCTCAAGGCACTGCCCTTGCGGCAGCCCGCGGAGTCGGGTTTCAAGCTGCCGCAGCCGATTGTTCCGACGCGGACCACGGGTCCTGCCGCGACGGCGCCGAGCGGGGCCGTGCCGGCGATTACTGCCGTACAAAGTTCCTTTGTCGACCGCATGATGCCTGCCGCGCTTGCCGCAGAGCGCGCTTCCGGCATTCCGGCACGGTACATGGTGGCCCAGGCGGCGCTGGAAACCGGTTGGGGCAGGTCGGTACCCAAGGCCGCCGACGGCACCACCAGCTTCAATATTTTCGGCATCAAGGCGGGCGCCAGTTGGCGCGGCCCGACGGTGGAGTCGAGGACCACCGAAGTGATCATGGGCGTGGCGCAAACCCGTGTCGAGCGCTTCCGCGCCTACGCTTCGCACGAAGAGGCGTTTTCCGACTACGCCAAGCTCATGATGCGCAGCCCACGCTACGCGGCAGTGCGCGAGGCGCGCGATCCCGCCGGCTTTGCGCGCGGTCTGCAGTTGGCGGGCTATGCCACGGATCCCAAGTACGCGGCAAAGCTCGAACGCATCATCGGCGGGGCGGCCCTGAGACAGCCCATGATCGGCTGAGTACCACGTTCGCGGCGAGTCCGCGTCCGGTGCTGGCACGCAGGTTGCTCTATTTCTGCTGAATCCTCAACTTGCGGCAAGTTTTGCCGTTACATGGGTTCCATAGCGGAGACATCATGGGCATTTCCAGTATTGGCTTCAGCGGACTCAATGCGGCGCAGGCCGGCCTGCTGACCACCGGCCACAACATCTCCAATGCGTCGACGCCCGGCTACCATCGCCAGGAGATCGTGCAAAGCGCCAACGGTTCGCTATTTACGGGGGCCGGTTTCATCGGCCAGGGCACGCATGTGCAGACCGTCAAGCGCGTCTACGACGAATTCCTCGGCCGCCAGGTGCTGAGTGCCGAGGCCGGCGCGACCGCGATGGAAACCTATCGCACGCAGATCAGCCAGATCGACAATCTGCTGGCCGATCCGAGCGCCGGCCTGTCTCCCGCGCTGTCGGCTTTCTTCAAGGGCCTGCAGGACGTTGCGGCCAACCCGGCTTCGGTTGCCGGCCGGCAATCCATGCTGTCCGCCGCCGAGGCCCTGGTGGCGCGGTTTCAAGGGCTGGATCAGCGACTCTCGGAAATCCGCGAAGGCACCAACCAGCAGATCTCGGCACAGATCGGCCAGATCAATGTCTTCAGCACGCAACTGGCCGACATCAACCAGCGCATCATCCTGGCGCAGGCCTCGGGCACCAATCAGCAGCCGAACGACCTGCTCGATCAGCGCGACACGATGCTGAGGGATTTGAACAAGCTGGTACGCGTCAGCACGGTGACCCAGAGCGACGGCAGCTTCAATGTATTCATCGGCCAGGGACAGCCGCTGGTGGTCGGCACCCGGTCTTCCAGCCTGCAGGCCGTTGCCGCGGCGGACGATCCGCAGCGCAAGACCGTGGCAATAGTTGGCGCTGGCGGTACGGCGCAACTCCTGTCGGAGTCGCAGATCAACGGCGGCAGCCTCGGCGGCTTGTTGAGCTTCCGCAACGAGAGCCTCGATGCGGCGCAAAACGCCCTGGGCCGGATAGCCGTGACGCTGGCGCAGAATTTCAATGACCAGCACCGCCTCGGGCAGGATCTGACCGGCGCCATGGGCCAGGACCTGTTCACTGTGGCAGACCCAATCGTGCGCATGAACAGCGGCAATGGCGGCAGCGGGACGCCTGCCATCGGCATCGATGCGGCGACTGTTTCCGAGTTGACCGGCAGCGATTACCGGCTGAGCTTCGTCGGCGGCAATTACCAACTGGTGCGCCTTGCCGACAACCAGACGCGGACCTTCGCCAGCCTGCCGCAGACCGTGGACGGAATCACGATCGCGGCCGCCACCTGGCTGCCGGCCGCCAACGACAGCATCCTGATCCAGCCGACTCGCGCCGGCGCCAGGGAAATCGGCCTGGCCCTGTCCGACGTGCGCCAGATTGCCGCCGCGGCGCCGATACGCAGCACGGCCAGCCTGGCCAATACCGGCACCGGAAAAGTCACCGCCGGGACGGTCGACGCGCCACCGCCGCCCAATCCGGATTTGCAGCACAGGGTGACGATAAGCTTTACCAGCGCGACGAG
The DNA here is from genome assembly GCA_023700805.1 of Sulfuritalea sp. Lineage (GTDB taxonomy): Bacteria > Pseudomonadota > Gammaproteobacteria > Burkholderiales > Rhodocyclaceae > Sulfuritalea. The sequence goes on from JAMPYF010000028.1 coordinate 14,837, forward strand.
CTTCGATGTGTTCGATGTCACCACATCCACCACGCTGGCCAGCGGCGTGGCCTACGCCAGCGGCAGCGACATCGCCTACAACGGGTGGACCGTGCGGATCTCCGGGAACCCGGCCGGCGGCGACGCATTCAGCGTCGAAGCCAATGCCAATGGCGTTGCCGACAACCGCAACATCGTGCTCCTCGGTGGCTTGCAGACCCGCAACACCATAGGCGCCGAGGCCGGATCGGCGCCGACCGCGACCTATCAGGGCGCCTATGCCCAGATCGTCAGCGCGGTCGGCAGCAAGACCAACGAAGTCGAGGCCATCGGGGCCGCCCAGCAAGGCCTGGTCGACCATGCCGCGCAGGCCCTGGAGTCGCTCGCCGGCGTCAATCTGGACGAAGAGGCGGCCAAGCTGTTGCGCTACCAGCAGGCCTATCAGGCGTCCGCCAAAGTGCTCGAAATTGCCACCAGGATATTCGATGAAATTCTCGCCCTCGGCCGTTAAGCCGGCCATCACCGCAGGAGAATCCGATGCGCGTCAGTAGCGGCATGATCTTCGATGCTGGCATTGCCAGCATCAACCGGCAAACAGCTTCCCTGCTCAAGGTCCAGCAGCAGATCGCCAGCGGCCGCCGGATCCTTACGCCCAGCGACGACCCGGTCGCCGCCGCGCGTGCTCTGGAGGTGACCCAGGCCAGCGACATCGTTGCCCAGTTCAAGGAAAACCAGAACTACGCCGTATCTGCCCTCGGCATCGAGGAAGTGCAGCTCGCCGCAGCCACCGATGTGATCGGCCGCGTGCACGAACTGGCGGTGCAAAGCACCAATTCCGCGCTGACGGACAGCGCCCGTGCCGGCATCGCCACCGAGTTGCGCGCACGCTTCGACGAACTGCTCGGCATCGCGAATTCCGGCGACGGCACCGGCAATTATCTGTTTGCCGGTTTCATGAGTTCGACCACGCCGTTTGCCGGCACGGTGGACGGCATTCTTGCCGGCAGCGACGTCGTCTATCAGGGCGACGACGGCCAGCGCAAGCTGCAGGTCTCGCCGACCCGGGTGATCGAGGTGAGCGACGCCGGCAGCGACTTGTTCCGGCGCATCGCCAGCGGCAACGGCTATTTCGCCACCGACTATGCGGCCGGCAACAGCGGCACCGGCGTCATCAACTCTGGCGCCGTCAGCAATCCCGCCGCCTGGAATTCATCGACTTCGCAGCAGGTCGCGATCAACTTCACGGTGAGCGGGGGCGTCACCCGCTACGACCTGGTGGACACCGTGAGCGGCAACTCGCTGCTGACCGGCGCGGCCGCGCCGGCTGCGCCGGCCGCCCAGCGCGTGTTCCAGGCCGGACAGCCGATCGTGCTCAGCGCTCAGGGCGCCGAAGCACCGTTCGATCTCGGTGCCAGCGTCACGATCACCGGTGCGGCGGCGAACGGCGACAGCTTCACGCTGGCACCGGGCGGCTCGCAGAGCGTATTCACCACGGTGGCAAGATTGATTGGCGCGCTGGAGGCGCCGGCCGCAACGCCGGCGGCCAAAGCCCAATTGGCGTCGGAAGTCGGGTTCGCCGTGACCAACCTTTCCCATGCCGCCAACAGGATTTCGGAGACGCGCTCCCTGGTGGGTTCGCGCATGAACGAGCTTGAGTCGCTGGGCAGTTTGAACGAAGACCTCGACCTGCAATACCAGCAGACCTTGTCCACCCTGCAGGACGTCGATTACGCCAAGGCGGTTTCCGACCTCACGCGCAAGCAATTCGAACTGGAAGCGGCCCAGCAATCATTCTTCAAGATCTCACAACTTTCGCTGTTCAATTTCCTGTGATGCCACCGAACCGCCAGCGCCAACTTCTTTCCGCCGCCATCGCCATTGCGCTGACCGGCTGCGGTTCGCTCAACTATCCGGGGCCGTCGGCGCTGGACGGAAATTTCCCCGCGCAGGGGCCGATCATTCCGGACACCTCGCTGAACCTGACGAGGTCGCTGCAGATACCGCTGGACAAGGTCGTCGCCTGGGGCCTGTATGCGGGTGCTGCCTGGCTGATTCTCGATCCCCTGGCGCCCAACTGGGAAATCGAGCAGGCAAACTTTCCGGATCGCCACTACCACCTGTCCCTGAAAATGAAGCGGCTTTACTCCGGCGGCGCGGGCGAGGCGCGGGTCGTGTTCCACCAGCGGGCCAAGGAACTGATGCGCCAGAACGGCTACGATACCTATGCTGTCGTCGAATACACGGAAGGCCTCGAATCGTCGCTGCTCGGGTCGCAGCGCGTGGCGCAAGGGGTGATTCAGCTCACGCGCCGCTGAGCGCCAGGCGGGCTATCCGGACGCCGCGCGCAACAGCATTCCCAGCGCCTCGAAGCCGCGATTGAACACGCCTTCCATGGCGGCCCCCAGATAGGGCAGCGACAGCATCAGGACGAAGAAGCCCAGCGCCAGGGTTACCGGAAAACCCACTGCAAACAGGTTCAGTGTCGGCGCGACGCGGGCCAGCACTCCCAGCGCAATATTGGTCACCAGCAGCGCCGTGATCAGCGGCAGTGCCAGCAGCACGCCGAGGCTGAACATCATCGCCGCCGAGTTCAGCAGCGAGGACAGCGCCGCCGCGTGGAAAGGCGTCAGGCTGACCGGCAGCAGGGTGAAGCTTTCGGCGAGCACGCTGAGCAGCAGCAGATGGCCGTTCATGGCGAGAAATATCATGGCCGTCAGGAAGCCGAGAAACTGGGTCATCACCGGCGTCAGGCCGCTGCTGCTCGGATCGAAAAAGGTAGCGAAGGAAAGGCCCATCTGCAGGCCGATCAGCTCTCCGGTGACGTCCAGAGCCGCCATGGCGATGCGCAGGGCGAAGCCCATCATGACGCCGATCAGCAACTGTTCGGCGATCACCAGCAGGCCCAGCCACGATCCGGGGGCCAGCGGCGGGGGCGGCGGCAGCGCCGGCGACAGGGCCAGGGTGACGGCCAGGCCCATGACCAGGCGCACCCGCATCGGCAGCGCCGCATTGTTGAACACCGGCGCGGCGGCCAGCAGGCCGAGTATCCGCGTCAGGGGAAAGACAAACAAGCCGAGCCAGGCATCGAGCTGCGCCGAGCTGAGGGTAATCACTAGCCTATGAGTCCCGGAATCGATTCGTAGAGGCGGCGCATGTAGTCGGTCAACATGGTCAGCATCCACGGTCCGGCCAGGATCAGCGTGACAAAGATGGCCAGCAGTTTCGGCACGAATGAAAGCGTGGCTTCGTTGATCTGGGTGGCCGCCTGGAAAATGCTGATGATGAGTCCGGTCACCAGGGCGGCCGCGAACAGAGGTGCCGAAATCAGCAGGGTCAGCTCGACTGCGCTGCGTCCGATTTCGATGACGGTGGTCGGAGTCATGCGCCGAAACTCAGGACCAGCGAACCGATCAGCAGGTTCCAGCCGTCGACCAGCACGAACAGCATGACCTTGAAGGGCAGGGCGACGATCACCGGCGACATCATCATCATGCCCATGGACATCAGCACCGAGGCCACGATCATGTCGATGATCAGGAAGGGAATGAATATGATGAAGCCGATCTGGAACGCAGTCTTGAGTTCCGAGGTGACGAAGGCGGGAATCAGCACGCGCATCGGGATTTCATCGGCGTTTGCCGGCACCGGCTGTTTCGCGATCTTGGTGAAGGTCGCGAGATCGGCATCGCGCACCTGCTTCATCATGAAGGCGCGCAGTGGTACAGCGCCTTTTTCGAGGGCCTGCTGAAAGCTGATGCGGTTTTCCGACAGCGGCAGATAAGCCTCGGCATAAATGCGGTCGCCGACCGGCGCCATGATGAAAAAGGTGAGGAACAATGCGAGCCCGACCAGCACCTGGTTGGGCGGCGAGGTCTGGGTTCCCATCGCATGGCGCAGCAGGGAAAAGACGATGATGATGCGGGTGAAGCTGGTCATCATGAGCACCAGCGCCGGCAGGAAGCTGAGGCTGGTGAGCAGCAGCAGGGTCTGGATCGACAGCGACCACTGGACGCCGCCACCCGCCGCCGGCGTGCTGGTGACCGCCGGCATGGCCTGGGCCAGGGCCAGTGCCGGCGACAGCAGCGCAGCGGCGAGAAGGAGCAGGCGGCTGTACATGGTCAGGGCTTGCGCATCAGGCCTTGCAGCCAGCCCGGCATCGCCTCGGCCGCGGCGGGCGGTGTGGCGAGCGGCTGGCGCGGAATTTCCGCGAGGGCAGTGACGCGACCCGGAGCCACGCCGAGCACCAGCCAGGTGCTGCCCACTTCGACGATCACCACCCGCTCGCGTCCGCCTACCGCCGTGGCGGCGACCACGCGCATCAGGCCGGCCGCCGATCCGCGTTGCAGCGTCAGCTTCTTCAGCAGCCAGAGGCTGCCGATCAGCAGTGCCAGGATGCCTGCCACGCCGAGCAGCATCTGCAGCAGGCCGCCGCCGCTTACCGACGGCAGTGGCGGTGCCGCCTGCGCCAGGGCTTCGGCGGCGGTCAGGCACAGCGTGATAGTGGAAACGACAAGTTTGCGCATGCACATCCGGAAACGCGAGGCCGCATAGTGGCGCGGCGAGGAGTGGATGCGAGGATAAGCCGGAGCTTCCCCGAAGAAGGCGGAAAGGAAAGGGACGAAGCGCCGACTTATCAGCGGTTCAGCTTGCGGATGCGTTCCTGCGGCGTGATGATGTCGGTCAGGCGGATGCCGAACTTGTCATTGACCACGACAACTTCGCCCTGGGCGATCAGTGTGCCGTTGATCAGCACGTCCATGGGTTCTCCTGCCAGGCCCTCGAGTTCGACCACCGAGCCATGGGCCAATTGCAGCAGATTGCGGATCGATATCTTGGTACGCCCGAGTTCCACGGTGAGCGCCACCGGAATGTCCATGATCATGTCGAAGCCCCGCGGTGCCTGGGGGCTGCCGCCGGTTTCGGAAAACTGCTCGAAAATCTGCGCCGGCTGAATGGTCGGGGCGGGCTGGGCGCCGGCGGCGCCTTGCTCGTTCATGGCGCTGGCCCAGTCGTCGTCCGAGATCTGCGGTTCGGCGCCGGCCGACGCGGTAGTTTGGTTCATTTCAGGCTCCTGATGTCGTCGCGGCAATGACAATGCCGAGCATGATAATCATGTTTGCTCTTCCGCGAGGAAACGTCCGACTTTCAGGGCGTACTGACCGTTCTGGATGCCGTAGCGGGATTCGAGCAAAGGCACGCCATCGACCGTGGCCCGGATCGTATCGTCGATCGTCAGCGGAATCACGTCGCCGACTTTCATGTTGATGATTTCGCCGAGTTTGACGGTCGTGTGCCCGAGATTGGCCACCAGTTCGACTTCGGCCGCCTGCAATTGCCGGGTGAGCATGCTGGTCCAGCGATTGTCCGACGAAGTCTGCTCGCTGTGCATCGTGCTGTGGAGCACGTCGCGGATCGGCTCGACCATCGAATAGGGCAGGCAGATGTGCAGTTCCGAGCTGTTTCCGGCAAATTCGAGATTGAAGGTGATGGAGATCACAACTTCCGACGGCGTCGCGATGTTGGCGAACTGGGTGTTCATTTCCGAGCGCACGAACTCGAAGGTCAGCGGAAACACCGGTTGCCACGCCCTCTGGTATTCGGCGAAAACCACGCCGAGCAATCCCTGGATGATGCGTTGCTCGGTCGGCGTGAAATCGCGTCCCTCGATGCGGGTGTGGAAACGTCCGTCGCCGCCGAACATGTTGTCCACGACGAGAAATACCAGGTTCGGATCGAGCACTATCAGGCCGGTACCGCGCAAGGGCTTGGCCTGGATCAGGTTGAGGTTGGTCGGCACCACCAGGTTGCGGATGAACTCGCTGTATTTCTGCACCTTGATCGGGGCCACCGACACCTCGACGCCTTTGTGCATGTAGTTGAACAGGCCGATGCGCAGATAGCGGGCGAAGCGCTCGTTGATGAGCTCCATCGTCGGCATGCGGCCGCGCACGATGCGCTCCTGGCGTCCCAGATCGTAGGGGCGGACGCCGCCGACTTCTTCTATTTCGGCGGGTGCGTCGTCTGCTTCGCCGGCCACTCCCTTGAGCAGGGCGTCAACTTCTTCCTGGGAAAGAAAATCCTGGGCCATGGGCTTCAGCGTCCCGCAAGGACGAGGAATTACTGGATGATGAAGCTTGAGAATAGCACGGATTGCACCGGGGCACTGGGGTCTGCGGCCTCTGCGGGCGCCGCGTCGGCGCCGGGTTTCGGCGTTTCCGGAGGGCCGACGATCACCAGGTTCGCGACGTCCCGCAACTCGTTGGCCAGGCGTTGCACACCCGCCGAGGTGTTGAGCTCGGAGGCTTTCTTGCTCATCAAGGTCAGGGTGATGCGATGCTTCAGTTCGGGCTCGTACTGTTTCATCAATTCCTGCCCCTGCTGATCGCTCAGCTTCATTTGCACCTCGGCCTGTACGTAGGCGTCCTGCAACTCGGTTTGCAGCTTGACGGTGAACGCTTTGTCGAACTTGTAGAAGACCGGCGGGGTGTTGTCGGTCTTCTTCTTTGGCGCTTCGCGTTTTGCGGGCTCGACGCCGGTTTCGCTTTCCGCCGGGGCTGGCTTCTTCAGCAGGAAGAACGCGGTGCCGCCCCCCAGTGCCAGGCACACCACGCCGATGAGGCCGAACAACAGCCATTTGCCCCGGTTCTTTTTGGGTGGGGCTTCGGCGGCGTCGGCTTCAGGCTTTTTTGCATCTGGCATTTATGTTCTCCACGGATTTTCTTTGGTCTTTCGCCATGCGTCGGGCGCATCGCTCGCAGGCGTCATTCTACGGTGGACTGCGCATCATGCCGGTGCGCGGACGACGCCCAGGCCCGTCTCCGGCCTAGGCGAACAGGTCCACCATGCCGCGGCCGCTGCCGCTGCGCCACGCCGGGGCGATTTCCATTTCGGCGCCGGGCAGGGGGGCAAGCTGCGAGTTGCCGCGATCCGCCGGCCGATCCTGATGATCCGCATGCATGGACTTGGAATCGTGACGGGATTCGGCGCCGACGTGGGTATGCGCCAGCGTGATGCCGGCATCGGCGAGTACCTCGCGCAGGCGCACCATCGAGTTCTCCAGGGACTCGCGCACGGCGGCATGGGGCGAGGCGAAACTGGCGCTGAGCTGGTCGCCTTCAAAGCGCATGGTGACTTCGATGCGGCCGAGCTGGGGCGGGTTCAGCACCAGATCCGCCTGCTGGCGGTTGGTGCCGGCCATCCAGGTCAGCTTCTGGCCCACCTCGTCCGGCCAGCCGGCGCGGCCGAGATGGGTGGCCACCGGCAGATCGGGAATGCGCGCGGTCGACGTCCGGGCTTCGCTTGCCTGAACGCCGAACGCAGCGGGATTGTTGGCGACGCGTTCGATCACGGCGCGGAAGTCGCCCGGCTCCTGTTCGAGGCTCGCCGTATGGGTGCCGGATCGACCTGGCTCGGCAGTAATTGCCGCATCGACGGCAAGCTTGTCCGCGCGGCGCGTATTCTCCGCGGCAGGCATGGCCGTGCTGCGCCCCGCCTGCTGTTGCTGTCCCTTGCGGGAATCGCGTGCGTCGACCACGACGGGCAGGCCGGGTGCCGACAAAGTTGGCGCTGACGGCACGGCGCGGGCCGTCTCGCCTGCAATCACCGGCGCGGCCGGCAGCACGCTGGCGGCCACGACGAGCGGCAGCGCCGCGGGCTCAGGTTGCGGGGCTGCCGGCAGCCCCGGCTCGACTTCGGCATTGAGATCGACTTCGGCGTCGGTATCGGCCAAGGCGGCAACTGCCGCTGCCAACGCGGGTTCCGCGGCGACGACAGGCGATGCATCCTGCGCCGGGAGCGGGAACAGGCTGGCGGGCACGGCCGCGGGATCTGCGGTGGTTGATGCCGCTGTCGTGTCCGGCAAAGGCAATTGCTCGGCCAGCGTTTTGCCTGTGCGAGCCACCGTCTTGCTGCCCAGCGACTTCAACACGTCGGCAAACGTGGCGGGAGTTCCCGCCGGGGTTTCCGCGCTGTTGAAGTCCCCGGCACGCGATCCGTCGCCGCGCCCCACAGCCTGGGTCGAGGGGGTGGTAGAGGGGATCGCCTTGAGTATGTCAGCCATATGCATTTCCTTCCGGACAGGAGCGTCACGCACTGGTTATGCAAGGCCTATGCCATAGGCCAGAGACGAGCCTAGACGGCTGGAATTGCCGTGGAAAACAGCTGAAAAAGATTCTGTCCCGTGCCGTTGTCGGCGTGGCGGCGGGCGCCGTGTTCGTCGCTGGTTTTTTGTTCGCCACGCGCCTCCTCGCCAGCGGCGCGGGCGCGATGCCGGTCGGCAAGCGTGTTGAAAGCACGGACTTTTCCATGCTTGCCCATCCAGTCCTGTTGTCCGGCCAGGGTCCGTTGCCGGGTTGCCTCCACCGATTGGGCCGCGGGGACGATCGCGTCGTCGATGCGCGCCAGGAAGCGGCTGTAATTGCTCCATTCGCTCTGACCTATGCCGTTGGCGGCCGCGGCCATGAAGCGCGCGTGATACTCCTCGCGGTACTGCAACAGCAGCGCCAGGCGTTTGGTGGCTTCCTGTTCGCCGGCAATCAGTTCGCCCAGCTCGCGCGCGGCCTGGTCAAGACGCATTTGCGAAAGATCGAGGAGAGGCTGGAGGGGGAAGGAGGGAGACATGATGGTGGTCGCTCGGCGAAATGGTGGCGGGATGGATGGATTCAGGAGGCAAACAGTTCGGCCAGCCGCAGCCGCGAACCCTGGCTGTCGGCACGTTCGTTGATGGATTGCTGAAGAAAGGCTTCCAGCCGCGGATACAGCGCGATCGCCCGGTCCAGCAGGGCGTCCGAGCCGGGCGCGTAGGCACCGACGGCAATCAGGTCGCGGCCGCGCTGGTAGCGCGAATACAACTGCTTGAACTGGCGCGCGAGTTCGATCTGTTGCGGCGCGATGATCTGGTTCATCACGCGCGATATCGACTGTTCGATGTCGATTGCCGGATAGTGCCCGGCATCGGCCAGCTGGCGGCTGAGCACGATGTGTCCGTCGAGAATGGCCCGTGCCGAGTCGGCAATCGGATCCTGCGGATCGTCGCCTTCGGTGAGCACCGTGTAGAAGGCCGTGATCGAGCCGCCACCGACCGGACCGTTGCCGGCGCGTTCGACCAGCTGCGGCAGCCGGGCGAAGACAGACGGCGGGTAGCCGCGCGTGACCGGCGGCTCGCCGACGGCCAGCGCGATTTCGCGCTGGGCCATGGCATAGCGCGTCAACGAGTCCATGATCAACAGGACGTGGCGGCCTTCGTCGCGGAAGCTCTCGGCGATCGCCGTTGCATAGGCGGCACCCTGCAGGCGCAGGAGCGGGCTGACGTCGGCCGGCGCGGCGACCACGACGGAGCGCGCGCGGCCATCCTGGCCGAGGTTCTGTTCGAGGAATTCCTGCACTTCGCGGCCGCGTTCGCCGATCAGGCCGACGACGATGCGATCGGCTTCGGTGTAGCGCGCCATCATGCCCAGCAGCACGCTTTTGCCGACGCCGGAACCGGAGAACAGGCCGAGACGCTGGCCGCGGCCGACGGTCAGCAGGCCGTTGATGGCGCGGATGCCGACGTCCATGCTGTGGCGGATGGGTTCGCGCTGCAGCGGATTGAGCGGCCGGCTGGCCAGCGAGTGGCGTCGGGCGGTAACCAGCGGTCCGAGATCGTCGAGCGGTCGGCCGTTGCCATCGACCACCCGTCCCAGCAGCTCATCGCCGACCGGCAGGTGCTTGGTGCGATCCTGCACGCGACGCATCGCCAGGGGCCGCTGGCCGAGCACCGGTGCCGAACTGGGTGCTTCCTGGGGCAATACCAGGGCGCCCGGTGCCAGTCCATAGACATCCTCGGCCGGCATCATGAACAGGCGATCTCCGGCAAAACCGACGACTTCGGCTTCGACCGTGCCTGCATTCGGCATCTCGATGCGGACCACGGCGCCCAGGGGCAGTTTCAATCCCGTGGCTTCCATCACCAGGCCGTTGATCCGGGTCAGCCTGCCGCCGATCTGGTGGGCCTGGGCGCCGGCGACCTGGACCCGGCATTGATCGAGATACTGGGTCAGGCCTTGCGTGTTCATGCTTGCTCCGTGTCGTCTGCGACGAGCCAGGGCGTGTGTTGGTCGAGTGCGCCAATCACGCGCTGCCAGCGCGTGGCGAGGCGGGCATCGAGGTGTGTGCCCCCCGTTTCAATAACGACATCGCCGCGCCCAAGTTGAGGATCTTCCTGGATGCGGTGCCCGGCGCGTCCGAGCTGTTCGCCGGCCTGGCTGCGCACCAGCGCGGCGTCTTCGGCATTGAGGTGTATGGTTCCGTGCTGCGCGGGCAGGTGGGTCAAGGCTTCGCGTATCGCCTCGAGCACGATTTGCGGCCGCACTTCGATGGTTTGATGGATCACGCGGCGGGACACTTCGAGGGCCAGCGCCAGGATTTCGTTGGCGGTGGCGCGCTCGAGATCGGCAACGCCTTCGTCGAATCGGGAAATCGCCCGTGCCAGTTGCATGGCCAGTATGCGTCCGTCGGCTTCGGCCGTTTCGCGGCCGGCCTTGAGGCCGTCGATGCGGCCCGAATCGAAGCCGGACTGGTAGCCTTCCTGGCGCGCGGCTTCGCGCAGGGCGGCGGCTTCCTGGTGGCCGAAAGCCTGGCCGGCGGCGGCCTGGGTTGCCTTGGCGGAACTCCTGGCGCTGCTTACGGTGCTGCCGGCGGCATCGCTGAAGTTGGTCAAGGCCAGCGGCTTCCAGGTCGGCTCGGGCGCTTTCTTGGTCGGCGGAGAGAAAATTTTGTTTTGTCCCGGAACGTTGCAGAGGGTCGGCGCTATCCGTCTTGCTGCGATGGATAATCTCAAAAAGGCCGCCGCGTGTTTATCCGTGAATTACGCGACAAACTGCGGTATCTACGTAGGCGTTTAGTAATAGACCGGGAATCCGGATTCCCAGACCAGGGGAAATGCATTGCGCGTAACGGGACGCCGGCAGTGCGCCGGAACCGGAGCGCACGGGCCCGCGCCGCCGCAGGGGAGCGGCCAGGCGGGTCTTTCAGGGTGGCCGCAAGCCTGCCGGCAGGGTTTGCATCGCGGCTGGGAAGCCGCGCGCGACCCGGCGGGTCGCGCGGCTAGAGAGTCAGTTCCAGTCCTTCGCGGGCGAGCAGTATTTCCAGGCCGCCGGCAGCCGGCGAGGCGTGCCCCGTATGTTCGAGCGCCGCGGCGAACGCCTGCTCCAGCGCGTCGTCGCTGCGCGTCGGTTCATGGTGGGTGCAAACCAGTGTTTTCACGCCTATGCGCGACGCCCAGGCGATGCTGCCTTCGAGGGTGCCGTGGCCCCAGCCGATCCGGGTCGGATACTCGGCCGCGGTGTAGGAGCAATCGGCGATCATGATGTCGAGACCCGCGAGGGCCTGGTCGAGCTGCGCCTGCTGCTGGTCGATCATCTGCTGGAACTCGGCATGGCCCTCGTCGGCCGGATCGTAGATGTTGGGCCAGGGCTCATGGTCGCCGGTGAAGAACACCGACTTGCCATTGCAGTCGACGCGATAGCCGAAATTCACCACCGGGTGGTTGAGCAGCAGCGGCGTGACGCTGGCATCGCCGGCGTGCACGGTTTCGCCGACCCGCAGGGTGCGGTACTCGATGCCGGCTTTCATCTCCGCTTCGCGTACCGGGAAGTAGCTGTATTGCAGCTGCACCTCCATGACCTGCTCGATGCCGCGTCCGGACACCACGTCATGGCCGCCGTGGATGCGGATCGAGTTGCCGGGAATGTACAGCGGCGTGAAGAAGGGCAGGCCCTGGATGTGGTCCCAGTGCGTATGGGTCATGTAGATGCCGGCCTGCACCGGCATTTGCTTCAGGAGTTCCTGGGCCAGCGGGAAAATTCCGGTGCCGGCATCGAATATCAGCAGCGCGCCGTCGTCGCTGCGCACTTCGATGCAGGTCGTGTTGCCGCCGTAGCGGATGGTGTGCGGGCCGGGCGCCGGAATCGAACCGCGCACACCCCAGAAGCGCACTTTCATGGCGCCGCTTTCACTGCTCGCTGGCCAGTTGGGCGAACATCATGGCTTCGGCGACGATCTTTTCCAGGGAGCCCGGCGCAAGCCGCGCCAGGAGATTCCCGGGATCGGCGCCGAAACGCGCTGCGGCTGCCGGGGCTTCCGCGTCGCGCCAGGGGTTGCCGCTGTCGCCGATGTCGCGAAAGCGCACCAGCTGGTCCGCCGTCCGCACGCAATCGAGCATGGCAGACGCCGTGGCCGCGGGCTGGTGATGGTCGCGGATGCAGTCGATCAGGTGGCCCGGAAAAGTCCAGCGCTTCGCGAGGCGGGCGCCGACCACGCCGTGATCGACGCCGATCACGATGCGTTCGGCTTCATGCAGGGGCAGCGAGTGTTCCTTGGCATAAGCCAGCGCGTCGTGGAACTCCGCCGACAGGAACTGCGCAAACACCACCTTGCCGAAATCGTGCAGTAGTCCGGCGATGTAGCAGTCGCCCGGGTCCGCTTCGCCGTCGGCGAACTGGACCGCCAGTTGACGGGCGACGCCGGCGACTACCAGCGAGTGCAACAGGTAGCGCTGGATGTCGAAGCCGGCGGCATTCATGCGCGGCAGTATGCCGGCGGCGGCAAAACCCAGTGCCAGGTTCTTGATCGTGTTGATGCCGAGATAGACCACGGACTGGCCGATCGAGGTGATCTTGGTCGGCAGGCTGTAGTAGGCGGAATTGATGACCTTGAAAATCTTCATGGTCATCACCGGATCCTTTTCGATCACCGCGACAATTTCCTTGGGCAGGCAATTGATATTGCGCGTGAGTTCGAGGATGCGCTGCACGCTGCGCGGAAATGCCGGCATGCGCTCGACAGCCGTGTCCAGTTTGCGTTCGAGTTCGGGTGTCAGTGCGCTCAAGTTTGGCAGCCTCGGTGGAGCCGGCATTATAGCCACCGATCCCGGGCGAAACGGCAAGCGCCAGGGCCGGCTGTGGCATGGCCCCAATTCGGTCCGACTTCAGCGCGCAGGCATTGTATTGTGCACATGATGACGAGCTGCCGACCGCGGTCGGATGCGTCTGGGCAGGCTTCGCAAACGCACCGCAGGAGATACGCATGACCGACGGCATCGATCAGGGCGCGCGCGCCGTCCCGCCAACGCCAACTCTCGGCGAGGCCTTCAAGTACTGGCTCAAGCTCGGCTTCATCAGCTTCGGCGGGCCTGCCGGGCAGATCGCGATGATGCATCAGGAACTGGTCGAGCGCCGGCGCTGGATCTCCGAACATCGCTACCTGCACGCGCTCAACTACTGCATGTTGCTGCCCGGGCCGGAGGCGACCCAGCTTGCGATCTACATCAGCTGGCTGCTGCACGGCGTGAAGGGCGGGGTGATGGCCGGCGTGCTGTTCTTCCTGCCCGGTTTCGTCCTGCTTTCGCTCTTGGCCGGAATTTACCTGTCCTGGGGCGACGTGCCGCTGGTGCAGGGCATCTTCTACGGCATCAAGCCGGCCGTGGTCGCGGTGGTGCTGTTCGCCGCCTGGCGCATCGGCTCGCGCTCGATCAGGAACGAAATCCTCTTCGGCATCGCGGCCCTGGCCTTCGTCGGCATCTTTTTCCTCAGGATCGATTTTCCCTGGATCGTGCTGTCCGCCGCAATTCTCGGCGCCGTCGGCGGCAAGCTGCTGCCGGCGAAGTTCCGCGGCGGCGGCGCGCACGGCGTTTCGCACCAGGCCTATGGTCCGGCCATCATCGACGACGAAACGCCGCCGCCGGCGCATGCGAAGTTCTCCTGGGCCAGGCTTGGCCTGACGACCCTGGTTTTCGTCGCGATCTGGGCCGTGTCGATGCTGGGGCTGGGGGCGGCGCCCGAACTCGTCAATATGGGTGAATTCTTCACCAAGGCGGCCTTCCTCACCATCGGCGGCGCCTATGCGGTGCTGCCCTATGTGTATCAGGGCGCCGTCGAGCATTTCGGCTGGCTCAGCGGTCCGCAGATGATGGACGGCCTGGCGCTCGGCGAAACCACGCCGGGGCCGCTGATCATGGTGGTGACCTGGGTCGGCTACCTCGGCGGCGTGGCCAAATCGGTGTTCGCCGATCCCGTCGCAGCAGGTGTCGCCGGCGCGGCAGTGGCAACCTTCTACACTTTCCTGCCGAGTTTCTTTTTCATCCTCGCTGGCGCTCCGCTGGTCGAGGCCACGCGCGGCGAACTCAAATTCACCGCGCCCCTGACCGCGATCACGGCCGCGGTGGTCGGCGTGATCCTCAACCTCGCCGTCTTCTTCGCCTGGCACAGCTTCTGGCCCAAGGCGACCGATGCCGCGCCCTTCGCCGGCCCCTTCGACCTGTTCCCGCTCGTCGTCGCCATTGCGGCGTTTGTCGCTCTGTGGAAGTACAAGGCCGACGTCATGAAAGTGATAGGCGTCTGCGCAGCGCTCGGCCTCGCACTTTCTCTTGTGCGCTGAAGGGCCGGGAAATTGGGTCAGGCGTGAGCGGCCGCAATAAATCCGGCCTGAAATGACACTCGATGTCGACGCGGCCGCGGAAGTCCGCCTGCTCCTGATCGGCCGCGGCCTGCGCGCTTTCGTCGACGGCTATGTCGCCGTGCTGCTGCCGGCCTATCTGCTGGCGCTGGGTTACGACACCTGGCATGTCGGCCTGCTGAGCACCGCGACCCTGCTCGGATCGGCGCTGGCGACGCTGGCGCTGGGTGCCTGGGGGCACCGCGCCGCGCCGCGTTTTCTGTTGCTGGCAGCGGCGCTGCTGATGACCGCCACCGGGCTGGGTTTCGCCGCGCTGTCGGCCTACTGGCCGCTGCTGCTGGTGGCCTTCGTCGGCACCCTGAATCCGAGCGCGGGCGACGTCAGCGTATTCTTGCCGCTGGAACATTCAAGGCTGGCGCTTGCCGCCGATGGCAACCTGCGTACCCGGCTGTTCGCCCGCTATAGCCTCACCGGAGCTTTATGCGCGGCGATCGGCGCACTGGCGGTCGGGGCACCCGATGCGCTTGCCGGCCTTGGCGTCGATCGGCTGCTGGCGCTGCGCCTGATGTTCGTGGCCTATGCCGGCGTGGGTGCACTGATCTGGCTGCTGTATGGGTTGCTGCCCTCGCGTCCGCCAGGAACTCCGGCGCCCGCAATGTCGCCGCTCGGTCCGTCGCGGGGCATCGTGGTCAGGCTCGCCGCACTGTTTTCGGTCGACGCTTTTGCCGGCGGGCTGGTGGTGAACTCCTTGCTGGCCCTGTGGCTGTTCGAGCGTTTCGGCCTCTCGCTGGCGGCGGCAGGCGCCTTTTTCTTCTGGGCGGGGTTGCTGGGTGCGCTTTCGCAACTGGCGGCACCCCGGCTGGCGCGGCGCATCGGGCTGCTCAATACCATGGTGTTCACCCACATTCCGTCCAGCCTGTTCCTGATCCTCGCGGCCTTCGCGATCAACCTCGAACTGGCTCTGACTTTCCTGCTGCTGCGGGCGGCCCTGTCGCAAATGGACGTGCCGGCGCGCTCGGCCTATGTGATGTCCGTGGTGACGCCACCCGAGCGTGCCGCGGCGGCAAGCTTCACGGCGGTGCCGCGCAGCCTCGCTGCGGCCGTGAGTCCGACCCTCGCCGGGCTGCTGTTCGCCGGCGGCTGGTTTGCCGCTCCGCTGGTGGCTTGCGGCGTTCTCAAGATCGCCTACGACCTCGCCTTGTGGCGCTCGTTTCGGCGACATGCCGTGGATCAGGTGATTAGCAAGGTGGAAAGCAAATAATCGGAATAAATGCTTCAGGTGGAAATCAAATCGTTGCAAGATGTTGAATACTAAATACCATTTTCTCCGTATGGATTCTGGCGCGCGAATTGCATAACCTCTGCTGATATCAGGTCCGAACGCGGCCTGGCTCTTGGAGGGGGATAGAAGAAATGGGTGAGATCGACGGAATCTTTGACACCAGCCGCAAGACGCTGGAGGAGATCGAGCAGCGCCTGGAAATGCCCAGGCGCGAGTTTCTGCAATTCTGTGCGACGCTGGCGGTGACCATGGGCCTGCCCAGCGGCGCCGAGGCCGCGGTGGCCAAGGCGATCGAAGCGGCCAAGCGGCCTTCGGTGATCTGGCTGCACTTCCAGGAATGCACGGGCTGTTCGGAGTCGCTGCTGCGCGCCGAGCATCCGACGCTGGAAAAGCTGATCCTCGACGTGATTTCCCTCGACTACCACGAGACCCTGATGGCCGCCGCCGGCCACCAGGCGGAAGCGGCGCGCAAGGCGGCGATGAAGGCCAACAAGGGCAAGTACGTGCTGGTGGTCGAAGGCGCGATCCCGACCAAGAACAACGGCATCTACTGCAAGATCGGCGGGCAGACCGCGATCGACATGGTCAAGGAGTGCGCGGCCGACGCCGCGGCGGTGATCGCGATCGGTTCCTGCGCTTCCTGGGGCGGCATGCCCTCGACGATACCCTCGATTTCCGGCGCCGATTCCAGCCCGACGGGTTCCGCGGGCGTCGCCGAGGTGCTCGGCAAACCGGTGGTGACGATTCCCGGCTGCCCGCCCAACCCTTACAACTTCCTCGCCACCGTGGTGCATTTCCTGACCTTCGGCAAGCTGCCCGAGGTCGACAAGCTGGGTCGTCCCAAGTTTGCCTACTCGCGCCTGATCCACGAGAACTGCGAGCGCCGCGCCCACTTCGACGCCGGCCGTTTCGCGATGCAGTTCGGCGACCCCGGCCACCGCCAGGGCTATTGCCTCTACAAGCTGGGCTGCAAGGGCCCCGAGACCTACGCCAACTGCTCGACGCTGGGTTTCGGCGACGCCGGCGAGAACAACTGGCCGGTCGGTTGCGGCCATCCCTGCATCGGCTGCACCGAGAAGGGCGTCGGCTTCCAGAAGCCCATCCACCAGGTCGCCAAGATGCTCAATGTGACGCCGCCGCTGCAGTATCCGCGCATCGTCGAGGAGCAGGGCAAGGCCGCTTCCTTCGCCTCGGCCGCGGCAGTCGCCGCGGTGGCCGGCGCGGCGGCCGGCGCTGCGATCATGCTGACGCGCAACCTGGGCCTGTCGCACGCGGCCGAGGAGGCCGAGCGCGCCAAGGACGCCGGCGGGTCCGGCAAACGCGCCTCAGTTGCCAAGGCTGGAGAATGATCATGGGCACCCGGCGAGACTTTCTCAAGGGTGTCATGGCAGGTGGAGCGGCGGCCACGGCCTGCGCCGTGGCGGTACCGGCGGCAGCCCGCGAAACCCGGCCGCGGCCGCCCGAGGCGCTGGGCCTGCTCTACGACTCGACGCTCTGCGTCGGCTGCAAGGCCTGCGTCGCGGCCTGCAAGCAGGCCAACAACAACCCGGCGGAATTCTCCACGGTCGATCACCTGTGGGACACGCCGCTCGACACCTCGGGCTACACCTTCAACATCATCAAGATGTACCGCAACGGCACCATGGACCAGAAGGACCAGGAGACGAACGGCTACGCCTTCATGAAGACCTCCTGCATGCATTGCGCCGACCCGTCCTGCGTCTCGGCCTGCCCGGTCTCGGCCATGACCAAGGACCCGGTGACCGGCGTGGTCGGCTACAACCCCGACAAGTGCATCGGCTGCCGCTACTGCGTCGCCGCCTGTCCCTTCGGCATCCCGAAGTACCAGTACGACTCGCCGACCGGGCGCATCGGCAAGTGCGAACTGTGCCGCCACCGCCACAAGGACGGCCACTATTCGGCCTGCGCCGAGGTCTGCCCGACCGGCGCCACGCTGTTCGGCAAGACCTCCGACCTACTGGCCGAGGCCAAGCGCCGCCTCGCCATGAAGCCCGGCGAAATGAACCGCTTCCCGCGCGGCCGCCTGCGTCCGGCGCAGGAAAAGGCCTTGCAGGGCAAACCCGAAGGCAAGGGCGTGATGATGCGCGCCGGCTGGCGCGATGAGCCCGACCAGAGCTACGAGACACCCGCCGGCAAATATCTGCAGCACGTCTATGGCGAGAAGGAATACGGCGGCACCCAGGTGCTCAAGCTCTCCGGCGTCGATTTCGAGAAGCTGGGCATGCCCGACCTGCCGCCGGATGCGGCCGCGGCGCTGTCCGAGACCATCCAGCACAACCTCTACGGCAACCTGATCATGCCCTTCGCCGTGCTGGGCGCGATGACCTGGGTGGCCAAGCGCAACGTCAAGCCCGAGGATGAATCGTCCGACAAGGAGGGGAACTGATCATGGCCAACCATCAACATGCGGCTCCCGCGCCGGTCGGCGGCAGCCTGGTCAACATCGTGACGCTCAGCTGCGGCGTGCTGATCGCGCTGATGGCGGCGATCCTCGTGGTGCGCTTCCTGTTCGGACTCGGCGCCGTGACCAACCTCAACGACGGCTATCCCTGGGGCATCTGGATCGCGGTCGATGTGGTGATCGGCTCGGCCTTCGCCTGCGGCGGCTTTTCGGTGGCGATGCTGGTCTATATCTTCAACAAGGGCGAATACCATCCGCTGGTGCGCCCGGCCCTGCTGGCCAGCCTGTTCGGCTACACGCTGGCCGGCGCCGGGGTCATCTTCGACCTCGGCCGCTGGTGGAACGTGTGGAACATGTTCTGGCCCGGGTCGATCAATCCGAACTCGGTGATGTTCGAGGTGGCGGTCTGCATCACGCTGTACATCGTGGTGATGTGGATCGAGTTCTCGCCGGTGGTGCTGGAGAAGTTAGGCAAGGAGGACGCGCGCAAGAAAGTCAGCAAGGCGATGTTCTTCATCATCGCGCTGGGTACCGTGCTGCCGATGATGCACCAGTCCTCGCTGGGCACCCTGCTGGTGGTCATGGGCGGACAGGTGCACCCGTTGTGGCAGACGCCGGCGCTGCCGCTGCTCTACCTGCTGTCGGCCATCTTCATGGGCTACGCGGTGGTGCTGTTCGAATCCTGCCTGACCTCGACGGCCTACCGGCGCAAGCTCGAGATGCAAATGCTGACGCCGATGGCGAAGATCATGCTGGGCATCCTCGCGGTGTTCATCGTGGTCCGGCTGGGCGACGTGATCGTGCGCGGCGCCTTGCCCAAGGCCTTCGCGCCATCGGTCGAGGCGCTGATGTTCTGGCTGGAAATGGCCTGCTTCATCGCCCCGCTGGTCCTGATCGGGGCCGAGGCCAACCGGCGCAATCCGGCCCGGCTGTTCCTCGCCGGCATCCTGCTGATGCTGGGCGGCGCGCTGATGCGCCTCTCCGGCTTCCTGATCGGCTACGAAACCGGCGGCGACTTCAACTACTTCCCGACCCTGGCCGAAGTGCTGGTCACGGCGGGCTTGTTCGCCGTCGAAGTTCTCGGTTACATCATCATCACCCGTCGCTTCCCGGTGCTGCCCCGGGAAGATGTGCAGGCCGCTCACTAAGATAAGGATGGAGACAGAAAATGTCCAAGCGCATAACAATTGATCCGATCACCCGTATCGAAGGCCACCTGCGTATCGACGTCGATGTCGATGGCGGCCGCGTCAAGAAGGCCTGGTCCTCCGGCCAGATGTGGCGCGGTGTCGAACTGATCCTGCTCGGCCGCGATCCGCGCGACGCCTGGGCCATCACCCAGCGCATCTGCGGCGTGTGCACCACCGTGCATGCCATCACCTCGGTGCGGGCGGTGGAAAACGCACTGAAAATGGAAATCCCGCTGAATGCCCAGTACATCCGCAACCTGATCATCCTGGCGCATTCGGTGCATGATTTCATCGTGCATTTCTATCACCTCTCGGCGCTCGACTGGGTCGATGTGACCTCCGCCCTGAAGGCCGATCCGGACAAGACCGCGATCCTCGGCGAGAGCCTGTCGTCCTGGCACCTGAACAACAAACACGAGATGAAGCGCGTGCACGAGCGGCTCAAGCATTTCGTCAACGGCGGCCAGCTCGGCATTTTCACCAACGGCTACTGGGGCCATCCGGCGATGAAGCTGTCGCCCGAAGTGAACCTGCTCGCGGTCGCCCACTACCTGCAGGCGCTGGAAGTGCAGCGCAAGGCCAACAAGATCGTCTCCATCCTCGGTGCCAAGACGCCGCACATCCAGAACGTCGCCGTCGGCGGCGTGGCCAATCCGCTGGCGACCGATTCGCAGGCGGTGCTGACGGTCGAACGCCTGATGGCCATCAAGGGCTTCATCGACGAGCTGTCGGACTTCGTCAAGAACGTGTATCTGGTCGACGTCGCCGCGGTGGGCGCTTTCTATGCCGACTGGACCAAGGTCGGCAAGGGCGTCACCAACTACCTTTCGGTGCCCGACATTCCGCTCGACACCAAGGGCACGCAGTTCGGCTTCCCCGGCGGCTTCGTCGAGGCCGGCGACCTGGGCAAGCAGAAGCAGATCAAGAGCTTCAACGACGAGTACTGGATCAAGGGCGTCGAGGAATCGGTCAAGCATTCCTGGTACGACTACGACAAGAGCGGCCCCCTGCATCCCTACAAGGGCGAAACCAAGCCGAACTACACCGACTTCAAGGACGACGCCAAGTACTCCTGGCTCAAGTCGCCGACCTTCTACGGCAAGGTGGCCCAGGTCGGTCCGCTGGCGCGCGTGATCAACGGCCTCGCGGCCGGGCACGCGCCGACCACCAAGTACGCCACGGCGGCGCTCGATACCGTCTCGGCGCTGGCCAAGACCAAGGTCGGTCTGGACGCCATGCATTCGACCATCGGCCGCCACGCCGCGCGCGCGATTTCCTGCTGCGTCAATGTCGACATGCTGGCCGATCAATGGACGGCCCTGCTCGGCAACATGGGCAAGGGCGACCTGACCACCTTCAATGCGCCGGTATTCCCCAAGGACGAGGTGATGGGCGTCGGCTTCCACGAGGCGCCGCGCGGCGCGCTGTCGCACTGGGTGGTGATCGACAACGGCAAGATCAAGAACTACCAGTGCGTGGTGCCCTCGACCTGGAACGCCTGCCCGCGCAACGACAAGGACGAGCCGGGGCCCTACGAGGCATCGCTGGTCGATACGCCGATCGCCGACGCCGAGAAGCCGCTGGAAGTGCTGCGCACCATCCACTCCTTCGATCCCTGCATCGCCTGCGCGATCCACCTGACCGACAAGGAAAGCAACACGGCGATCTCGGTCAAGGCCGTCTGATGAACGCTCCTGCCGCCGCTGCGGTCTGCGTTGGGCCGGCTTCAGCCGGCCAACCCCGCCGCGCCGTCGTCCTCGGCATCGGCAACACCATCCTCACGGATGAGGCCGCCGGCGTGCGCGCGGTCGAGGCGCTGGAGCGCGGCTGGAAGCTGCCGGAAAACGTGCTGGCGATAGACGGCGGCACCTCGGGCATGGAAATGATCGAGGACTTGTCGAACCTGGATTTCCTGGTCGTGCTCGACGTGGTCAAGACCGGCGCGGCGCCGGGCACGGTGGTCAAAATCGCCGGGGACGAGATCCCGGTGTTCTTCCGCAGCAAGCTCTCGCCGCACCAGATCGCGTTGCCCGACGTGCTGGCCAGCCTGGAACTGCTCGACACCATGCCCAAGGAAATCGTGGTGCTCGGCGTCGAACTGATTTCGCTGGAACTCGGCATGGAAATGACGCCGACGATCGCCGCCAAGGTGCCGGTGCTGGCCGCCATGGCGGCGGAGGAACTGGCGTGGCGCGGCTATGCCGTGCTGCCTTTGAAGCAGGCGCCCTGAGATGGCACTTGGCGTTTGTTGCGCGAACGGGACCGTGGGGCATTCTGCTTCGCTCATGTCGCCCTTGGTGCCCCCCGCCCTCCGCCGACGAGCAAGGAGTTTCATGCGTCGCGGGTGGGGCCACTGACATGTGCCTCGCCGCGCCTTCCCGCGTGCTCGAAGTCAGCGAGGGCACGGCTCTCACCGAGTGCTTCGGCCAGTTGCGCGAGGTCAGCCTGCTGTTGCTGAACGAAGACGTCGCGGTCGGCGATTACCTGCTGATCCAGGCCGGCGGCTTTGCCTTCGAGCGCGTCGAGCAAGGGCGCGCCGAGGAAGCCCTGGCGCTGATGCGCGAACTGATGGAGCAGGGGGGCGACGCCCGCAGCTGGGGCGACGATCTGGCGGCGGCATGAACTTCCGCGTCCACCCGGAATGTCCCACCGAGGCGGTGGAGGAGGCCTTCTTCCGCATCCAGCGCGAGCTGATGGCCGATGTGCCCATGCTCAATCCCGCGCTCTCGGTGGCGGCCGTCGATTTCCAGCGCTGGCAGGGGCATTGGCTGGGCATCGTGGTGACGCCCTGGTGCATGAGCCTGCTGCTTTTGCCGGGCGACAGCGAGAACTGGGTGTCGACGGGCGAAAACCAGCGACGCTTTGTCAAGTTCCCGGCCGGCGATTTTGCCTTTCTCGGCAGCGCCGAAGCCGAGCTCGGCGAATATCAGAGTTGCCCGCTGTTTTCGCCGATGGACAGGTTTTCCTCCCAGGCGGAGGCGACCATGACGGCCCGCGCCGCGCTGATCGCGCTGCTGACCGCTCCGGAACCGGCGCACACGGCAGCCGCCGACGAGAAGCCGGCAGGCGCAGCTTCGCTTTCACGCCGCCGCTTTCTCGCTTTGCGCTAAGCTGTGACACGTGAACTTTGCGGCAAGGCGAAGGATATAAACATGTCGACCCTCTCCGAATTCAATCTTGCGGCGAGCACGACAGCAGACTGCGAGCATGAGGTCCAGCTCGGACTGCTGCGGGAGCTGTGTGCCGCGGCCGGCGCGAACTGCGATACCGCCGTGGTTGGCGCGATACTCGATCGCCTGATTTCCTACAGCGAGGCGCATTTCACTTCGGAAGAGCTGCTGATGCGGCTCAACAGCTACGACGACTATGAGGATCATGTCGAGGATCACCAGCAGGCACTGGATGCGCTGCGGACCATTGCCGCCAGCCATGCCGAGGGCGATCCCGGGCTCATCGCGGGTGGGGCTGCCGAATTGCTGGGATTCATCGGCAGCCACATCGCGACTCGCGACCGGCGATTCACGGATAGCCTGCGCATGAGGCGCTAAGGCATGCACGAGATGTCGCTTGCCGAAGGCGTGCTGCAACTCATCGAGGAGGCCGCGCGCCAGCAGGAATTCGCCAAGGTGACGGCGGTCTGGCTGGAGATCGGCGCCTTGTCCGGCGTCGAGGTCGAGGCCATGAAGTTCTGCTTCGACGCGGTGATGCGGGACAGCATCGCCGACGGCGCGCGGCTGGAGATAATTGCCGCGCCAGGGACGGGCTGGTGCATGCAGTGCTCGATGTCGGTGCCGATGAAGGAAGTGTTCGGCGAATGTCCGCAATGCGGCAGCTACCAGATGCAGGTCACTGGCGGCACCGAGATGCGGGTCAAGGAACTCGAAGTAGCGTAGCGATCGGAGACGGGAAATGTGTACGACATGCGGTTGCGGTGCCGGTGAAGTGAAAATCGATGGCGACGATGCCCACCATGGGCACGAGCACGTGCATGCCGACGGTACGCGGCACAGCCATGGGCATGTGCCGGGCGCGGCGCACGAACACTCGCACGCCCATTCGCACGACCATGTTCATGGTCACCGCTATGCACCTGTGCATTCCAACGCTGCTCCCGCGCATTCGCACGCGCCGGGCCTCGGTGCGAAGCGCATGGTGCAGATCGAGCAGGACATCCTGTCCAAGAACAACGCCTATGCGGCGCAGAACCGCCAGCGCCTGGCGGCGCGCGGCATATTCGCGCTGAACCTGGTGTCCAGCCCGGGTTCGGGCAAGACCACGCTGCTGTGCAAGACCATAGAGCTGCTCAGGGGGCGCCAGCCGGTCACGGTGATCGAGGGCGACCAGCAGACCAGCCAGGATGCCGAACGCATCCGCGCCACGGGCGCGCCGGCGATCCAGATCAACACCGGCAAGGGCTGCCACCTCGACGCGCACATGGTCGGCCATGCCATGGAAAAGCTCGAACTGCCCGCGGACTCGCTGCTGATGATCGAGAACGTCGGCAACCTGGTCTGCCCGGCGGCCTTCGACCTGGGCGAGGCGCACAAGGTGGTGATCCTCTCCGTCACCGAGGGCGAGGACAAGCCGATCAAGTATCCCGACATGTTCCGCGCCGCGACCCTGATGCTGATGAACAAGTGCGACCTGCTGCCCTATCTGAGCTTCAAGGTCGATGCCGCGATCGAATTCGCCCGCCGCGTCAATCCGGCGATCGAGGTGATCGAGGTTTCGGCGACCACGGGGCAGGGCATGGACGACTGGCTGGCCTGGATCGATCGCCAGGCAGCCGTGGCGCGCCCGGCGGCATGAGTCTCGCCGCCGCACCGGCCTGCGTCGAGCACCAGCTGGAACTGGCGCGATCGGCGCCGCCGCTCCTGTCCATGGGCGCCTGGTTCAAGAACACGGTCTGCCTGGCCCGGGGCGATCGGGCCTGGGTCTCGCACACGGTCGGCGACCTGTTCCAGGCCGAGGCCTGCCTGGCCCATGAAGCGACGGCGCGCGAGCTGCTGCAGGCGCTGGCCGCGATGGGCGGGAAGCCCGTGGCCATCGCCCACGACCTGCATCCCGACCTGCATTCGACGCGCTTCGCGGTGCAGCTCGCGGCCGAACTCGGCATCGCGGCCATCGGCGTCCAGCATCACCACGCCCATATCGCGGCGATCGCCGCCGAGCATGGCGTCGAGGGGCCGTTGCTGGGTCTGGCGCTCGACGGCGTCGGCCTCGGCACCGACGGCCAGGCCTGGGGCGGCGAACTGCTGCGCGTCGATGGCGCCGATTTCGAGCGCCTCGGCCACCTGCGTCCGCTGGCCTTGCCCGGCGGCGACCGCGCCGCGCGCGATCCCTGGCGCATGGCGGCGGCGGCGCTGTTCGATCTCGGCCGCGGCGATGAAATCGCCTCGCGCTTCGCCGACCAGCCCGGCGCCGAAATCGTCGCGGCAATGCTGGCCAAGGGTCTCAACAGCCCACGCACGTCGAGCATGGGCCGCGTCTTCGACGCCGCGGCCGGCCTGCTGGGCATCTGCCCGCGCATGGAATTCGAGGCCCAGGCCGCGATCGCGCTGGAACAGCAGGCGACCGCCCATATCGAAACCCACGGCTGGCCCGCGCCGCTCGCAGGCGGCTGGCATATCGACGGCAACGGCCAACTCGACCTGCTGCCGCTGCTCGGCGCCTTGTCCACCGAACCCGACACCGGCTACGGCGCGGCGCTGTTCCACGCCACGCTGGTGGCGGCGCTGCTGCAGTGGGTCGCGCGCGCCGCCGAAGCGAGCGGCATAGCTCGCCTGGCCTGCGGCGGCGGCTGCTTCTTCAACAGGCTGCTGCGCGCGGGGTTGGTCGAGAAAGTTCCCGCGGCGGGCCTCGAACTCCTGATGCCGAAGCGCCTGTTGCCCGGCGATACGGCGATTTCCCTGGGCCAGGCCTGGGTCGCCATGCATAAACTCGAAAGCTGATCATGTGCCTCGCAATTCCCGTCAAGGTCATAGAAGTTGGCGCTGGTGATACGGCGATCGTCGACCTCGGCGGCGTCAAGAAGGAAATCTCGCTGGCGTTGCTGGCCGATGTGCAGGTCGGCGATTACGTGATCCTGCACGTCGGCTATGCGCTGACCAGGCTCGATCCCGAGGAAGCCGAGAAGACCCTGGCCCTGTTTGCCGAACTGAACCAGACCGGACTTTCCGCTGCGTGAAATACATCGACGAATTCCGCGACGGCGAGCTGGCGAAGAATCTCGCGCTGAGCATCGGCGCCGAAGTGCAGCCGGGCCGCAGCTACAGCTTCATGGAATTCTGCGGCGGACACACGCACGCGATTTCGCGCTACGGCCTCTCCGACCTGCTGCCGGCCTCGGTGCGCATGGTGCACGGTCCCGGCTGCCCGGTCTGCGTGCTGCCGATCGGCCGTGTGGACATGGCGATCGATCTGGCGCTGAACCATGGCGTGATCCTGTGCACCTACGGCGACACCTTGCGCATCCCGGCCTCCGCAGGCCTCTCGCTGATGAAGGCCAAGGCGCGCGGCGGCGACATCCGCATGGTCTACTCGACCATCGATGCGCTGCAGATTGCGCGCGACAATCCACAACGCGAAGTGGTGTTCTTCGCCATCGGTTTCGAGACCACCACGCCGCCGACGGCGGTCGCGATCCAGCAGGCCGACAAGGAGGGTCTGCCGAATTTCAGCGTGCTCTGCTGCCACGTGCTGACGCCGTCGGCGATCAGCAACATCCTCGAATCGCCCGAAGTCCGGCAATGGGGCACCGTGCCGCTCGACGGCTTCATCGGCCCGGCGCATGTCTCGACGGTGATCGGCAGCCGACCCTACGAGTTCTTCGCCGAGGAGTACAGGAAGCCCGTCGTCATCGCCGGCTTCGAACCGCTCGACGTGATGCAGGCCATCCTGATGCTGGTGCGTCAGGTCAACGAAGGCCGCGCCGAGGTGGAGAACGAGTTCTCGCGCGCCGTCACGCGCGACGGCAATCTCAAGGCGCAGGACCGCGTCGCCGAGGTCTTCGAACTGCGCCGCGAATTCGAGTGGCGCGGTCTCGCCGTGGTGCCTTATTCGGCGCTGAAGATCCGGCGGAAGTACGCGAGCTTCGACGCCGAACGGCGCTTCGATCTCGACTACCGCTCGGTGCCCGACAACAAGGCCTGCGATTGCGGCGCGATCCTGCGCGGCGTCAAGAAGCCGCAGGACTGCAAGCTGTTCGGCACCGTGTGCACGCCCGAGAACCCGATCGGCTCCTGCATGGTGAGTTCCGAAGGCGCCTGCGCCGCGCATTACAGCTATGGACGTTACAAGGACATGCATTAAATGGCAGAAGCTCAGGGAAAAATTCGGCGCGGCTACGTGCGGCCGCTCGATCTGAAACAGGGCCGCGTCGACCTGACTCACGGCTCGGGCGGGCGCTCGATGGTGCAGCTGATTTCCGAGCTGTTCGCCAGGCACCTGGGCAACGAATACCTGGGCCAGGGCAACGACGGCGCCGTGTTGCCAGCGCCAACTCTTGCGGGACTCCCGGGACGCATCGTGATGTCCACCGACTGCCACGTGGTCTCGCCCTTGTTCTTCCCCGGCGGCGACATCGGCTGTCTCTCGGTGCATGGCACGGTCAATGACGTCGCGGTGATGGGCGCCACGCCGCTGTATCTGGCGGCCGGCTTCGTGCTCGAAGAAGGCTTCCCGCTGGCGGATCTGGCGCGCATCGTCGAATCCATGGCGCATGCCGCGACGGATGCCGGCGTGCCGGTGGTCACCGGCGATACCAAGGTGGTCGAACGCGGCAAGGGCGACGGCGTGTTCATCACCACCACCGGCGTCGGCGTGCTGCCCGACGGCCTGAATCTGGGTGGCAGCCTGGCGCGGCCGGGCGACGCGGTGATCGTCTCGGGTTCGCTGGGCGACCACGGTGTGGCGATCATGAGCAAGCGCGAAAACCTCAGCTTCGATGCGCCGATCGAATCCGACACGGCGGCCTTGAACGGCCTGATCGCCGCGATGCTGGCCATCGGCGCCGACCTGCACTGCCTGCGCGACCCGACGCGCGGCGGCCTCGCCGCGACGCTGAACGAAATCGCCGGCCAGTCCGGCGTCGGCATGATGCTCCACGAGAAGGCGATCCCGGTGAAGCCGGTGGTCGCCGCGGCCTGCGAGTTCCTCGGCCTCGACCCGCTCTATGTCGCCAACGAAGGCAAGCTGATCGCCATCTGCGCCGCGGCCGATGCCGATCGTTTGCTGAGCGCCATGCGCGCCCACCCGCTGGGCCGCGAGGCGGCGCAGATCGGCGAAGTCGTCGCCGACGACCATCACTTCGTCCAACTCACCACGGCCTTCGGCGGCAAGCGCATCGTCGATTGGCTGGCCGGCGACCAGTTGCCGCGCATTTGTTGAATGGTCTGCTGATGCGCATTCTCCTGCTCACCCACGCCTTCAACAGCCTGACGCAGCGCCTCGGTGCCGAGCTGCAGCGGCGCGGGCACGAGATATCGATCGAGTTCGACATCGCCGACAGCGTCGCCGAGGAGGCCGTCGCGCTGTTCAAGCCGCAGTTGATCGTCGCGCCCTACCTGCGCCGCGCGATTCCGGCGGCGATCTGGCAGCGGCATGTCTGCCTCGTCGTCCATCCCGGCATCGTCGGCGACCGCGGGCCCTCGGCGCTGGACTGGGCGCTGCAGACGCAGGAAGCCGAGTGGGGCGTCACCGTGCTGCAGGCCGAGGCCGAGATGGACGCGGGGCCGGTCTGGGCCAGCGCCGTGTTTCCGCTGCGCCATGCCAGGAAGGCCAGCATCTACCGCAACGAAGTCACCCAGGCCGCCACCACGGCCGTGCTGCAGGCCGTCGAGCGCTTTGCCAGCGGGACATTCGTGCCGACGCCGCTGGCCGCCTGCACGGATGCGCGCGGCCGCCTGCGGCCGCTGATGCGGCAGGCCGACCGGACGATCGACTGGCAGCGCGAGGACACGGCGACCGTGCTGGGGAAGATCCATGCCGCCGACGGCTTTCCCGGCGTCGCCGACTCGCTGTTCGGCCATGCCTGCCATATCTTCGATGCCTGG
Source organism: Sulfuritalea sp. (assembly GCA_023700805.1). GTDB lineage: Bacteria > Pseudomonadota > Gammaproteobacteria > Burkholderiales > Rhodocyclaceae > Sulfuritalea. Next base: position 43,193 of record JAMPYF010000028.1, read on the forward strand.
CCCGAATCGACTCTGCGCGGCGCAGCCGGAACCGCGCCGGGCGAATTGATCGCGCGGCGCGAGACCGCCGTGCTGCGCCGGACCATCGACGGCGCGGTGTGGATCGGCCACGTCAAGCGCACGGGCGGGATCAAGCTGCCGGCGACGCTGGCCTTTGCCGCCGAGTCCGCCCTGCTGCCCGAGGCCGGGCTCGACGGCTGGTGGCGGGTCGGCCACGAGACCTGGCAGGACATCGCCTACGAGGAATCCGGCAGTGGCGACAATGCGGTCGGCTTCCTGCATTTCGAGTTCTACAACGGCGCCATGTCCACCACCCAATGCGAGCGCCTGCGCGCCGCGCTGGTCTGGGCCAGGCAGCGGCCGGTGCGGGTGCTGGTCCTGCAGGGCGGCGCCGACTTCTGGTCCAATGGCATCCATCTCAACGTGATCGAGGCCGCGAGTCTGAGTGACGGGTCGCCGGCCGACGAATCCTGGAACAACATCAATGCGATGAACGACCTCGCGCTGGAACTGATCGAAACCGGCGGCCAGATCACGGTCGCCGCGCTGGCCGGCAACACCGGCGCGGGCGGCTGTTTCCTGGCGCGGGCGGCCGACCTGGTCTGGGTGCGCGAGGGCGTGATGCTCAATCCGCACTACAAGAACATGGGCAATCTCTACGGCTCGGAATACTGGAGCTACCTGCTGCCGCGCCGGGTGGGGGAGGACGGCGCGCGCGACATCATGCGCAACCGCCAGCCGCTGACGGCGCAGGCGGCACTGAGCAGCGGCTTCAGCGACGCCTGCCTGGCCGGCGATCCCCAGGCCTTCCGCATCGACGTGGCGCGGCGCGCGGCCGAGATCGCCGCGGCTCCCGATCTCGCGGCGCGCCTTGCGGCCAAGCGCGAGCGGCGCGCCGCGGACGAAGCCGCCAAACCGCTGGCCACCTACCGGGCCGAGGAACTCGCCCACATGCGGCGCAACTTCTACGGCTTCGACCCGAGTTACCACGTCGCGCGCCACCACTTCGTGCGCAAGTCGCTCGCCTCCTGGACCCCGCGCCATCTCGCGCGCCACCGCGACCTCGGCTGGACTGTTCCCCAATGAACCTGCAAAAAGCATTTGATCCGCAGATTTCGCCGATTGACGCAGATGGGTCAAGGCGTTATCTGGTCAGGCCCCACCAACTGCCGGGTGAGCCGAGGACACCGGCCACTGCGCTGTTCTTTCCGCGTAATCTGCGTAATCTGCGGATTGAACTGAGTTTTTTGCCATGAAAGCGCGCACGCCCTTGACGGTGCTGGTGGTCGACGACGAACTGCGTTCGCTGGAAACCCTGCGCCGTACCTTGGAGGAAGATTTCACGGTGCTCACCGCGCCCTCGGCGGAAGAGGGCGAAGCCATCATGGGCCGCGAGTTCGTCCATATCGTGCTCTCCGACCAGCGCATGCCGGGCACCCAGGGCGTCGAGTTCCTGCGGCGCGTGCGCGCCCAGTGGCCCGACACCGTGCGCCTGATCCTCTCCGGCTACACCGATGCCGAGGACATCATTTTGGGCATCAACGAAGCCGGCATCTGGCAATACCTGCTCAAGCCCTGGCATCCCGATCAGTTGCTGCTGACGCTGAAGAGCGCGGCCGAACTGTGGCGCCTGCAGCAGGAGAACCAGCGCCTGTCGCTGGAACTGCGCGACAGCCCGGAACAGCTGGCGAAGCAGGTCGCCAGCCGGCGCAGCCGGGTCCGCGCGCGTTCCGGCTTCGACCGTCTGATGCGCGCGCCCGACAGTCCGCTCAACGGCATCTGCGAGCTGGCGCAAAGGATTGCCGGACATGAGCTCTCGGTGCTGGTCACCGGCGAATCCGGCACCGGCAAGGAGTTGCTGGCGCGGGCGATCCACTATGCCAGCGAGCGGGCCGAGCGGCCCTTCGTGGTCGAGAACTGCGGCGCCATGCCCGATACCCTGCTCGAAGGCGAGCTGTTCGGCCACAAGCGCGGCGCCTTCACCGGCGCCCACGAGGACCGCATCGGCCTGTTCCAGCAGGCCGACGGCGGCACGCTGTTTCTCGACGAGATCGGCGATACCTCGCCGGCCTTCCAGGTCAAGCTGCTGCGCGCGCTGCAGGAAGGCGAAGTGCGTCCGGTGGGCAGTCCGCGTCCGGTCGCGGTCGATGTGCGCATCATCGCGGCGACCAACCGCGACCTCGAGGCCGACGTCGCCAGCGGCCGCTTCCGCCAGGATCTCTACTACCGCATCGCCGGCATCACCCTGCACATGCCGCCGCTGCGCGAGAGGCCGCAGGACATTCCGCTGATCGTCGGTGCCATGTTCAAGGAGTCGGCGCTTGCCGGCTCGCGAAGCGAAATCCCCGGCAGACAGAGTCCGGGACGGCGTTTCTCCGATGAGGCGATGCAGGCCCTGGTCGCCCATCGCTGGCCGGGCAATGTGCGCGAGTTGCAGAACGAGGTCTTGCGCGCGCTGGCCCTGGGCGACGGCGACCTGCTCGATGCCGGGCTGTTCTCGCCGCGCGTGGGCCGCAAGGCGGCAGCCGCCAGGCCGCCTGCCGCCGCTTTCGATCCCGCCGGTGCGACGCTCAAGGAACTGCTCGACCAGGTCGAGGCCCAGGTCATAGACGCGGCCCTGCGCCGCCATCGCGGCAACAAGACGCGCGTCGCCGAGGAACTCGGCCTGACCCGCGTCGGCCTGCGCATGAAGCTCTCCCGCCTCGCGCTCGACGGTGAAGAATCATGAATATCCTCTGGCTCCAGTCCGGCGGCTGCGGCGGCTGCACCCTGTCCTGGCTGGGCGGCGAACACGGGCCGCTGTTCCGCGTGCTGGCCGACGAAGGCATCGAACTGCTGTGGCACCCGAGCGTTTCCGAAGCCGGCGTCGATGAAGCGCGCGAGCTGATCGCGCAATGCGCCGACGGCCGCACCGCCGTCGACCTGCTCTGCATCGAGGGCTCGCTGCTGCGCGGGCCGCGCGGCACGGGCGGCTTCCACCGCTTCGGCGGCGGCGCGCTGCCGATGATCGACTGGGTGCGGCAGATCGCCGCGCGGGCGCGGCACGTGGTCGCCGTCGGCAGTTGTTCCTCCTGGGGTGGCATCACGGCGGCGGGCATCAACCCGACCGATGCCTGCGGCCTGCAGTACGACGGCGAGGCCGCGGGCGGCCTGCTCGGGCCGGATTTTCGCGACGCTACGGGCCTGCCGGTGGTCAATGTCGCCGGCTGCCCGCCGCATCCCGACTGGATCACCGAAACTCTGGCGGCGCTGGCGCACGGCCGCCTGCGCGCCGAGCATCTCGACGACTACGGCCGTCCGCGCTTTTATGCCGACCAGTTGGTGCACCACGGCTGCCCGCGCAACGAATACTACGAATTCAAGGCCAGTGCCACCAAGCATTCGGACCAGGGCTGCCTGATGGAGCAGATGGGCTGCAAGGGCACCCAGGCCCATGCCGACTGCAACCAGCGCCTGTGGAACGGCGAGGGCTCCTGCCTGCGTGGCGGTTATGCCTGCATCAACTGCACCGAGCCGGGTTTCGAGGAACCCGGCCACGCCTTCGAAACCACGCCCAAAGTCGCCGGGATTCCACTCGGCCTGCCTGCCGACATGCCCAAGGCGTGGTTCATCGCGCTGGCCGCGCTGTCGAAGTCGGCGACGCCGGCGCGCGTGCGCGAGAACGCCACGGCCGACCACCCGCTGCGCGCGCCCTCGGTCAAGCGCAACAAGAAATGAGCACGCGCCGGATCGTCGGCCCCTTCAACCGCGTCGAGGGCGATCTCGAAATCACGCTCGACATCGACCAGGGCAAGGTCGCTGCGGCCTACGTGAACTCACCGCTGTACCGAGGTTTCGAGCAAATCCTGCAGGGCAAGCTGCCGGCCGATGCCTTGGTGCTGGTGCCGCGCATCTGCGGCATCTGCTCGGTGGCCCAGTCGGCCGCGGCCGCGCTGGCGCTGGCCGACGCGGCCGGCATGGCGCCGCCGCAAAACGGCAGGCTGGCCGCCAATCTGACGCTGGCGACCGAGAACCTGGCCGACCACCTGACGCATTTCTACCTGTTCTTCATGCCCGATTTCGCCCGCGCCGACTATGCCGGCCGTTCCTGGCACGCGGCGGCGGTCGAGCGTTTTCGCGCCACCGTCGGCAGCGCGCCGAACCAGATGCTGCCGGCCCGCGCTGGGTTCATGGGCATGATGGGACTGCTCGCCGGCAAATGGCCGCACACCCTGGCCGTGCAGCCCGGCGGCTCGACGCGCCCGCTGCAGAGCTCGGAGATCTACCGCCTGCATCGCAGCCTGCGCGAGTTCCGCGGCTTCCTCGAAAGCGTGACCTTCGGCGCCCGGCTGGAGGACGTCGCCGCCCTCGCCAGCCGCACCGAACTCGACAACTGGCGGGGGCGGGGCGGTGGCGGCGATCTGCGCGCCTTCCTCGCCATCGCCGAGGATCTCGACCTGTGGCGGCTCGGGCGCGCCACGGACCGCTTCATGAGCTACGGCGCCTATCAGGAGCAGGGCCGGCGCCTGTTCCCGGCCGGGCTCTGGCATGAGGGCGCGGCCGCGCTCGACATCGCGGCGATCGACGAAGACATCAGCCACGCCTGGTATGCCGCCGCGGGCCTGCCGCAGCATCCGGCCGCGGGCAGCACGCTGCCGGTGGCGGAAAAGGACGGCGCCTATTCCTGGTGCAAGGCGCCGCGCCTGGCCGGGCAGGTGGTCGAAACCGGCGCCCTGGCGCGCCAGGTGGTGGCCGGGCATCCGCTGGCGCGCGACATGGTCGCCGCGGGTGGCGGCAGCGTCGCCGCGCGCGTCGTCGCACGCCTGCTGGAACTGGCGCTGGTGCTGCCGGCGATGGAGCGCTGGCTCACCGAACTGGTGCCCGGCGAGCCCTGGTGCGTCACGACCCAGATCGCCGACGAGACCACGGGCGTCGGCCTCATCGAGGCCGCGCGCGGCTCGCTGGGTCACTGGCTCACGGTGCGCCGCGGCCGCATCCACAATTACCAGATCATTGCGCCGACCACCTGGAACTTCTCGCCGCGCGACGCGGCCGGCCAGCCCGGCGCCCTCGAACAGGCGCTGGCGGGCCTGTCGGCCGATGCCACGGCGCCGCTGCCGGCGGCCATACATCACGTGGTGCGCAGCTTCGATCCCTGCATGGTGTGCACGGTGCATTGACCCGGTCAAGAGTTGGCGCTGGCGCCACGGCGCTCGATCAAAGTTGGGTGCGGTTGAGCGGAACCTCGCTGCGCAACTGCTCCAGCGCCTGCAGCAGATCGTCGCGCCGCGCATGCAGGTCGGCCAGTTGGGCGCATGCGGCGCTGCGGTCGTGGTGCGCCAGCTGGTCGATGCGGCGGCCGGCGGCATGCACCGCATTGTGGGCCCGCACCAGTTGCGCAAATCCCGGATAGTGGCTGTAGCGGTCCTGGCCCATGGCGTCCAGCCAGTGGCCGAAGCGGCAATTGTGCGGGTCCAGCGGCGGCAGCGGCGGCGCCTCGCCGGCCGGCGCCCTGATCGATTCGCTGAGCAACTGGATCCAGCGCAGGTGGTCGACCTCGACAGTCAGCAGGGGCAGGTCCTGGCGCGGCCAGAGCGGGACGTTCTGCCATTCGGCGGGCTGTTGCCAGGCGGCGATCCAAGCCGGCAGATCCTCGGCCGGCATCGGCCGCGCGATGGCATAGCCCTGGGCCAGCTCGCAGCCGAGCTGGAGCAGCAGCTCCCCATGACGGACGGTTTCGACGCCCTCGGCCACGACGCGGCGCCGGAAGGCGGTGGCCAGCCCGACGATGCTGTCGACGATAGACAGGTCGTCGGGATCGTCGAGCATGTCCTGGACGAAGGACTGGCCGATTTTCAGCGTGCCGACCTGCAATTGCTTGAGGTAGGTCAGCGAGGAATAGCCGGTGCCGAAGTCGTCGATGGTGAATCCGATGCCCAGCGCGCTGCAGGCTTCGATGACCTGGGCAACTTTGCCGAGGTCGTTCAGCGTCGCGGTTTCGAGGATTTCCAGTTCGATGTTGCGCGGCTCCACGCCGGGGTGCCGCGCCAGTGCGTCGCGCAGGGTGGCGACGAAATCCACGGATTGCAGCTGGTCGGCCGCGACGTTGACGCTGACGACCAGGTGCAGGCCTGCCTGCGCCCACGCCTCGGCCAGGCGCAGGCTGTTGTTCAGCACCCAGTCGCCGATCGGGCCATGGAGCCGGACCAGGTCGACCTGCGGCAGGAATTGCGCCGGATCGAGCAGGCCGCGCTCGGGATGCTGCCAGCGGATCAGGGCTTCGGCGCCGACCACCTGGCCGCTGCGCATATTCACCTTGGGCTGGAAGTACAGCCGCAGCTGGTTCCTGGCGATGGCATCGAGGATGCTTCGCTGCGATTCGCGGCGGCTTGCCGAAAGCCGGTCGTGTTCCGCATCGAACAGGGTGTAGCGGTTGCGGCCGCTTTGCTTGGCCAGGTACATGGCCTGGTCGGCATGGCGAATCAGCGTGTCGGGGTCGGCGCCGTCGAGCGGAAACAGCGTGACGCCCATGCTGGCGGAGACGCGGGCCTCGCCTTCCTTGAGCATGAAGGGTTTGTTCAGGGCGCTGCGGATGCGTTCCAGCGCCACCTCGCATTCGTCGAAATGCGCGAGGTTGCCCAAGAGCACGACGAACTCGTCGCCGCCGAGGCGGCTCACCGTATCGCCGGCGCGAACGCTGGCCGTCAGGCGTTGTGCGGCCTCGATCAGCAGGCTGTCGCCGGCGGCATGCCCCCAGGTGTCGTTGATCGGTTTGAAATCGTCGAGGTCGAGATAGCAGACCGCCAGCAGGCGATCGGCACGCTGTGCCTGGGCAAGCGCCTGCTGCAGGCGGTCGGACAGCATGCGGCGGTTGGGCAGGCCGGTCAGTGCGTCGAAATAGGCCATCTGCTCCAGCCGGTCCTGGGATTCCCTGAGCTCACTGATGTCGCTCGACAGGCCGATGTAATGGCGAACCCTGCCCTGCTTGTCGCGCACGGCGGAAATGCTGGTCTGCTGCACGTAGAGCGTGCCGTCCTTGCGCCGATTGATCATTTCGCCGCGCCACACGCCGCGCTCGAGCAGAGCCTGCCACATCGCGCGATAGAACTCTGCGCCTTGCTGGCCCGAGGCAAGAAAGCGCGGATTGCGCCCCAGCACTTCCTCGCGCGAATAGCCGGTCAGGGCGAGAAAGGTTGCGTTGGCATCGACGATCTCCCCCTTGGGATTGGCGATGATGATGCCTTCCTGCGCGTGTTCGAAAACCCCGGCGGCAAGCCGCAGTCGATCCTGGCTGCGGCGCAGGGCCCCGTTGCTGCGGGCGATTGCCCACAGCGCCGTCAGCAGCAGCGAGATGATCGCCGCGGCGCCGAGGACGATAGGCTTGCCATAGCGCGCCATGACGTCGCCCAGCTTGACCGGCAGATCGGCATAGGGCCCGAGCCGGAATTCGAGGAAGAGTTCGTGCACCGACTGGTAGTTCTGCGGCAGGGTCCAGCCGTAGATGCCGGCGGCAACGGCCGCCTGATCGTCGGGCCGCATGTCCAGCAAGGCGATCAGCAGGTCGCGCGCGAGTTCCTCGGGGACATGATCGACCCTGGCGAAGGCCCAGTGCGGATAGAGCTGGGTGCTGTGCCAGTAGGGAAAATTCGGCGTCCGGCGGGCGCCGATGACGCGCAGCTGGCCAAGGTCGAGCTTGTCCGCGGCCGCCAGCGATTCGACCAGGTCGGAGCGCACGAAGCCGGCGTCGGCCCGGCCGGCCAGCACGCTTTCGACCACCTTGTCCTGGGACTGCAATTCGAGGATTTCGGCCAGGTCGCTGCCGAGGTCGAGTCCGGCCGCCTGCGCTTCGCGCAGATGCACCTGCCAGCCGCCGAAGCCGTGCACGTCGGGTACCGCAAGGCGCTTGCCGCGCAGGTCGGCGTAAGTCTGCAGGTCACTGCGCTCGGCACGGGCGATCGCCACGCCGCCGAAGCGATCCACCGGGCCCTGGGGGCCGGCGATGCGCATCGTGGCGATGCGCGAAATCCGGCCGCCGGCTTCGAGCTCGACGTAATGGCCGGTGTTGGTGATCACCAGGTCGATGCGGTGCGCGTTCAGCGCCGGGCCGAACTCGGCCAGCGTCAGCGGCGCGATGCTGAAGCGGTGGGGCGCCAGCTTCCGCGTCAGGAAGTCGGCGTGCGCCTGCCATTCCGCCAGCGCCTTTTCCGGGCCGCGAAAGGCCAGGATGCCGATGCGCAGCGTCGCTTCCGGCGCCGCGCTGGCGGCGGGTTCCGCCGCCGACGGCAAGCCCGGCAGCAGGAGGCAGCAGCTCAGCGCCAGCCCGCGCAGGGCGGCGATCGAGGATTCGAAAAGGGACATGCCTGCAATGCTACCCGATCGGGATGCCGGTGATGCGGGCCCGATGCTGGCCGATGCTGGCCGATGCTGGCTTGTGAGACACTTCAGCCTTGATCCAGCCAGCGTTACGCCATGCCCGAACTCAAGAATATCGACCTCAGCCGCGACGCCGCGGCCGCACTTTATGTCAAGGACGAAGTCGTCGCCGTGGTCTTTGCCGCCACCGCCGGCGAACTCGCCAGCCGCGAAGGACCGAATCGCTACAGCGCGGGCGATGCCCTAATCACCGGTTCCACCGGCGACCGCTGGAGCGTTTCCCGACTGCGCTTCGAGGCCAAGTACCAGCCCGTGGCGCCGCTGCCGGCCGGCGCCGACGGGCCCTACCGCGCCCGTCCGGTGCCGGTCTTCGCCCGCCAGATGACGCAGGCATTCAGCGTGGCGCGCTGCGCCGGCGGCGATCTGCTGCGGGGCGCGGCGCAGGACTGGCTGCTGCAATACGCGCCGGGCGACTTCGGCATCGTCCAGGACGCCCGTTTCCGCCAGGTCTATCGCCGCCTGGCGCAGGCCTGAAGCGCCGGACGTTGCCGCCATGAGCCGCAAACCCGCCCCCGCTTCGCCCCTGCCGCATGCCGCGGCCGCGGAGCCGCGCTCGGCCCTGACGGTCGAGATGCTCGCGGCGGCGGCCGGCGCCTCGGCCGAGGATGCCATCTGGCTCGACGTGATCCGCAAGATGGACGAGGTCTATAACGACCTGCTGCAGTACGAAGTCGCGCTGGAGGAAAAGAACGCGACGCTGGAGGACACCCAGCAGTTCATCTCCTCGGTGCTGACCTCGATGTCCGACCTGCTGATCGTCTGCAGCCGCGCCGGGGTGATCGAAAGCGTCAACGCCGCGCTGGCCTCGCTGCTCGGCATCGATGCCGATGCGCTGCGCGGGCGCACGGTGTTCGACTTGTTCGCCGACGAGGAATCGCGCCAGCGCGCCGGGCGCCTGTTCGCCGACCAGGGCGGTGAAGCGGCGGAAGACATCGAGATGCTGCTGAAGGCCGCCAACGGCAGCGCGATCCCGGTATCGCTGAACTGCACGCCGCGCTACAACGGCGTCGGCAAGATGCTCGGGCTGGTCATCACCGGGCGCCCGGTGGGCGAGTTGCGCCGCGCCTACCAGGCGCTGCGCCGCGCCCACGAAGACCTCAAGACCACCCAGCAGCAACTGATCCATTCCGAAAAGATGGCTTCGCTGGGCCGCCTCGTCGCCGGCGTCGCGCATGAACTGAACAATCCGATCAGCTTCGTCTACGGCAACACCCTGGCCATGAAGCGCTATGCCGAACGCCTGGCGCGCTATCTGGCCGCGGTGCATGGCGCGATGCCGCAGGAGCAGCGCGAGGCGCTGCGCCGCGAACTGCACATCGACCGCCTGCTCGACGACCTGCCCTCGCTGATCGACGGCACGGTGGAAGGCGCCGAGCGCACCCGCGACATCGTCGATGCGCTGAAGCGCTTCTCGGCCACGGATCGCGACGAGCGGCGCGCCTTCGACCTGGTCGAGGTCATCGAGCGCGCCGTGCAATGGGTGTGCAAGGCCACGGCAAACCAGTTCGAGGTCAAGCTCGATCTTCCCGCCGTGCTCGAAGTGATCGGCTCGCCGGGCCAGGTGCAGCAGGTGGTGATGAACCTGGTGCAGAACGCGGCCGATGCGACCGAGAATGCGCGCGAGCGGCGCCTGGAGATTTCCGGCGGCATCGAGCGGGGCGAGGCCGCAATCGAGTTCCGCGACAGCGGACCGGGCATCCCCGCCGAAAACCTCGACAAGCTCTTCGATCCCTTCTTCACCACCAAGCCGGTCGGGCGCGGCACCGGGCTGGGCCTGGCGATCAGCTACGGCATCGTCGAACGCCATGGCGGCAAGCTGACGGCCGGCAACCATCCGAAAGGCGGCGCGCTGTTCTGCCTGAAACTGCCGCTGGCACAGGAATGAGCACAGGCATCGATCCGGGCTGCGTCAGGCTGTGCCTTGTCGTTGCCGACGGCCGCATCAGCGCGGTCAATGTCGCCAGCGAACGTCCGCAGGTCGCCCAGGTCCTGCGCGGCCGGCCCGCCGACGCCGCGGTGCGCCTGGTGCCGCTGCTCTTCGCGCTGTGCGGCAAGGCCCAGGGCCGCGCCGCCGGACTCGCGCTGGCGGCGGCGCGCGGCGGGGAATTCCCGGCGCAGCTCGATGCCGCGATCCAGCACGAAGCGCTGCGCGAGCATCTCTGGCGCTGGCTGCTCGACCTGCCGCCCTTGCTCGGCGAGCCCGCGCTGAAAGACGAATTCGTCGCCGCCGCGGGCTGGGTCGCGGGCGGGCAGAGAGCCGAACTCGCGGCGCTGCTGGCCGATCAGCGCATCGAACAGCTGTGTCGGCGGCTTGGCGCAATGGAAGACCCGGCCGCCGGCGCGCCGCGCTGTCTGCCGCCGCTGGCAGCGCGAGCCTCGCTGGCGCTGTGGCCGCAGCTCGACGCCGGGTTTTGCGCCCGCCCGCACTGGCAGGGCGCCGCCGCCGAAACCGGCGCCATCGCCAGGCGCCAGGGCGCGGCGGCGGGCGCCTTCGCCGCGCGCTGGCTGGCAAGGCTGGCCGAGCTGCGCGACTGGGCGCAGGACCATGCAAGAGTTGGCGCTGGCGGCACGGCGAGCGCGGTGCCGGTGGGGCCGGGACGGGGCCGTGCGCTGGTCGAAACCGCGCGCGGCCTGCTGATGCACGAGATCGCGCTCGAGGGCGGGCACGAGGAACGCATTGCCGACTATTTCATCGTCGCCCCGACCGAATGGAACTTCCACCCGCAAGGCCCGCTGGCCGGCTGGCTGCTCGGCCGCCCCGCGACCGACCGCGCCGCCCTGCAAGGCTTCGCCGCCCGCGCCGTGGCGGCGCTCGATCCCTGCGTGCGCTGGGAAATCGAGTGGCTGTAGGGCTGTTGTAGGGCCGCCTTCAGTCGGTTGGGGTGGATGGCGGACTGAAGTCCGCCCTAGGCAACTTCCCCGCACAAGCTCAGCGCCACGGCCTCGGCCACCTTGATGCCGTCTACCGCTGCCGAGAGTATGCCGCCGGCGTAACCGGCGCCTTCGCCGGCGGGGAACAGGCCGCGCGTGTTGAGGCTCTGGAAGCCCTCGTCGCGCGTGATGCGGATCGGCGACGAGGTGCGCGTCTCGACCCCGGTCAGTAGCGCGTCGTCCATGGCGAAGCCGGGAATCTCGCGGCCGAAGGCCGGCAGCGATTCGCGCAGCGCGGCGACCACGTAATCCGGCAGGCACAGCGCAAGATCGGTCATCTTCACGCCCGGCGTGTAGGAGGGCAGCACCTCACCCAGTTCGGCCGACGGCCGGCCGGCGAGAAAGTCGCCGACGCGCTGCGCCGGCGCCTTGTAGTCGCCGCCGCCGGCCGCGAAGGCGAGGCTTTCCCAGTGGCGCTGGAATTCGATGCCGGCCAGCGGATTGGTGTCACTACCCGGATAGTCGGCCGGCGTGACGCCGACCACCAGCGCGCTGTTGGCATTGCGCTCGTTGCGCGAATACTGGCTCATGCCGTTGGTCACCACGCGGCCCGGTTCGGATGTCGCCGCCACCACCGTGCCGCCCGGGCACATGCAGAAGCTGTAGGCCGAGCGGCCGTTGCCGCAGTGGTGCACCAGCTTGTAATCGGCCGCGCCGAGCAGCGGGTTGCCGGCGTTCGGGCCGAAGCGCGCGCGGTCGATCAGCGACTGCGGATGTTCGATGCGCACGCCGATCGAAAACGGCTTGGCCTCGACATGCACGCCGCGCGCATGCAGCATCTCGAAGGTGTCGCGCGCGCTGTGGCCGACCGCCAGCACCACATGGCTCGCGGCAATGGTTTCGCCATCGGCCAGGCGCAGGCCGCGCACCCGGCCCTGCGCTATATCGATGTCCTCGACGCGGCTGCCGAAGCGTATCTCGCCGCCCAGCGCCTCGATCTCGGCGCGCATGTTCTCGACCATGCCGACCAGCTTGAAGGTGCCGATATGCGGCTTGGCGACGTAGAGGATTTCCGCCGGCGCGCCGGCCTTGACGAATTCGGTGAGCACCTTGCGCCCGCGGTATTGCGGGTCCTTGATCTGGCTGTAGAGCTTGCCGTCGGAGAAGGTGCCGGCGCCGCCCTCGCCGAACTGCACGTTCGATTCCGGATTGAGCTGGCCCTTGCGCCACAGCCCCCAGGTGTCCTGGGTGCGCTCGCGCACCGCCTTGCCGCGCTCCAGGATCAGCGGGCGGAAGCCCATCTGCGCCAGGATCAGTCCGGCGAACAGGCCGCAGGGGCCGGTGCCGATCACCACCGGCCGCGGCTGCTCCGGCGCCTGCGGCGCGCGGGCGACGAAGCGGTAACTCGTGTCCGGCGTCGGCCCGACATGCCGGTCGCCGCGCAGGCGCTTTTGCACCGCCGCCTCGTTCTTCAGCTCGACATCCAGGGTGTAGATGAAGACGATGGCCGCAGGCTTGCGCGCATCGTAGCTGCGGCGAAAGATCGTGAAGCCGAGCAGCTCGTCCGCCCCGATCCCGAGCCGCCTGAGGATCGCGCCCTGCAGATCGCTTGCCGTGTGATCGAGGGGAAGTTTGAGTTCGGTCAGGCGCATGAATTGACGGCGATGGGCGGCGTTGGTCGGGATTGGCGAATTGGCTATTTTAGCTTCCCGCTTCCTTGTCCCCGCCGTTCGCCGCACTGCGGGACGGCGAAAGTGAGCCGTGATGGAATTCCTTGATATATGAATGCTTTAGAGCTAATCTTAGTCGATCGGTCGGTTGGGCATGCCCCGGTCATTTTGGGGCGGCGCAATGCTGGGGAGGTTGCCCTTGTCGAAGTCAGTTCGCCCCTGTCGGTCCCGTGCTTTGGCAAGCTCACTGTCCGTGCGCCAGCGTTTGTCCTGTCTGGCGATTGCAGCCTGCTTTGCCACGGCAGATGCCTTTGCCCTGCCGGTCGGTGCGCAGGTGGTCAATGGCGCCGCGTCCATGGCGCAAACCGGCAACGTCCTCACGGTCACCAACAGCAACGGCGCCATCATCAACTGGCAGCAGTTCAATATCGACGCCGGACAGACCGCGCGGTTTGTCCAACCCTCGGCGTCCAGCAGCGTCCTCAACCGGGTACTCGCCAACGACCCATCGGTCATTCTCGGCAATCTGACCTCCAACGGCCGCGTCTGGCTGGTCAATCCGGCCGGCATTTTCGTCGGTGCCGGCGCCCGCATCGACGCCGCCGCCTTTGTCGCCAGCACGCTGAACGTCACCAACGCCGACTTCCTCGCCAACCGGATGAAGTTCGATGACAGCCTGGGCAGCGCCGGCAAGATCGTCAACCAGGGCCAGATCGCCACGCCGATGGGCGGCAGCGTGTACCTGCTCGGCAGCAATGTCTCGAACTCCGGCATCATCACCACGCCGCTGGGCGAGACCATCCTTGCCGCCGGACAGAAAGTCGAATTGATCGACAGCGCCTCGCCGGGTGTCAAGGTCGAGATCACCGGCGCGGCGGGCAACGTCACCAACCTCGGCGAAATCACGGCCGAAGCCGGACGCATCGGCATCGCCGGCGCGGTGGTCCGGAACAGCGGCAAACTGAGTGCCAGCAGCGTTGTCGCGGAAGGCGGCCGGATTTTCCTGCGCGCGACGAAAAGGATCGAACTGACGGACAGCTCAAGAGTTGGCGCTGACGGCACGACGGGCGGCAACATCACCGCCATCACCGGCGAGAACGGACAGATCAGCGGTGAACTGGTCGCCCGCGGCGAGATCAGCGCGCAAGGCGACGGCCAGGCGGGCAGCGGCGGATTCGTCGAGACCTCCGCGGCGAAGCTGGATATCGACCGGATCACCGTCCGCACCCGGGGCGGCGAATGGCTGCTCGATCCCAACGACATCATGATCCAGGCCAGCGGGCCGGACGCCAATGTCAGCGGCAATCCGAACTTCACCAGCACCGCCGACAATTCGATCATCACCACCGGCACCATCCAGACCGCACTGAATGCCGGCACCAGCATCGTCATCACGACCGGAGCGGGCGGCGCCCAGACCGGCAACATCACCGTGGCCGATGCCATCGCCAAGACCGCCGGCACCGATGCCACGCTGACCCTGAACGCCCACAACAACATCAATCTCAATGCCGACATCGGTTCGACGACGGGATTGCTGAACATGGTGTTCAACGCCAATTCGGATGCCACCGGCGGCGGCACGGTCAACTTCGGCACCACGACGCTCAACGCCAATGGCGGCAGCATAGGCATTCCCGGCATTGCGTTCATCTCCTCGGGTACGGCCACGCTCGACTCGGCGACCACCATCGGCAGCCTGAACCTTGCCGGCGGCACGCTGACCGGCACGGGCAATATCACGGTAGCGACGGGCGGCAGCTTCAGCTGGGGCAACGGCGTGATCGCGGGGTCGGGTACGCTGACCACACAGACCGGAGTGGCGACGACTCTCACGCCGGGCTTTGCGCAGACGGTTGCGCTACGCGGCAGCCGCGTGTGGGATAACCATGGCGCGGTGAGCTTCACCCCGAATCCCGGAACGCTGTCGTTCTTCCAGGTCGACGACACGGGCACCGACGGAACGGCAGTGTTCAACAACCTGTCCGGGGGGCTGTTCAACATCAACGCCTCGTTCAACGACAACCACATCATTGGTGTCGGCAGCTTCAACAACGCCGGCGAGTTGCGCAAAAGCCTGAACACGTCGGCAGCGACCAGCGGCTTTGCGCCCGCGTTCAACAACCAGTCGGGCGGTGTGGTGAATGTCGACAGCGGGACGCTGCGCTTTGATACCGGCGGCACCGATGCCGGCAACTACGCGGTGGCGGGCGGCGCCACACTGCAGTTCCACGGCGGACCGCGAACGATCGGCGGCAACATCGGCGGCGCCGGCAACGTCACGTTTTCCAAGCCGCAAACTGCCACGGCGGTCTATACGCTTACAGGCGACTACAACGTCAGCGGCACGACTACGGCAGCCCTCGATAATCTTGGCAGCGCCGGCGACGTTTTGTTCAATGGCACGGTGAGCAATCTGGGCAGCAGCTACGTCCAGTCGGGCGGCATCACGAATGTGTCCTTCAGCGGCATCACCGCGGGTGCCGCAACGGGCTTCCAGAACCTGGCCTCGATTGCCGTCAACAGCGGCAGCCTGGTCTTCGCCGACAGTACCAGTTTCAGCGGCCTGACGAGCCTGACGCGGGCCGGCAGCGGCACGCTCGACCTGGGCAACAACTCCTTGTCGGTGACCACGCTGAACGTGAGCGGCGGCACACTGACGGGGTCCGGGGCGGTCACGGTGAGCACGGGCGGAGTCTTCAACTGGAGCAATGGGGCCATCACCGGCTCGGGGACGCTGACGACGCAGTCCGGGGTGGCGACCACGCTGATGCCGGGATTTGCGCAGCAGGTGGCGCTGCGCGACAGCCGGGTCTGGGACAACTATGGCACGGTGAGCTTTACACCGAACGCAGGAACGCTTTCGACTTTCCAGATCGACGACACGCTGACCGGCGGCACGGCCGTGTTCAACAATCGGGTGGGTGCGCTGTTCAACATCAACGCCTCATTCACCGACACGCACATCGTCGGTGTCGGCGCTTTCAACAACGAGGGCGAGCTGCGCAAGAGCCTCAACACGACGGCCGCCAGCTCCGGCTTTGCGCCGACGTTCAACAACCAGTCGGGCGGTATCGTCAACGTCGATTCGGGCACGCTGAACCTGGCTGGCAGCAATACCTACAACAATGGCAGCGCCATCAATATCGCAAGCGGCGCCACCCTGCAACTGTCCGGAGGCGCTCATGACTTCCTCGGCAATGCGGCGGTCAGCGGTTCCGGCGGCGTGCTGTTCTCCGGCGGCACCATCAACACGGCCAGCACCAACGATTTTGCGCTGCTGAACGGCAACGCCTGGAGCATGACCGGCGGCACGGTCAACCTCCTGGCAAGCAACGTCACCGACTTCACGGGTGCGGTGTCCCTTACCGGCGGCACCTTGAATCTGACCACCGGCAATGACCACAGCTTCAATGCCGGCCTCACGATGGGCAATGCCAGCTTCAACGCGACCGACAACGTGACCATCCCCCTCGGGCAGACGTTGACCATGTCGGATGCCGGCACTCTCACCGGCAGCGGGGCACTGAACACCAATGGAACGACCAACCTGGGCACCAGCGGCGTCTGGCTGAACGCGAAGACGTGGAACAACAATGGCGTACTCAACCTCAACGGTGCGAGCAGCGTCAATATAGCCATGCAGAACAACGCCGTGCTCAACAACAATGCCACCGGCTCGATCAATATCCAGGCCGGTGTTTATACCGCACCACTCAACAATGCCACCGGCAGCAACACCATCAACAACTACGGAACCATCACCAAGGATGCAGGTTCACCGGCATCCAGTTCGATCACTGCCGCCTTCAACAATCTTTCCGGCGGCGTGGTCGCCGTCAACTCGGGCACGCTGGTGTTGAGCGCTACCAACACCTACACCAGCGGCAGCACAATCAATGTGGGCAGCGGCGCCACGCTGCAGTTTTCGGCGGGCACTCATGGCTTCACAGGCAATGCAGCGATTGCCGGCAGCGGCGGGTCGCTGGTGTTCTCGGGTGGCACCAACACCTTCAGCAGCGGTACGGTGATTAATTTCGATACGTCTGTCACGTTTTCGGGCGGGAACACCACTTTCGATACCGGTTTCACCAAGACCAACACCGGTACCGTCACCCTGACCGGCGGTACGCTCACCGGCTCCGACAATTTCGTCTTCAACAACCTGGTGTGGTCGAACGGCACCATCAGTGGCACCGATGCCTCGACCATGACCACGGCCGGCACAGTCACCATGGCGGGTGGGGCGGCGGCGACACAGATCGCGCTGCGAGACTGGACCAACCTGGCCTCCGGCACCATTCAGCTCACCGGCACCGCCAGCGAGATTTCATTGCAGGGTAGTGCCGGCACCACGACTTTCACCAATGCCGGCGCGATCAATTATTCCGGGACCACCGCCAACGCCTGGCCGGTGGCGTGGCGGGGCAGTTCGGCCGGCACCAGCTTCGTCAATAGCGGCAGTTTTACCAAGACCAGTTCCAGTGCCTCGAAGATCGAGGTCGCAGCGTTTACCAATTCCGGCACCTTGAATGTCGATTCCGGGTCGCTTTCGGTAGTCGGAGGGACATTCACCCAGTCGGGCAATATCAACCTGGCTGCTGCCACGACCTTGGTCCGATCTGGCGGCTTCACCAATGCGGGTGGCGTGCTGGCCGGCAGCGGCACGATCGATATCGGCGGCGGTGCCAACCTGCTGACCAACGACGGCACTATCCGTCCCGGCGGTGCGGGTGCGGCGGGTGGCCTCAACCTGACCGGTTCCGTCAGCTTCGGTGCTGGTGGTGCGCTGGAAATCGACCTCGCGGGCACTTCGCCGCTGACCCAGCACGACCAGTTCAATGTGACCGGCACCGCCGTGACGCTCGGCGGCAACCTGAATGTCATCGAACTGGCCGGCTACAAAGCCCGGTTCTCGGACGGCACCTATGTGGTGCTCAACAATACCGGCACCGTGGGCGGCTCGTTCGCAGCCATCAATGCGACGGTGTCGGGCGGGGCCGCCACATTTGGCGCGGCAAACACAGGCACAACGGCCGGCATCAATCTCACGAGCGGCACCACGAGCTACATCGCGACCGGGGCCAGCAACTGGGCCATTGGCGGCAACTGGGACCGCGGCACGCCGACGGCGAATGCCGACGCCATCATCGACCTGGGCAGCGGCCCCAACACCATCACCATCAATACCGCGGAATCGGCCAGGAGCCTGACCGTGACCAGCCCTGGCGGTGGCGCGAACATCAATACCGTCGCGATGACCGGCGGTTCGCTTGCCCTGGCACAGAACTCGTCGCTGGATGCGAATTCCGTCTTGAGCCTGACCGGCGGCTCGCTTGGGGGGGCGGGCAGCCTCACTGCCAACGGCGCCGTCACCCTGGGCGGCACCAGCTTCACCGGTGCCGGCACCCTGACCACCAGCGGCGTGACCACGTTGAACGGCTCGCCCGTCTTCAACGGCACGGTGACCTGGAACAACAGCGGCACGGTGGACATCGGCGGCAGCGACCGGATTCAGATGTACAACGGCGCGGTGGTGAACAACCTGGTCGGCGGCATCATCAACGACACGACGACCGCGACGAATCCGTTCGAAGGCAACGGCTCGGCGTCGACCTTCTTCAACGCCGGCAGCTTCAACAAGAATGCCGGCTCGGCAGCGACGCAGAGCTTCAGCATCAATGCCTTCGCCAACAGCGGCAGCTTCAACGTCAACGCCGGCAGCTTCCAGCTCACGTCGGGCGGCACCGACACCGGCAGCTACACCATCGGCGCCGGCACGACCCTGGCCGTAACGGCGGGCACCCGCAGCTTCAACGGCACCAGCTTCACCGGCGGCGGCGTGCTCGGTTTGACTGGCGGCACCATGGACTTCGCCACCAACATCAGCTTCCTGGCCGGCGGGCCGACCCTGTCGCTGACCGGCGGCACCGTATCCGGGGTCGGCAACCTCAGCGTGAATAACGCCCTGACCCTGGGCGGCACCAGCTTCATCGGCGCCGGCACCCTGACCACCAGCGGCGTGACCACGTTGAACGGCTCGCCCGTCTTCAACGGCACGGTGACCTGGAACAACAGCGGCACGGTGGACATCGGTGGCAGCGACCGGGTCCTGATATACAACGGCGCGGTGGTGAACAACCTGGCCGGCGGCATCATCAACGACACGACGACAGCGACGAATCCGCTCGAAGGCAACGGCTCGGCGTCGACCTTCGTCAACGCCGGCAGCTTCAACAAGAATGCCGGCTCGGCAGCGACACAGAGCTTTAGCGTCACGGGATTCACCAATGCCACCGGAGGCGTGTTCAATGTCAATGCGGGAACCTTCCAGACGACCGCTGCCTTCATTCAGAGCGGAGCCCTCAACGTCGGTTCCGGAGCGATCCTCAGTACCGGCGGACAGAACCTTACCAATCGCAGCACGGGTGTTATCGGTGGCAGTGGAACGGTTGATCTCGGCGCGGGAACATTGACCAACAATGGCACGATTTCCCCGGGAGTTGGCGCTGGCAACACGGCAATACTGAGCATCACGGGCAACCTGTTGCTGGGAGGAAGTTCGGTAGTCGAGGCGGATATCGGCGGCACGACAGCCGGAAGCCAGTACGACCAGATCGGCCTGAGCGGCAACCTGACCCTGGGCGGCGACATCCGCTACCAAGCGGTCGGAGGATACACGGGAGGATCGGGAAATTCCTTCGCGCTGATCAACCCCGCCGGAACCAACTCGGGAACGGCCAACGTAACGACGCTGGCGGCCAATCCCGCATTTCTCTTTGGCTCGACCAGCGCGAGCGGGACGCTGACGATCGCCGGTCTGATGAACTTCTGGACGCTCGCCGGTGACGGCAACTGGAACATCGGCGCCAACTGGAGCCGCGGCGTCAAACCCGACAATACCGTGGCCGCGGTGATCGACCGCGCCGGCGGCAGCTATACGATCACCGTCAACACCGCCGAGACCGCAAAGAGCATAAAGCTGAGCGGCGACGAAACGCTGGCTATCACTGCCGGCAGTCTCGACCTTGCCCAGGCCTCCGACATTGGCGCCGCGGCGACCATGAATCTTTCCGGAGGAACGCTGCAGGGCGCCGGCAATTTGACGATCAACGGCGCCATGACCTGGTCGGGCGGCACGCAGGGCACCAACACCGGCACGACGACGATCGCGGCGGGCGCCAGCCTGAACATCACGGGGCCGGTGAATCTGTCGCGCCGCATCGACAACTTCGGCACCACCACCTGGACCGGCACGGGCAACATCGGCACCAGTGGCGGCGGCGCGCAAGTGGTGTTCGACAACAAGGTTGGCGGCCAATTCCTGATCCAGAACGACCAGAGCTTCCAGGGCGACGGCGGCACCGCCGAAGTCGTGATCAACGCCGGCTTACTGAGAAAGACCGTGGCCACGGGCACCACGAC
>JAMPYF010000062.1 GCA_023700805.1 Sulfuritalea sp.
CGCGATTGCCGCCATGCGGCACAGGCGTTTGACGGTTTCGCCGCGCGTCAGGCGGCTGCGGGCAAGGCCGGCTGCGTCGACATCTTCGGTCAGCGTCAGGATGTCGGCGGCAAGCATTTCGAGCAGGTCGTGCGGATTTTCGGTCATGGCGCTGGACGGATTCGGTTGGCCCGCCCGGCCGGGCGGGGCCCGAGCAACCCAGCAAACATCGCGCCATGCCCTGGCGCAGGACGATGGTCGGTCAGTTGAAGATGTTGTAGAGCATCTTCACGCAAAGCAGGATCAGCACGCCGGCGAAGATCTTCTTCAGCGTCGCTACCGGCAGGCGATGAGCCAGCCCGGCGCCGATCGGTGCGGTCAGATAGCTCACCACGCTGACCAGCACCAGGGCCGGCAGGTAGACGAAACCCACCGAATAGGCCGGCAGCCCGCCGACGCTCCAGCCATTGATCAGGTAGCCAGCGGTACCGGCCAGCGCGATCGGCAGGCCGATCGCCGCCGACGTACCGATCGCATGCTGGACCTTGACGTTGCACCAGGTCATGAAGGGCACCGACAAAGAACCGCCGCCTATGGCCACCAGCGCCGACACACCGCCGATGCCGACGCCGGCCGCCCCCATGCCGAACACGCCGGGCAGATCGCGCGAGGGCTTGGGTTTGACGTTGATCAGCATCTGCAGCGACACGTAGGCCATGAAGATGGCAAAAAAAACCGCAAGCATTACAGTGTCGGCATGCGCGGCAATGAAGGTCCCGCCGAAGGTGCCGAGCAGGATGCCGGGCGTGATCCCTCGCACGACCTCCCAGCGCACCGCGCCATGGCGGTGGTGGGTACGCAGGCTGGAAATCGAAGTCAGCACGATGGCGGCCATCGAGGTGCCGAGCGCCATGTGGACGACCTGCGCCAGAGGGAAGCCCTGGGCGAGAAAGATCGTGGTCAGCATCGGCACCATGATGCCGCCGCCGCCGATGCCGAGCAGGCCGGCGAAGAAACCGACCACGGCGCCGAGCACCGGATAGGCCAGCCACCAAACATCAAATGCCATCGTCTTCGAGTCCCATCAATTCCCGGGTGATGAAATGCCATTCGGCCGGATCGACCGGAGTGATCGACAGCCGGTTGGCGCGTGCCAGGACGCGCATGTTGGCCAGTTCCGGGCGGGCGCGCAACTCGGCCAGCGCGACCAGTCGCGTCTTGCGCACGAACCGGACGTCGACATTGAGCCAGCGCGGCGACTCGCGGGTCGCCTTGGGGTCGAAATAGGGGCTGGCAGCATCGAACTGCGTCGCATCCGGGTAGGCTGGGCTCACTACCCGTGCAATGCCGGCGATGCCCGGCTGCGGGCAGCTCGAATGATAGAAGAACACCGCGTCGCCCACGCTCATCTGGTCACGCATCAGGTTGCGCGCCTGGTAGTTGCGCACGCCGTACCACGGCACCGTTGCATCCGGCCGCTGCGCCAGATCGTCGATCGACACGTCGTCGGGTTCGGATTTCATCAGCCAGTAGCGCATCGCCGTCTCCCGGACGGCGGCCGCTCGCTTCCGGTACGCGCGGATGACCACCGTCAACGCAAAAGGCACGGCGTATGCCGTGCCTTTTGCTGTTTGGCCCCCCGCCTGTGCCGTCTCCGTCGGGCATCCTGAACCTAGGGTTCAGGGAGGTCGCTTTCCTTCCGCCTCAGGCTCACCCGGCTAGGGGCATGCACACCAGCGGTGTCTATGGTCCGCAACCAAGTCTCTCGACATTGGTTCAAGGAATCTACGACTTCGACGAACACTGCAGGGGATTGATCTTACGTGCCTGGCAACCAGCCCAATCAACGCGGAGCCCGCGTCAGAACAGCTTTTCCTGTTGGGCCAGCACCCCGTCCAAGCGCGCTTTCATGAGTTCGATTCTACGCTTCGCGGCCGGCATGTCAAACCCGTTTCCGCGTTGATGAAGGAGAAATTCGTGGGCGATATTCAGCGCCGTCATGACGGCCAGCTTCTCGCCGGACGAGCGGGTCTTGTCGGCCACTTCGACCAGTTTTCCGTCGAGGAAAACAGCCGCAGCGAGCAGTGCCTCGCGGTTTTCAGGGGCGCACGCCACCCGGTATTCCTTGCCGAGCAGCGTGATGTCGAGCGCTTCCATGCTGGCCTCCTCAGGCTTCCGGCAACTGGTCGAGCAAGGTTTCGAGCTTGTCGGCGGCAAGCTTGACCTTGTCCGCCAGGACGTGATTGTCGGCTTCGAGCTTCACCACCCGCGCACGCAGGTCGCGATTCTCGGCCTTGAGCCCGGCGTAGAGGCTGATCAGCTGCTCGAGCTGCGCTTCGAGCCGGGTCAGTTCGGGAGTCAGTTCGTCGTCCATGGCACCGATGGTAGAGGGCCCCGCAGGATGCGGTCAATACGCGCTGAAGCGCGCGCCGGCGGACGACAGCGGCATGCTGCCGTCCGCGCATTTCGCATGCTCAGCGCTGCACCTGGGTGACGTCACGCACGGCACCGGTGTCGGCCGAAGTGGTCAGCGCCGCATAGGCCTGCAGTGCAGCCGACACCACGCGCTCGCGCTTGACCGGTTTCCACGCCGCACTGCCCTTGGCCTCCATTGCCGCGCGACGGCGGGCAAGCTCGGCATCCGGCACTGCCAGCGCGATGCGGCGGTTGGGGATGTCGATCTCGATGGTGTCGCCGTCCTCGACCAGCGCGATCGCTCCGCCCATTGCCGCTTCCGGCGAAGCATGGCCGATCGACAGGCCGGAGGTGCCGCCCGAGAAGCGGCCGTCGGTCAGCAGCGCGCATTCCTTGCCCAGGCCGCGGCTCTTCAGGTAGGAAGTCGGATAGAGCATTTCCTGCATGCCAGGGCCGCCCTTCGGGCCTTCGTAGCG
>JAMPYF010000053.1 GCA_023700805.1 Sulfuritalea sp.
GCGCGGAAACCCGGCTACGCTACGCTTCGCCGGCTTCCCGCGCCGAGAATTTCCACTTCCTTGTCGCCATCAGGGAATGCGGGTTTAGCAGCAAAAATGTGTAACCCATGTCCCCGGACGAATGTGTTACCTATGTTCCCGACCGCTCAAGATCGACTCCTTCAAGCGCGCAATATCTTCTTGTACGTCCTCGATGACGGCAGCAAATGAACTTGCTTCAAAAGAGAAGAAGCCTGCCCAAGGATTCCCTTCAATGTCACGGGGATAGCGATGCAGTTGGTCAGCGGGAGTGGCTCGCTTGTGCTCGGCAATTTGAAGCTTGAGTTCTTCGAGAATGCGTGGGTCTGGATTGACCAGAATTATTTCTTCATCACGGAAAGGGACTTCGAACGCATGCTTCTTTCCGGGGTAGAGATTGCTGTACCGCTTGTGAAGATGATCCAAGTCATGGCCGACGTTTCCACTAAATTGTTCGTTTGGAACTTTCTCGAGGATGGCGGCCTTCAGGAATAACTCGATGCCATGAAACGTGAGCGACAAGACGACAGCGCCCCTGGGGTAGCTCGATTCGGCGGGAGATGCAGCGAGGGAACCGCAGAGCCGCCCGGCAGACTCAAGATATGCCTCAGAGAACGCAAGAAACTGTAGCGAGGCACGAAGTGACTCGATCTCTGAGAAGTGGACCATGTGCCAAGTCATCGTGGAGTCCAGATGGCTAACGAATAGCGTTTATCCGCCGCTGAAGGAGAGCGAGTCGAGCACGGAGGGTCATGGCGGCGGATAAACCTCGTTGGACTGAACCGCCGGTGTAGCGGTCGTTAAGGGGATTGTAAGCTTGGGGCGGGGTGAGTCAAGCGTTTGGCATGATGCCGAATGCAAGGGCGGCGCACCAAGTCGGTGGAGTCGAGGCGAATGGTGCCGCACGGCAGCGGCAAGCACCCGCAATCCAAGGGGCGGCGGATGGCTTCAGCACGAAAGGGCAGCAGACTCCCTCGGCCCTGGCGCGCAGGGTCGCGGCGAGGTGTCTGGGGTGACCCTCGGCGTTTCACGGCGGCCCCCGCGAGAACGGAACGCGCAGCGGCATCGGCGCAATCGCCGCCGTCGGGACAAAGGCGCCCTGACCACAGTGGGAACAGCGTGCCCACCCGGCGCGGTCGATCCTGCACATGAAGGCCGCCACCGACTCCACCACCACCGGATCGGGCGCCGGCACCGACAGCGCCGCGCGGGCCTGCGCCAGTTTCACTACCTTGCCCGCCGGGCCGAGGATTCCGTAGTGGCGGATGCGCTTAAAGCCCTTGGGCAGGACATGCAACAGGAAGCGGTCGATGAAGGTCGCCGCCGGCAGCGCCAGCGTCCGCTTCGTCGCGCCGGATGTCTGGGCACGCACCCGAAAGCGCACCGCGTGATCATCCACCGCGACGATGCGCTCGTTCGAGATCGCCACCCGGTGCGTATAGCGCCCCAGATACTCCAGCACCTGCGCCGGTCCGCCCAGCGGTTCTTTGGCATACACCACCCAGTCATGCGCATGCAGCCGGTCCAGCAGCGCACGCCACGCCCGCACATCCATCGCCTGGGCTGCGGCCAGATGGCCGTGCGCCCGGGCGGCCGTGAGCGCCGCCACGAACTTGCCGCGAAACACCTGGGAGAGCGCCTTCACCGGAAACAGGAAGCCGCGCTTGGCCGACCGCCACTCGCCCGCCGCCGAGAGGGCCCCGCCGGCCACCAGGGCATGGACATGCACATGCCGCCCCAGGTCCTGCTTCCAGGTGTGCAGCACCAGCGAAAAGGCCGGCGTACCCCCTAGCCAGCGCGGATTGGCGGCGAACTCGGTGAGGGTGGCCGCCACCGCACCGAACAGCGTCTCGTAGATCGCCCGCGGGGCGATGCCGATCAAGCCGTTCAGATCGTGTGGCAGGGTGAACACCAAGTGAAAGTACGGCACCGGCAACAGCTCGCGGCGGCGCTGGGCGAGCCACGCCTCCTTGGCGCGGGTCTGGCATTGCGGGCAATGCCGGTTACGGCAGGAGTGATAGACATGGCGGGTCGTGCCGCAACTGTCGCAGGTCTCGACATGGCCGCCCAGTGCGGCCGTGCGGCAACCGAGGATGGCGCGCCAGACCTTCGCCTTCGCCGCCGGAAGCTGGTGCGAGGCGAGATAAGCCGGACCGTGGCGGCGCAGCACCTCGGCCAGCCCACCGCAATGGCGCACGGCGGTTCAGCTTGGTGGGGGATCGAGCAGCTCGAGCGGCGAGGTGGTCCCGGTCACGCGGCTATGCGCGAGGTGGAGATAGCGCATGGTGGTCGAGACATGACCGTGGCCGAGCAAACGCTGAAGGGTCGGGAGGTCTACCCCGGCTTCGAGTAGATGGGTGGCGAAGCAATGGCGCAAGGTGTGAATGCCGCCTTCGGGGGGGATGCCGGCGGCGTTACGGGCAGCACAGTAAATCCGCTGCGCGGTCTTGGGATCAATCGGTGCCGTACCGGCAGGGTTGGGAAACAGCCAGCGTCCCGGTCGGCCGACGCGCCAATACGCGCGCAGGGTATCGAGCAGGCGCGGCGAGAGCAAGCTGTAGCGGTCCTGGCTGCCCTTGCCCTGGCGCACCTTGAGACACATCCGGTCCGGGGCGCTCTCGATGTCCGCCACCTGCAGGGCGCAGACTTCGGACACCCGCAGGCCGGCGGCGTAGGTCGTCATCAGCAGCGTGCGCGCGCGCAGGGAACTGGCCGCGTCGATCAGGCGCGCGACTTCTTCGCGCGAGAGGATTTGCGGCAGGCGTTTGGGCACCTTGGCCATGGGTATGTCGAAACGCGCACCGGGGTGTTTGAGCACGTGCTCAAAAAGAAAGCGGCAGGCGCAGGCCGCCTGATTGACGCTGGCGTAGGCGAGCTTCTTTTTGGTGATCAGGTGCAGCAGGTAGCTCTGGATCTGCTCGGCATCGAGCCGGTCCGGCGAGCAGTGGTAGTGCTTGGCCAGTCCTGCAACACAGGCCAGGTAGGTCTTCCGCGTGCGTAGCGCAAACCCGCGCAGGACCATGGCATCGTCCATCCGCTGGCGCAGTTCAGTCATGTCGTTCTCCTCGTCATGTCGGGAACATTCCCGATGACAGGATCGGACAACACAACGGCCGAAAAGCAAAACGCGGTGGTGACTCGCGCCACCACCGCGTCAGCGGTTTAGTTCAACGTGATGTCGCCGACGAAACGGCGAGTAAACGGGATATGCGACAGTCGGATAATCTGGCGCTCACGGCTAATGTGCTGTATATTAAAACAGTACATTCAGTCGGGCCTGCAATCATGTCGAATAATTCTCCTGACCAGGTTCTTTCATCCGATTCGCCTCGTTTGCTGGATCGGGTTCGGGCCCGTTTGCGGCTTGGGCATTACGGCGAGCGCACCGAAACTGCATATGTGGGCTGGATTAAACGCTTTATCGTGTTTCATGGCAAGCGGCATCCGGCCGGCATGGGCAAGGCCGAGGTGGAGGCGTTCCTGACTCATCTGGCGGTGGCGCGCGGGGTCAGTGCGTCGACCCAGAACCAGGCTTTGAGCGCGCTGCTGTTTCTCTACAAGGAGATGCTGGGAATCGATCTCCCCTGGCTCGGTGATGTGGTGCGGGCGAAGAAGTCGTCGCGCCTGCCGGTGGTGCTGAGTCGGGACGAGGCGCAGCGCCTGCTGGCGGAACTGCACGACCCGGAGCTGGTCCTGATCGTGGGACTGCTCTATGGCGCCGGCCTGCGACTGAGCGAGGTGGTGGATTTGCGGATCAAGGATCTCGATCTCGCGCGCCGCCAACTGGTGGTGCGCGACGGCAAGGGAGGCAAGGATCGCGTCGGCCTGATCCCGGTCAAGCTGGTTGAACTGCTGCGGGCGCGGGTGGCGTGGTGCCGGGCGTTGCACGCGGCCGATCTGGCCCAGGGGCGAGGCCAGGCAAGCCTGCCCGAAGGCGCGGCGCGCGCGTTTCCGGGCGCCGCCAGCAGTTTCGGCTGGCAATACGTGTTCCCGGCGACGGGCCTGGTTGTCGATCCGCGCAGCGGGGCGGCAAGCCGCGGCCATGTCGATGAACGCCGCGTGCAGCGCGCGGTCAAGGCCGCGGCGGCGCGGGCCGCGATCCCAAGGCCGGTTTCGCCGCATGTGCTGCGCCATTCCTTCGCCACTCACCTGATCGAAGCCGGCTACGACATCCGTACCGTGCAGGAATTGCTGGGGCATTCCGACGTGTCGACCACGATGATCTACATCCACGCGCTGAATTCCGGCGATCGCCCGGTGCATAGTCCGCTCGACGAACTCGACGACGGTTCGCTGCGCGAGCCCGATGCGCCCGGCTATGCGGCGGCGATCCCGGTCAGGGCGGGAGCTTGGTATCCTCGGGCCTGGCGGGTGCGATCCGGCGCAGGACCCAGCCCAGTCCGTAGCCCGCCATGACCCCGATGGCATCGGCGATCCAGTCGGCCCACTCGGCGCGGCGGTAGCTCGTGAAGGATTGGAGCAGCTCGATCAGGCCGCCGAAAATCACCAGTCCGGCAAAAAGCGCAATGCCTTGCCTTGGATAGCCGCGCAGGCCGAAAGCCGCGAGAGCGAAGAAACCTATGAAATGGTTGCTCTTGTCCCAGCCGGTAGTCGGCAGTTCGGCGGCGGTCGGCGCCAGCGACAGCACCAGGAGCGCAGCGGCGCTGGTCCAGAAGCTGCATTTCCAGACCGTGTTGGCGGTCATTTGGGGATAGCCGGGGAGGCGACATGCCGGGCCTTGCCTGCGCGCCGTGTCGCCAGCGCCAACTCTTGCGCCGGGATCAGTCGCTGCCTTCTTCGAACCAGCGCAGCTTGTCGCGCAGCGTGACGACTTCGCCGACGATGATCAGGGTCGGTGCGCGCAGATTGGCGGCTTCGGCCAGGGCGGGCAGGGTGGTCAGGGTGCCGGTGACGGTGCGCTGGCTGGGCTGCGTGCCATGCTGCACGATGGCGGCCGGCCAGTCGGCGGGCAGGCCGTGTTCCATGAGCTTGGCGCACAGATGCGGCAGGCCCGACAGGCCCATGTAGATGACCACCGTCTGGCGCCGCCGGGCCAGGCCGGGCCAGTCCAGGTTCATGCTGCCGTCCTTGAGGTGGCCGGTGACGAAGACGCAGGCCTGGGCGTGGTTGCGATGGGTCAGCGGGATCCCGGCGTAGGATGCGACGCCGGCCGCGGCGGTGATGCCGGGCACCACCTCGAAATTGATGCCGTCGGCGTGGAGGGTTTCGACTTCCTCGCCGCCGCGGCCGAAGATGTAGGGGTCGCCGCCCTTGAGCCGCACCACGCGCTTGCCGGTCCTGGCCAGGCGCACCAGCAGCTGGTTGATCTGCTCCTGGGGGATCGAGTGGTTGCCGCGTTCCTTGCCGGCGTACATGAGTTCCGCGTCGGGGCGCGCGAGCGCGAGCACGGCTTTCGACACGAGGTTGTCGTAGACCAGGACATCGGCTTCGCCGATCAGGCGTGCGGCTTTCAGGGTCAGCAGTTCGGGGTCGCCGGGACCGGCGCCGACCAGATAGACCCAGCCGGCTTGGGCAGGTTGTGGTTTCATGGAAAGAATCCTAGCGCAGCTTTTGCGCCTGTTGCTTGATCAGGAACAACCGCCACCGCAACTTCCGCAGCCGCTCTTGGGGCTTGGGCTGCTGCAGCCGCCGCGGAAAATGAACTGGAATTCTCCCGCCTGCACCTCGGTGAAATCCAGCGTGGTGTTCTCCAGCAGGGGCTGGCTGGGCGGCGAGATCAGGATCATGACGCCGCCGCCGGCATCGAGCACCAGGTCGTCTTCGCGTTCCTCGTCGAAGCCCATGCCATAGACCAGTTCGCCGTCGTCCTCGTCGTATTTGGCGGCGACGCGCAGCATCGGCTTGTTCTCGGCTTGTTCGGCGGCGGCGCGCGCGATCTGTTCGGCAGCGAGAGGGGTCAGGGTGAACATGGGATGGCTTCCTTGGTATCGGTAGTGAGGCAGGCGCGCACGTGCTGGACGAATTTCGCCGGCCAGTCGCAGCCGGTGGTGGCGCGCAGATGGGTGTAGGAGGCGAGCAGGCGGTGCAGCAGCACGCCGTCGTGCTTGCCATCGACACCATGGCCGCGGCGCACCGTGTAGGCGTAACGCGTGTCGGCGGGCAGGCCGTCGAGGCTCGAATAGTGGAATTCGTGGGCGTGCAGCGGGGCCGACGCAACGCCCGTCGCGGCCTGGCGCCAGGGGTGCTCGGCATTGGCTTCGAGGATCACGTAGCCGCGGCCCACGGGTTTGGCATGCATGCTGATGTCGCCGGGGATGACGCCGACCATTTCGGCGCGCCGCCCCTGCCATTCGATGCTGCGCGCCAGGTACATCAGGCCGCCGCATTCGGCGTAGGTGGGCAGGCCGCCTTCGATGGCGCGGCGGATGTCGGCGCGCAGGCTGGCATTGGCCTCCAGCCCGTCGAGGAAGCATTCGGGAAAGCCGCCGCCGATCAAGAGGCCGTCGCAGGGAGGCAGCCTGGCGTCCGTCAGGGTATCGAAGTACACGGTCTGCGCACCGGCCGCGGCCAGCGCATCGAGGTCGTCGGCGTAATAGAAGCCGAAGGCGGCGTCGCGGGCGATGGCGATGCGCACCGGTTTTTCGCGGTTCGGCGCCGGCGGCGCGGGCGGCACCAGGGCGGTGTCGGTATGGCTGATGGCGAGCAGGCGGTCGAGATCGACCTGGTCGGCGATGCGCTCGCCGATGGCGGCGATGTGGCGCTCGGCCTCGGCGGTTTCGTTCGCCGGCATCAGGCCCAGGTGGCGTTCGACCAGCGCCAGTTCGGCGTCTTCCTGCACCGCGCCGATCACCGGGACATCGGTGTAATGCTCGATCACGGCGCGCAGCTTGGCTTCGTGGCGGCGGCCGCCGAGGCGGTTGAGGATCACGCCGGCGATGCGGATGTTGCGGTCGAAGGCCTGGTAGCCGAGGATCAGCGGCGCGATGCCGCGCGTCATGCCGCGCGCGTCGAGCACCAGCACCACCGGCAGGTCGAGCAGGCGCGCCAGCGCGGCATTGCTGTTGGAGCCCTGCAGGTCGAGCCCGTCGTAGAGCCCCTTGTTGCCTTCGACCAGGCAGACTTCGGCGTCATGGCCGTGGCGGGCGAACTGTTCCTTCAGTTCGGCATCGGGCGAAATGAAGAAGTCCAGGTTGTAGCAGGGGCGGCCGGCGGCAACCGAAAGCCAGAGTGGATCGATATAGTCCGGCCCCTTCTTGAAGGGCTGCACGGAGCGCGCGGGCTGGCCGTGCCTGCCGGAACTCAGCGCCGCCGCCAGGCCGATGCTGATGGTGGTCTTGCCCGAGGACTTGTGCGCGGCTGATATCAGGAAGCGATGCATGGCGCGCCGGCCGTACCGCGAAATCAATCCGTGATGCCGGACGCCGCTTCGAGTTCGGCCAGATCGTCCTGCGGCAGGAAGTGCAGGATGCGCACGCCGATCGTGGTCATGGTGAAGGCGATGGCCAGACCGCCGACGGCGAGCAGGACTTCCGGCAGGCTGGCGCTGTAATGATCGACGGCACCGTCCATGAAGCTGCTCTTGACGTCGTAGCCGGGGAAGATGTCGAGCGGGAAGGCCTGGCCGCCGATGATGAAGACATAGAGCTGGAAGTAGGCGCCGAGGATCACCAGCAGCGCCGCGACATTGACCCACAGCACCTTGTCGCGGGTGCCGGGGCTGAACAGCAGGACCAGCGGCAGCAGGCTGCCGAGCAGCACCTGGCCGATCCAGAACTGGCTGGCGAACTCGCTGTCGAACAGGATGAAATATTCGAAGGCGATGTTCTTGGCGAAGTAGGCATTGACCAGGTGCAGCATGAAGGTGAAGTACAGCACGGCGGCGACGAAAGTGGCCAGCAGGTTCTTCATGCGCTTGAGGATCAGCGGCGGCAGGCTCATGTTGTTCCAGGCATACATCGTGGTTTGCACCACGAGGAACACGGCCAGGCCCCAGGAGAAGGACATGATGATGAACATCGGCGCCAGCAGGGCACTGCCGTAGGCCTGGCGGGCGACCAGGAAGGCGAAGATGGAGCCGGTGCCGCTGGTCAGCACCACGCGCCAGACGAAGGTCGCCAGACCCGCCGCCTTGGAGTACGGGTTCATGCGGCGTTCCATCATGGTCCACAAGTAGACGCCGACCAGGGCGTAGAACACCGGGTAGAGGATCACGTTCCAGCCGAACACCGAGGTCGGGTTGAAGTGCGTCGCCGCGACGATCAGCCGGTCGGCGCGGCCGAGGTCGAGCATGATGACGAACAGGCCGCCGCTCAGCATGGCGATCGCCAGCAGGCCGGACAGCGGCGCGCGCGGCTTGTAGAGCACGCGGCCGAAGACCGAGCCCATCGAAGCGACGTTGAGCACGCCCGAGGCAGCCACGATCAGGAAAATCGCGATGACGTGGGGCAGGCCCCAGACGATCTGGTTGTTCATGCCGGTCACGACATGACCCGAGTGCTCCATGTAGAGCGCGGCGGCGAAGCCGATCGCCGAAACCAGGCCGCCGATGCCGGCGAGGACGTAGAACAGGCCTTCTTCGTGGCGGGGATTGAGTGTGAACATGGCTAATTGGCAATCATATGAAGCGGAAGAGCTAGATCTTTCACCACCAAGACACCAAGTTCACCAAGGGACACCAAGAAGAGCATTTGAATTCCTTGGTGCATCTTTGTGTCCTTGGTGTCTTGGTGGTAAAGGATTTTCATCTCTCAGATTCCCTGGTAGCGCACGCCTTGGTTCAGGCGCAGGTCGCTACGAACTTGCGTGGTCGGCACGCTGGCGATGCGCTTGGCAATATCGCTGGCGGGGTCGTTGAGGTCGCCGAAGGTCATCGCGCCGGTGGGGCAGGATTCGACGCAGGCCGGGGTCTGTCCCTTGTCCACGCGATGCACGCAGAGCGTGCAGGACTCGACGCAGCCCTGGCCGCGCGGCACTTCGGGATTCTGCTCGGTCAGCGGGGCATGGACGAAGGAGCGGGCCTTGTAGGGGCAGGCCATCATGCAGTAGCGGCAGCCGATGCAGGTGTGGCGATCGACCAGCACGATGCCGTCGGCGCGCTTCATCGAGGCACCGGTGGGGCAGACGTCGACGCAGGGCGGTTCGGCGCAGTGCTGGCACATCATCGGCAGCTCGGTCTTGCGGCCATCGCGGCGGTCGACCAGTTCGATCTTGCGGATCCACTGCGCGTTTTGCCGAGCGTCGGGCAGCTTTTCGCTGACGCCGTTTTCGGTGTGGCAGGCGTCGATGCACTTGGTGCAGCCCGGGGCGCACTTGTTGGCATCGATCAGCAGGCCCCAGCGCACGGCGGGCGAGGCAGCGGTTCCGGCCTTGCGCGCTTCGGTCGCCGCGCTGGCTTCGCCGACGGCCATCAGGTGCAGGCCCGGAGCAATTACGGTGAAGCCGAGGCCGGCCACGCCGGCGCCGGCGGCGGCGATGAACTTGCGACGTGGATTGTTGTCGGGGGTATTCATGGCTTCAATCCTGCGGCCTTGAATTTGGCCTTGGGCTGGTGGCAATCCCAGCAGTCGAGCTTGACCGCGACGTAGCTGTGGCAGCTTTCGCAGAAGTTTTCCTTGCCGCCCAGCACCGAACCGGTCTTCTGGCTGGCATGGCACTCGATGCAGGCGTTGAGCGAGGCCGGCTCGCCGCGGATGCCGGCGCGCAAGGTGCGGTCGCGCTGGTGTTTGAGCATTTCCATGTGGTTGCGGCGCATCTCCTCTGCCGGCGCGACGCACTTGCCGGGGTTGGCGATCGTTATCACCGGCTTGGCCGTGCGACCGCCTTCGCCGGCAAGAGTTGGCGCTGGCGACACGGCGATTCCCGCGAAAAGGATCAGTACGATCTTGACGAAGCCGATAACGCGCTCGGGAAGCGTAGCGAGCAGGCCAAGATGCAAGGCGCGGCGCAGCGAGCCGCGAGACATACCCGCAGGGTAGGCGACCGGCGAGCGAGTACGCAACGCCGCAGATTGGTCGCGCAGTAGCTTCATGAGTGCGTTACTCGCCCAGGCCCATCTGGATGTAACCAGTGGGGCAGACATCGGCGCAGATGTGGCAGCCGATGCACTTGTCGTAATCGGTGGCGACGTAGCGGCCGGTCATGGTCTCGGTCTTCTTGACCTTGTACACGGCGGTCTGCGGGCAATACACGACGCAGTTGTCGCATTCGAAGCACTGGCCGCAGCTCATGCAGCGCTTGGCTTCCGCGATCACCTCGGCTTCGGAAAGTGCGTCGATGCGCTCGTCGAAGTTGCCCAGCGCCGAATCCTTGTTCAGGTGCGTGATGTGGCGCTTGTTGCGCGGCGTGTATTGGAAGTGGCCGAGGAACAGCTGGTCGTGCGGAATCACGTAGCGCTCGGAGCGGTTCTCGTAGTTGTGCACCACTTCCTTGCTCTTGTCGGTACCGTGCAGGGCGCCCTTGACCTCGCCCATCTGGATGCCCTTCTCGACGTACTTGCGCATCAGGTCGAAGGCATGCACGTCGATCTTGGGCCGCCGCACCATTTCCTGGCCGGCGAGGAACTGGTCGATGCCGTCGGCGGCAATCGCGCCGTGGCCGACCGCGGTGGTCAGCAGGTGGGGACGGATCACGTCGCCGCCGGCGAAGACGCCCGGCTTGCCCGAAACCTGGTAGTTCTTGTCGGCCGCGACCATGCCCTTGCCCGAGTTGAATTCCTCGATGCCGGTGAAGTCGACGGCCTGGCCGATGGCGGAAACGATCAGGTCGGCCGGCAGTTCCTTTTCGGTGCCTTCGATCTTCTTGATGTCGAGGCGGCCGGCAATCATCTTGGCTTCGCACTGCATGACGCGCAGCGCGGTGGCGCGGCCGTCCGCGCCCTTGACCACGCCGATCGGCATCCAGCCGCCCATGATGGCGATGCCTTCGGCCTGGGCATGGTCGATTTCGGGCTGGCTGGCCGTCATATAGACGGAGGTCAGCGTGACTTCGGCGCCCTGGCGCAGGGAAATGTCGGCAACGTCCTGGGCCATGTGGCCGGCGATGGCGGCTTCGAAATCGGTCGGATTGACCTTCTCGATGTGGCCGAGGCGACGCGCCACGGTGGCGACGTCCATCGAGGTGTCGCCGCCGCCGACCACCACCACGCGCTTGCCGACGGTCTTCAGGCGGCCGTCGTTGAAGGCCTTGAGGAAGGAGGTGGCGGTGACGACGTTCGGCGCGGCATGGTCCGCCGGGTCGCCGGGCAGCGGCAGGGCGCGGCCGGCCTGGGCGCCGAGGCCGAGGAAGATCGCATCGAAACTCTCACGCAACTGCTCCAGCGTGACATGGGTGCCGATGCGGGTCTTCAGGTGCACTTCGACGCCGAGGTCGAGGATGCGCTGGATTTCGGCGTCGAGCGTTTCGCGCGGCGTGCGATAGCCGGGAATGCCGTAGCGCATCATGCCGCCGAGGAATTCGTGCTCGTCGAAAATGGTGCAGCTGTGGCCCTTGAGGGTCAGGTGGTAGGCCGCGGACAGGCCGGCCGGGCCGCCGCCGATGATCGCGACCTTCTTGCCGGTCTTGTGTTCCGGCGCCTTGAACTTCAGATTGTTGGCGATCGCCCAGTCGCCGAGATAGTGCTCGACCGAGTTGATGCCGACGTGGTCCTCGACCTGGTTGCGGTTGCAGCCGGTTTCGCAGGGCGCGGGGCAGACGCGACCCATGACCGAGGGCAGCGGATTGGCTTCGGTCAGGCGGCGCCAGGCGTATTCCTGCCAGGTCATGCTCGGCTTGCCGTCGGCGCCGACCGGGGGCTTCTCGATGCCGCGCACGATGTTCAGGTAGCCGCGGATATCCTCGCCCGACGGGCAGGAACCCTGGCAGGGCGGCGTCGACTGGACGTAGGTCGGGCACTTGTAGGTATAGCTGGCCTGGAATATCTGCTCCTGCCAGCGCTTGACCTTGGTATCGCCTTCCTTGTAACGGCGGAAAGTCAGTTTTTCAGTGGTGATTTCAGGCGTGGCGGACATGAGGGGTCTCCATATAAGTCTTGTTCGTCATTGCTCGCTGTTGAGCACGATCGCGGTACTGACCAGTTGGTGCACACCGCCGACCATGCTCATCTTGAATCCGTAGTAGGGCAGCACCTTGGTGAATTGGGCCTTGCAGATGGCGCAGATGGTGGCCATGAAATTGACGCCGTTGTTCTGCACGATCTCGTTCAGCGCTTCCATGCGCGGCAGCGCGCCCTTGACCCGCAGGTCGAGCAGTTCGTCGGTCAACAGGCCGCCGCCACCGCCGCAGCAGAAGGTCTTTTCGCGCGTGGTGGCTTCCGACATGTCGACATAGTGGTTGGCCACGGCGCGGATGATGTTGCGCGGGATGTCGAACTGGCCGCCGGCGTAATCGCCCATGCGCGAGCCGCGCGCGACGTTGCAGGAATCGTGGAAGGTGACGATGCGGTGATCGTTGGCTTCCTTGTTGAACTTCAGGCGCCCGGCCTGGATCAGGTCCCAGGTGACTTCGCAGATGTGCGAGGGCTGCTTGTAGTTCGGGTCGAGCTGCTTCTGCAGCTGGATCGCGAAGGGGTCGCTGGCGCCGGCGCCGATGCCGGTCAGGGTGTTCCAGAAGGCA
The DNA here is from genome assembly GCA_023700805.1 of Sulfuritalea sp. GTDB lineage: Bacteria > Pseudomonadota > Gammaproteobacteria > Burkholderiales > Rhodocyclaceae > Sulfuritalea. Next base: position 12,589 of record JAMPYF010000053.1, read on the forward strand.
TAGGCGACGCGCCAGGCGTGGCCGCACTCGCCGACCACGATGCGCTTGACGCCGAGTTCCAGCGCGGCTTCGCGCACGCGCATGGCGATCTTCTGCATCTGCTCGTAGTTGCCGATGAACATGCCGAAGTTGCCGGCTTCCGAGGCCTTCGAGGACAGCGTCCAGGAAATGCCGGCGGCGTGGAA
>JAMPYF010000029.1 GCA_023700805.1 Sulfuritalea sp.
CACTCGACGTAGGAATAGATGTAGTTCGAGCCGCCGTTCACGTTGCCGAGCAGGCGCGAGGTGCCGAAGATGCCCGAACGGTGCGTGACGCCGAGACCGACATAGGTTTCGCCCATGGACTTCACGCCGATCAGGTCGCCCAGGCTGATGTCGACGCTTGGATCGAGGTAGTTGAGCAGCCGTGAACTGCTGCGGCCGCGCGCCAGCTGGTCGCGCAGTTCGACGTAGGGCACGCGCTCGGCATAGGAGATGCCGACGCCCATGCCGAGCCGGGTGCGCACGCGGTGGCTCCAGGGGAATCCGTAGTAGTAGGCCTTCATGTAGGCGTTGGCCTGCCAGGAATTCTCCTGCAGCCCGCGTTCGTTGTGGTGCAGGATACCCACGTAGCCGACGAAATCGAGCGGCCAGCCGTTCAGGCGCTCGATGAAGGGGCGGCCGAGTTCGATGCCGGCGACGCGCGTCTGGTCGACGGTGTTGGTCGAGGTGCATTTGAGCAGCATGACCTGGGCCACGTCGCAATCGGTGGCCTTGCCGTACAGCGCCTTGACGATCAGCGGCCGGCCGTCGGGCCAGGCGTCGTGCTCGGGAGAAAAATCGTAGGCCAGTCCGAGGTGCCCGGCCAGCTGGGTGCGGCTGTCGACGACGGGGCTGGCGCGCACGCCCGAGGCCCAGCGCGTCGCGGATACGCCGCCGATCAGCCGCCAGCGTTCGGAAAGCCGGTAGGCCGCCGACAGGGCCAGTTCGGCGTTGACGCCGCCGCCCGGTTCGTAGGCCGGCCGCGCGAGCGTCGCTTCGGACGGACGCACGCCGTAGTAGTAATTGTTGAGCCGGGCATCGCGTGCGGCGAGCGTGAATTGCGGCTGCAACTGCAGCTTGCCGAGCGCCAGGTCGTAGCGATAACCGGCGCGGACTTCGCTGCCGCCCGATCCGCTGCCGGCATCGCTCAACACTTCGCCGAACAGCGTGCCCCAGGAGTTGCGCTGCTGATAGCCCAGCCCCAGGTCGACGCCCGGCCCGCGATTGGCCATGCCGGCCAGGCTCGCGGGAATGCGGTCGTAGGGATAGCCCTCGAAACGATAGGCGACAAACGCGTCGAAGCGCGAATCGGGTGTTTCCCTGAGTTTCAGGCCGACCCGGTAGGCTTCGAGGAAGACGCGCTTGCTCTCGTAGATGTAGATCGGAACAAAGTCGTGGCGCGTGCCCGCGTCACGATAGATGGAGTTCTCGAAGCGCATGGCCATGCCGAGGCCGGCGCCGCCGGTCGCCACGGGGATGGCCGCCGCGACGATCGGAGTGCTGGCGGGCTCGACCGCAGCGCCATGTGCGGGAAACAGGCACAGGCACAAGGCCAGGCCCGCCGTTGCCTGCAGTGAATAACCGGGACCAGAAATCATTGCCTGCACTCCGCTTTGCTGGCGGCCATCACGGCCGCGACGCCGGACGCCGACGAAACCGGCGTCAACACGAATAAATTATATGCCTGCCACGCCGGGCGCTGCCTACATGGCGCCGAGATCCGCGATCGCATCGACCACCAGGCCCGTGCCGATCGCCAGCATCAGTATGTCGCCGGCAACGCGCACGTAGCGATGGCCGGACGGCGGCGGGCCGATCTGCATCACCAGCGGCGCAGGGACCGAGTAATAGATCACGTCGCGCGGCAACTGGTAGCCGACCCGCCATTTCTTGGCCTGTCCCGGCGGCATGCAGCCGTTGTGCTTCTTCGCCAGGCCCGGCGGGCAGCCGCGCCCGCGGTAATGCTCGGCGTAGTAGTCGCGCACCAGCACATGCTGCTGCGGCTGGAAGTGGCGCCTGTCGCCATCGGAACGGCGGTCATTGTCCTTGCGTGACTTGCGGTCATCATCCCCGCGGTCATCCTTGCGGTCGCCCTTGCGATCGTCACGCTGATCGCCGCGATCGTTCTTGCCGCCCTTGTCGTTGCCGGCCCACGAGGGCTTGTCGGCCAGCGCCGGACCGGCCGCGACAATTCCGGCGATCAGCAGCGCCGTCGCACATCTTGTTTTCAGAGCAAGTAGTTTCATGTTGGATCACCGTGTAGGGAATTCATTGAACAGCGAAAGTCCTGCACAACATAGCCGGCACTGGAGAGAGCATCTGTGCGATACCGTACATTGGCCTGCCGCAAGCGACGGCACTAGCGGGTAGTCAACATGAGAATCTTTCACCACCAAGACACCAAGGACACCAAGCTGCACAAAGAAAATCCAATGCACTTCTTGGTGATCCTTGGTGACCTTGGTGTCTTGGTGGTGGGGTTTTTGCCTTCATTTTGATCATGACCAACCACTAGCTGTCGCGGCCCAGGCGTTGCAGGATCAGGGCCCGGGTCTCGCCCAGCGCCGCCGCGAAGGGACTGCCGGCGGGCGCCGAGGCCTGCCCGATCAGCACCAGCGCCTCTTCATTGCGCTGCAGATCGGAAAGCGTATGCGCCAGGTTGTTGATCACGGCCACGGAATCCGGATGGCGGGTGTGGGCCCGGCGCAGGACGGCTTCTGCTTGCCCGAGTTCTCCGCGCGCGTAATGCCGGTTGGCCAGGCCGATGCTCGCGGCGACATTGTCGGGCCAGCGCTGCAGCGCGGCCGAATATGCGGCAAAGCTGGCATCCGGCGCGGCCACGCGCTCCATGGCCGCGACCGCCGCCAGGTAGGCGGGCTCGCTGGCGGTCACCGGGATGCGGTCGGGCGGCAGGGTCAGCATTGCCCAGTAATTGCTCTTCTTCCAGGTGTATTCGAAGACCGTGAACGGCACGGCCAGGCGCCGGGTTTCGCCCGAGCGCAGGTAGAGCTCGCCGGCGGCATAGTCGAAGCCGACGACGACGGCATAGTGCCAGTTGGTGATGAAGCCGACCCCGGTATCCTGCAGCACCAGCACCGGGTTGCCCGCCGCGACCTCGCGCAGCAGGTCGTCGAAGCGCGGCGCGAGTTGATAGGAAAGCCTGCCGTAGCGGCGCGGCGCGGCCAGCATTTCGGCCTGCAGGCTGCCTTCGCGCCCGGGCAGGTAGACGCGTTTGACGAGTTCGTCCGGGGTGACCGCCGTGCCGGCATGGACCAGCGTCGTCGCCAGCGCGGCGGGACCGCACTGGTATTCCTGCTGGGCAAAGAAAGGCACCGCGCGCAGTTCGCTGCGCGCGGCGACGCCTTGCGGCCAGGCATCGCGCAAGCCCATGGTTTGCGGCACCAGCGAGGCGCAGCCGCTCAAGCCCGCCAGCACGAAAAAGGCGCCCGCGTAGAGGCGGGCGCCTGCGAGCCAGGCCTGGAAGGCCGACATCATTGCTCGGGTTCGGCTCGCGATTCGGACGACTAGCGACGGAAAGCGAAGTACCAGATGAAGAAGACGACCAGGATCAGCACCACCAGACCATCGCCACCGGCAGGAACGGCATTGATCTGGCCGGCGAGGCCGCGGACTTCCTCGTCGCTCATCGACGCGACGCGGTCCCGGGCATCCTGTGCATCCAGGCCCAGTGCCTGAAACTCGTTCACGGTCTGCGAGCGGCTCAGGTAACTCGATACCAGATTGCGGTCGGCCTGAACGGTGGCGGCGGCAGTTACCTGATCCGTCCCGATCATGCTGGCCTGTCCGGTCTGGAAGGGCAGGGTTATGAGTGCAACGGCGAGAAAGCGGCAAAGCAGTTTCTTGAATGCGGAATTCATGTCTATCTCCTGTGGTGGGTCGGATCGGGATCGCCCCCACGCAAGGATGTGTGAGAACTTGTTACGAACTCTGAGCCAGCCTCCGGTTTGGTTCTGTGCGCTGTCGCACATATCGCGACAATTGCGCTCTTGAACCTTGTCGGCCCTGCATAGCGCCGTATCGCCAGCGCCAACTTCTGGCCTCCGCGAGCACAGCCGGCGCGTGCTTACGCCGGGTCCAGCCTGGCCTTGACGTCGCGCAGCGCGGTGCGCAATCCCTCTTCGATGACGGGGTGATAGAAGGGCATCTCCAGCATCCGGGCGACGGTCATCCGGTTCTGCAGCGCCCAGGCCAGCAGATGCGCCAGGTGTTCGGCGGCCGGCACCAGCATTTCGGCGCCGAGGAAGCGGCCCGTGGCGGGATCGGCATAGACCTTGAGCAGTCCCTGGTTCTTCAGCATGATGCGCGAACGGCCCTGATCCTCGAAACTCGCCTGGCCGGCAACGAAGCTGCCGGCCGGCAGCGCATGAAAGCCACCGCCGACGATGGCGATCTGCGGATCGGTGAATACGATGCCTATCGGCACGCGGCGCGGGACGGGCGTCACCTCGCTGCCCAGCGCCAGGCGTGCGGCATTGCGTCCGGCAATGCGTCCTTCGTCGGCCGCCTCGTGCAGTAGCGGGATGAAGTTGCTGGCGTCGCCGGCGATGAAAATCGGACTGGCCCGGTCCGCGTCGATGGTGCGGGTGGTCAGTGGATCGAAACACGGCACGCCTTTCTCATCGAGATTGATGCCGGTCCGGTCGAGGCCGATGCCCGACACATTGGGCGCGCGCCCGGTGGCGGCGAGGACATAGTCGAAATGCTCGACCGCCACCTTGCCGTCCGCGCCCTTGCGGCGAATCGCCACGCGATCGCCCTCGCGTTCCATGGATTCCACCTGGGCGTCGGGTTCCAGCACGAATTCCCGCTTGAAGGCGGCGACGGCATAGGCGAGGATCTCGGGATCGCCGATGGGACCTAGGCGGCCGCCGCGGCCGAGCACCGCGACGCGGACACCCAGGCGATGCAGGGCCTGGCCCAGCTCCAGTCCGACGATCCCCGGCCCCATCACGGCCAGGGATTTGGGCAGGTCGCGCCAGTTGAAGACGTCGTCGCTGATGATCAGGCGGTCGCCGAGGGATTTGAACGCATCCGGGTAGGTGGCGCGCGAGCCGGTGGCGATGACGCTGCTCTTGCACCGGATCATGCTGTAGTCGGCAACCGCGATCGTATGCTTATCCACGAAGGACGCATGGCCGCGAATGCGATCCGTCTCGGGAATATCCTGCACGTCGCCCAGGACGAAGTCGACAAAGCGGTCGCGCTCGCGCCTGACCCGGCCCATCACCTCGCCGCCGTCGATGCGGACCACGCCATCGACATGGACACCGAAGTCCGGCGCCTTGTCGACCGCGTCGGCGGCGTCGGCCGCGGCGATCAGCAGCTTGCTCGGCATGCAGCCGACCCGCGCGCAGGTGGTGCCGTGCTCGCCGCCCTCGATGATGACGACGCTCGCGCCCGCGGCCTTGGCCGAGCGATAGGCGGCCAGGCCGGCGGTGCCGGCACCGATGATGGCGACGTCGACCTGCTGGGTCTTCATGATTCAGCCCTCCCTGCCTGCGCCGGGCGCGGCAAGCCAGGCTTCGAGTTCGTCGGCGCCGCCGATCAGCCTGCCGCCGATGAAGACCTGCGGCCAGGTGCCGCGACCGGACACGGCGCGCAGCGTGCTGCTGCGGATCTGCCCGCCGAGGCTGAGCTCCTCGTAGCGCAGCCCGCCTGCCGCGAGCAGCGCCTTGGCCCTTGCGCAGTGCGGGCAGCCGGGCTTGGCGAAGATCACCACCGGTTCCGGCGCGACGGCCTGGGGATTGACGTACTTGAGCATCGTGTCGGCATCGGATACCTCCAGCGGGTCGCCGGCCGACGCGGGCTCGATGAACACCTTCTCGATCACGCCGTCCCTGACCAGCATCGAATAGCGCCAGGAGCGCCGGCCGAAGCCGATGTCCGACTTGTCCACCAGCAGGCCCATGCCGGCAGTGAATTCGCCATTGCCGTCCGGCAGCAGGGTGATGTCCTCCGCCTCCTGGTCGCGCTTCCATTCGTTCATGACAAAGGCGTCATTGACCGCGAGGCAGACGATCCGATCCACGCCGCTGGCCTTGAAACTGGGCGCAAGCTCGTTGTAGCGCGGCAGGTGGGTGCTCGAACAGGTCGGCGTATAGGCGCCGGGCAGCGAAAACACCACGACAGTGCGGCCCTTGAAGATGTCGTCGCTGCTCACGTCGCACCACTGTTCGTCGGCGCGGGTCTTGAATATCACCTGCGGTACGGCTTTTCCTTCGAGGCTCTGGGCCGTGGGCAGACTGGGTAGCATGGTTGTTCCTGACTGATCGATGGGTGGTCGGACATACATCGGCCGCGAACGAAACACTTCTCGCGCGCGACGGATGACACGCATTCGAATCTACCGGTCGCGCCCCGCATGGTCTGTGCGCCAGCGCACAGCGCACCGCCCCGGGATGTAGAAAATCACGGCAAGGATTTACGCCGCCCGGTGGGGATGTTTCCCGATCGCCGCGTAATGCGTGATGAGGTCATATTCGATGCGCAAAAAATTGCTTGCAAGTCTCTCGGTCGTGGCCGGACTGACCGGGAGCGCAGCTGCGATCCAGGTTGCCGCGGCAGTTCCCGCGGCTCCCAGCGCGACGCCGGGCAGCGCGCCGCTCGGCGCGGCACACCAGGCTGCGCCGGATGCGCTGCTGAGCGCGGCCACCTCGATGGTGATCGCCCGGCTCAGGGAGGAGAGGAAGCTGAACACCGCGACGACGGTCGCCGAACTGATGGAAACGACCATCCTGCCCCTGTTCGACTTTCGCCACATGACGCAGCTCGCCGTGGCGCGCAACTGGAAACTCGCCTCGGCCGAACAGCAGGACTCGCTGGTTGCCGAGTTCAGGCTGCTGCTGGCGCGCACCTACTCGGCGGCGTTGCTGAATTTTCGCGACGAGGTGATCGACTACAAGCCGCTGCCGCTGGCGGCGGGCGCCACCGACGTCACGGTCAAGTCCACCGTGAAGAAGCCCGGGGTCGAGCGCATGAGCATCGATTACGACATGGAGAAGATGATCGACGGCTGGAAGGTGTACGACATTCGCGTTGCCGGCATCAGCCTGACCACGACTTATCGCTCCTCCTTTGCGGAAATCATTCGCGAAGGCGGCGTGGACACGCTGATCAGATACCTGGTGGCGAAGAACCGCCAGGCAAGCGCCGGCCCCAGGTCGGACGACAGCGAGGCGCGGGGCCTGATCCTGCTCTACGGCGTCGCACCCAACCTGCTGCGCGGCCAGCGCTAGGCGCCGGCTTCCTATTCGTCCGCCTTATGTGTGCCAGCGCACGGAAACCCATGGCGTTCGCATGCAAGCTTGCATCAGCAGTCGCAATCCCTTTCCAACACAGAACGACAGGACGAATCATGTTGAAGAAAAATCTATTCACCATCGCCATGCTGGCCGTGAGCCACGGCGCCTTCGCCCAGCAGCCGGACGCCGGCAGCCAGATGCAACAGATTCCGCCGGTTCCGCTGCCGCAGAAATTCGAACCCACGGTGGATGTTGTGCCCCAGAGCGCGCCGACCAGCGCAGAGACCGCGGGGGTCAGGATCGTCGTCAAGAGCCTCAATTTCAGCGGCGCCCATGTCTATGCGGAAGCGGAACTGCTGGCGCTGACAGGCTTCGTACCGGGCAGCGAACTCAGCCTCGACGAGCTGCGCAGCATGGCCTCGAAGATCGGCAACCATTACCGCAGCAACGGCTACTTCGTGGCCCAGGCCTACTTGCCGGCGCAGGACATCAAGGACGGCGCGGTGACCATCGCCGTGATCGAAGGCGAATACGGCAAGATCACGCTGAACAACCAGACCCGGCTCGCCGACGGTCTCGCCAACAGCCAGCTGAGCGGATTGAACAGCGGCGACGTGATCCAGGCGGAGCCGCTCGAGAACCGCCTGCTGCTGCTCTCCGACATTCCCGGCGTCAAGGTCAAATCGACCCTGGTGCCCGGCGCCACGGTCGGCGCCTCCGACCTGATCGTGGACCTCACGCCGGGGCCGACGGTCTCCGGCGAAGTCGATTTCGACAATGCGGGCAACCGCTACACCGGCGAGTACCGCCTGGGCGGCACGGTCAATCTCAACAACCTGGCCGGGCGCGGCGACGTCGCCTCGCTGCGCGCCATGACCTCGGGCGAGGGACTGAACTATGCCCGCGCCTCCTATCAGATGCAGTTCGGCAAGGCCACCGCCGGGGTCGCCTACAGCGCCCTCAAATACAAGCTGGGTGAAGAGTTCGAAAGCCTGCGCGCCCACGGCACGGCCGAGATCGCCAGCATCTATGGCAGCTATCCGCTGATCCGCTCGCGCAACAACAATCTTTCCGCCGGACTGGTCTACGAAGACAAGACCTTCCAGGACAAGGTCGACTCGACCTCGCTGGTCACCGACAAATCCGCACAGGTGCTGAGCGCCAGCCTCTATGGCAACCAGCGCGACCGCTTCGGCGGCGGTGGCGTCACCAGTTATGCGCTGACCTGGTCCACCGGCAACATCGACATCGAAACGCCCGCGGCGCGGATCATCGATGCGGCGACGGCGAAGACCAACGGTCATTACGACAAGATCGGTTTCCGCGCCGCGCGCCTGCAGCGCGTCACCGATTCGGTTTCGCTGTCCGCCGCGATCAACGGCCAGTTCGCCTCGAAGAACCTCGACTCCTCGGAGAAAATGGAACTGGGCGGAATGTATGGCGTGCGCGCCTACCCGGAAGGCGAGGCCTATGCCGACGAAGGCTATGTGCTGAACCTGGAGGCCCGCTACCTGCTGCCGAAATACTCGGCCACCATGCCCGGGCAGATGCACCTGATCGGCTTCATCGACACCGGCAGCGTTACCACGCACAAGCGTCCCTGGACAGCCGGGGACAACAGCCGCACCCTGAGCGGCGCCGGCGTCGGACTCAGCTGGGGCGAAGCCAACAACTTCCTGGCGCGGGCCTATTACGCCGTCAAGCTCGGCAACGAAGCCGCGACCTCCGCCCCCGACAAGTCGGGCCGCTTCTGGATACAGCTGATCAAGTATTTCTGAGCCGGACAGACTCGCCCTGCTTTCGCATATTCATATGAAGACTGGAATGGACAAAATGAAATCCAACATACGATCGATCGCCAACGACCCGGCCCGCGCAATCGCGCGAAATCCGCGCTTCGCCCTGAAGGCTCTCGCGGTTTCGCTGATGATCGCATTCGGCGCGAACGTCTACGCCCTGCCCGTCGGCGGCGTCGTCGCCGAAGGCGGCGCCGGCATCAGCAGCGGCGCGGGCACCACGACCATCAACCAGACCAGCCAGAACGTGGCGATCAACTGGCAGAGTTTCAGCATCGGCGTCGGCGAAGCGGTGCAGTTCGTGCAACCCAACAGCAGCTCGATCGCGCTCAACCGGGTGCTGGGGCCCGATCCTTCGAGCATCCTCGGCAACCTGTCGGCCAACGGCAAGGTCTTCCTGCTCAATCCCAACGGCGTACTGTTCGGCCACGGAGCGCAAGTCAATGTCGGTGGCCTGGTCGCCTCGACGCTGAACATGAGCGACGGCGACTTCATGGCCGGCCGCTACCACTTCGCCGGCAACAGCAAGGCCACGGTACTGAACCAGGGCACCATCAACGCGCCCGGCGGCTATGTCGCCCTGCTCGGCGCCGAGGTCGGCAACGACGGCATCATCCTCGCCCGACTCGGCACAGTGGCGCTCGCCGCCGGCAGCGAGATGACCCTCGACGTCGCCGGCGACGGCCTGCTCAATGTCACGGTAAGCCAGGGCGCAGTCGATGCGCTGGTGCAGAACGGCGGCCTGATCCAGGCCGACGGCGGCCAGGTGCTGCTGACCGCGAAGGCTGCGGGAAACCTGCTGCAAAGTGCGGTGAACAATACCGGCGTGATCCAGGCGCAAACCATAGAGAACCGCAACGGCACCATCCGGCTGCTGGGCGACATGCGGATCGGCACGGCGAACGTGGACGGCACGCTGGACGCATCCGCCCCCAACGGCGGCGACGGCGGCTTCATTGAGACCTCCGCGGCGCAGGTCTTCGTCAAGAACACTGTTCGCGTGACCACCGCCGCTGCCGGGGGAAAGTCTGGCCTTTGGCTGATCGACCCGCTGGACTTCACCGTGGGCAGCGTCCCCGGAGACAATATCGACGGCGCCACACTCTCCGGCAACGTACAAAACGGCGACATCACCATCACCACGGTCGCCGGGCCAGGTGCCGGCAACGGCGATATCTTCATCACCGAACCGATCACCTGGGACGGCATGCTCGGCATATCGGCGGCTCCGACCACGCTGACCTTGAACGCCCTGGGCAGCGTGTATATCGGCCGACGCGCCCCCTTGGGTTTACTCATTCCCACGGCGGTGATTACACCGACCAACGGCAACCTGGTAATGGTCGCCGGTCAGAATGTGAACATCGACGCGGCAATCATACCGACCGACGGCAGCGCGACAATAACAGCCGGTCTGGACGTGAACATCGACGCGGCAATTTCGCCCACCCGTGGCAACCTGGTGGTCTGTTGTGGTCAGGATATCAACGTCAATGAGGCGATCACGACCGTCAATGGCAGTGTTCTGCTGTCCGCCGGACGCGATGTGAATGTGATCAGGTCGCTTGCCAACAACGCCACGGCGATCACCACGACCGACGGCAACATCGAGATATGCGCCGGAGGCAACATTACTCTGGAAAATACCTTTTTTGCACCTCTCGCGCCTCTGATAACGCTGACCCGAGGCAGCACCACCGGAGGTCAGGATCTTGCGACCCTCGGCGTGCCGCTCGGCCTGACGCTGAGGGCCGGTACCGGGGCTACCGGCCCCGGCGCGGCAGGCGGCACCCTGATCGTCACCAACATCGGCGTGGCTAACACCTTCATTACGCTCACCACCGGAATCGTGGCGGCGCCGGTCAGCATTTTTTACAATCCGGTCTCCTACGCCGCACCGACGGACTATTCGCTTCTCTTCACCGGCACCGGCGGCCCGCTGACGCAATTCATGCTGGTCTTCCCCGACGGCGCCAACAGGACATTCGTCGCCGGCAGCACCGCGGCAGCTTTTACAGGATTGAAGGTTGACGCTCTGGGCGCCCTACCACCCGGCGTGACCCTGGTTCAGGGTGGTATTGCCAATTTCGATACCCCGGCCGTAGGAAACGACAAGCTGGTCACATTCACTGGTTTTGGCCTGACGCAACCCAATGCCGTACCCGTACCGGGTGGACTGGCTAGCAACTATGACTTCGCCAAGTCCTGCTGCGCACTGCCTACAGTTGGCAGAACCAGAGCATCCATCATCGCCGCGCCGCCGCAGGTGCCCCCGGTGCCGCCGGGCGGGGTGCCGGGACCCGAAGCCGAGGAAATGATGGGGCCCGAGTATCTCGCGCCGGCCGCCGTGCTCGGCGTCGCGCCCAGCCTGATGCCCAATGTCGAACTGGCAGGGCTGCCGCCGCAGTTGCTCAGCATCGCGCCGGTTCCCGTACCGCCCGTCGTGCAGCCACCGCCGCCCGTGCAAGAACCGCCGCCGGTCTACGTGCCGCCCGTGCGCCCGCCCAAGCAGGACCGCAACTGAAAGCGCCCGCAGATCACAAGTGCCGCTGCGCGATCAGTGCAGCATGCGTAGCGGTATCCGCCCTAGGCAGCGCCCGACGATGGACACCAACCGATGCCACATGATGTGTTGCACCAGGCACCCGGAGGCGTGCGCCGGATCGCGACGCCCCTGTCCCGCGGGATTTTCCTCGGCCTCCTTGCAGCGAGTATCGGCTGTCCGGCCTTGGCCGCGCAGCCGTTGCTGCAGGCCCCGCCGCAGCCGGTGCGTATCGCCATAGCGACGGCGGCCGAGGTGGAACCTGTACTGGCACAACGACTCAAACACGCCGGCTTCGAGCAGGAAAGCGCGTCCCGCGAGGCGCGCGCCATGGCCCACTGGGTCGTCGATTCGGGCGACAGCAAGGGCATGCCCTTCGCCATTGTCGACAAGAAGGATGCCAAGGTATTTGTCTTCGATGCCGACGGCCGCCTGCGCGGCGCCGCTCCGGCGCTGCTCGGCCAGGCTGTGGGCGACGATGCAGTTCCCGGCATCGGCGACCGCGCCTTGTCGACCATCCTTCCCGCGGAGCGCACGACGCCCGCCGGGCGCTTCGTGGCGTCGCTGGACCGCAATCTGCAGGGCAAGGAAATCCTCTGGGTGGATTACGGCGGCGCCGTGTCCATGCATCCGGTAGTCAGTGCCAAGCCAGCCGAGCGGCGCCTGCAACGCCTGGCAACGCCGACCTCGCTCGATAACCGGATTTCCTATGGCTGCATCAATGTGCCCGCGCAGTTCTTCAACATGGTCGTGCGTCCGGCCTTTACCGGAACCAGCGGCATCGTCTATGTGCTGCCGGAAACCCGTTCGGCGCAACTGCTCTTCGGTTCCTACGAGGTCGCCGCGCCTGCCGGCCTGTAGGGCGGGGCGTTGTGTGGACGTGGGGCGAACCGCAGGGCGGACTTCGGTCCGCCAACGTAATCTGGCTGACTGAAATCAATAGTCGCTGCGGGCGCGCATGGTGGCCGCGGCCCGCTCGACCACGGCGGCGCGCTCGGCGGCCGTCGTGTCGCGCCAGATCGCGAAGCAGTTCGCGGCTGTTTCGAGCGCGGTCTGCAGTTGTTGGTCGCTGAGTTCGGCGAAGGCCTGCCGGATTTCAGCATCGCTGGGGTTGGCGTTGAGCTCGGTCATGGCGGCGTCCTCTGGCAAGTGCGTACTGCGTAAGTAGGCAATGACCATTGTTCAGGGTTCGCCCCGGCCGTTCTGTTCGCCAGCGCACATCGGCGACTGCCGGCCGGGCGTCAGGGCGTCCGGACTGCGGCCCGCGCGCGCAAGTACTCCTTGCGCTTCATGGCCAGATATTCGCCCTGTTCCAGTTCATGCAGTTGGCGCGGATAGCGCTCGATCGCGGCGAACCAGTCGTGCAGGCTCTTCTCGAGCCGCGCCTGGGGCGGCATGGACAAGGCGCCGAGATAGGACTCGATCGCCAGGTAATAGCGCATGGTGTTGCGCTCCACCACGCCGCGCATGCCGCCGATGTGGATAGGCCGGCCATCGGACTGCTTGCCGGCGACGGTGAAGCCCAGCTTGTCGCTGGCGATGGTGCCCAGGTAGGCTTGCATCGCCACCTTGCCGGCAAAGCCATAGCCATAGGAATAGGCCAGATGCAGCAGGGTGCGGCCGCCATCCAGCGGCACGGCTTCGAGTGTGATCCGGTAATCGCGGGTACTGAGCGGCCCCTTGTCGGCGCTCAACATGACCTTCAGGTAGTCCGGACCTGCGGTGGCGACGCGCCAGGCAAAGTCCACCGGGTAGGCGTCGTCCAGCGGCTGCTCGTATTTCTTGCCGATATACACGCGCAGGGTGCTGCCGCTGCCGTCCGTCTCGGCGCGGCAATACTTGGTATTCAGATGCAGCAGCAGGATCTCGCACCAGCGCGCCGGTCCGTTCAGCTCGCTGCTCGCCGAGGCAAACGGATGATCGACCAGCGCATGAATGCTTCCCGCGACTCCGTCGGCGGTCTCGGCGGATTCCAGGTAGAGCGGACGCTGGAACGGGTTGCTGCCGGGTCGTTGGTGCAGGACTTCGTAGCGGGCACGCAAGGCCGCAGCGAGATTCGCAGTGGAATCCGCGGCAGGGGCAAGACCCGCGGCGCAGCACCCCAGGGCAACGGCCAAGAAGCGCAGCATCCGCCGCGACGCCGACGCGGGGGTCGGCCCCGGAGTCGGTCCCAAATGCAACATGTGATCTGTCCATGCACTACGCATGGCTGCAGCATGGGCCCCGGTCGCCTGCCGGGTCTGTGGGTCAGCGTACAGACAGCGCCGTGGCCGAAGGCTAAATTGAAAACATGAAATCGGCGTCCATCCATGTCGGCATACTGTGCATTGCACTGGGTACGGCTTTGGCCTGGGCCGAGGTCACGCAATACGCGGACGCCCCGCCGGAATCCGCATCCGCTGCGGTCATCGTCGAGCAGCCAAGCCCGATCGCGCCCCCGGCGCCGACGCCGGTTGCCCGGAAGCTGGAGCCGCCGCTGGACGTGGCGGCCTTGAAGACAAGGCTGCGGGAAACCCGCGCGATCGGCGCTTTTGCCAAGCTCGCACTGAGCAATCAGATGGATGATCTGGTGCGGGAGTTTCGCTCACTGCACCTGGGCGGACAGAGTAACAGCGTCGCCAAACTGCGCCATCGCTATGACCTGCTGGTGCTCAAGGTGCTGGTCCTGATCCAGGACGGCGATCCACCCCTGGCACGCACCATCGCGGGGTCGCGGGAGGCAATCTGGACCATCCTTGCCGATCCGGAACAATTCAAGTCGGTCAGTTGACCAGGGGAGTGGCGCCTTGATCACATCTGCCAGGGCTGCAGCCATCGTATTCACCCTCGCGGCGCTCGACGCCGGGCCTGCGTCGGCGACGGCAGATCCGGCGCTGCTGAAGGATCTGACTGCCGTCGTCGTGCTGCTGGGATTGCCCTGCGATCGGGTGGTCAGCGCCGCACGTCAAGCGGGCGATAGCCACATCGCCGTCTGCAGGAACGGCAAGCGCTACCGCATATTCATCAACGCGGAAGGCCGGGTGGTCGCCATCAGGCTGTAAGCGGCAAACCCACGACGGAGTCTGGAAGTCCCCTTGCCGGGCCATAGACAGGCATCCATGGCACTCAGGGGAAAAAAAAGACAGGCGAGCCTGTCTTTTTCCTGCGGTAGCGCTACCAATTACTTGGCGGCGGCCTTCGCATCAGCCTTGACGGCGGCGGCTTTCACATCAGCCTTGCCCTCGGCCTTGACGGCAGCGGTGTCGGCCTTGGCGGCAGCCTTGTCGGTCTTGGCTTCGGCTTTCACCTTGTCGGCCTTGACATCGACAGCCTTGTCGCTTTTGGCGGCCTTGGCATCGGCAGCAGCCTTGGTCTTCGCGGCCTTGGCTTCGGCCTTGGCAGCCTTGGCATCAGCCTTGGCCTTGGCCTTGGCGGCCTTGGCATCGGCGGCAGCCTTGGCCTTGTCGGCCTTGGCGGTGGCGGCATCTACCTTGGCGTCGGCCTTGGCATCAACCTTGGCTTCGGCCTTGACAGCCTTGACGTCGGCCTTTTCGGCCTTGACTTCGGCTTTGACAACAGCCGGCGCGGTGGCCTGGGCGAAGACGGAGGTGGCAAACAGGCCTGCTACGAGTACGGCGATCAACTTGTTCATGGAATTCCTTAAATAGAGATGGGGTCGGCCGCAGCTTGCGACCTGGGACTTTGTCGGTCCGTAAGCGATTAACGCCGGAGCCTCGAATCGGTTGACGCAAATCCTCAATAAACCGGATCGCAGGCCCCGACGAGCAGTCAATCGAACGCGATCCGATGGAAGGATCTCACCACCAAGACACCAGGGACACAAAGATGCACCAAGAGAAGCCGATGGAAGAACGAGAAGTTCCTGGTGTCCCTTGGTGAACTTGGTGTCTTGATGGTGAATGCTCTTTTCCTATTGACTGCCTGCTAGAGCCAATACTGGATGAACCCGCTGAACCACTCCTTGACGCGCAAGATCAGGGAGCGGCGATTCCACTGCTCCAGGAGAATTGGGTCCGACGCGGCCAGGTCCTTGTTGAACATGGCCTGCATCTGCTGGCCGAACTCGCGCCCCAGCACCACCGCATTGATCTCGTCGTTGTCGAGAAAGCTGCGCCAGTCGAGGTTGGTCGAGCCGACGCAGGACCAGACACCGTCGATCAGCGCGGTCTTGGAATGCAGCAGCGCGTCGCGCCGCTCGTGGATCTTGACGCCGGCATTGAGCAGGGTGGAATAGTGCGAGCGTCCCGAATGGAAAGTGGCGCCGGAATCGGTATGGCTGGGCAGGATCAGCACCACGTCGACACCGCGCCCGGCGGCTTCGGTCAGGGCTTTCAGCAGTTGGGGATCGGGTACGAAATAGGCATGGGTCAGGTGCACCTGCTTCTCGGCATTGCCGATGGCCGAAATCAGCGTCAGGTAGATCAGGCTGTAGGGATCGTTCGGCGTGCTGCCGATGGCGCGCACGATGTCCGCCCCCTGCGCCGTCAGCGTCGGAAAATAGTCCTTCGCCGCCAGCGGATTGCCTTTCTGCGTTGCCCAGGTATCCATGAACAGCTTCTGCAAGTCGGCCACCACCGGGCCTTCGATCTGCAGGTCGGTGTCGCGCCAGGCCACCGTGTCCGCGGGCGCTTTTGACGCGCCCTTGGGGACCGACCCCGAGGAATAGACGCTGCTGATGTTGATGCCGCCGAGGAAGGCAATGCGCCCGTCGACCACCAGCAGCTTGCGGTGATCGCGATGGTTGATCTGCCAGCCCTTCTTCAGCGCCAGCGGGTTGATCGGATTGAACTCCAGCACCTCGATGCCGCCCTGGCTCAGGCGGTCGAAGAAGGCCTTGGGCGTGCCGATGCTGCCGATGCTGTCGTGGATCAGATTGACCTGGACGCCGCGCGCCTGCTGTTCCAGCAGCAGGTCGGAAAACTCGCGGCCGATGGCGTCGTCCTCG
This sequence comes from Sulfuritalea sp., assembly GCA_023700805.1. GTDB lineage: Bacteria > Pseudomonadota > Gammaproteobacteria > Burkholderiales > Rhodocyclaceae > Sulfuritalea. The sequence continues at coordinate 16,342 of JAMPYF010000029.1, forward strand.
ATGATGTAGGTCTCGATGTTGATGTGATCCCTGGCGCCGCGGATGGCGGCAAACATCGCGGCGTAGGTGGCCCGGCCGTCCTGCAGCAGGATGACCTTGTTGCCCATGACTAGCGGGCTGCCGACGACGGCCTGCTCCAGCGCGATCTGCTTGTCCAGAATGTCGATGTCGCCGGACTTGCGCTTGAGTTCCGCCAGCACCGCCGCACTGCGCTTTGCCGAGATCGGTCCGCGCGCATTCTCGAAGCGGGCGGTCTGCCCGGCGTGGCGCGCGATGAGTTCGTCGGTGTCGGGCAGCGTGGCGCAACCGGAAATTGCATGCAGGCAAACCACCGCGAGCGCGGCGCGCTGCAACACACGAATCAACATGGGCCGCCCCTCGTCATCGATTGCCGGTCCAGCCCAGGGAAGGCCTTTGGTCGCATGCCATGACGGCACCGTCCGAAGCCCCTGAACCGAATTCCTGTTTGTCCTATTTCTTGTTGCCCTTGGCCGCGTCCTGGATGTTCTCGCCGGCCTTTTCTATCGATTTGCCGACGCTCTCGATCGTCTTGTCGGCTTCCTTGCCGGCACGTTCGGCCGGTCCTTCCTTCTCGCAGGCGACGAGTACGAACGCCATCGCGCCCGTGAGCAGAGCCGTGCTGACTGTCTTGCCGAATTGCATGATGTCCACCTCGTGATCAAGTGCCCAGAAGCCGGAGGAGCGACCTCGCGGTCGTCCCGGCCAGGGCATTGCAATGGCCGTGCAGCGCAGCGGGAGGCCGCGTCGCACGGCAAACATCACTTGCCGACTTCGTGGCCGATGACGCCGCCGACCGCGGCACCGCCGACAGTGCCGATTGCGCTGCCTCCGGTAAGGACGGAACCGCCGACCGCGCCGACGCCAGCGCCGATGGCCGTGGCCTTTTCCTGCGCCGTCATGCCGGCACAACCAACCAGACCGACCAGCATGGCCGCGGTAACTGCACTCATCGTGATGCTCTTGATCGTTTTCATGGGATTACCTCTTTGTGAATCAGTGGGCTTGCATGGGTGTTTCTGCTCGACGGCGACTCAGGTCTTGCCGAAGTTCTTCTTGGCTTGTGCCAGGCAATGTTCCTTTGCCTCGCTGGCATAGGCATCGCACTTTTCCTTGGCGACGCCGTATTGCGCGTCGTTGGCGCTTGCTGCGGCGGCTTCGCGCGCCTGCGTTGCCTTGCCGCGGGCTTCCGCATTGGCGTCCGAAACCTTCATCTGCGCCTTGGCATCGGCCTTGGCGGTGGTCCGCACTGCCTTGGCTTCCTCGACGCAGACATCCTTGGCCGTGCCGCCCTTGTCGTCGCAGCGTTCCTTGGCCACCGCATAGGAGGCCTCGGCCGCGACCACGCGGGACTTGTAGCGGCTGCCTACGGAAGGCTTGTAGCTGGCTTCGAGATCCGCCCTGGCAACCTTCTCGCGGCCCTTGGCCTCGGCCACGCAGATATCCCGGGCATTGCCGGAAAAGGAGCCGCAGGCGGCTTTCTCGGCCTTGTACTGGCTGGCGATCTGGGTCTTGCCGGCCTTGTAGTCGTCTTTAGCCATGCTCTGCGCCATGGCGCCGGCGCTGAAAGCCAGGCCGACGGCGAGCGCCAGCGCATTGATGCTGTATTTGTTCATTTCGCTTCCTTCGGGCTGGGACCGGAAGGCGCCTGCGGCTCTCGTGCCGCAGGCGTTCCGGGTAATGACTACTTGCGGGTGCCGATCACTTCGATTTCAACGCGACGATCGGGCTGCAGGCAGGCGATCACCTTGGCGCTCTTGGGGCCCTTGCAGTCGTCGGGCTTGGTCACCGGCTGCATTTCGCCCTTGCCTTCGGTGTAGATGCGGTTGTCGGCGATACCCTTGCCCATCAGATAGGTCTTGACGGCCATGGCGCGGCGCTCGGACAGGTTCTGGTTGTATTTGTCGGAGCCGAAGCGGTCGGCGTGGCCGACGGCGGTGATCACTTCCGGATTGATGTCCCGGGTCTTGTTGTAGAAGTCGTCCAGCGCGTCGCGACCGGCCGGACGCAACACGGCCTTGTCGAAGTCGAACAGCGTATCGGCATTCAGCTTGACGCGGTCGGCGGCGGGCTTCGGCGCCGGGGGCGGCGCCACGGCGGCGAGCCGTTGCGGCGCCGGCGCGGGAGCCTGGGCCATCGGCTTCTTCACCAGGTCGGGATCGCATTCCTCGATCGCCAGCGCCGGAGTCCAGTAGCCGGTATGCCAGCACAGGCCGAAGCCGCTCTTGACCACCTCGCCGCGCGTGTCGACAAGATAGCCTTCCTTGGTCGGATTGTTGCTTTGTGCCGTTGCCGCGCCCGACATCAGGCCCAGGGCCAGGGCGCAGGATATGGCCACCGCCATCTGTTTATTGTTCAATGCATAAGTCATGATGATTTCCGATCCATAAAGGTTGCGTCAGTTCCCGCCTTGTGTTGCCCTGCTTGTTCCGACTGCCCGCACTAGCGGAGAAATGCCGACAGTCACTATTGATCACTGCGGCCATCATCGGCCAGCATTCGCGGCGGGTCTGTACGCTGTCGCACACAGCGCGGAATTCGCCAGGGGCTGCCGGGTGCCGGCGTCGCGCCGTATCGCCAGCGCCAACTATCGAAGCATGTCGACGGCATGGCGACGCGTGGGCGGACCGCAGGGCGGACTTGAGTCCGCCATCCGGCGCTGGCCGACTGAAGTCGGCCCTACAAAACCGTTCATCCCCTGGCCGGCTGAAGCCGGCCCTGCAGAGGCTTGACCACCTGCGTCAAAGAACCTTACGGCCGCTGATGATCCTCAGCAGCACCACGACGACGGCGATCACGATCAGGATGTGGATGAAGCCTCCCATGGTGTTGGCGGTGACCAGGCCGAGCAGCCACAGGACGATGAGCACGACGGCGATTGTGTATAGCATTTGGAGCCTCTCTTCCATGCTGCGAAGTTCAGGTGCAGGACTGCCGGCGACTGCCCGACCAGGCGGCCGCCGGCACCCGCGCCTACTGGATTACGGTCAGGACATTGCCGTCGACCTTGACCTTGGCGCCGACCGCGAAAGGCGGTTGCGCGGCATAGGTGAGGGTCTGGGTGCCGCCGTTTTCGAGGCGCACCACCACTTCGTAGTGCTTGGTGGTCTTCACCCGCTTTTCGATCTCATTGCCGACGTAGGCGCCGCCTGCCGCGCCGGCCACCTGGGCGACCGTTTTGGTGTTGCCCTCGCCGATCTGGTTGCCGATCACGATGCCGGCCAAACCGCCGGCGATCTTGCCGAGGTAGCTGCCTTCGCCTTTGACCTCAACCAGATTGACCGCCTCGATCACGCCGCAGTTGACGCAGTGGCGTGCGATCTGCCGGGCACGCGGCGCCTGGCCGGCGGCGGCCAGCAGCGACTGGCCCAGCACGGCGCTGGTTTCCAGCTCGCCGACGCGCAGCAATCCGGTCACCGTCGAGTTCGCCGCGATCCGGTCGCGACGTTTGATGATATGGCTGCCTTCATACACACCCTCGCGCACTTCGTTCAACAGGACCTTGCCCTTGACGCCGACTATCGTGGCGCTGGCGACCCCGCCCGGACTGCCGGACAGAACCAGGTTCAGGTCCTCGCCCGGGACCAGGTTCGCCGGCGGATCGACCACGTCGAAACGATCGATCTTCGGTCCCCTGGCGTAGCGCTGTCCGGCGCCGGCCCGCCTGGCATAGGCCCGGCCGATCAGCGGCTCGTCGAGAACGGTGCTGGCGACCTGGTTGCCCACCCGCAGATTGGCGGTGGCCTTGCTCGTGGCCGTGATCCTGTCGCGCTGGCGGATGGTGTAGGTGCCCTCGTAGACACCGGCTTCGGTTTCCACCAGCACCACGCCCGCCGTTGCACCGCTGATCTTTACCGCCGCGGTGCCGCCGGGGCTGCCGTAAAGCGTGAAGTCGAGTTCCCTGCCGGCGACGGCCTTCCGTACCGGCCGCACGTCGAAGCCATCGATTCTCGTGGCTTCGGCGCGCGACGCCGCGTACTGGGCCTGGGCCTGACTGGCAACGAAAGGCAGCGGAAGCAATGCCGCCAGGGCGAACAATCCAAGGACAATTCTTTTGTACATTTTTGGCTCCTAGAAATACCAGTTACGGTGTTGGTCGTGAAAATCCTTCAACTGGCGATCGGCCTGCTCGCACGCGATGCCGTTGTCCTGCTGCGCCTTGCCGCTGACCTGCTCGCGCCTGCCAGCCGCTTCCTGCCGTGAATCGCCGGTCCATTCGCCCCAGGTCTGCCTGATTTTTCCGGCCAGCTGCCGGCGGATGCCGGCGAATTGTTCCTTGTTCATTTCAGGCTCCATGGTGGCGAAGGCGGCGACAACGGCGCCGCGACAATCGGCGTTCGCATTGGCGCATCTTCGGCCGCGCAACGGGCTTCGTCTGTGCGCCAGCGCACGATCGGAACAGGGCCGGAGAGAACGCGCGCTTCGCTTATGTACGACAGCGCACGGAATGCATCGCGCCGCCGCCCTACGATGACGTGAGATTAATGGTTCGACAGGACAGCCACGGCGTCGCAACGGCCGGGCTACGCGACCCGGCCCATCCCGGACCGCCGCGCAAACGAAGAGGAGAATTGCAATGACAATCACCAAGCTCGCACTATCACTGCTGGCAGGCGCCGGCCTCGGCGTCGGCTGCACCACGGTGCCGCCCTCGCCGCATCTGGCGACGACCGACTTGCCGAATTGCTTCGATACCAATTACGACAGGGAGCGCGGCCTATTCACGATGAAGAACGAGGTCGCCGGCGCCGTCAACCAGCAATGCCTGCTGATGGTGCATGCAGGCAATGACCCCGCATCGGCGTCGCAGCTCGCGGCAGGCAGATACACGGTTTATCTGGCCAACGGTGGCGGCGGCGGTGCCGGCGGCACCCTCCAGGGCCGCCCGCGCATCGATGGCGGCAAGGTGGGCGGGGGCGGCGGGGGTGGGGGCGCCGGCGCGATGGAAACCCAGGCGCCGGTCGATTTGAGTCCGGGCGCCTACAAGCTCACGCTGGGCGCCGGCGGCCCCGGCGGCACGGCCTGCCTGCCGGGCGCCGGTTTCGGCGGCGGCCCCGGCTGGGTGGGCAGTCCCAGCAGCATGACCCGGGTGGCAAGCGGCGAACTCGTCATGGGCACGGCCGGCGCCGACAGCTACAGGCGCCTGAGTCGCTCCGCCAACGAAAAGATGGCCGGACCGATGGACGGACATGGCGGATCGGGGGTCGGCCAGACCAGCGGCGGCGATGCGGCGACTGCGGCCACCGCCACGACCGCCCAGGTGGCGGCCGAGCCGGGTGGCGCCAAGCTCGCCTCGGGCTACACGGGGACCGCCGGTGCGGCCGGTTCCGTCAGTGCCGGTGACAAACTCTCGGGCGCCGGCGGCGGCGGCGGCGCCACCGCGGTAGGCTCCGGCGGTGGCGGCGGCGGCGAAAGTCCGGGGCAAACCGAACATCCCCCGCAGCGCGGCACGCTCGGCGGCGGCGGCGGCGGCGGCGAGGGCAGCCGCACCGAGTGCGATCCCGGTGCCCGCGGCGGCCACGGCTATATCGCTTTGCGCCGGATCTGACGGATCGGTGGTGGGGCGGACGTAGGGCGGACTTCAGTCCGCCATCCACCCCTGGCCGACTGAAGTCGGCCCTACACCGGCACGAGTCATCCTAAAAACCGGGATTCCATCCGCAGATTACGCAGATTAAGCGGGGGCAACAGCCCGACAATCTCTTGATCCATCTGCGTCAATCGGCGAAATCTGCGGACCAAATGCCTTTTTGCAGACTCAAGCGCGACGGGCGTCGCTGCCCGCTAGCGTGGCGGCCAACTTGAACGCCGTGTCCAGCGCGTCCATGAATTCCTCGATCTTGATCGGTTTGGTCAGGTAGCGGAAGAAGCCGGCTCGCAGCGCTTGCGCTATGTCGTGAGGCAGGGCGTTGGCGCTCAGCGCGATGATCGGGATATGCGCCGTCGACGGATCGGCGCGCAGGGACTTCATGACATCGAGCCCGCTGATGTCGGGCAGGTTGATGTCCATCAGGATCACCTCCGGCTGGTAGGCGCGGGCATACTCGATGCCGGTCTTGCCCTCGGCGGCGGACAGCAGGCGCAGTTCCGGACGACGCGCCACGAGTTGCTCGACCAGTTCCAGGTTGGCCGGATTGTCTTCGACATACAGCAGGGTGCCGGCCAGCGCGCCCTGCGCCGGCTCCGGCGTCGCTGCCGCCGCGCCGGACTGCGCAAGGGCCGGTGCGCTCACCAGGTGCAATTCGACCCAGAATTCGCTGCCCGCGCCGACCGCGCTATCGACGCCGATGCTGCCGCCCATCAGTTCCACCAGGCGCTTGGTCACCACCAGGCCGATGCCCGTGCCCTCCTCCGCGCCGGCTTCCTTGCCGAGGCGATTGAAGGGCTGGAACAGTTGCCCGAGCTGATCCGCAGTCAGGCCCTCGCCGCTGTCGCGGATGCCGATGCGCAGCATATCCGCGGCGGCCGGCCGGCACTCGACGACGACCGTGCCGTGCGGCCGGTTGTACTTGACGGCATTGAACAGCAGGTTGATCAGGACCTGCTTGAGCCGGGTGCGGTCGGCATTGACGAACCAGGCGCTGTCGCGCAGCGGGAAGGTCATCGCGATGCCGCGCTTCTGGGCCTGCGGCTCGACCATGGCCCGGCATTCGAGCATGACCTCGACCAGCGAAACCGGCTCCTGCGACAGCATAGCCCTGCCCGATTCGATCAGCGCCAGGTCGAGAATCTCGTTGATCAGCTCCAGCAGGTACCAGCCCGCCTTCAGGATCCGCCCCAGATCGCGTTGCTGGGTGGCGGTCGGCGGCGGCGTGCCGGATTCCATGAGCTGGGCGAAGCCGAGGATCGCATTGAGCGGCGTGCGCAGTTCGTGACTCATGCTCGACAGGAAATCGGTCTTGGCGCGGTTGGCTTTCTCGGCCGCGGCCATGGCTTCCTGCAGCCTGGCTTCGATCGCCTTGCGCACCGATATGTCGGTCATGGCGATGATCACTTCGAGGGGATTTCCCACGCCGGGATTCGCCGCATTCTCAGCGCCGACTCTGTGGCGTATGCAATCCATCAGGGCGTGAAACTCGGTGCCGTCGGCGCGCCGCAATGCCAGTTCCATATTGCTCTTCCCGTCCTGCGTCTTCACGCTGGCGAGAAACCCGGCCCAGCGCTCGCGGTCCCCGGGCACGACGAAGGCGGAAAAACGCTTCAGCAGCAGCTCCCGCCGCGCCACTCCCAGCAGCGTGGCGCCGGTAAGGTTGATTTCCGCGATCAGGCCGTCGTAGGTGAGGGTCAGGTAGCCGACCGGGGCGAAGTCGTAGAGTTCGGTGTAGCGCGCCAGCACCGCCTCGCGCTCGGCACGCGACTCGCGCAGTTCGCTGTTCTGCATTTCCAGTTCGATCTTGTGCACCTGCAGTTCATGCACCAGCCGCAGCAGGTCGGCGTCGGCCCGCGCCGCCGGCGCCTGGCCGGCCGCGGCGGCGGCCTGCAGGCGCGCTTCGGCGGCTGCACGCAGGGTGGCCGGATCCTTTCCCGTCATGTCGGCTCCTTCTTCTGCTTGCCGGCCAGCGCCCGCAATTCGGCCTCCAGCTTCTTGGCCAGGCCGATGTCGTTGAAGGTGATGACGACCCCATCGATGACGTTTTCCATGGTGCGGTAGGGCATGATCTTGACCTGGTACCAGCGCCCGTCGCCGGTGGCGATCTCGCGCTCGACGAAGGCCAGCGTGCGCAGCACTTCCCCGGCATCCGCGGCCAGGCCCGGATAGGCAAGGTCGGAGACGATATCGGACAGCGGCCGCCCGACGTCGCCGGCCTTGAGGCGGAAGATCCGCGTCGCCTGGTTGGTGAAGCGCCGCAGGTGCAGCGCGTTGTCGAGGAAGACGGTGGCCATGTCGGTGCTGTTGAGCAGGTTTGCCATGTCGTTGCTGGCCAGCGACAGGTCGTCCACCTTCGATTGCAGCTCGACATTCACCGTCTGCAGTTCCTCGTTGAGCGACTGCATTTCCTCCTTGGAGGTGGTCAGTTCCTCGTTGGTCGATTGCAGTTCCTCGTTGGTCGATTGCATTTCCTCGTTGGACGACTTGAGCTCTTCCTGCGTGGTCTGCATTTCCTCGCGCAGGGCCTGCACCTCCTGCCGCGCCTGGTCGAGTGCATGTTCCAGCTCCCGCACGCGCGGGCTGCCCCGCGTCGCACGCTTGCCGGCGACGATCTCCTCGACCGGCGGCGCCTCGACGTCCCTGAACACCACCATCGCCATGCCGCGCAAGGCAGCCGGCTTGTCGATGGGCTGCACGGTCACGTCCACAATCTGGGTGCCGCCGTTGGTGCCGACCCGCAGCTTGGCGCAGGTCACCCGTTCGCCGCTGCGCAGCGCCTTGGGCAGCGCCAGGGCCAGCTCATGGGCGAGGCCCTCCCTGGCCATGACATGGATGTTCCAGTTGGCCTTGCCGGCCGCCGGTTCCAGGTACTTGCCGGTGCGTCCGCTGGTGTAGAGCACGTCGCCGGTCGCGGTGACCAGCACGGCGGCGGGCGAAAACTGCTGCAGCAGCAGGTGGTCGGCGAGGCTCTGCAGGTTGGCGGCACCGGGCTCGGGCTCGGCCGGATTGAGCGCTTCGACTCTCCCCGGCGCATGGCGGCTGGGGAACTCCAGATCGACCATGCGCAGCGAATTGGCGCGGCGCCGGTAGAGGCGCGCCGCGGCGTCCTGCGGCTCGAACAGCTCGGTATTGTTGCCGATCGACTCGGCACTGCCCAGCATCAGGATGCCGCCCGGCTTGAGGCTGTAGTGGAACAGCGGCAGCAGCCGCTGCTGCAGCTCGGGACCGAGGTAGATCAGCAGGTTGCGGCAGGTCAGGATGTCCAGATTGGTGAAAGGCGGATCCATGATGGCGTTCTGCGTGGCGAATACCACGGTCTCGCGGATTTCCTTGCCGACCCGATAGCCTTCGCCTTCCTCGACGAAGAAACGCTTGAGGCGCTCGGCCGTGACGTCGGCGACGATATTGGCCGGGTAGACCGCGCGCCTTGCCTTGGCGATCGCGTCCGGGTCGAGGTCGGTGGCGAAGATCTGCAACGCAAAGCGGCCGGCCGGCTTCTGCTTCTGCTGCACTTCGCGGAAGGCCATGGCCAGCGTATAGGCCTCCTCGCCGGTCGAACATCCCGCCACCCAGGCGCGCAGCGTGGCGCCGGCCGGGTAGGCCGCCAGCAGTTGCGGCAGGACCTGGGTCTGCAGGCTGTTCCAGGACGCCGGATCGCGGAAGAAGCTGGTGACGCCGATCAGCAGTTCCTTGAACAGCAGCTCGACTTCCTGCGGGTTCTCGCGCAGGTAATGCACGTAGTGCGCGATGCGGTCGATCTGGTGCAGGCCCATGCGGCGCTCGACGCGGCGATACACGGTGCTTTTCTTGTACAGCGAAAAATCGTTGCCGGTGCGCTCGCGCAGCAGGATGCAGATCTTGTCGAAGGCGCTTTTCTGCGCCAGGGTCTCGGCCGCCTCCAGGGTGGCGCCGGCGACGCCGCGCAGGCTGTGGCGCAGGGTGTCGGCGATGCGCTGCGGCAGCTCCGGCGCGGCAGCGACGATGTCGACCAGGCCGGTGTCGACCGCGCTTTGCGGCATGCCGTTGAACTTGGCCGAGGCCGGATCCTGCACCGCGACCAGGCCGCCGCGCTCCTTGATCGCACGCAGGCCCAGCGCGCCGTCGGAACCCATGCCGGAGAGGATCACGCATACGGCCTGGTCCTGGCGGTCGTCGGCCAGGGCGCGGAAGAAGGAGTCGATCGGCAGCCGCAGGCCGCGCGCGGCCACCGGTTCCAGCAGGTAGAGGCAGTCGTGCAGGATGGACAGATCCCATTTCGGCGGAATCACATAGACGCAGCCGGGCTCGACCTTCATGCGGTTCCTGGCCTGCGTCACCGGCATGGCCGTGGCCCGCTGCAGCAGCTCGGGCATCATGCCCTTGTGGTCGGGATCGAGATGCTGGATCACGACGAAGGCCATGTCGCTTCCGGCCGGCACATGGCCGAGGAATTGTTCGAGGGCTTCCAGCCCGCCGGCCGAAGCGCCGATCGCGACGACGGGAAAACGCGGCGCCGGGCGTCCGGCCGGCGCCGCCGGCGTGGTGGAGTGTCTTGCCGTGCGCTGCTTCGTTGCGGCTGGCTTGTTCGATCGCGCCTTGCTGGCCATGGGTTTCCTTGCAGATCAGGGGTGAGGACTGGATAGTGCCTGAGCCGGGTCGATTCGGGGGCGGGCCGCAAGCGTCATGATCGCCGTGCCGGACTCTGTCTGCCGGGGATTCCGCTTCGCGGGCCGGCAAGCGCCAACTCTTGTGCCGTGCTCCCCGGCCGCGCGATCAACGGCCGGCGGCCGTGGCCTCCTGGCGATACCGCACATCGGACAGCAGGCGCGCCAGTTCCTTCTTGACCAGGGCGTAGCACTCGCAGCTGCGGCTCTCCAGTCCGGCGCGGTCGAGCACGGCGATATGGCCGCGGCGGTAACTGATGCACCCGGCGCGCTGCAGGTTTCCGGCGGCTTCCGTGACGCCTTCGCGGCGCACGCCGAGCATGCCGGCGATCAATTCCTGGGTGATCACCAGCTCGCGCTGCGCGACGCGGTCCTGGGTCAACAGGAGCCAGCGGCACAGCTGCTGTTCCACCGAATGGTGCCGGTTGCAGGCCGCGGTCTGCGACATCTGCGTCATCAGCGCCTGGGTATAGCGCAGCAACAGGCGCTGCAGCAGGCCGGAGCGATTGAATTCCTGCATCAGCCAGCGGCGGTCGAGCCGGTAGGCGTGGCCCGCGGTCTGCACCACGGCCGAGCTGGTGGTGGTCTCGCCGCCCATGAACAGCGAAACACCGACCACGCCTTCGTTGCCGACCCCGGCCGATTCGGCCGATGCGCCCGACTCCATGACGTGCAGCAGGGAGATGATCGCCGTGGTCGGGAAATAGGCATGCTGCAATTGCCGGTCGGGCTCGTAGAGCATCTCGCCGAGCGGCAGGGCGACCAGCTCCAGGTGCGGCGCCAGCAACTCGAACTCCGCGCTCGGCAGCGCCGCGAGCAGATGGTTCTGATTCGGGCTAGGCGTTGCCGGCATGGCTGTCCTCCCTGGCGGTGAGTTCGATGCCGATGCCGCGGTAGCCGATGAAGCGCAGCGACTTGTTGAACATCGGCTCGCCGCTGACCTGGAATTTCTGCTGCGTGCCGTTGGGATTGCTGCGGCTGAAGATCAGGTCGAGGAAGGGCTCGCGCGCCGCAATCGCGGCCTGCAGGGCCGCCCGTTCCGCCTGGTTCCAGCCCTCGCTGCGCACGTCGCGCGCTTCGCACGCCTCGCCTTGCAGGGGGCCGACCTGGATGCCGAGCATCTCCAGCACCGGGCCGGACACCTTGGTGAAATTTCCGTTCTCGTCCTGCTCCCAGTACCAGTCGGAGGCGAGTTCGGTCAGGCTGCGATAACGGGCTTCGCTTTCGCGCAACTCGGCGGTGCGTTCCAGCACCGTCTGTTCCAGTTCCTTGCTGTAATGCTCGAGCTTCCGGTAGAGCAGCCGCACTTCCAGCATGTTGCGGATGCGCGTCCTGACTTCGAGCAGGTCGAAGGGCTTGCTGACGAAATCCCGCGCGCCGGCCTGCAGTGCGCGCAGTTTGTGGCCGGGTTGGGCGGTGATCACCAGCACCGGCAGATAGAAGTCGGCGTCGTTGGTCTTGAGCCCCTCGATAACCTGGAAGCCATCCATGCCGGGCATCTGCAGGTCGAGCAGGATCAGGTCGTAGTGGTTCTTGCGATGCAAGGCGCAGACCTCTTCCGGATTCATGGTCGAGCTGACGCGGGTGTAGCCGGATTCGCCCAGCATACGTTCGAGCAGGGCGATGTTCGATTCCTGATCGTCGACGATCAGGATGGTGGCATCGAGGATGTCGGCCTCGGATAGCTTCATAGGAGTTCCTTTTGTGCCATGCGGCTGGTGGCAGTTTGCGCAATGTTGAGGGCCACGTCCAGCGTGTCCATGAACAGCTTGACCTTGATCGGCTTCGTCAGATAATCGAAGAATCCCGCCTGCAGCGCCTTCTCGATGTCATGCGGCACCGCGTTGGCGCTCAGCGCGATGATCGGGATATGCGCCGTGGACGGATCGGCGCGCAGGACTTTCATGGCTTCGAGCCCGCTGATGCCGGGCAGGTTGATGTCCATCAGGATCACCTGCGGCTGATAGGCCTGGGCGAACTCGATGCCGGTCTTGCCGTCGGCGGCGGAAAGCAGGCGCAGCTCGGGACGGCGCGCAATGAGTTGCTCGACCAGTTCCAGGTTGGCCGGATTGTCCTCCACGTACAGCACCGTGCGCTGCGGCGCGCCGGACGGCGCCAAAGGACGCTCCCATGCCGCCTGCTCGGCCTCCTCGATGGACAGCAGCGGCGCCGCGGTCAGGCCCAGCTCGAACCAGAACTCGCTGCCCGCCCCGACGCTGCTGTTCACGCCTATGCTGCCGCCCATCAGTTCGACCAGGCGCTTGGTCACGACCAGGCCGATGCCGGTGCCCTCCTCGGCGCTGGCTTCCTTGCCCAGGCGGTTGAAGGGCTGGAACAACTGGGCGACCTGCTCCTCCGTCAGGCCGGCGCCGGTATCGCGCACCGTGATGCGAATTGCATTGGGCGGAATCAGGACGTGCTCGACGGCGACGGCGCCGTCCGCCCGGTTGTACTTGATGGCGTTGAACAGCAGGTTGATCAGGACCTGTTTGACGCGGGTCCGGTCGGCGCTGACGAAATAGGGCAATTCGAAGCGCGGAAAGCTCATGACGATGCCGCGCTTCTGCGCCTGCGGCTCGACCATGGCGCGGCACTCGGTCATCACCTCGGGCAGCGAGACCGGCTCCTGCGACAGCGTCGCCTTGCCCGATTCGATCAGGGCCAGGTCGAGGATTTCGTTGATCAGCTCGAGCAGATACCAGCCCGCCTTCAGGATCTGGTCCAGGTTGCGCTGCTGGGCCGGCGTCGGCGGCGGCGCGCCGGATTCCATGAGCTGGGCGAAGCCGAGGATGGCATTCAGCGGCGTGCGCAATTCATGGCTCATGCTGGAAAGAAAATCGGACTTCGCCAGGTTGGCCTTGTCGGCGACGAACCTCGCACTTTCCAGTTCGACGTTGCGATCCTGCAGCGCCTGGTCGAGCCGGGTGCGCTCGGCTTCGACCTGCTCGCGCGCCGTGTTGTCGGTACCGATCAGCAGGTAGCCGATGATGGCGTCCTGCTCGTCGCGCAGCGCGGTGACCGAAACCACCGCGGGAAAGCGGCTGCCGTCCTTGCGGATGTAGGTCAGCTCGTAGATGTCCTCGATGCCGCGCGAGGCCTTGAACACCAGGGCCTCGAAGCCCGGCGCGATCGGCGTTTCGAGTTCCGCGGTGAGCGCCCTGGCGCGCGCGATGACTTCCTGCGGATCGGAAATGTCGGCCGGCGTGATCTTGTTCATCACGTCGGCCGCCGCGTAGCCCAGCATGCGCTCGGCGCCGACGTTGAAAATCTGGATCACGCCCTTGGCGTCGGTGGCGATGCTGGAAAAATTGGCGCTGTTGAAAATCGCGCTTTGCAGCGCGCCGGCCTTCTGCAGCGCCTCCTCGGCCTGCTTGCGCGCGGTGATGTCGCGCAGGATGCCGGTGAAGTAGCGCTGGCCGCCCAGCCACATCTCGCTGACCGCGATCTCCAGCGGAAATATGCTGCCATTCTTGCGCCGGCCGACGACCTCGCGGCCCAGGCCGCTGGCGCGCGCCTCGTCGCTCGGGCTGTAATACTCGAGCGAACCTTCGCGCTGGTCCCGATCGAGCTCGGGTATCAGCAGGCTGAAGTTCTTGCCGGCAAGTTCCGCCGCGCTGTAGCCGAACATGCGTTCGGCGGACGGATTCATGGTCTCCACCATGCCGCCGCGGGCATGGATGGTGACGATGCCATCCACCACGGTATTCAGAATCGTCTGGATCTGCGCGGCACTGTCGCGCAGGGTCTGCTGCGCGGCATATTCCTCGGACACGTCGCGGAACACCAGCACGGCCCCCACCACCTGCTTGTCGCGATTGCGGATCGGTGCGCAACTGTCGGCAATCGCGCGCTCGTTGCCATCGCGGGAAATCAGCAGGGTGTGATTGGCGAGTCCCTGCACCGTGCCGTTGGCCAGCGTGTCCATGACCGGGATGGTCGCCGCTTCCCGGGTTTTCTGGTTGATGATGCGGAAGATATCCTGCACCGGGCGCCCGGCGGCATCGGCCTGCAGCCAGCCGGTGAGCTGTTCGGCCACCGGGTTGATGCGCGTCACCCGCGCCTCGGCATCGGTCGCGATCACCGCGTCGCCGATCGAGTTGAGCGTCACGGCAAGCTTTTCCTCGCTGTCGCGCAGGGTGTTGTTGGATTGCTGCAGTTGCCGGTTGGTCTCGTCCTGACGCTCGAGCAGATGCCGGGTTTCGGCATGGACATGATTCTTCAGTTGCTGCCGGGTTTCCCGGAAAATCAGATAGGCGAAGCCCAGCGCCAGCAGCAGCCCCAGCAGGGTGGTGGTGATGACGATGAAAAACAGCCGGCGCATGCTTGCCTGGAACTCCGCCTCGCGCTGGTTCAGGACATCCACCTCGATGCTGCCGAAACTGCCGATCTCGGCGCGGATCGAATCCATCAGGCGCTTGCCCTCGCCGCCGCGATCGAGCGCCAGTGTTTCTGCCGCCCCCCGGCTGCGGCGCAGTTCGATGTCGTTCGACATGAATGCCAGCTTGGCATCGATCAACGGCGCCAGGACGTCCAGGTGGTGCCGCGCCGTGGCGACCAGGGTGATCTCCTGCAGCTTCTTCAGGGTATCGCGTATGCGCTCGTGCTGGACGCCGTAGGGCTGCACCAGGCCGGCATCGCCCGTGGCCGCATAGCCATGCTGGTCGGACTCGGCATCTTTCAGTGCCGACAGCAAGTCGTCGGCGCTGTTGATCACGGCGTTGGTGTGCGTGCGCACGGCGGCCGACTCCTCGACCTGGCGCAAGGTCCAGAACGATGCCAGCACCACCAGCGCGGTCAGCAGGATCGCGGCGGAAAAACCGCCAACCAGCCCATAAGAAGTTTTCAAGGAGATGTTCCGCGATTACCTAATGTTTACATGATGATGCCTGGCGCGTCCTGCGTATGTGCGCTGCCGCACATACAGGCAGGGCAAACCGGCATTCGATTCCCCGCGTCCCCGGGAAGCTGTCCTGCAAGCAGCGGCGAACGCGCCGGGGCCGTGGCCGTTACCGCAGTGGCCGGCGTTGCTATTTCGCCGCCGCCACGGCGAAACCCGGGCTGCGCTCGGCGACCTCCGAGCGACGGACTTCGGCAATGAGATTGCGGGACGATGTCCTGAAACCCGTCGACCATGTGCCGTCGTCAAGCTCCACGGGGTCGAGCAGCAGGGTCAGGTAGATGTCGCGCATGCGAAAGCCGGCTTCCTGCAGCAGTTCCAGCGCGATGAGGTCGGCCTCCAGGGCCTGCACTTCCTGCTTGCTGCGCGCGGCAATTTCCGCTCCGCCCGCAGACAGCAGGGTTTTCAGCAGGCTGCTGCCAGGGATCAGGATGTTCATGAGCACCGAGGTGACGATGCCTGAAGCGGAATTCTCTTCGTGGTGGCGCGCGATCACATGCCCCATTTCACGCGCGATGACGAAGGCCATCCAGTCGTCGTAGGGCGCACGGGCGCCCAGTGCGGCGGTCAGCGCAATGCGTCCGTTGGCGCTGGAAGCGCTACCGGGCTGGGAGCCCTCGACGACATGGACGTCGAACCGGTTGTCGACCATGCCCGGGACGCGCTGCGCCAGATCCGGGAACAGGCGCTGTGCACCCTCCTGCAAGGTTCCGGCGACCCGCGCCACCTGCAGCGCAAAGCGCTGTGCGGCCTCCCGGTCCGCCACCGTCGGGCAGCCGCCGTTGCCTTCGCAGACGGCGTTGCGCCTTGCCCCGGTGCTCATGCTGAAGCTGAGATCGGCGTGGGTCGAGGCCAGCGGCATGCCCAGCATGCGCGTCCGCTCCTGGTTGGGAACCGTCGCACAGCCCGACATGCCGAGCAAGGCGGCGGCGACCAACAGCAAGGAGGCGCAGGCCATGGCCAGCCGCCGCGAGAATCCGTGATCGACTCCTGCAACATCGGCTTGCGGCCGGCGACGACAGTACTGCGACATGCGAGCTCCTCGAAATGCGTTGCTACCGCCCAAGGCAGCGACAATGCCCCCAAACGCTCCTGCACTCCGTTCGCTGGCGTACACAGGGAATCCCGGGCAGCCATGGGCCGATGCCGTCCCCGGTGGGAATGCGGGCACCCATCCGCAGGGGAAGGCTCAGGGCGCGGTGTCGCCGCCCCCGACCATGTCGGCCGGCCTCACCCAGCGGTCGAAGTCCTCCGCCGACAGGTAGCCCAGGGCCAGCGCCGCCGCGCGCAGCGTGCTGCCGTCGTGATGGGCGCGCTTGGCGATCTCGGCCGCGCGGTCGTAGCCGATGTGCGGCGTCAGCGCCGTCACCAGCATCAGCGAGCGCTCCAGCAATTCGGCGATGCGGCCGTGGTTGGCGACGATGCCGCGCACGCAGTGGGCCTCGAAACTCCTCATGGCGTCGGCCAGCAGGCGCACGCTTTGCAGGAAATTGTGGGCGATCAGCGGCTTGAAGACATTCAGTTCGAAGTTGCCGGATGCGCCGCCGATGCCGATCGCGACGTCGTTGGCCATCACCTGGCAGCAGACCATGGTCAGCGCCTCGCACTGCGTCGGATTGACCTTGCCCGGCATGATCGAGCTGCCGGGCTCGTTTTCCGGGATGCTGATCTCGCCGAGCCCCGAGCGCGGCCCCGAGGCCAGCCAGCGGATGTCGTTGGCGATTTTCATCAGCGCCACGGCCAGCGTCTTGAGGCCGCCATGCGCGGCGACCAGGCCGTCGTGGGCGGCCAGCGCGGCGAACTTGTTGGCGGCGCTGACGAAGGGCAGCCCGCTGCTGCCGGCGAGTTCCGCCGCGACGCGCGCACCGAAGTCCGCAGGGGTGTTGAGGCCGGTGCCGACGGCGGTGCCGCCGATCGCCAGCGGATAGAGCGAAGCCATGCTGCCGGCGATCACCGCCTCGGCATGGTCGAGCTGGGCGACGTAACCGGAGAACTCCTGGCCCAGGGTGAGCGGCGTCGCGTCCTGCAAATGGGTGCGGCCGATCTTGACGATGCCGGCAAACGCCGCCGCCTGCGTCGCCAGCGTGGCGCGCAGGCAGGCCAGTGCCGGCAGCAGGCCGCGCACGATGCCGAGGGCGGCGGCAAGGTGCATCGCGGTGGGAAACACGTCGTTCGACGACTGGCCCAGATTGACCTCGTCGTTGGGATGCACGCGACGATCGGCGCCGCGCCCGCCGCCGAGCAGTTCCGAGGCGCGGTTGGCCAGCACCTCGTTCATGTTCATGTTGCTCTGGGTGCCGGAGCCGGTCTGCCAGAGCGACAGCGGAAACTCCTGATCGTGCCGGCCGAACAGCACTTCCTCGGCCGCCGCGGCGATCGCCTGCGCCTTGTCCGCGGGCAGCAGGCCCAGTTCGCAATTGACCCCCGCGCAGGCGGCCTTGACAGTGGCCAGCGCGAGCACGATTTCTTCCGGCATGCGTTCGCTGGAGATGTCGAAGTGTTCGAGAGAGCGCTGAGTCTGCGCCCCCCAGAGCCGGTCGGCGGGAACTTCAATGGGGCCGAAGGAGTCTCTTTCGGTGCGCGTGGCGTTCATTGCTGCCGAAGTCGCTATTGGGAAAGCGGCCATGGGCGTTCTCCTGCGAAGTGGAGCCTTCCATCTTAGGCCGAATCGGTGCGGCCGAGTGCGACCGGCCTTGACCGCCGGCAAGCGCCTGTGCTTCGGCGCGGCAGTGGTCTATGCTGGCTGCCTTCGCCGGTCGATCGCATCGCGCGGAACCGCAACGGAGGCAACCATGCCCCACGATACGTTTGCTGCCTTGCAGGAGTTCCGGCTGGCATCCGGCAAGACCTCGCGCTACTACGCGCTGGCCGCCCTCGAAGCGGCGGGGCTGGGCAGGATATCGCGGCTGCCGGTGTCGCTGCGCATCGTGCTCGAAGCCGTGCTGCGCAACTGCGACGGACTGAAGGTAAGCGAAGACCATGTGCGTCAATTGGCAGGCTGGCAACCCAAGGCGCCGCGCACAGCCGAGATTCCCTTCGTCGTCGCCCGCATCGTGCTGCAGGATTTCACCGGCGTGCCGCTGCTGTGCGACCTGGCGGCGATGCGCGGCGTCGCGCAACGCTTCGGCCGCAACCCGAAGATCGTCGAGCCGCTGGTGCCGGTGGACCTGGTGGTCGACCACTCGGTGCAGGTCGACCACTACGGCGTCGCCGACGCGCTCGACCTCAACATGCGCCTGGAATTCCGCCGCAACGCCGAGCGCTACCGCTTCATCAAATGGGGCATGCAGGCCTTCGACAGCTTCCGCGTGGTGCCGCCCGGCATCGGCATCGTGCATCAGGTCAATCTCGAATACCTGGCGCGCGGCGTGCTGCAAAAGGACGGCGTGACTTATCCCGACACGCTGGTCGGCACCGATTCGCACACGACCATGATCAATGCGCTGGGCGTGGTCGGCTGGGGCGTCGGCGGCATCGAGGCCGAAGCCGGCATGCTCGGCCAGCCGCTGGTGTTCCTCACGCCCGACGTGGTCGGCGTGCATCTGCGCGGCCGCCTGGCCGAGGGTGCCACCGCCACCGACCTGGTGCTCGCCGTCACCGAACGCCTGCGCCAGGCCCAGGTGGTGGGCAAGTTCGTCGAGTTCTTCGGCGCCGGCGCCGCCTCCTTGAGCCTGCCGGATCGCGCCACCATCGCCAACATGGCGCCCGAATACGGCGCGACCATGGGCTTCTTCCCGCCCGACGCCGAGACCGTGAAATATCTGGCCGCGACCGGGCGCAGCGCCGAGGAGATCGACGCCTTTGAGGCCTACTTCACGGCGCAGGGCCTGTTCGGCATGCCGGCGGCCGGCGCGATCGACTACAGCGCGGAAATCGACTTCGACCTGGCCGCCGTCCGTCCCGGCGTCGCCGGCCCGAAGCGGCCGCAGGACCGCATCGACCTGGAGCAGCTCGGCCGCCGCTTCGCCGAGTTGTTCGCGCTGCCCGCGGCGCAGAACGGCTATGGCCGCAGCGCGGCCGAGATGGCGCGGCGCCATGCGCTGGGCACTGCGACGGCCGCCCTCGCGCCCGAAGCCGCACCCGCTGCCGGGCGCACGCAGCGCAACGAAGTCGAAATGGCCGACCACCCGCGCGCCGCCGTGCCGCCAGCGCCAACTCTTGCACCGCCGCCGACGCCCGCCGCGGCCGACATCGGCCACGGCGACGTGCTGATCGCCGCGATCACCTCCTGCACCAACACGTCGAACCCCGGCGTCATGCTCGCCGCCGGCCTCCTGGCGCGGAAGGCGGTGGCGCTCGGGCTGGCGGTCGGGCCGCGGGTCAAGACCTCGCTCGCACCGGGTTCGCGCGTGGTCACCGACTACCTGGCCAGGGCCGGGCTGCTCGGCGACCTCGAAGCGCTGGGCTTTCGCGTCGTCGCCTACGGCTGCACCACCTGCATCGGCAATGCCGGACCGCTGGCGGCGCCGCTCGAAGAGGCCATCGCGGCGCACGACCTGGTCTGTGCGGCGGTGCTCTCGGGCAACCGCAATTTCGAGGCGCGCATCCATCCGGCGCTGAAGGCCAACTTCCTGATGAGCCCGCCGCTGGTGGTGGCCTTCGCCATCGCCGGCCGCGTCGATCTCGACCTGACGCGGGAGCCGCTCGGCATCGGCCGCGACGGCCGGCCGGTGATGCTCAGGGACATCTGGCCGAGCAGCCAGGAAATCGCCGCGGCCATGCATCACGCCACCGACCCGGCGACCTACCGCGCGCTCTACGCCGACTTCGCGCGCGGCAATCCGCTGTGGAACGAGATCCCGGTCGATGCCGGCCAGGTCTATGCCTGGCAGCCGTCGAGCTACATCGCCGAGCCGCCCTTCTTCAAGGACTTTGCGCTGACGCCGGGCCGCGTGACGGCGATCCGCGGCGCGCGCGCGCTGGCGATTTTCGGCGACTCGGTGACCACCGACCACATCAGCCCGGCCGGCTCGATCAAACCCGATTCGCCGGCCGGCAAATACCTGCTGGCGCAGGGCGTCGCCGTCGGCGACTTCAACAGCTACGGCTCGCGCCGCGGCAGCCATGAAGTGATGATGCGCGGCACCTTCGCCAATGTGCGCATCCGCAACCTGATGCTGGCGGCCAATGCCGACGGCTCGCGCGTCGAGGGCGGGCTGACGCGCTTCCAGCCCGGCGGCGAACTGATGGCTATCTACGCCGCGGCGATGAAGTACCAGGTCGCCGGCACGCCGACCCTGGTCTTCGCCGGCACGGAATACGGCACCGGCTCCAGCCGCGACTGGGCCGCCAAGGGCCCGCGCCTGCTCGGCGTGCGCGCCGTGGTGGCGCAGAGCTTCGAACGCATCCACCGCTCCAATCTGGTCGGCATGGGCGTGCTGCCGCTGCAGTTCAGCGCCGGCGACAGCGTGGCGACGCTGGGCATCGTCGGCGACGAGGAATTCGACCTGATCGGCATCGACGGCGAGCTGCGGCCGCGGCAGGAGGTGGTGCTGGCGATCCGCCGGCCGGGAGGCGGAAGGCAGAAGCTGATGCTGCAATTGCGCGTGGACACGCCGGTCGAGGTGGACTACCTGCGCCACGGCGGCATCCTGCCCTATGTCCTGCGCGGGCTGCTGGCCGGCGCGGCGACTTGATGGAATTTTCCGGGTGAGCGGTGAACACCAGCCTATGCACGGCGCGGCGGATGCGCGGCAGGCGCCGGCAACGGTGGTCCTGGTGCATGGCTTGTGGACCCCGGCGGCGGTCTTCCTGCCGCATGGCCGCTGGCTGCAAGGGCGCGGCTACCGCACGCTGCGCTTCGGCTACCCGAGCGTGCGCGCCACGCTCTCGCAGAACGCGCAGGCCCTGCGCCGCTGCATCGCCGCAGCCGGCGGGAGCGAGATCCATCTGGTCGGCCACAGCCTCGGCGGCCTGGTCATCCTCGACATGCTGAGGCAGGAAGCCGATCCGCGCCTGCGCCGGGCGGTCCTGCTCGGCACCCCCTGCATCGACAGCCATTGCGCGCGGCGGCTGGCCGCAGTGCGCGGCATGCCGGCCCTGCTCGGGCGCTCGATCGGCGAATGGCTGGGGCGCGGGCCCGCGGCCGCGCTGGCACCCCCGCCCGCCGTCGCGGTGGGCGTGCTGGCCGGCACCCGCAGCCTGGGCCTGGGCCGCGTCGTGCCCGACCTGCCGCGCCCCAACGACGGCGTGGTGAGCGTGGCGGAAACGCGCCTGCCCGGCGCCGCGGACTTCATCGCGCTGCCCGTGGCGCATTCGGAAATGCTCGCCTCGCGGCGCTGCGCCGAGCAGATCGCGGCCTTTCTCGCAACCGGGCGTTTCCGGCACCATGATCCGGTTTAGGAATTCGCTGCTGCTGCTGGCAATGGCGCTGGCCGGCTGCGGCAACATCGCCTACTACGCCCAGGCGGTGGGCGGCCATTTCGAGCTCATGCGCGCGGCGCAGCCGATCAGCGAACTGGTCGACCGGCCCGCCGGCGATCCGCAGCTCGCCAGGCAACTGGCGGAGGTGGCGGCGATACGCGACTTCGCCAGCCGCGGGCTGGGCCTGCCCGACAACAACAGCTATCGCAGCTACGCCGACATCGGCCGCCCCTACGTGGTGTGGAACGTCTTCGCCGCGCCCGAGTTGTCGCTGGAAGCCAAGCAATGGTGCGTGCTGCTGGTCGGCTGCGTGAACTACCGCGGCTACTATGAGCAGAAGGATGCCGAGCGCCTCGCCGCGGAACTGCGCGAAGCGGGTTACGACACCTTCGTCGGCGGCGTCGCGGCCTATTCCACGCTCGGCTACTTCGACGATCCGGTGCTCAACACCTTCATGCGCCGCGGCACGCTCGAAGTCGCGCGCATCGTGTTTCACGAACTCGCGCACCAGCTGGTTTACGTCAGGGACGACACCGCCTTCAACGAGTCTTTCGCCACGGTGGTCGAAAACGAAGGCATGCGGCGCTGGACCGCGGCCCAGGCCACGCCCGCGCAAGGCGCCGCCTTCGCCGCGCAGCGGCAGCGCAGGGCGGATTTGGCCCGGCTGCTGCAGGATTACCGCCAGCGGGCGCGCGCCCTGTATGAAACCGGCGGCGCCGCCGAACAGCAGCGCAGCGCCAAGGCCGAGCTGTTCGCCGCCCTGCGCCGCGACTACGCCGCATTGAAGGCGAGCTGGGGCGGCCATGCCGGCTACGACAGGATCATCGGCGCGGATTTCAACAACGCCGGGCTGGTCGCCTTCGGGCTCTACAGCGAGCTGGTGCCGGCCTTCGCGGCCCTGCTCGAAGCGGAGCAGCACGACCTGCCGCGCTTCTACCGCCGCGTGAAGGAGCTGGCGGAGCTGGCCAAGGAGGATAGGCGCTGCGCGCTGGCCCGACTCGTACCGGCGGTGGATGGTAGGCTAGCGGCATCCCCTCTCTGCGAGCGACGACCATGAGCAAATACATCGGCATTCTTACCGCAGGCGGCGACAGCCCGGGGCTCAACGCCGCGATCCGCGGCGTCGGCAAGGCGCTGCTCGGCCATTACGACATGCGCATCGTGGGTTTCCGCGACGGCTTTCGCGGCCTGATGGAAAACCGCACTGCGACACTCGACGGCGGCCAGCTCTCGGGCATCCTGACCGTCGGCGGCACCATCCTCGGCACCAGCCGCGACAAGCCGCACAAGATGCCGGTGGGCGGCAAGATCGTGAACATGCTCGACACCATCGCCGACAACTACCGCGCCAACCGGCTCGACTGCCTGGTCTGCCTGGGCGGCGGCGGCACCGCGAAAAATGCCCTGCGCCTCAAGCAGATGGGTTTGAACGTCATCACGCTGCCCAAGACCATAGACAACGACGTGGCCGGGACAGACGCCACCTTCGGCTTCGATACCGCGCTGGGCATAGCCACCGAGGCCATCGACCGCCTGCACAGCACCGCGCACAGCCACCACCGCATCATCGTGGTCGAGATCATGGGCCATCGCGCCGGCTGGCTGGCGCTGGGCGCCGGCATCGCCGGCGGCGCCGACGTGATCCTGATTCCGGAAATCCCCTACGACGTCGATAGCGTGGCCGCAGCCATCCGCGCCCGCGCCCGCGGCGGCAAGCCCTTCTCGATCGTCGCCGTGGCCGAAGGCGCGATCTCGAAGCAGGATCTGGCAGCGATCGCCGCCGCCCGGACCGCGGGCAGGAAACCGGCGAAGCAGAAGGACGCGCGCAAGGCCGACGATGCGGAGGCCGATGCCGCCGAACTGCTCTATGCCGATCGCACGCTGCGGCTGGCCAAGCGCCTGGAAGCCCTGACCGGGCTCGAAGCCCGCGTCACCATCCTCGGCCACGTGCAGCGCGGCGGCGCACCCTCGGCCGCCGACCGTCTGCTGGCGACCCGCCTCGGCACGGCCTGC
This sequence comes from Sulfuritalea sp., assembly GCA_023700805.1. Classification (GTDB taxonomy): domain Bacteria; phylum Pseudomonadota; class Gammaproteobacteria; order Burkholderiales; family Rhodocyclaceae; genus Sulfuritalea. The sequence goes on from JAMPYF010000029.1 coordinate 39,866, forward strand.
GCCGACCTGATCGCCAGGGGCACTCACGGCGTCATGGTCGCCGCCAAAGGCGAAGACACGCAGCCGGTCCGGCTCGAAGACGTCGCCGGCAAGGTCAAGACCGTGCCGCTCAAGCATCCGTGGATAGGCAGCGCGCGCCGGGTCGGCACCAACTTCGGCGACTGAGCGACAAACGCCCGGCGTATGTCTGCTGCCGCACAGACCCTGCGCGGCCATACGCCAAACAATGCGTGCCGAAGCTTGCTTGCTTTCACGGCCCCGGATCATGCGCCTGCCTATTCTTTCCTGTCTTTTGTTGCTTGCCGTCGCTTTCGATGCGGCGGCGAGCGATGTTTACGGCACGATCAACCGCTTGCGCCAGGGTGACGGCAGCTGCGAGGCGAAAGATCTGGCGCCGCTCAAACGGCAGGCGGCGCTGGACCGCGTCGGCCGCGCCCTGGCGCGCGGCAGCGAACTGGAACACAGCCTGAAGGCGGCCGGCTACCGCGCGACGCGGGCCAAATCCATGAAATTCGGCGGCAAGGGCATCGCGGCACGGGTCTCGGGGCTGCTGGCAAGGCCGGACTACTGCGAGAAGTGGCAGGATGCCGCGATGACGGAGGTCGGCATCTACCAGGATGCGCGCCAGGTCTGGATCGTGCTCGCGGCGCCGTTTGCGCCTGCCGCGGCGCTGGACGAGGACGCCGGAGAGCGCGTGCTCGACTTGGTCAATCAGGCGCGCGGCGCGCGGCGCAACTGCGGCAACACGGCATTCGAAGCGGCAGCGCCGCTGCGCTGGAACCGCACGCTGGCGAAGGCCGCGCAGCGCCATTCCGACAACATGGCGCGCCTCGACTTCCTCAGCCACGACGGGCGCGACGGCTCCACCGCGGCGCAGCGCGTCGAGCGCGCGGGCTACCGCTACCGCGCCATGGGCGAAAACATCGCGGGCGGCCAAGCCCGGCCCGAGGATGCGGTGGCGGGATGGATAGACAGCCCCGGGCATTGCGCCAACCTGATGAATCCGGCATTCACCGAGATGGGCGTCGCGGTAGCGGTGAATCGCAGGAGCAAGATGGGCGTGTACTGGACGATGGAGTTCGGCGCGCCGCGCTGAAGGGGGATACGCCGGTCGGCGGGCTGCATCTGCAATAATGCCAGGCACTTCATCAACGAATCCGGGCGCCGGCAATCGATATGACATGGCTCAAGCGCACCCTGCTCGCCCTGGCGGTGCTGATCGCACTGGCAGCGGCAGTGCCCTTGTTCATCTCGCTCGACGACTACATCCCGCGCCTCGAAGCGGCAGCCTCGGCCAGGCTCGGGCAGCCGGTGTCGATCGAGAGCATCCGCTTTGCGGCGCTGCCGTTGCCGCATGTCACGATCGGCGGCATCGCGATCGGCAAGGGCGACGACCTCAGGCTGGGCAGCGTGAGCGTGACCCCGGCGCTGCTGTCCTTGCTGCAATCGACCCGCGTCATCGACAGCATCGAAATCGATTCTCCGGTGGTGACGCGCAAGGCGATCGACATGCTGCTGGCCCTGGCCAAAGCCGACCCCGCCAGGCCGCCGCAGCCAGCGACGCTGCGCGTCCTGCGCATCCGCCTCGACCAGGCCGTGGTCCGGCTCGACAAGACCGACTTCGGACCCTTCGACGCGCAACTGGCCCTGGACGACGAGGGCCGGCCCGCCGACGCGACGGTGAGCACCCGCGACGGCAAGCTCAAGGCGCTGATCAAGCCCGACGGCGCGAACTACCTGATCGACGTCGGCGCCCGCGCCTGGACCCTGCCGGCCGCACCGGCGCTGCTGTTCGACGAGCTGAACATCAAGGGCGTGGCCAGCCGCAAGGACTTGCGGCTGGATGCCATCAGCGCGCGTCTGTATGGCGGCACGGCCACCGGCAAGATCAGCGTCGACTGGCAAAAAGGCCTGCGCGTGAATGGCGATCTCGACATCAGCGAACTGGAACTGCGCCAGGTCGCCGCCATGCTTTCGCCGGGCGCGCGCGTCAGCGGCAGGCTCAGTGCGAAGCCGAGCTTCTCCGCCGCGGCGCCCGCCGCCGGCCAGCTGGCGAACGCCTTGCGCCTGGAAAGCGATTTCAGGGTGCGCGACGGCGTGCTGCACGGCGTCGATATCCAGCAGGCCGCGACGCGCCTGATCAAGCAGGGCAGCAGCGGCGGCGAAACGCGTTTCGAGCAGTTGTCGGGCCATCTCCAGGTCGCGCAGGGCAGCCGCCACTTCACGCAGTTGAAGATCGCCTCGGGCGTGCTGGCCGCCGACGGCCGGGTCAGCATCACGCCCGAGAAGGCGCTGTCGGGACGCATCAATGCCGAGGTCAAGGCGGTGGGCACCAGCGCCAGGGTGCCGCTCAACGTCGGCGGCACGGTCGGCTCGCCCCTGCTCTACCCGACCGGTGCAAGCATGGCCGGCGCGGCAGTCGGCACCGCCATCATGGGCCCCGGCTTCGGCACCTCGGTCGGGGCAAAGATCGGCGGCTGGGCCGAAGGCCTGTTCGAATCGAAGCCTGAGCCGACGCCCAAGCCGACAGCAAAACAGACGCCGAAGCGATAGCGGTATCCGGCGCCCGGCCGCAAGAGTTGGCGCTGGCGGCACGGCGATCACGCGCGCTGGGGCAGCGCGTCGCGGCTGCAAAGACGACCGGAAGGAGATCGGGCCGATCCCATGGCCGGCGCCGCCGGCCATGGCAAGTTCAGATGCCGGTGTCGTTGGGATTCGCCAGCAATTCCCGCAGCATGCTGCTCATGGGAATCTGCAGGTTGACCTGGTTCGGCGGGATCGGCGACAGGAACCACTTGGTGTAGAGCCTTTCCACTTCGCCGCTTTTCATCATCGCCCGCAAGCTGTCATCGACCAGTTGCTTGAATTCCGGATCGTCCTTGCGCAGGACGATGCCATAGGGTTCGAAACCGAAGTTTTCCTCCAGCAGCTTCAGCCTGGCTACATCCGGCGACACCGCCAGCAGGCCGGCCAGCAGTGCGTCGTCGAGCACGAAGGCGTCGGCCTGGCGCGACAGCACCATGGACAGGGATTCCTGATGCGTCCTGGCGGACTTGGCGTGCACCGACGCATTGCGCGTGGCCATCACCGTCCTCACGATGCGCTCGGTGGTGGTGCCGGCCGTGGTCACCACCACCTTGCCGTTGAGGTCGATGATGCGCTCGATGCCGGTATCCCGGCGCGTCAGGGCCTTGACGCCGGAGACGAAGCTGGTGAGGCCGAAGGCAACCGACTGCTGGCGTATCTTGGTGTTGGTCGTCGAACCGCATTCGAGATCGATGACCCCGGTCAGCAGCATCAGCAGGCGCGAGGAACTGGTGACCGGGACCCGCACCACCTTCAGGGCCGGGTCGCCGAGCCGGGTCCTGACCGCGTCGACGATCCGGTCGCACAGATCCATCGAGTAGCCGACCGCCTCGCCGCCGACCATGTAGGAAAACGGAATCGAGGCTTCGCGATGGCCGACGTAAATGGCGCCGTATTCGCGGATCTTTTCCAGGCTGGGCCGGGTCACGCCCTGTGCCAGCACCGCGGGCACGGCCAGCAGCAGCGCGCACAGGCCGCAGAGCAATCGTCCCCAGGCCCTCATTGTTCCGCCTTTCGCCGCGCCGGGACGCTCGCCGCGAGCGGGCGCGCGGTTTCCTGCTGGATCAGCCATTGGCCGCCCAGCCTGACCCACTTCAGCGTCTTGAGGGTTCTGTCGCTGTAGCTGTCGGAACGGTAGTGCTGCTCGAATTCGGCGATCGCGACGTCGTTGGCGACTTGCTTCAGCCGGAAATTGCTGATCTCGACGGCGACCTGGGCCGGCCCGGACAGGCGCTGCTGCCGCTGCTTCGCCCAACTGTCGCGGCTGCTTCCGTCGGCCGGGACGAATGTCGGTGCGTAGAAATCCGCATAGGCCGCATAGGCCTGGGCAGACCAGGCGGCGGCCCAGGCTTTCACCCGCTCGGCCAGCAGCTCGCGCTGCGCCTGCCGGGGCGGCTCGGGCGTGGCGCCGGGCAGCTTGTCGGCGCCAGCCAGCGCCAGCGGCGGCGTCTCTGACGAGGATGTTAGGGGTGCCGCGGCAGCAGGCGCAGGCGCCGGTGCGGGAGAAGGCGCCGGCGCCGAGCTCGACGGGCCGGGCAGCAAGGTGGCCGGGACCGCATCGGTCGCGGGCCGGGAGGCTTCCATCAGTGCCAGGGCCCTTGCCGTGAGGGCTTCGAGATCGACCAGATAGCTGCCCGGGGCCTGCGGCGGACAGATCTCGGATTCGACGATGGTCGCCAGCTCGTTGGGGTCCGGCTTGTCCTGCTCGTCGATCCGCTTCAAGCCGAGAAATTCGAGCAGGCGTCCGATTCCGGCCTGGGTCCGCAGATAGGCCAGCGCCAGATCCATGTCGGCATTGACGGCGGTGCGGCGGGCATTGAGCAGTTCGTTCTCGGTGTCGAGCAAGTCGAGCAGCGAGCGCTGCCCGATATTGAACTGGGCCTTGTAGGCGTCCCGCGTCTTTTCGATCGAGCTGACCTGCAGGTCGAGGTTGGACAGTTGGGCTTTCAGGCGCACCACGTCGTTATAGGCGATCGACAGGGTCTGGCGCAGGTCGCGGCAGGACTTTTCGCGCAAGTCCAGGGCCAGGTTCTTGCGCTCGGCATAGAGGCGCTGGCGCGCCATGTCGGCGCCGCCGTTGAACAGGTTGTAGCTGAGGATCACTTCGGCGACGTTGTTCTGGCGCGTTCCGGCGACGCCCTGGTAGTTGCCGATGTTCTCGTTGCGCATGCGCAGGTCGAGCTTGGGGTGGAACGCGCTGCGGCGCAATTCGATGTCGTGCTGCGTGGCTTCGACATTTTCCACCGCGGCACGCAGCGCCGGGTTCTGGCGGAACGCCATGCGCAAGGCCTCCGGCTCGCTGACGGGATAATCGGCGGCGAGGCCCGCCGGGCCGAACAGCACGGCCGGCGGCGGCTCGCCGACCATGCGCAGGAAGCGCGCCATCACGTCGTGCAGGTTGGCCGCCTCGGTATTCAGGTTCAATTCGGCCAGGGCCAGCCGGCTCGCGGCGTGTTCGACATCGACCCGCCGCCCTGCTCCCGCCTGCGCGCGGCGCAGCAGTTGCTCATAGCTGGCGCGGTGCTCGATGTAGTTGTTTTCGGCCAGGTACATCAGCAGGCGGTAACGCATGACGTCGTAGTAGGCGCGCCCGGCCTCCAGCGCGGCGAGTTCCGCGGCATCGAGCAATTCGAAATAGCGCGTCAGGCGCGCCTTGTCCAGGCGCTTGACGTCGCTCGCCGTGGCGAAGCCGTCGTACAGCATCTGGTTCAGCGTCAGCGTATAGCCGTTGCGGCTGTATTCGCGGTCGGCGGCGCCCGGCTGCCGCAGCGTCTCCCGGCCCATCCCGGTGGTGTAGTCGAGCTTCGGATAGAAACCGGCGCGCGCCACATCGACGTCGCCGACGGCCGACTTGAAGGCGTGCCACTTCGACAATACCTCGGGATTGCTGAGCACGACCTTCTGCGCCACCTCCTGCAGGGTCATGTGGGCTGCCGCCTGCGCTGCGCCACCGCGCAGGAAGAGCAAAGCGATTCCCAACAGCAAGGCCTGCCGCGAAACTCCCATCCGCTTGGTCACAATCCGATTTTTTGATTGAAGACGTGCGATTATATTCATTGTCATCTATCTCGCACCGCCACGATCATAGCCCGCAAAGCCGCCCATTTCCGCTTCGTGTCACGATTCCACTACGCCTGGCGCTGCCTGTTGCTGGTCCTGGCGGTCTCTGCGGTGCATGCCTACGACTTCGATCGTCTGCTGCGGCTGCTGGGCGACCGCTTCGGTCCGGCCCGGGTTGCGTTCCTGCGCGACTGGCAGCAGACCCTGGCCGAAACCCGATCCCGCTCCGTGCCGGAAAAGGACAAGCTGGTCAGGATCAACGATTTCATCAATCGCGGCATCGCTTTCGAGGACGACCTGTCGATCTGGAACCAGAGCGACTACTGGGCCACGCCGCTGGAAACCATCGGCCAGGGCCGCGGCGACTGCGAGGACTTCGCGATTATCAAGTACTACTCGCTCAAGGATGCCGGAGTGCCCGTGGCCAAGCTGCGCCTGGTCTATGTCAAGGCCAGGCTGGAGGGTGCCGCGGGTCCCTACCTGCAGGCGCACATGGTGCTGGCCTATTACCCGACGCCCAACGCCGAACCGCTGGTGCTGGACAACCTGGTGCCGGAAATCCGGCCGGCCTCGCAGCGCCGCGACCTGCAGCCGGTGTTCAGCTTCAACAGCGAGGCGATCTGGAGCGGCGTCGCCGGCAATGCGGCCAAGGGCGCCGGCGGCACCGGCCAGCTGTCGCGCTGGCAGGACTTGCTGCAAAGAGCCCGCAACGAAGGATTCGATTGACCATGCAGAACACAGAAAGTTAAGGGGGAACCGTCATGTCGATGTATCGCCAACTATGGCTCGCCATCATCCTCAGCATGCTGCTGGCGCTGGCCGGCAGCCTGTTTGCCTCGCTGCTGTCGGCGCGCGCCTACCTGGAACAGCAACTGAGCATCAAGAACGCCGACAACGCCTCGGCCCTGGCGCTTTCGCTGAGCCAGCAGAACCCGGACCCGGTGACGGTCGAACTGGCCGTTGCGGCGCTGTTCGACAGCGGCCATTATGAGTCGATCCGCATCCACGACCCGCAGCGCAAGCTGATGATCGAACGCGTGGCCCCGCCTGGAAACGACGGCGCTCCCGACTGGTTCGTGCGGCGCCTGCCGATCGACGCCGATCCCGGCGAAGCGCAGATCACCAACGGCTGGAGCCAGTTCGGCACGGTGACCCTGGTCAGCCACAGCCGCTTTGCCTACGAGGCGCTATGGACCAGCACCCGCGAAATGATCGCCGCGCTGGCGCTCGCCAGCTTCATCGGCGGCTATCTGGGCAGCCTGATCCTGCGCCGTTTGCGGCGGCCCCTGCAGGCGGTGATCGACCAGGCCACGGCGATCACCAACCGCCGTTTCATCACCATAGCGGAGCCTGACGTGCCCGAGCTGCGCCAGCTCGCCAGCGCCATGAACGCGACCGTGGCCAGGCTCAAGACGATGTTCGAGGAAGAAGCGGCGCGGCTGGAAACCGTGCGCCGCGAAGCGAATTTCGACCCCCTGACCGGACTCATCAATCGCGAGTTCTTCATCTCCCAGCTGCGCTCGTCGCTGGAGGGGGAAAATTCCACCGGCGGCACCCTGTTCCTGATTCGCGTCGCCGACCTGATGGGCCTCAACAAGCGGCTGGGGCGCGAGGCCACCGACGAGTTGTTGCGGCGCGTGGCCGAGAAAGTTGGCGCTGGCGCCACGGCGAATCCCGAGGCCCTGGCGGCGCGCATGAACGGCGCCGACTTCGCCCTGCTGCTGCCGGACCAGAAGGCCGGGCGCGAAGTCGCCGAGGCGCTGCTGCAGTCGCTGATCGTCGCCATGGAAGCCTTCGTGGACGGCGGCCCTTCGGCCTATATCGGCATGGGCGTGTTCCGCCGCGGCACGGCACTGGGCCTGCTGCTGTCGCAGGTCGATGCCGCCCTGATCGCCGCCGAGGCCGACGGCGTCAATGGCGTGCGCGAAGCGGCGATCGAGGCCGACGACGACGTGCCGCGCAGCGCCGACGAATGGGCGCAGATCTTCACGCGGGTACAGCAGCACCAGTGGCTGCGCCTGGTCTCGTTTCCGGTCGTGGATATGCAGGGCCGCCTGCTGCACGACGAGTGTCCCTTGCGCCTGAAGCTCGATGCGGACGCGGAATGGCTGCCGGCCGGGCGTTTCCTGCCGGTTGCCGAACGCCTCGGCCGCGCCCCGGAACTCGATCTCGCCGCCCTGACGCTGGGGCTGGCAGCGCTGGAGCAACACCCAGCGCTCGGCGGCCTGGCGATCAACCTGTCCGCCAGTTCGATGGCGACCGCCGACTTCCGGCAGCGGCTCGGCGTCCTCCTGCACAAGCATGAAAAGGCCGCCGGCCGGCTCTGGATCGAGGTTGCCGAAACCGGCGTGCTCAAGCACGTCGATGCCTTCCGCAGCCTCTGCGCCCTGCTCCGCAGCCATCGCTGCCAGGTCGGCGTCGAGCATTTCGGACGACAGTTCAGCCAGATCGGACAGCTGCATGACCTGGGGCTCAATTACATCAAGGTCGATGCCAGCTTTACCCGGCGGCTCGACAGCAACCCGGGCAACCAGGCCTTCCTCAAGGGCGTCAGTTCCATCGCGCACAATATCGGCCTGCTGGTGATCGCCGAAGGCGTGGCCAGCGAAGCGGAATTCGCCGTGCTCGCTGCGGTAGGATTCGATGGTGCAACCGGCCCGGGGGTAAGGGTCGCCGACGGCAGGCAGGGATCATGAGCAAACCTCCGCAACTCGAACAGTTCAGCGCCAGCTACGATTCGGGGCAGGACCGGATGTTGCTGCGCATCCGCAGCAACGACGATGCCGAATACCGCTTCTGGCTTACCCGCCGCTACCTCGCCCTGTTGTGGCCGATCCTGATGAAAATGGCCAACGACTTCAGCGCGCTGAAGACCAGCGATCCGCTGACGCGCAACACCCTGGCGGAGCTGGCGCACGGCGAAGCCGTCGGCAAGGCCGATTTCGCCAGCCAGTACAAGGAGGGGTCGCTGTTTCCGCTGGGCGAGCAGCCGGTGCTGCTCGCCCGCATCACGGTCAAGCCCCTCCAGGGCAGCACCCAGACCCTGACGCTGCTGCCGCAGGAGGGCCAGGGCATCAACCTCGACCTCGACGAAAGGCTGGTGCATGTGCTCGCCCGCCTGCTGCAGCAAGCCGCCGTCGTCGCGGAGTGGGGACTCAGCCTCGACGTGACGGCCGGCGCCGGGGCTCTCAGCGAGCCCCTGCAGCCGGCGCCGCGCCTGCTGCACTGAGCACTGAGTCGCCGGATCGCCAGCGCCAACTCTTGCGGGTCGGCGTGTTCCGTTCCTGGCGTCAGTCGGTGATCAGCTTGCCCTTGGTCAGCAGGTCCTGGATGATCTGCTGGTCCGTGGCATTGGCGCCGACGAAGGCGTACAGATCGACGTCCTGCAGGATCACCGTCTGATCCTCGGCCGCCGGCGTATAACCGCTGCCGAAGCCGCCGCTGGAACTGATGTGCACCATGGTGTCGCTGCCGCTCTTCTCGAAGTGCAGGAAGCTGGCCAGGTTGCCGATGCCGGCGCCCTGGTTCTCGCCCGACAGCAGATCGCGCAGGTCCAGCACATCGCCGCCGGAAGGCGCCGCCGCCGCATCGAAGTCGGTGATCGTATCCACCGCCGGCGCCCCCTTGGCCCCGGCGTCCGCCAGCGTCCATTCGAAGGTGTCTGATACCAGATCGCCCAGTCCGCCGGAGAGGCTGTCGTCGCCGGCGCCGCCGGAGAGGGTGTCGGCGCCTGTGCCGCCCGCCAGGACATCGTCGCCGGCCCCGCCTTCGAGCCTGTCGTCGCCGGCGTCGCCGTTGAGCACGTCGGCGCCCTCGTCGCCGCGCAGCACGTCGTTGTCGGCGCCGCCATGCAGCGTGTCCGTTCCGGCGCCGCCGGCGAGCACGTCGCGGTCGGCGCCGCCGAACAGCAGGTCGATGCCGTCGCCGCCGAGCAGGATGTCGTTGCCGAGAGCGCCATCGAGCACATCGTCGCCACCGCCGCCCGATATCTGGTCGTTGGCATCCGAACCGGTGATGCTGTCGTTCACCGCGTCGGTTCCGGCATAGCGGTTGGTGATCAGGCCGAGCGACAGGGTGGCGGTCGAGGTGTCGCCGTCGGTGTCGGTCAGGGTGTATTGAATCTCCTCGACCGGGACCGCCGGCGCCGCCAGATCGACGGTGCTGGGCACGAACTCCATGGCCCGGATCGCCGCGCGCGGCGTCGCGTAGTAGGTGTCGTCGCCGACCATGGCGGTCACCCGGCCGATGTTGGCGTATTCCTGCGGCATGGTGAACCAGGTGGTCGCGTTGTTGGTGCCGCCCACCGCCTTCTGCCCGAGTTCCTGGCCGTCGATGTCGTAGAAGGTGAAGGTCATCGGAATCGCATAGCCGCTGGTGTCGGCGGTATACAGCTGGAAGCGCATCTGCTCGACGCCGTGGGCATAGGTTGCCCGGTCGAAGTCGAACACCACGGTTTCGAGGTTGTCCATCAGCGTGTAGCTGTTGCCGGTGACGCCGACGCCGTTGGTGGCATCGAAGTTGACCGCCGCGGAGCCGATCACCGTGCTGTCGCGTGCCATGCCCTGCACCGTGATGCCGCTGCCCGCCGGGTCGGCAGTCAGGGCCACCGTCGTCGGCGGATTGGGATCGACGCCGGCGGTCTCGTTGTCGGTGATCGTCGCAATGCCGTAGGCATCACCGAGGATGGCGCGGGCGGCGTTGCTGGTTCCGGTCAGTTGCACGTAGAAGGTCTCGGTGCCTTCGTAGATCGCGTCGTTCAGGATCGGCACCGTGAAGGTCTGCGGCGTCGCCCAGTTGGTCGTCGTGAAGTTGGCCGTGGTGCCGCTGCTCGCGGTGTAATCCGTCCCGCCCTGAGCCGAGCCGTCGGCCGTGGTCCAGGAAACCGTCACATTGTTGCCGGGCGACTTGGACAGGCTGATGCTGAAGCTGGCGGTGCCGGCCGTTTCGTTGATGGTGACGTCGCTGATGCTGGCCACCGCCGGGCTGGTCCCACTGAAGGAGTCGTCCTCGGTGATGACCGCGACGCCGGTCGAGACGGTATTGGAGGTGGTGCCCGCCGTAACCGTTGCCGTCAGCCGGAAATTCTCCACGGTATTTTCCGTCGCGGTATCGTTGTCGATCACTGCAACCCTGGCCAGGATCGATGTCTGGCCGGCGGCGATGGTGGCCGAGGTGCCGGTGGTCCAGTTGGCCCCGCCGTTCGTGGAGTACTGGATCGTGTTCGAGTAGTCGGTTCCGGCGGTTGCCGTGTTGGTGCCGGTTCCCGACGATCCGGAGAGCGACAGCGCGACGGTGGTAGCCGTGGCGCTGGCCGATGACAGGCTGACCGTGAATTGCGCGTAGCCGGCATTCTCGGCAACTGCCGGGTTCGAGACCATCAGCACCGGCGCCGCCACCGGCAGTTCGGTGGAAACGGCCGGCTGCGGTATGTCGGCGCTCGGCGGCAGGTACTTGTAATAGCCGCCCTGGTCGAAGACCAGTTCGCTGCCGTTGCTGGCGTGGCTCCAGGTCAGCGTGCCGCCGCTGATCGTGTAGCTGCCGCCGGCCGCGCTGCCGCTGCCGGGCGTGGTGAGGTCGAAGCTGGTGCCCTTGAACACGATGGAGGTGACGGTGGCATTGTCGCGGATCGAATCGACGCCGCTACCCTGCGGCGTGAAGGCCGTCAGGGTGCCGCCCAGCGATACGCCGCCGTCGGTGCCGATGCCGCTTATCACGTTGCCTTCGAGCAGGGTATCGAGGCCACGCAGGGTATCGGTGTCGGCACGGGCGATTGGCTGGCCGTCGACGATCGAAACCGTCTGCACTGCCGAGGCAGTATCGCCATCGGCGTCGCGGGCGACGAAGGTCATGTCGAAGCTGGTGCCCTCGATCGCGCCGAGCCCGGTGAAATAGGTGTAGTCGCCGGTGGTGAAATCGAACACCAGATCGCCGTAGGCGAAGCCCTTGGCGGCATTGAGCGTCAGCGTGCTGCCCGCCAGCGGGAAGCCGGTGAGCCAGGCGCCCGCGTCGTGGCTGATCGAACCGGCGCCGGCCGGATTGAAGGTGAAGGTGACCAGTTGTTCCGGCACCGTATCGGGATCATTGCTGTCGAGCAGCAGGCTGATCGACTGGATGTAGCCGCCGTCGGCGCCGAAGCTCACGCCCTGGATGCCGCTGCCCGCCACCACGTTGCCGCCGTAGCCAGTGGGCACGGTGGCCAGCAGTTCTTCGTCGAGCTTGTTGATGTCCGGCACCAGGATGGCGGCGTCCTTGATGCCGTCGCCGTCGGCATCGACGTTGTGGATGCCGTTGAGCGGTACCAGGTTGGTGATGCCGGTGCCGATGCCCACGGCGAACGAGCGGACGCCGTTGCTGTTGACGTAGGTGTCGTAGCCCGTCGCGCCGACCGGATCGACCGTGTTGCCTGAGGTGGGATTGCCGTCCGACATGAAATAGACGATTTCCTCGCCGCCCAGCGTGGTCGTACCCAGCGCGGTCTTGGTCAGGTTCAGCGCCGCCTCGTAGTTGGTGCCGCCGTTGGCGGTCAGGCTGTTGATGCCGGCGATCGCCGATTCCTTGGTGGTATACCAGTTGCCGCCGTTCAGCGTCGATGCGGTGGCTTCGAAGGCGACGATCTTGACCTCGACCTCGGGCGACTGGTTGAAATACTCCTCGACCAGGGCGACCAGCGAGGTTTTCGCCATTTCCATGCGCGTGGTGAGGGTGACCGTGCCGTCCGCCGCTATCGAGCGCACGTCGTCCAGCATGCTGCCGGAGACGTCGACCGTCAGCACCAGCGAGAACTTCGGCACCACCGATTCGGAGACCTCGACCAGCTGGTTGTTGACGATCGGCTTGTCGTCCTGGATCGTGACATGCAGTGTCGCCGAGGTGGCGACGTCGGTCGTGTAGGTGAAGTCCTGCAGGATTGCGGTGTCGGTGCCGGAACCCGGCGCGCCGTGCGTCGTGACGCCGTTCAGCGTGTAGCTGTAGGCGCCCGTTGCCGCCGTGACCGTAAGTATGCCGACGCCGGTATCGATGGTGATGACGCCGCCGGACGGCGTGTAATTGGTCGCGTTGTAGACAATGCCGGTAATGCTCGAACCCAGTTCGCCGCCGGACAGCAGGTTGCCGCTGGCCACCGCCGTTCCGCCGCCGGTTCCCGACGCCAGTGCCGACTCATACACCGTGCCGAAATCGTCGGCGGCATCGACCACGTTCAATGTCACCGTCGCGGTTTCGGTCTGTCCGTCGCTGTCGGTGATGGTGTAGATGAAGCTGTCGGATCCCACGCCCGTCGGCGTGTAGTCGTAGCCGCTGAGGACGCCGGAGGCATACACCGGCGTCAGGGTTCCGCTGGGCGAGGTGACATTGGTGATGGCCGCCCCGTCGAACAGGGTGTCGTTGCCCAGCAGGGAGGCAATGCCGATGAAGGTCGTGGTGCCCGCCGCCACCGTGATGCTGTCGTCGTTGGCGACCGGCGTGCCGTCGGAAACCGGCGTGACCGTGATGCCGGCCGTTGCCGCAGGCGATGCGCCACCCTGATTGTCGATCGCCGTGTAGGTGAAGCCGGTGCTGCCGTTCCAGTTGTCGAGCGGCTTGAAATACAGCGTGGTGGTCTCGCCCGTGGCGGCCAGCGTCGTTCCCGTAGGCGCCAGCAGGGTCAGCCCGGCATCGAGATACAGGGCGCCGTTGGCCGGCAGCGAACTCAGCACGAAGCCGGTTACGCTGCCGTCGGGATCGGAACCGGTCAGGGTTACGGCAATGGCCGTATCCTCGGCGCCGCTGGCAGCGATGTTGTCGGCGACCGGCGGCGTATTGACGCCGACCATGTTGATCGTGGTGGTGGCGAGATTGCTGTCGCTCAGGCCATCGCTGACCTTGACCGTGACGGTTCGCGCGGTGAGATCCAGGCTCGTCGTATCGAAGCTGACGGCCTTGATCGCGGTCTGGAAATCCGTGTAGAACGCCGGGCCGGTCAGCGTGACGACATTGCCGGCGATCGAGGAGGTGATCCCCGGCGGCAGGCTGCCCACCGTGAGAAAATCGCCTGACTGGGCGTTGGTCAGCGTGATGGTTGCGCTCACGATGTTGGTGCTATCGATGTCGGTGACGCTGACATCGGCATCCGCAATCGCGACCGGCGTGCCGGTGGCGGTGTCGAAATAGGTAAGGAAGGCGCTGCCGCCGGCGGTGCTGTTGTCGGCATCCAGGTCCAGCACCGGCGCGGCCGCGATATTGACCGTCACTGTCGCCGTATTCGAGGTCAACGTGCCGTCGGTCGCCGTGTAGGTGAAGTCTGCAATGCCGTTGTAACCAGGATTGGGCGTGAAGGTCACCGTGCCGTCGCCGTTCAGCACCGCCGTGCCGCCCGTGCCGCTGGTGACGCTGGCAATGGTCAGCGGATTGCCGTCGGGATCGCTGTCGTTGCCCAGCAGTTGCGCCGCGGTATAGGTCGCGGGCGTGCCCTGAACGGTGGCCACGGTGTCGTTGTTGGCGACCGGCGCGTCGTTGACAGGCGCGACATTGACCGTGACTGTTGCCGTGTTGGAAGTCAGGCTGCCGTCGGTCACCGTGTAGCTGAAGTCTGCCGTGCCGTTGAAATTGGCGTTGGGCGTGAAGGTCACGGTACCGTCGCCGTTCAGCACCGCCGTGCCGCCGCTGCCGCTGGTGACGCTGGCGATGGTCAGCGGATTGCCGTCGATATCGACGTCGTTGCCCAGCAACTGGGCTGCCGTGTAGATCACCGGCGTGTCTTCCGTGGCCACCAGCGTGTCGTTGTTGGCCACCGGCGCATCGTTGGTGCCGGTGACGGTGATGGTCAGCGTGGTGCTGTTGGACACGGCACCGTTGGGGTCCGTCACGGTGTAGCTGAATACGTCGTCAGCGGTCACGCCGCTGGCCAGCGCGTCGGCCGCTGCCTGATCGGCGACGTAGCTGTAGCTGCCGTCGGCATTCAGCGTCAGCGTGCCGTAGCTGCCGGTCACCGTGGTGCCAACGCCAACTCCCTGGGCCACCCCGCCGATCCCGGCGGTGACGCCGCTGACCACCAGCGATGCCGTCGTGTTGTCGGCGTCGGTGTCGGTGCCCACGCCCTGGATCACGCCATTGACGGTGCTCACGGTCAGCGTGGCATCCTCACCGACCGCACCCGTGTCTGCCACTGCCGTCGGTGAGGCGTTGGTGCCGCTGGTGCTGATGGTCAGGCTGGCCGACGAGGTCGAGCCGTCGGCGTCGGTCAGGGTGTAGGTGAACACCTGGTCCGGCACTTCGGGAATTGCGTTGAGGCCGTTCAGTCGGTAAGTCGCGCCGGTGCTGGCGAACACGATGTGCTGGAACGCAGCTGCGGTGGTGATGGTTGCGGTTGCGATGTTCGTTCCGTTGCCGGCGATCGTTCCCGTGCCGACATAGGTGCCTGCACTGTCGTAGGCATACCAGATCGCCGTTTCGCCCGTCGTCAGATCGGTCAGCGTCACGGTGGCGGACTTGCTCGACAGATTCAGGTCGACCACCAGCGCCTCGGCGTTCTCTATCCGGTTGGTGTTGCTGGTGCCGGTAGTGGTCTCCACTCCGAGCCCGTCGTTGTTGGCGCCGCCATTGTCGCGCAGCCGCACCTTGCCTTCGGCAGTCGCGTTCAGCGTGGACAAATCGAGCCCGTTCGCGGCCGTGCCGCCGACATAGGGATTGCTGCCGTCGAAGCCGTACAAATCGACGCCATAGGTATTGCGCCATGCGTTCAGGGTCACCGCCGTGTTGCCCGGAGATGCCGGCACGTTGAGGCTGGGCGTGGTGTCCTCGTAGCTGTACTCGCCGGTAAGCTGGTTCACCGTCAACGTGCCGCTGGCTGTGACTATCGTCCTCACGTTGCCGACCAGCGTATTGGAAATTTCCGTCCCGCTAAAGACGACGTTGCTGATCGCCACGCTGTCGGCGCCAAGCGTATCCGTCCCGCCGCCGGCGCCCGTGATCACGTTGCCGTAGGTCGTCGCGCTGTGCCCGACAACGTCGGTATCCGCAACTGCCGCCGGCGCCGAGTCGGTGATATCCAGATTCACGGTGACCCAGCCCGAACTCAGGCTGCCGTCCGATGCCTTGTAGACGAAGCTGTCCTGAACGGCGGTCGGGTTGTTCATCTGCGCCGGCGCCGTATAGGTGAAGCTGCCGTCGGTATTCATCACCACGGTGCCGCCCAGCAATGTCGTGACCGCGTTGCTGCCATTGACCAGGCTTGCTGGCGAGGCACCATTTGTAGCGAACTGGTATGCCGTAAGCGGGCTGTTCTCCACATCGGTATCGTTGCCCAGCACGTTGCCCAGCACCGTAGCCACGCCTTCAATTGCGGAATAGGTGTCGGCGTTTGCCACCGGCGCGTCATTCACGGCATTCACCGTCACATTCACCGTCGTCGTCTCGGTCACCCCGGCCGGACTGGTCACCGTGTAGGTGAAGCTGTCGCTGCCGTTGTAGTTCGGATTCGGCGTGTAGGTCACGGCACCGGCCGCGGTGAAGCTCACCGTGCCGTTGCTGCCCTGGGTGACGCTGGTCAGCACCGGCGCGCCTTCGAAGCTGTCCGCGCTGGCACCGTTGCTGCCCGTGATCACGTTGGCCACGATGGCCGTGTCTTCATTGGTGGTCAGGCTGTCGGCCACGATGTCGGCGACTGCGGTTACCGTTATCGCCACCGTATCGGTGTCGCTGAGGGTTCCATCGCTGGTAGTCACAGTCAGGGTCGCCGGGCCGTTGTAGTCGGCGGCGGGCGCATAGGACAAGCCGTTCAGCGCGCCGTTGATTGCTGCCGCGGTACCGCTGATCGTGACGGTCCCCGTGCCGTTGTTGGTAATCGTGGCGCCTGCGAAAGCGACCGCCGTGAGGGTGCCATTGCCAATGCCGATCGTCGTGGTGAGCGTCTCGCCATCCGCGTCCGCGACTGTGATTGCGTTGCCGTTGGCGTCGCTGAACACCTTGGCCGTGTCTTCTGCGACTGTCTGCGCGACGGGAACGGTGTTGACGGGAGGATTGTCGCTGGAGCCGATCGTCGTCACGGCGCTGCTCGCCAGCGGATTTGCCACCAATGATTCGAAGCCGCCACCGCTCAACCCGGCAATGCTTATCGTAAAGGTCTCCGCGCCTTCGGCCAGGGCATCATCGATTGTATCGATATCAAAACTTGCCGATGTGCTGCCCCCTGGAATCGTCACGGTGGTTACGCCCGTGAAGTCGCTGCCGTCTGTCGCCGTGCCGCTGTAGCTCAGGGTTACGGTGACATCGCTGGCGGGTGTATTGCTCAGGCTAAGAACATAGCCTGACGCCGTCGCGCCCTCCGTTACGTCGGATGGACCCGACAGGCTCACCGTGGTGGTGTCGATGCTGTCGCTGATGCTCGCCGTGGCGCTGCCGTTGCCCACCGTCAGGCTCTCGAAGTTGCCCCCGCCCACCGCCGTGATGCTGGCGGTCAGGCTGCCGGCATCGAGATACACGTCCTCGCCGTTGGTCACCGGCACCACC
>JAMPYF010000063.1 GCA_023700805.1 Sulfuritalea sp.
ACCCTTCTACAACCGGAGGCGGCAGCATTCCACGCTCGGCTACGCCTCGCCCATGAAATTCCTGGAAGACTGGATCAGCACTCAGCATGAGCAGCAATTGGCGGCATAATGCCGTTGGGTTGGAAGACGAAAAACAGAGGGAAGCTCAAAGTCAATTGACGGCTACACCCGGCGTCAGCCATACTCCCCGAAAGCCCATTGGATTTCCTATCTTTCAGTTTTACCCCCCGAAAGCCCATTGGATTTCCTATCCTTTACAAACCGAACGTGTGGAGACGAACCCCATGAGCAAAGACACCCTTCGCATCGGCTGCGCCTCAGGATTCTGGGGCGACACCGAATTCGCCGCGGCGCAACTGGTTGAACGCGGCGACATCGACGTGCTGGTCTTCGACTACCTGGCCGAGATCACCATGTCGCTGCTGATCCGCGCCAAGGCCAAGGACCCGGCCCAGGGCTATGCGCCCGACTTCGTCGCGACCATGAAGCCGCTGATGAAGCAGATCAAGGCGCGCGGCATCCAGGTCATCGCCAACGCCGGCGGCGTGAACCCTTCCGCATGCCGCGACGCGCTGGCGGCCGCGGCGCAGGCCGAGGGTGTGGGCCTGAAGATCGCCGCCGTGCTCGGCGACGACCTGATGCCGCAGGTCGAGGCCATGCGCGCCGCGGGCACGACCGCGATGTTCTCCGGCGCCGCCTTCCCGGCCAAGGTGATGAGCGCCAACGCCTACCTCGGCGCCTTCCCGATCGCCGCGGCGCTGGCCGCCGGCGCCGACATCGTCGTCACCGGCCGCTGCGTGGACAGCGCGGTGACGCTGGCGCCGCTGATCGCCCGGTTCAACTGGAAAGCCGACGACCTGGACAAACTTGCGCAGGGCAGCCTGGCCGGCCACCTGATCGAGTGCGGCACGCAGGCCACCGGCGGCAACTACACCGACTGGGCCAGCGTTCCGGGCTGGGACGACATGGGCTTCCCGATCGCCGAGTGCCGCGCCGACGGCAGCTTCGTCGTCACCAAGCCGGCCGGCACCGGCGGGCTGGTCTGCCCGTCCACCGTGGGCGAGCAGATGCTCTACGAGATCGGCGACCCGCGTGCCTACATCCTGCCCGACGTGGTGTGCGACTTCACCGCCGTCACGCTGACGCAGCTGGGCCCGGACCGCGTCGAGGTCAAGGGCGCGCGCGGCCGCCCGCCCACCGACCAGGCTAAGGCCAGCCTGACCTACGCCGACGGCTTCCGGGCGATGAGCCTGTTCATGATCGGCGGCATCGACGCCGGCGCCAAGGCGCGCCGCACCGGCGCGGCGATGCTGGCGCGCATGCGGCGCCACTACGCCGCGCGCGGCTGGCCCGACTTCACCGAGGCCAGCGTCGAGGCCATCGGCGCCGAGGACACCTACGGAGCGCAGGCCCGCGTGTCGGCGCGCGAGGTGATGCTCAAGGTCGGCGTGCGCCACCCGCTGAAGGACGCGCTGGAGCTGTTCTCGCGCGAGGTCGCGCCGATGGCGCTGATGTCCGCGCCGGCGATCACCGGCTTCACCGGCGGGCGGCCCAAGGTGCAGCCGGTGGTGCGGCTGTTCTCTTGCCTGGTGCCCAAATCGCAGCTGGGTGTCAGCATCGACATGGGCACACAGAAGGTGGCCGCGCCGCAACTGGCCGGCAAGCCGCTGGACCTGGCCACGCTGCCCGCCGTCGGCGGCCCGCTGCCCACGGCCGAGGCCTTCGCGCGCGGCACTCGCACCGTGCCGCTGGTGCAACTGGCCTGGGGCCGCAGCGGCGACAAGGGCGACTCGGCCAACATCGGCATCATCGCGCGCAGGCCCGAGTTCCTGCCCTACATCCGCGCCGCCATCACCGAAGAGGCCGTGGCACGCTGGTTCGCGCACCTCGTCCTCGGCAAGGTGCAGCGCTACGACCTGCCGGGCACGCAGGCGCTGAACTTCACCCTGCAGCAGGCCCTGGGCGGCGGCGGCATCGCATCCGTGCGCATGGACTCGCAGGGCAAGGCCTTCGCGCAGATGCTGCTCGACCATCCGGTGCCCATTCCCGCCGACCTGGCCCTCTGACAAGCGGTTCTGTCGCGTTAACGACGAAAGAATGAGATAGGGGTAGGCGCATTCTGTTTGCACGTCCCCCGGACGCAATTAGCCTGCAAGTGAATAAAACTGATCGGCGAAGGACATGTTCTCTCCTTCCGAAACGATCATCTGACCCTTGCGGATCATGTGCATCAATTCGATACCAGCCAGGACTTTGCTGGCAGGCCAGAAGGATTTGAAGCCCAGCATGGGTTTCGATATCCGTTTCACCGCTCGGTGATCCTGTTCGACAATGTTGTTGAGATACTTGTTCTGGCGGATATCGATGGCTTCTTCCCGGCCTTCGTTGATCCCGTCCATGGCCGCCTTATTGGCGCCGCTCTTGTCCATCGTCACTTTTATATGGACGCCTCCCGTTTGCAAGGACGATTTGGTGTGTTGGGACAGATAGGCTGCAGTTTTATATCCGGCCTGTTGTGCAGGTCGAACCTGCTGGCCCTGATGGAATCCGCTGACCCACGCCTCATTTCTCCTAAGGACTCAAAGT
>JAMPYF010000030.1 GCA_023700805.1 Sulfuritalea sp.
CAGACGTCCGACCTGGTGCAGGAGATCGCCGCGGCGAGCCAGGAGCAGGGCCAGGGCGTGGGCCAGATCAACGGCGCCATGGGCCAGCTGAACCAGGCCACGCAGCAGAACGCCGCGGCCTCCGAGGAACTCGCCGCCACGGCCGAGGAAATGAGCGGCCAGGCCGCCCAGCTGCAGGCGCTGATGGCGTTCTTCAAGATCGCCGGCCAGGAAGTTGGCGCTGGCGACACGCCATCGCCAGCGCGTCCGGCCGCAAGGACGGCCGCCGCGTCCGCGGCGCGGCGTGCCCCGCGTGCGCCGGCCGTGGCAGCGGCCGACGGCGACTTCGAGCGCTTCTGAGCCGGGAAAGAATATGGCCATCCCGGTTTCGACCCAGCTGAACCGCTCCCTGGTCCCCGCCATGCAGGCCTCGGCCAGCGAGGCCAATCAATACCTGACCTTCCTGCTCTCGGGCGAGATGTACGCGGTGGGCATCCTCAGCGTCATGGAGATTATCGAGTATGGCAATCTCACCGAGATCCCGATGGTGCCGGCGTTCATCCGCGGCGTGATCAACCTGCGCGGCGCCGTGGTGCCGGTGGTCGATCTTGCGGCACGCTTCGGCCATGCCCGCAGCGAAGTCGGCAAGCGCAGCTGCATCGTGATCGTGGAGCTGCGCCAGGATGGCCGGCGCCATGACTTTGGCATTCTGGTCGATGCGGTGTCCGAGGTGCTGGAAATCCCCGCCGGCGACATCGAGCCGCCGCCTTCCATGGGCGCCGGGGTCCGCGCCGACTTCATCGCCGGCATGGGCAAGCTCGCCGGCCGCTTCGTCATCCTGCTCGATATCCAGCGCGTGCTGTCGACCGATCAGTTGACCGTGCTCGCCGGCATCGGCGACAGCGCGATGGCCGGGACCTGAACCCCGGCGGCCAGTCCCGATCGTTTCCCGCCGCGCCTGCGCAAACAACAAGGCCCCTCGCGGGGCCTTGTTGTTTTGCTGCGTAGCGGAACACTCTCAACGATGCCGCTGTCCGCTGTGATGGCTGGCCGGCTTGGCGCCGCCGGTTCCAGCGCGCGCGGGGCGCGGCGGGCGCGGTGCGCCGCTGCGTTCGCCGGTGCCGCTGCGGGTGCGGGCCTGGGCCGGCTTCTGCGCCGGCGGACGGCCGGCGGCGGGACGCGGCACCGAATGCGTGTGCTGCGGCTCGAAACCGGGCAGGATCGAGGTTTCGATCTCGCGCTTCAACAGACGCTCGATGTCGCGCAACTGGATGCGCTCGTCGCTGCTGACCAGGCTCAGGGCTTCGCCGCTGGCGCCGGCGCGGCCGGTGCGGCCGATGCGGTGGATGTAATCCTCGGGCACATTGGGCAGCTCGAAATTCACCACGCGCGGCAGCGAGTCGATGTCGAGGCCGCGCGCCGCGATGTCGGTGGCGACCAGCGCCGCGAGCTTGCCCGACTTGAAGTCGGCCAGCGCCCGGGTGCGGGCATTCTGCGACTTGTTGCCGTGCAGCGCCGCGGAGCGCACACCCGACTGGTCGAGCTTCTTCGATAGCGCATCGGCGCCGTGCTTGGTACGGCAGAACACCAGCACCTGATGCCAGCCGTGGGCCGCGAACAGGTGCAGCAGCACGTCGCGCTTCTGTTCCTTGTCGACCTTGATCACCGAGTGCGAAACCAGCTCGGCCGGCGCATTGCGGCGCGCGACTTCGACCATGGCCGGGTTGCGCAGCACGGTGTGCGCCAGTTCGCGCACTTCGGCGGCGAAGGTGGCCGAGAACATCAGGTTCTGGCGTTCTTTCGGCAGGCGCTCGATGATGCGGCGGATGTCGCGGATGAAGCCCATGTCGAACATGCGGTCGGCTTCGTCGAGCACCAGGGTCTGCACTTTCGACAGGTCGACGGTGCGCTGGCCGAGGTGGTCGAGCAGGCGGCCGGGGGTGGCGACCAGGATGTCGATGCCGCGGCGCATGGTCTGGATCTGCGGGTTGATGCCGACCCCGCCGAATACGGCGAGGCTGCGCAGGCCGGTGTGGGCGCCATAGACGCGCACGCTTTCCAGCACCTGGGCCGCGAGTTCGCGCGTCGGCACCAGCACCAGCACGCGCGGCGCGGTGTGGGTGACCTTTTGCAGCGGACTTGTCAGCGGGTTGGTCAGGCGCTGCAGGATCGGCAGCACGAAAGCCGCGGTCTTGCCGGTGCCGGTCTGGGCCAGGGCTTCGAGATCGCGGCCGGCGAGGATGTGGGGAATGGCCTGCTGTTGCACAGGGGTGGGCGTGGTGTAGCCCTGCTCGCCAATGGCGCGCAGGAGCTCGGCCGAAAGGCCGAGATCGGTGAACTGCATGTTGAATACCTCTGAAGCCGACCCCCGCGAAATTGCAGGCCAATCTGGGCGGAACTTCTATGGGGTGTAACCTTCGAGGGGACTAAGACGAGAACGCCATGTCGCCATTCAGGCACGACCGGCAGACTGGGGCGCGGTCGCTGAGGAGGTGAAGCGGGGCGGACTGTAACACAGGCGGCCCGGAACTTCCGGATTACTTTCGCCGTATCGCCAGCACCAAGCCTTTGACCGCGCCCATCGTGGCTCGATCAGGAGCGGCGCATTTCAGATTGCCGGGAGGCTCGCTTATCTCAGTCCTGCCGCCGCGCGGCCATGAACGCGCCGAATTTCTTGTCGCTGGCTTCGATGTGCTCGGTGAGCCAGCGGTAGAGAAAGCGGGGCAGTTCCATCGGCATCGACTGGTCGCCGATTTCGGCCCGCATTTCCATGTCGTAGGCCCGCGACAGCAAGTGCTCATGCTCGAGGCGATGGGCCGCCAGTTCCGGATAGGCGGAGGCTTCCATCAGGCCTTCCTCGCTGACGAAATGCGTCGCGGTGTATTCGATCAGTTCGGCAACCGAGCTGCGGATCCCGGCTTGCGCCGTTGCGTCGCCGGCCCGGACGCAGTCATAGGTGCGCGCCGCGATTTCGAATAACTGCCTGTGCTCCCGGTCTATCTGGTCGACCCCGACCAGGAACTTTGCATCGAATTGCGGCCGCTCATCCATTGGTGTTTGCCTCGCTTGCGTCTGCAGAAATCAGGGTCGCCGCGACCGTCAGAAGTGATCCGCGTGCGCGCTCAGCTCTTGAGAAAGGTCGGATGCAGGCCTTGCCAGGACAGACGCGGCCATTCCAGGGCATCAAGCATGTTCTTCACCCGCAGGCCGAGTTCGGTATCGCCCTCGATGGTCAGGCTGCGATTGAAGAACAGGGTGTCGGGGTCTTCCTGGCGGCTCACCATTTGCAGAAAGGCCGACAGGCGCGCCGTGAAGTGCAGGTCGGGGTTTCCCGAGGCGACGAACACGGGCCGGAAAGCGCCCTGGCGGTAGGCGAAGTCAGCCACCATGCCGGTGTCCAGCACCGTGACGCGGAAGCAGCGGCCTTCCAGTTCATTCAGGCTGTCTTCCGGCAACACGCCCATTTTGCGCGCCGCATTCAGCGCCAGCGCCAGGTTCACCGAATGCGGCCATTGCGGCAGGCGCGCACCGAGCCGGGCCACCAGGGACGGCAGGGTGAAAGGTGGAATCGTCGGCAGTTTCAAGGCATTGGCCATCGGGACTCCCTTGGACTTCGCTTCAGGCGGACTGGTGCGCCGTGCCGGCGCGGCCGAACCAGAAACCGTTGACCAGGCCCGCGGGCGCCCAGCTTGCCTGGTCGGCGGCCGGCTGTCCGCGGCGCGCCCGATCGAAAGCATCGAGGATATCAAAAGTATGCGCCGGTTGCGGGCTGAT
Organism: Sulfuritalea sp.; assembly: GCA_023700805.1. Classification (GTDB taxonomy): domain Bacteria; phylum Pseudomonadota; class Gammaproteobacteria; order Burkholderiales; family Rhodocyclaceae; genus Sulfuritalea. The sequence continues at coordinate 3,754 of JAMPYF010000030.1, forward strand.
GCGCACCGCGTCGATGCCCAGGCGCAGAAGTTCGGGCATCTGTTCCAGCAGGCTGCAGGTCTGCGCCGACATGGTCTGGATGCCATTCAAAGTCAGGAAGGCCTGTCCTTCGCGGGTATTCACCAGCATGCCTTCGGGGTGGTCGAGGCACTTGAACTGGCAGTCGTCCTTGTTCAGGCCGTAATGGCGCGCCGTGAAGCAGCGTGCCGAGAAAGCCAGCGGCAGCTTGCCGAAGGCGAACACCTCGGTTTCCATGCCGGCCGGACGGCCCTGGTGCAGGGTCTCGATCACGCTGCCGGACACTTCCAGCGGCGGCAGCCAGCGTTTCGCGCCCTGGGCGGCAAAGAAGGCCAGGGTATGTTCGTTGTAGATGTTGAGGTGCGGACCGGCGACGAAACCCAGCCCCGCGTCGCAGGCGATCTTGACCGCACCGAGGTCGTTGGCCTCGATCATGCCGCCGGCGTCGGCGATCAGGCGGCGCAGGGCCTTGAGGTCGCTCTCGGATTCGAGCAGGGCCTGCGCCGTGAGCACGACTTCCTTGCCGGCCTCGCGCAGGTCCCTGGCGAGGCCGATCCAGTCCGCCGTGCGCAACTGCTGGCGGCGCGAGCAGACCGCCTCGCCGATGTAGATGCGGTCGATTGCCGGATGCTGCGCGGCCTGGGCATAGAACTCCATGACCTCGGCTTTGGGCCAGAAGAACAGCAGCGGACCGAGCGTGATCTGCATCAGCGCCACGGCCTGTTGTAGGCGCCCAGCGTGATTTGCGAACCTTCCGCGACCTTGCCCAGTTCGGCCGCCCAGGCCGGCTTGACGGCGAACCGGTCCGGCGCGGCGAACGCGGCATCAAGCGCCTGGCGCAGGTTGCGCGTGACTTGCGCGACATAGGTCGGGCTGCGCTGGCGGCCCTCGACCTTGATCGCGGCGACGCCAATGCGGATGATCTCGGGCAGCATTTCGAGCACGTTGAGGCTGGCCGGCTCCTCCATCGCGTAATAGGTCTCGCCTTCGACTTCGAAGCGGCCCTTGCAGATGGTCGGGTAGCCGGCGTTTTCGTCGTTGCCGTAGCGGTCGATGAGGATGCCGTTCAGGCGCACGTCCATTTCGTTCGGCTTTTTTTCCCACTGCACGAACTTGGCCGGCGAACAGGCGCCGACCGTATTGGGCGATTCGCCCGTGGCGTAGGACGAGAGCCAGCAGCGGCCCTCGTTCATCACGCAAAGGCTGCCGAAGCCGAAGACTTCGATCTCGACCTCGGTGTTGCGGATCACGTTCTCGACCTGGGCCAGGGTCAGCACGCGCGGCAATACGGCGCGCTGGATGCCGAACTTCTCGCGACAGAAATTGATCGCTTCGTAGCTGGTGGCCGAGGCCTGTACCGACAGGTGGCGGCGCATGTCCGGATACGTTTGCGCGGCGTAGTCGAGCACCGCGGGGTCGGCGATGATCACCGCGTCGATGCCCAGCGTCGCGGCCTTGTCCACCGAGGCGGTCCAGTCGGCAAAACGGCCGGCCTGGGCGTAGGTATTGATCGCCGCCAGCACCTTGCGGCCACGCTGATGGGCGTAACGGATGCCCTCACTCAGGCTCTTCTCGTCGAAGTTCAGCCCGGCGAAGTTACGCGCGTTGGTGTCGTTGCGAAAGCCGAGATAGACATCGTCGGCGCCGTTATCGACGGCCGCCTTGAGCGCCGCGAGACTGCCGGCCGGACACACGAGTTGAGGTTTTGCTGCCATGTACTACCCCTAAAAGCAGGCGGGCAGTGTAGTTGAGCAGCGGGAAAAATCAACTGATCCGCGTCAACCCGGGACTAAGTCAGGCCAAATCGGCGGCCAGCGAGGCGCGCACCGGCGGCGGCAGCGGCCCGGTCGATGCCGTGTAATGGGGGTGATCGACCCCGGCAGACAGCGCGGCGCCGCTCTTGGCGGCCGCCGCCATCGCGGCCGACAACTCGAAGCGCAGGAAATGCACGGCCGAGGTCTTTTGCTCGTTTTCGCGCTCGAGGTCCTCATCGGCGATGGCGAACACCGGGTCGAAGCCCTCGACGCGGACCCAGACGCGATCTTCGACGCCCTTGAGCCTGCCCAGCATCTCGTGGCGTTGCTGCTCGTCGGCGTACTCGATCTGCATCGTGACCTTGAAGTTGCTGCCGGTCGGCACCAGCGGCACGTAGGATTCCAGCTCGTGGCGGATGCCGTCTTCCTCGAAGATCTTTTCGACGCGCAGCATCTCCTGGATCTGGTAGCGGATCAGCAGCTCGTTTTCGAAGATCAACACGATGTGTTCGCCGAGCTTGACGCGGCGCAGCTTCTTCTGCGCCATGACTTGGTCGCGCATGGCGGGGCGCGCCTTGGCATAGGCTTCGAGGGTCAACAGTGAGTCGCGGGTGATGGTCATTGCGGTATCTCTCAATCGAGTCCGTAAGCGATGCGCAGCAGGGTCAGCGGATGCTGCTTTTCCTTGCGTCCGGCCGCGCCGGCCTCGTTCATGCCCTGCAGGATGTGGCGGCCGGCGATGGCGCAATCGGAGCTGACGTAGTCCGGTTCGTCCTTCGCCATGGCCTTGAACACCGGCTTGCCGATCTTCATCGACAGCGCGTAATACTCTTCCTTGACGCCCCAGGTGCCGTCGTGGCCGGCGCAGCGCTCCACGGTGTTCACTGTTGCGCCGGTCAGCTTGAGCATTTCCTCGGTCTTCTTGCCGACGTTCTGCACCCGCGAGTGGCAGGGGATGTGATATGAAACCTTGCCCAGCGGCACCTTGAAATCGGTCTTGAGCAGGCCGTCCTTGTGGCGCAGGACGAAATACTCGAAGGGGTCGTACATGGCTTCCGACACCGCCTTGCAGCGCGCGTCGGCGGCGAACAACAGTGGCAGCTCGGCCTTGAACATCAGGGTGCAGGAGGGCACCGGGGTCACGATGGCATAGCCGGCCTGGGCCAGGTCGTAGAGGCGCGGGATGTTGCGCTCCTTGTACTTCTCCACGGTTTCCAGGTCGCCCAGTTCCAGCTTTGGCATGCCGCAACAGGTTTCGCCCTGGACCAGTACATAGGGAATCTCGTTGTGTTCAAGCAGCTTGAGCAGATCGTGGCCCAATCCCGGCTCGTTGTAATTGACGTAGCAGGTGGAAAACACCGCGACCTTGCCGGGTGAGCGCTCACCCTCGCGTACCGGGTGGTTGTGGCTGACCGATGCGTTGGCGCGGAAGCTGGCGCTGGCGAACTCGGGCAGCTGGCGCTCCTTCTGCACCCCGAGCACTTTTTGCAGCACGGCGCGCGCCGGACCGTTCCTGTTGGCGGCGTTGACGAAATGAACCACCACCGGAATCGAGGACAGGGTGCCGACCAGTTCGGTCGAGGTCAGCAGCTTGTCGCGGAATTTCATCTTGCCCGTCTTGTACTGGATCGCCTTGGCCCGCAGCATGGTGTGCGGAAAATCCAGGTTCCAGGCGTGGGGCGGCACGTAGGGGCACTTGGTCATGAAGCAGACGTCGCACAGATAACACTGGTCGACGACTTTCCAGAATTCCTGTTTCGGCACGCCGGCGGTTTCGGCGTCGCCCGCCGCGTCGATCAGGTCGAACAGGGTCGGAAAGGCATTGCACAGCGAGACGCAGCGGCGACAGCCGTGGCAGATGTCGAAAATGCGTCCGAGCTCCTTCTCGCAGGCCGCTTCGTCGTAGAAGTCGGGTTCCTTCCAGGCTATCGGGTGGCGGGTCGGAGCTTCCAGGTTGCCTTCGCGCATGACGTCCTCAGGGCTGCTGGTGGAAGGGTGTTGGGGCGGGGGTGAAAGTAGGCGCTGGCGGTACGGCACGCGGGCTGGCCGCGTGCCGTCCGCAGGGTTTTATCAGCCGTTCAGGCTGTCCAGCGTCCTCTGGAACTTGTTGGCGTGCGAGCGCTCGGCCTTGGCCAGGGTCTCGAACCAGTCGGCGACTTCGTCGAAGCCTTCGTCGCGAGCGGTCTTGGCCATGCCCGGGTACATGTCGGTGTACTCGTGCGTCTCGCCGGCAATCGCGGTTTTCAGGTTCAGCGCGGTTTCTCCGAAAGGCAGGCCGGTGGCCGGATCGCCGCAGGTTTCGAGGTATTCGAGGTGGCCGTGGGCGTGGCCGGTCTCGCCTTCGGCGGTGGAGCGAAACACCGCGGACACATCGTTGTAGCCTTCGATGTCGGCCTTGTTCGCGAAATACAGGTAGCGGCGGTTGGCCTGGGATTCGCCGGCAAATGCGGCTTTCAGGTTGCCTTCGGTCTTGGATCCCTTGAGTTCCATAATTCTGCTCCTCTGGTTGGATGGAAGGCGCCGTGTCCATGCACGGCCCCAAGTCACTGAGACATCAGCTCGTGGACCTGAGCAAACTTTAGCCGAGTAACCCGACAAGTTCTAATTGTATTTTTTGACTACCGCAATAGGCACGGACTATCGCGTCGTCGCATGGGTGCCGGGCAGCTGGCAATCGAGCAGCGCCTCGCGAATCACGTCGATTGCCTTGTGTCGCGGAAAACTCGAACGCCAGACGAGACCGACGCGGCGCGTCGGCGTCGGATCGACGAAGGGCTTCACGCGCAGCAGCGGATCGTCGGCCGGGATGCCGTCGACGCTGCTGGCCGGCATCACCGTCACGCCGACGCCGGACGACACCATGTGGCGTATCGTCTCCAGCGAACTGCCTTCGAGCACCTGCGGCGACTCGCCGCGGCTGGCCCGCGCGCACAGATCCAGCACCTGGTCGCGAAAACAGTTGCCAGCCCCCAGCATCAGCAGCGGTTCGTCAAGCAGCTGCTCGGGCCGCAAGGACTTGAGCCCTGCCCAGGGATGGGCGACCGGCACCAGGGTGCGGAAATCCTCTTCATAGACCGGCTGGACGACCAGCCCGGGTTCCTCGATCGGCAGCGCCAGCACCAGCACGTCGAGTTCGGAGGACTTGAGCCTTTCCAGAAGGTTTTCGGTGTAGCCCTCGGCGATGTAGAGCGGCATTTGCGGCGCGCGCAGCTTGACGCGCGGCACCAGGGCCGGCAGCAGCCAGGGACCGATGGTGTAGATCACGCCGAGACGCAAGGGGCCGCACAGCGGGTCCTTGCCGCTCGCAGCGATCTCGGCCACCCGGGCGGCTTCGGCCAGCGTGCGCTCGGCCTGGGCCACGATCTGGGTGCCGATCGGCGTGGCGCGGACGTCGCCGGAACTGCGCTCGAACAAGGCAATGCCGAGCTCGTCCTCAAGCTTCTTGACCGCCACCGACAGCGTCGGCTGCGAGACATTGCATTTGTCCGCCGCACGCCCGAAGTGGCGCTCCCGGGCCAGGGCGACGATGTAGCGGAGTTCGGTCAGGGTCATGGCGAATGGGCGGAAACGGATATGAAGCGTCGCTGCGGTCGGAGCCGGCCGGGTCTGCAGGCAGGGCCGGCTTCAGTTGACGCGAGACTATCACGGTCGTCGGGTCGTCGCCGGAAACGACGCCAAAGCCATGTTTCAAGGTCAGCTTCAGGGCTTGCGTATTGCCGGCCTGGATGATCCCGTGCATCTCCTGCTGCCCGGCCGCGACGGCGATGTCCAGCAGGGCCTGCAGCAGGCGGCTGCCGATGCCCTGGGCGCGGCGGCGGGGCAGTACCATCAGCGCGAACTCGGCCCCGCCGTCGGCAGCGACATACTCGCCGTGGCCCAGCACCCGGCCATCGAAGCCGACCGCCAGCAGCGCGACGCGGTTGCGCTGATCGACGGCGTCGAGGCGCCGCAGCAGTGCCAGGTTGGGAGCCTCGCCATGGGAAAAATGGCGCTGGTAAAGGCCGGGACGGTCCATCGCGGACAGAAAATCCGCGACCTGCTGGCGGTCCCCCGCACCGGCGGTCCTGACTTCGACCTCCCGGAAATCGGCCGCCCAGGGCTGGCGGGCGCTCACGACCGCGCTCCGGCGATGAACTCGGCCGCCGCCTTGATCACGGCGGGATCCTCAAGCAGGCGGCGATGACCCAGGCCGCGGGTCGCCAGCAGACGCGCGCGGGGCCAGTTGATCGCATGGCGGCGGCCTTCGCTCAAGGGCACCTCGCGATCCTCGCGGTCATGAATCACCAGCAAGGCTTGCTCGCCGCTGGCGCGTTCGGCCTCGAATTCGCTCCAGTTCACGCCGAAGCGATATTCGATGCGGCGCTGCATCGCGGCGCGCAGCGGCTCCGGCCAGGCCAGCCTTTCTGCGATACGCCGCGAGGACGCCGCAAGGCTGGCCGGGGGCGCAATCAGCACCGCGCAACCGAGAGCCGGACGGCGCGCCAGGGCACCCGCCGCCACCGCGCCGCCGACCGAATGGCCGATGATGGCATGCACGCTGCCGAGGTGGTCCAGCACCGCGTCGAGTGCCTGCTGGATATGGGGCAGCGATGATTCCGGGCCGCCGGTCATGCCGTGCCCCGGTGCATCGAAGGCCACCACCGAGAAACCTTGCGCCAGCAGCGGCGCGATGAAACCGCGCAACTGGGTGCCGCGCCCGCCCCAGCCATGTACCAGCACCACCGCCGGATCGGCGGCACGACCCCAGCGCCAGGCGATGAGACGGCCCGAGATCAGCGGTATCGGCAGCAGGCTGGCCTCTTCCAGGGCCAGCAGTTCGGCGTCGGAAAAGGCATGGCGCGGCGGCGTCAGCATCAGGCGCATGGCCCGCTCGATGGCGCGGTGGGGAGAGGCATGCCAGAGCACGCGAAAAGCTGCTCGCTGCAAATAATTCTTTGCCGAGAATTGCATCGAACGAACGATCGTGCTGTTGGTTGGCCAAAAAAAAGCAGCCTTGAGATTCAGTTCCATGATTACTCCTTCTGCGGGATGACGGCATGATCGCGGACCAGTCGGTCGAATGCAGCCAGCGCCCGGCGGTCCGCGTCGGGGTCGCTGAACAGGCGGCGGTTCTGCTGCGTCGCCTGGTAAATCCCGTTTAGCTCGAATACAAACTGCTCGATGTCGATATCCGGCCGCAGTTCGCCGGTTTCCACAGCCTTGGCCACGGTCTCGGCCAGCGTGCGGCGCAGTGCGAGCAGGCTGTTCTTGACCTCGTCGCGCAAGGGCCCCGGCTGGTCGTCGAATTCCAGGGCGGCGGCATTGATCACGCAGCCCCCGGGCAGGTTTACCGCGCGGGTCCAGTCCAGCCAGTTGATCACCATGGCGCGCAAACGCCCCAGTCCGCGCGGCAGACGCAAGGCCGGGCGCAACACGACTTCGGCAAAACGCGCCTGCGATTCGCGCAGCACGGCCAGTTGCAATTCCTCTTTCGAGCCGAAATGGGCGAACAAGCCGCTCTTCGACATGCGCGTGCGTTCGGCGAGCACGCCTATGCTCAATGCCCCGACGCCGATGCGGCTTGCCATCGAGAACGCCTCGTCGAGGATCGCCTGCCGTGTTTGTTCGCCTTTGCCCATGGCGACTTTATAGAACGATCGTTCGTTAGTGTCAACCCCCTGGGCCAGGAAAGCTCCCGAAGCGCGCAAGAGTTGGCGCTGGCGGCACGGCTTCGCCTTGCCGTGCCGCCCGGAAAAGCCTGCGGACTGCCGAAGCTACATCTTGCCGAGATCGGCAATGGCGTCGACCACCATGCCGGTACCGACCGCGATCAGCAGGATGTCGGTGGCGACGCGCACGTACTTGTGGCCGGCCGGCGGCACCCCCAGGCTCACCACCACATGCGGCGGCAGGTCGTAATAAACCACGTCGCGCGGCAATGGCCGGCCCTGCACCCACTTCTTGGCCTGGCCGGGAGGCAGGCAACCGTTATGCTTCTTCGCCAGTCCGGGCGGGCAGCGTCCGGAGCGGAAGCTTTCCTCGTAATACTGCCGCACGACGACGCGCTGCTGATCGTTGAAATAGGATTTCCCCCGCCCGTCGCGGCCTTCGTCGCGCCGGCCGTCATCGCGCGACTTGGATTCCTTGGCATGCTTTCCCGGCTTGCCGTTGCCGGCCCAATCCGGCTTGTCGGCAAACACCGGACCGGCGGCAAAAATGCCGCTCACGAACAAGGCCAGCGCTACTTTTTCTTGCAGGAAGATTCGCATGATTATTCTCCGTCGATCATGATCGGAAACCTGACCATCAAGGCCAAAGGCATTGCAAGTATGCACGCGGCCTGCTGAAAAATCTGTGAGTTATCCCACACATGCTGCGATATTGCCTGCCCCGGCCGGATTCCTGCAAAGCGCAAACGCGCTCGATCATGATACCCGCCGCATTTCCAAACACCGCATGACATTGATATTTGTCAATGCATTTGCATCTTGAAGGCACAGAATGAATCCGAGAGTTGCGCATGCGCTTCATTGATGCGCGCAGTCTTGGATCTGTTTTAAACTTGAATAAATACCACGCGCGTCGCGTTTCTTCCGTCGGTCGGCCTGCCTTGGCCCGCGGCGCACCGACGAGGCAGCCGACATCCCGTCCGCGCCGGCATGACAGGCTTGCCGCGCAGGGTCAGATATTTTGGCTTGACGCCCGCCGTCGAATTGCAGAGCACAGAATCGAAGAGCCATGAACCTTGGCGCTAAGCAGGGAGGCAAGCCAGCACGCACCTCATTGATGCCGAATCGATCCCGATTCCGGCTGTTGCGCTATTTCACGATCGCGGGACTGGCTTCCTTCCTGATCGTCGGCATTGCCCTCTACCTGCTCGAGGAAAGGGAGCTTGCCTTCTTCAAACAAGTGCAGATGGGGCAATCGCGGTTTTTCAGGGAAGCCCAGGCCGAACTCGCCGTCGAAACTGAACAGACTGCACGGAAGAATCTCGTGACGGCGCAGGAGACTGCCAACGTCAATCTGACACAGCTTTTCGCCAATGCCCTGTGGGAGTCCGATTTTGCGCCGCTGGTAAACCGGGTGCAGTCGATTTCGCTGGATCGCTGCAGGGCGATGGCCGAAAAAGCCGCGCCGGGCCCGATAGCCGACGCGCGCCAGGAATGCTTCGCCGAACTGGGGCTGAAGATCAGGTCGCTGCCCGGTTTCACCGCGCTGGACCGGCGTGCAATCGCCGCCATGCGCAACAGCAACGTGTTCAAGATCAAGGTCTTCGACCTGCGTGGCTTCACCGTCTATTCTTCGGATCACCGCAACATCGGTGAAGACAAGGTTGGCAATGCCGGCTGGCGATCGGCCGCGACCGGCAAGCCCGCCAGCGAGCTGACCCATCGCAACCAGTTCAGCACTTTCGAGGGGATAGTCGAGCACCGCGATCTGCTTTCCAGCTATATCCCGATGCGTCGCCACGGCGGCCAAGAGGTCGTCGGCGTTTTCGAGATCTATGCCGACGTGACGCCGATGCTGGAGCAGATCAAGACCAGTTCCGCGCAACTTGCGGGCCTGGTGGCCGGCAACCAGGGAAAAGTCGAACAGGCGTCGAAACGCAATATCGAAATCGTTGCAGCGAACGCGTCCAACGTGCTGAATATCGTCGGCGCCTTGCTGGTGCTGTTGTTCTTGACGCTGCTGTACATCGTCAAGCGCGGACAGGACATCATCGACGAGCAGACGCTGGTGCGGGAACAGGCTGCGGCGCGCGAGCGGCTCTGGCACCGGGAGAAGATGGCAGCGATGTCTACCCTGGCGGCCAATGTTTCGCATGAGACGGGCAACGCCCTGACCGTGATCGCCGCGCTCGCCGAGGAGCTTGCCGATCCGCAGCTTACCGGCAAGGACCCGGCCGACGTCGCCCGGGAAATACGCGAGCAGAGCCGCCGCGTATTTCAGATGACCCGCCAGATAAACGCCTTCGCGGCGGCCAGCGACCAACCCGAGTTTGCCAACGTCAACCCGCTGATCGAGGCCGTCTGCTATTTCTTCAGCTTCGACCGCCGCTTCCGCAGCCCCATCGAATTCCACCCCGGCGAAAACCTGCCGTGGTGCGATCTGATTCCCGATTACCTGAAGGAAGTCCTGATGAATCTGCTGCCGACCCGGCACGGACACATCGTTGTCGACACGACACCGTGCAGCAAGGGCGTGCGGATCCGGATCCGCTCCGAAGCCGCCGCCGATGCCTCGCCGCAAGACGACGACCCGCTGTCCGCGGACCGGCTGGAAATAGCCATCCGGCGCGTCGGTGACATGGGCGGCAGCCTGGCGCTGGGCGGAAGCAAGGGCGAGCTGATCGAGATTGACCTCCCGGCCTGCATGCGCGAAGACAGTCCGCACTGAGCGCCGCCACCGATAACCCGGCCCGAGCCAAGGCAATCATGGCGACCCAGTCCGCTGCCCTGCCACCCCTGATCGCGGCGCTCCTGGCACCGACTTGCTACCCGCATCCGGCCGGCCGCGTCGAACTGGTCGAAACCCATGCGTCCTGGCTGCTGCTGGCCGGCGAATTCGCCTACAAGATCAAGAAGCCGATCACCCTGCCCTTCCTCGATTACGGCACGCTGGCGCGGCGCGAGTCCTGCTGCCGTGCCGAGCTACTGCTCAACCGGCGCCTCGCGCCGGCGCTGTATCTCGACGTGGTGCCGATCGGCGGCAGTCCGCAGCAGCCGCAGCTGGGCGCGATACCGGCGATCGAATGGGCGGTGCGCATGCGGCGCTTCGACGAGAGCGGCCGCCTCGACCGGGTCGCGGCCCGCGGCGAGCTGCAGCCGGCGCACCTGACGCAACTCGCAGCCACGCTCTGGGCCTTCCACGAAGCCGCGGCGGTCGCCGCCGTCGACACGCGCTTCGGCGCAGCCCAGCAGGTGCTGGCGGCAGCGCAAGAAAATTTCATCGAACTGCGCCAACTGCTGCCGGCCGGGGCCCAGCCGCAGGTCGAACAACTGGCGCGCTGGACCGACGCGGAGTTCCAGCGCCGCGCCGCCGACTTCGCCGCGCGCAAGGCCGGCGGTCGCGTGCGTGAAGGCCACGGCGACCTGCATCTGGGCAACCTGGTGCTGATCGAAGGCCGCGTCACGCCTTTCGACTGCATAGAATTCAACGAGGATTTCCGCTGGAGCGACGTGATCAGCGAAATCGCCTTCGTCTGGACCGACCTGCTCGACCACCGGCGCCCGGGGCTCGCGGCCTGGCTGCTGAATGCCTGGCTGGAAATCGGCGGCGACTTCGGGTCCATGGCGGTGTTGCGCTTCTACGCCGTCTACCGTGCCGTGGTGCGCGCCAAGGTCGCGGCCCTGCGCGCCGGCCAGCAGGATGCCGCACAGCGAAAGGCCGAGCTCGACACTGCCGACGCCTATCTGCGGCTGGCATGGCGGCTCGCCGTACCGCCAGCGCCAACTCTGCTGATCACCTGCGGCCTGTCCGGCTCGGGCAAGACCACGGCCAGTTCCGCGCGCCTGCTCGACCCGACCGGATCGGCGGCCGGCAGCCTGGTGCGCCTGCGCTCGGACGTCGAACGCAAGCGCCTGTTCGGCCTGGCGCCGCTGGCCGCCAGCGGCTCGGCGCCCGACGCCGGCATCTATACCGAGCAGGCCACCACGCGCACCTATGCACGGCTGCACGCGCTGGCGCGCGACCTGCTGGCCGCCGGCTGGCCGGTGATCGTCGACGCCGCGTTTCTGCGGCGCGAGGAACGCGAGGCTTTCCGCCGGCTGGCAGAAGGGCTCGGCGTCGGTTTCGGCATCCTCGCCACCGAGGCGTCCGCCGCCGAGCTGCGCCGTCGCCTCGGCGCGCGCAGCGGCGACGCTTCGGAAGCGACCGTGGCGATACTCGACCGGCAACTGGGCTGGTTCGAGCCGCTCGGCGCGGACGAACGCGCCTACGCCATCCGCGCCTGAATCAGGCCTGGCCGCCGGATGTCGCGGCGACGCTGTAACGCGCCAGGCCCTCCAGCACCAGATTGTCGATCCGGCGCAAGGGCAGGCGCAGTTGCGGCGCAAGCTCGTGCGCCGCGCCGCCCGAGAGCAGGCACAGCGCATCGGCGCCGAGCGTCGCATGCATGCGTTCGATGGCGCCCAGCGTCGCATGGATCGCGCCGCTGACGATGGCATCGTCGGTGTTGGTCGGCTGCGCCCGGTAATGGCCGGCGGCATGCGGCAGATCGGCGGTGTTGCGTGCCAGCGCGGCGCGCATCAGGGCCAGCCCGGGCAGGATCAGGCCGCCGCGAAACAGGCCCTGGGCGTCGAGCGCATCGATCGTGGTCGCCGTGCCGGCCATCACCACCACGGCCGGACCCGCGTGCAGCGCCCGCGCCCCGATCAGCGCCGCCCAGCGGTCGGCGCCGAGTTGCTGCGGCGTGTCGTAGCCGTTCTTCACGCCGCAGGCCGCGGCCGAACCGGTCAGCCAGACCAGCGGCACCGCGAGGCTGCCGGCCAGCGCCGCGATGCGCAGGCGGATCGCCTCGCCGGCCACGTTGCAGGCCACGATGCGACTCGGCCGCTGCGGCAGTTGCACGGCCAGGGCGTCGAAGTCCAGGTAGGCGAGCGCGCCCTGCAGGCGCCAGCCGCTTTCGTCCCTGAGGCCGTACTTCAGTCGCGTGTTGCCGGCATCGAGGCAAAGCAGCATGGTCGCGGATCAGGCGCGACGCAGCGAGACTTCGCCGGACAGGATGCGCTCGCTGCGGCCGCCGACGTCCAGCAGCAGCGCGCCGTCGACATCGACGCCGCGACAGACGCCGACGACGGGGGCGCCGAAATCGCTGGCGATGCTCACCGGGACATCCTGGAAGGCGTGGCGCGCCAGCCATTCCGCGCGGAGCGCGGCGAAACCCCCGCCGCCGAAGCTTTCCAGCGTGGCCAGCAGTTCGCCGAGCAAGGCGGCATACAGCGCATTACTGTCGGCCGCGGCCACGTCGATCGCATCGATGGCGGCCGAGGCGGCGCGCACATCGTCGGGCATGCCCGACGGCAGTTGCAGGTTGATGCCGATGCCGATCACGGCGGCATGCGGCGCACCGGGCACCAGCTCGACCAGGATGCCGCCGAGCTTGCGCCCCTGCTTGAGAATGTCGTTGGGCCATTTCAGCGCCGTATCGCCAGCGCCAACTTTCTGCAGCGCGCGCGCGACGGCGACGCCGACAGCGAGCGACAGGCCGGCCGGCGCAGTGCCCGGCGCAAAGCGCCAGAGCAGCGAAAAGGTCAGGCTGTCGCCGGGGCTGGAAAACCAGCTGCGGCCGCGCCGGCCGCGGCCGGCGGTCTGTTCCTCGGCGATGACGACGGTGCCGGACGGGGCGCCGGCCTCGGCGCGGGCCAGCAATACCGCATTGGTCGAATCGCAGCTGGGCAGCACGTCGATATCGAAACGGCGCGCTGCATTTCCCAGCTTGGCGACGATGGCGGCAATGGTGGCAGGCATGATGGATCCCCGATGACAGTGGGTTGCCGGCAGGGCCGGCCTGATCATGCTGACTATACTTGAAGCCGCCGCGGCGCGTCAGCCCTCCTCGGCCTTGAGCTCGTCCAGGCCGAGTTCCTGGATCTTGCGCGTGATGGTGTTGCGCCCTATGCCGAGCAGTTGCGCGGCATCGATGCGGCGTCCGCCGGTGGCATTCAGTGCGCGCCGGATCAGCGTGGCTTCGAACTCGCGATTGAGTTGATCGAAGACCTGGCCCGGCGCCGCGGCCAGCAGCCGGTCGGCTTCGCCGGCCAGTGCCGCGCTCCAACTGGCCGGCAGGTCGCGGCGTGCGGAATTTTCCAGGCCCTCGCGCAGCTCCGCGGGCAGATCGGGAATGTCCACGCTCTGCCCGGGAGCCATCACGGTCAGCCAGTGGCAGAGGTTTTCCAACTGGCGCACATTGCCGGGGAAATCCAGGCCCTGCAGGTACTTGAGCGCCGCATCGGTCAGGCGCTTGGGTTCGCCGCCGAGTTCCTGGGCGCTTTTCTGCAGGAAGTGCCGGGCCAGCAGCGGAATGTCGTCGCGCCGCTCGCGCAGCGGCGGCAGGCGCAGGCGGATGACATTGAGGCGATGGAACAGGTCTTCGCGAAACAGGCCGGCCTTGACCCGTCCTTCGAGATCCTGGTGGGTGGCGGCGATCACGCGCACGTTGGCCTTGACCGGCTGGTGGCCGCCGACGCGATAGAAGTTGCCGTCGGACAGCACGCGCAGCAGCCGGGTCTGCAGTTCGGCCGGCATGTCGCCGATTTCGTCGAGGAACAGGGTGCCGTTGTCGGCCTGCTCGAAGCGTCCGCGGCGCAGAGCGGCGGCGCCGGTGAAAGCGCCCTTTTCGTGGCCGAACAATTCGGATTCGAGCAGGTCGCGCGGTATCGCCGCGGTGTTGATGGCGATGAAGGGGGCATCCTTGCGCGGGCTGTGCCGGTGCAGGGCGCGCGCCACGAGTTCCTTGCCGGTACCGGATTCGCCGTTGATCAGCACCGTGGCGTGCGACTGGCTAAGCCTTCCGATGGCGCGGAAGACTTCCTGCAGCGCCGCGCCCTGACCCAGAATCTCGGGTACGACGCTGGTTTGCTCCGTTGCACCATTCTGGTGCGACGCCTGGGTGAGCGCCCTGCGCACCAGGTCCACGGCCTGATCGACGTCGAAAGGCTTCGGCAGGTATTCGAAGGCGCCGCCCTGGAAGGCCGCCACGGCCGAATCGAGATCGGAATAGGCGGTCATGATGATGACCGGCAGGTCGGGATAATGCTCCTTGACGTGACGCAGCAGGTCGAGGCCGCTTTTCCCCGGCATCCGGATGTCGGAAACCACCACCTGCGGCCGCGCGCCGTGTTCGAAAGCCGCCAGCACCTCGTCGGCGGAACCGAAGCAGCGGGCCGCGATGTTCTCCCGGCCGAGGGCCTTTTCCAGCACCCAGCGGATCGAGCGGTCGTCGTCGATGATCCAGACCGGATTCATGGTCTGCCACCGCAGGTCGTCATGGCGCCGGTGCTCAGTCTGTTCCTCATGCTTCTTCCTTCTTCCTTCTTGCCAGCGGCAGCATCAGCGAAAAACAGGTGCGGCCGGGACGCGAGCTGACTTCGATGGTCCCGCCGTGCTGCTGGACGAAACTCTGGGCTATGGTGAGTCCGAGACCGCTGCCGTTCTCGCGGCCCGACACCAGCGGATAAAAGATCTTGTCGCGAATCTCTTCCGGCACACCGGGCCCATTGTCGATCACCTGCAATTCAAGTGCCAGCTGGTGGTGCTTCTTGGCCAGAGTTACCTGGCGCGCCGCGCGCGTGCGGAATATGATTTCGCCATGGCCTTGCATCGCCTGCGCCGCGTTGCGCGAGATGTTGAGAATGGCCTGGATCAGCTGTTCGCGGTCGCCGGTCATGTCGGGCAAGGAAGTGTCGTAGTCGCGGCGCACGACGACGTCATGGTATTCGGCGAGGATCAGGCGCCGCACGCGTTCGAGGATCTCGTGGATATTCACCTGCGCCGGCTGCATCACGCGGTGCGAGGAGAGCAGACGCTGCATCAGGTCCTGCAGGCGGTCGGCCTCGTCGATGATGACCTGGGTGTATTCCTTGAGCGGTTCGCTGGACAGCTCGCGCTCCAGCAACTGCGCCGAACCGCGGATGCCGCCGAGCGGATTCTTGATCTCGTGCGCCAGGTTGCGCACCAGCTCGCGGTTGGCCTGCTGCTGCTGGGCCAGCTGTTCCTCGCGCGCGGCCTTGAGCTGCTGGTCGATCGGCCGCACTTCGAGCAGCAGGCGCGCACTGCCGCCTTCCACGGGCGTCACCGTGCAATCGACATGCAGTTGCGTTTCCGGCGCCGGCCTGATCAGGATGTTGTGGCCGGTGTAGCTCCAGTTGTTCTTCAGTGCATTGTCGAGCGCGGCCGAAAGTTCGGGCGGATCGCCGACCAGGCGCTGCAGGGGATGGCCGAGCAACTGGCGCGAACTGACCGCGAACAGATTCTCCGCCGCCGGATTGACGTGGCGGATGATCAGTTTGGCATCGACCAGCACCACGGCGGAAGACAGCAGATCGAGCCCGCTGAAGGCATGAAAGGTTTGGCTAGCGTTCATCACCGGTGATTCTTGCAAGAAGCACACCAGCCGCGCCGAATTTCATCTGCGCCGCGAATCAGCGCAGGTTACCGAGTTCTTTCTTCAGCGACTCGACGTTGCGCTCATGCAGCGCCACGGTATCGCGCAGCGGCTGCAACTTGTCCGGCGGCTGGTTACCGGCATCCTGCAAAGCTTTTCTGGCTTTCTCGGTGTTCTGCAGCTCGCTGGCCAGTTCCCTGTCCAGAATCGCGCGTCGATCGCCATCGCGAACCCTCTGTTCGTTGCTTGAAATGCGCGGGAAATCGCCTGGCGTCGGCACCGCCGCGGGGCGTTGCCTGACAACGCCGCCGGGGGGCGGAGGCGGCGCCTGGTAGGAAAGCACGGTGCAACCCTTGCGGGTGGTCTTCTGGTTGGTGAGCAGCACCGCACCGGACTCGTCCGTACACTTGTAGAGCGTGTTGGCGGCGGCTGGCACCGCCAGCAACAGCGACAGGGGCAGCAGGAACTTCTTCATGCCGCCCAGTGTATGTCAACGGCGGAAACATCGCCAGAACACCATCCACGGCGCTGCTGCCGCGCACAGATCCCGCTGGGGGATGCCGTCGTCCCCGCAGCCTGCGGGGGGGCTTGGCCGCCGGGGATTGCGCTGCGCGCGCCGGAGATAAAAAAAGGACGGGCAAGCCCGTCCTTTTTCAGTGCCTTGCGGCAGGACTCGTCCGTAGCGGCGAGGTCAGCGGTTTCTGCTGGCCCGCCTGCTACGCAGGGGCCTCGTCAGATCGAGTAGTACATGTCGAACTCGACCGGATGGGTCGTCATGCGGAAACGCTGCACTTCTTCCATCTTCAGATCGATGTAGGCATCGATCATCTCGTTGCTGAAAACGCCGCCGCGGGTCAGGAACTCGCGGTCCTTGTCGAGGTAGTCCAGCGCCTGGTCGAGGCTGGAGCAGACGGTCGGGATCTTGGCATCCTCTTCCGGCGGCAGATCGTAGAGGTTCTTGTCGGCCGGGTCGCCGGGGTGGATCTTGTTCTGCACGCCGTCCAGGCCGGCCATCATCAGCGCCGTGAAGCACAGGTAGGGATTGGCACCGGGATCCGGGAAGCGCGTCTCGATGCGGCGCGCCTTGTCGGAATGCACGTAGGGCACGCGGATCGAGGCGGAACGGTTGCGTGCCGAGTAGGCCAGCTTGACCGGGGCTTCGAAACCCGGCACCAGACGCTTGTAGGAGTTGGTCAGCGGGTTGGTGATGGCGTTCAGCGCGCGCGCGTGCTTGATGATGCCGCCGATGTAGTACAGCGCGAACTCGGACAGGCCGGCATAGCCGTTGCCGGCGAACAGGTTCTTGCCGTCCTTCCAGATCGACTGGTGCACGTGCATGCCGGAGCCGTTGTCGCCGACGATCGGCTTGGGCATGAAGGTCGCCGTCTTGCCGTAGCTGTGGGCGACGTTATGCACGATGTACTTGAGGATCTGGGTCCAGTCGGCGCGCTTGACCAGGGTGCTGAACACGGTGCCGATTTCGCACTGGCCGGCGGTGGCGACTTCATGGTGATGGACTTCGACCGGCACGCCGCAGGCTTCCAGCGCCAGACACATCTGGGCGCGGATGTCGTTCAGGCTGTCGACCGGGGGCACCGGGAAATAGCCGCCCTTGACGGTCGGACGGTGGCCGGTGTTGCCGCCGTCGAATTTCTCGGCGGTGGCCCAGGCGGCCTCTTCCGAGAATATCTTGCAGTAGGCGCCGGACATGTCCACCTTCCACTCGACGGAGTCGAAAATGAAGAATTCGGGTTCGGGGCCGAAGTAGGCTGTGTCGCCGATGCCCGAGGACTTGAGGTAGGCCTCGGCGCGCTTGGCGATCGAACGCGGATCGCGGTCATAGCCCTTGCCGTCGGCCGGCTCGACTACGTCGCAGGTCAGCACCAGCGTGGTCTCGTCCATGAAGGGATCGATGTAGGCGGTCGATGCATCGGGCATCAGCTGCATGTCCGATGCCTGGATGCCCTTCCAGCCGGCGACGGAGGAGCCGTCGAAGGCGTGGCCGTCTTCGAACTTTTCCATGCCGAAGGCGGAGATCGGCACACCAACGTGTTGTTCCTTGCCGCGCGTGTCGGTGAAGCGGAAGTCGACGAAGCGGACTTCCTTCTCCTCGACCAACTTGAGTACGTCCTGGGGGGTCATGAGCTGCTCTCCTGAGAGTAAATGGCAAATGCTGTGAAATCGATACCGAAACAATAACGGTGCAGCTCGCAGATAGCAGGTAGCGTGCCATTCGCACCGGGAAAGGAAGCGATTGTGCCACAAGTCTTTTTGCTTCTCGATACCGCCATACATGCACCAAGATCATGCATAAGCGCAAGGGACTGCACTAATTTGGTGCAATTCTCCGATTGAGGCGAATGGCATTGAACCAGGGGTCGGCGGGCAGGGCCGCGGCCACGCGCTGCCTGATCGCGGCGATTTCGGCGTCATCGGCAAAACCGGGCGGCAGAAAAACTTCGGCCTCGACCCGGGCGCCGAGGTAATGCAGGATGGTCCGCTCGGACTCCGGCGGATCGGCGCCGAGCAGTTCGCGCAGATGGGCGAGCAGGAAGGCGCGGTCGGGCAAGGCAACGGCGGCATTGCCCAGCAAGTCGTTTTCGGGGTCGACGTGAACCAATACGTCGAGCACTTCCGGATGGCCGTCGAGCACGCGCTGCCGCACCGTTTCGGCGACGCGGTGGCCTTCGGAGACGCTGATGCGCGGATTGACCTGGACATGCGCATCGACCAGAACCTGGTGCGCCATGCGCCGGGTGCGCAGTTCATGCATGCCGAGCACGCCGGAGGTCGTCGCGATGGTCATGCGGATGGCCGCCACTTCCTCGGCCGAAAGGCCCGTATCGATCAATTCGCGGATGGCTGCCCAGCCGAACTTGAATCCGGCGCGGACGATCATGGCGCCGACGATGATGGCGGCCACGGCGTCGGCGAAGTTGAAGCCGAGCAGGGCGCCGGCGATGCCGGCCGCCACCACCAGCGAGGACAGCGCGTCGGCGCGCGCGTGCCAGGCGTTGGCCACCAGCATCGGCGAACGCAGGCGCTCGGCCGTCGTCAACATGTAGCGGAACAGACCCTCCTTGGCCGCCAGCGTGAACAGCGCCGCCCACATCGCCGCGACGCCGACCGGCGGCGCGCTGCCGATGTCCTGCAGGCGGCCCGCCGCCGTGACCAGGATGCCGGCGCCGGTGCCGGCCAGCAGCAGGCCCAGCACCAGCGAGGCCGCCGTCTCGAAGCGGCCGTGGCCGTAAGGATGGTCGGCATCGGCAGCTTCCGCACCCTTGCGGTTGGCGAACAAGACGAAGGTGTCGGCGACGATGTCCGACAGCGTGTGCATGGCGTCGGCGATCAGGCTCTGCGAATGCGCGCCGAAACCCACCACCAGCTGCATGGCCGTCAGCACGGCATTGACGCAAACGCTGACCCAGGTGATGCGCTGGCCCTCGGCGAAGCGCTGGTCCTCGCGCGCCGGCGTGCCGTTGCGCGGGAGCTCGGCCATCTTGGATGAATGGGTTTCGCGGGACATGAGGGAAAGCTATACTCGAATCCTTCGCATTCTATCCCGCTCATCCAGCCGGTATTCCCATGGGACGCATCACCGAACTGCTCAGCCTGGCCCAGGCGCGCGCGCGCGAACTGAACCTGTCCTACGAAGGCGCGCTGACGCCGCGCGAGGCGCACGAGCTGCTGCAGCTGGCGCCCGGCGCGCGGCTCATCGACGTGCGCACCAAGGCCGAGTGGGACTGGGTCGGCCGGGTGCCCGGCGCGATCGAAATCGAATGGATGGCATATCCGGGCAACCTACTCAATCCGCATTTCATCGCGACCCTCAAGCACTCCGTCACGACCGAGTCCCTGCTGCTGTTCCTGTGCCGCTCCGGCCACCGCTCCGGCGCCGCGGCGAAAGCCGCCACCGAAGCCGGTTTTCCGGACTGCTACAACATCCTCGAAGGCTTCGAGGGCAACAAGGATGCCAACGGCCAGCGCAACCGCAGCGGCGGCTGGCGAGCCTGCGGCCTGCCCTGGAGCCAGAGCTAGCAAGAACGGACACCACCATGCAAACCGCCACCATCTCCTTTGACCGCTTCAACAACCTGGCCGACCGCGACGCCGGCGAACGTATCCGTGCCGCCCGTGCCAGGCTCGGCGACAAGGTCGTGCTGCTGTGCCACCACTACCAGCGCGCCGACGTCTATGTCCATGCCGACATCACCGGCGACTCGCTCAAGCTGTCGCGCCTGGCCTCGCAGTCGGATGCCGAGAACATCGTCTTCTGCGGCGTGCATTTCATGGCCGAAGTCGCCGACATCCTGTCGCGCCCGGAGCAGATTGCCATCCTGCCCGACCTCGCCGCCGGTTGCTCGATGGCCGACATGGCCAGCCTGGCCAAGGTGGAGCGCGCCTGGCGCGAACTCGCCGCGGTGCTCGACCCGGACGAAAAGGTCACGCCGGTCACCTACATCAATTCGGCGGCCGACCTCAAGGCCTTCTGCGGCGCGCACGGCGGCATCGTGTGCACCTCCAGCAACGCGCCGAAGATCCTCGACTGGGCCTTCGCCCAGCGCGAGAAGGTGCTGTTCTTTCCCGACCAGCACCTCGGACGCTGGAGCGGCTACAAGATGGGCATTCCGCTCGACCAGATGGTGATCTGGAACCCCGACCTCGAACAGGGCGGCCTGACGCGCGAGCAGATCGACCAGGCGAAGATCATCCTCTGGCACGGCTTCTGTTCGGTGCACCAGATGTTCCAGCCGAAGGACATCATCAAGTTCCGCAACCAGCATCCCGATGGCCTCGTCATCTCCCACCCCGAGTGCAGCTTCGAGGTCTGCAAGCAGTCCGACTACATCGGCAGCACCGAGACCATTTTGCAGACGGTCAAGGCCGCGCCGCCCAACACGCGCTGGCTGGTCGGCACCGAGTTGAACCTGGTCGAGCGCCTGGCCCAGGAGGTCAGGCACGAGGGCAAGATCGTGCAGTTCATGGCCAGCACCGTCTGCATGTGCTCGACCATGCAGCGCATCGATCCGCAGCACCTGGCGTGGACCCTCGAAAACCTGGTCGAGGGCCGCGTCGTGAACCAGATCAAGGTGCCGCCGCACGAAGCCGCGCTGGCCAGGATCGTCCTGGAACGCATGCTTGCGGTTTCCTGAGTGAAGCTGCACATCAAGGAGCAGGCCCGGATCGCGACACCCGGGGCGCTGTCCGTCGCCACCTGGAACATCCACAAGGGTTTCTCGCAATTCAACCGCCGCATGATGGTGCATGAGCTGCGCGAACGCCTGCGCGAGCTGTCGGCCGACATCGTGTTCCTGCAGGAAGTGCAGGGCCTGCATCTGCTGCACGCCGCACGGCATTCCGACTGGCCGTCGCTGCCACAGCACGAATTCCTCGCCGAGGACGTCTGGGACAGCCATTGCTACGGCAGCAACATGGTCTACGACCACGGCCACCACGGCAATGCAATCCTTTCGCGTTTTCCCATCCTGCATAGCGACAACCAGGATGTGACCCACCTGCGCTTCGACAAGCGCGGGCTGCTGCACTGCGTCGTCCAGCTGCCCTGGCTGGCACGGCCGCTGCATTGCGTCTGCGTCCATCTGTCGCTGTTCGCGCGCTCGCGGCGGCTGCAACTCGATGCGCTGGCAAGCCGCATCGAGGAAGTCGTACCGGCCGCTGCGCCGCTCCTGATCGCCGGCGACTTCAACGACTGGCGCAACCGCGCCGACGACCTGCTGGCCGAGCGCCTCGGCCTGGCCGAGGTATTCTCCGGTGGCGGCCGCCGGCCGTCGCGCAGCTATCCGGCCGCCCTGCCGATGTTTCGCCTCGACCGCATCTACCAGCGCGGCATGCGGACCGTCGCGACGCAGGTGCATGCCGGGCGGCCGTGGTCGAGCATTTCCGATCATGCGGTGCTTTCCGCCGAATTCAGGATCGGAGCCACTGCTGCCGGCCCGCGCAGCGAAAGCCCCGGCAAGCAAAGCGCGTGAGCGCCACCATGCGCGATGCGGCTGCGCAGCGCTTCCTCCCGGGCAACCGCCTGTCCTTGCTCAGTTCGGGCAGCGAATACTTCCCCGCACTGATCGCCGCGATCGGCGCCGCGGTGCACGAGGTGCATCTCGAAACCTACATCTTTGCCGACGACGCCACCGGACGCCGGGTCGCCGCAGCGCTGGGCGCCGCCGCGCAACGCGGCGTCGCCGTGCGGGTGCTGGTCGACGGCTTCGGCGCGCGCGAGTTTGCCGCCGGCCTCGGCGTCGCGCTGACGGCCGACCGCGTCGAGGTCATGACCTACCGCCCGGAGATCGGAAAGTTCCGCTTCCGGCGTCACCGCCTGCGCCGGCTGCATCGCAAGCTGGTGGTGGTCGACGGCCGCCTGGCCTTCGTCGGCGGCATCAATGTGCTGGACGATTTCGACGACGGCAAGGCGCTGTCGCCGCGCTTCGATTACGCCGTGAGCATCGAAGGCCCGCTGGTGGCGCGCATCCACGCCGACGTGCGGCATGTCTGGCGGCTGGTGCGCTGGGCACGCCTCGGCCGCCGCCCGCCGCCGCCGCCGCCGCTGCCCGCCGCGCCGGCCGTCAGCGGCACGACGCTGGCCGCGCTGGTGATCCGGGACAACCTGCGCCATCGGCGCGACATCGAGAATGCCTATCTCAGCGCCATCGCCCAGGCGCGGCGCGAGATCGTGATCGCCAACGCCTATTTCTTCCCCGGCCGGCGCCTGCGCAAGGCGCTGCTGGCGGCAACCAAGCGCGGCGTGGCGGTGACCCTGCTGCTGCAGGGGCGCGTCGAGTACCTGCTGCAGCACTATGCAACGCGCTCGCTCTACGACCGCATGCTGTCGGCGGGCGTCCGCGTCTTCGAATACGACAAGGCCTTCCTGCATGCCAAGGTGGCGGTGATCGACGGGCACTGGGCAACCGTCGGCTCGTCCAACATCGATCCCTTCAGCCTGCTGCTGTCGCGCGAAGCGAACCTGGTGGTGCGCGACGCCGGCTTCGCCAATACCTTGCACGCCAGCCTGGAAGCCGCCATGGCAGGCGCCTCCCACGAGATCCGGTCGGCGGACCACCGCCGCCGTTCCTGGCTGGCGCGCATCGCCAGCGCCGCCGCCTACAGCCTGGTGCGCCTGCTGATCGGCGTCACGCGCTACGGCGGCAAGCAGTACTCGGATTAACCGCTGTTGCGCAGGCCGGCGGCGACGCCGTTGATGGTCAGGTGGATGCCGCGCTGCACGCGCTCGTCGGTGGCGCCGGCGCGGTGGCGGCGCAGCAGTTCAATCTGGATGTGGTTGAGCGGATCGAGGTAGGGAAAGCGGTTGCGGATCGAGCGCTTCAGCAGCGGATTGAGGTCGAGCAGTTCCTTTTGCCCGGTGATCATTAGCAGCGCATCGATCGACGACTGCCACTCTTCCTTGAGGCGCGGGAAGATCGCATCGCGCAGTTGCTCGTCCTTGACCAGTTGCGAGTAGCGTTCGGCGATCGCGATGTCGCTCTTGCCCAGCACCATGTCCATGTTCGACAGCAGGGCGCGGAAGAAACCCCATTCGCGGTTCATCTCGGCCAGCAAGGCCATGCCCGCCGCGCCATGCGTCTCGCGGAATGTGTCGACCGCGGCGCCGAAGCCGAACCAGCCCGGCAGCATCAGGCGGCATTGCGCCCAGGAGAATACCCAGGGGATCGCGCGCAGGTCCTCGATCGCCGTGGAAGGCTTGCGCGAGGCCGGCCGGCTGCCGATGTTGAGCGCGGCGATTTCGGCGATCACCGTCGATTCCCAGAAGTAAGCTTCGAAGCCCGGCGTCTCGTAGACCATCTTGCGATAGGCGGCGCAGGCCGCGGCCGAGAGTTCCTCCATCGCGGCGAGGAACTCGGGGCGCGGCGCGTCGTGCTGGTGGCCCAGCAGCGTGGCTTCGAGCGTCGCGGCGGCAAGGATTTCGAGGTTGCGCCGGCCGAGTTCCGGATTGGCGTATTTCGAGGCGATCACTTCGCCCTGTTCGGTGATGCGGATCTGGCCCTGCACCGCGCCCTGCGGCTGGGCGAGGATGGCCTGGTAACTGGGCCCGCCGCCGCGGCCGACCGAACCGCCGCGGCCGTGGAACAGGCGCAGCGTGATGCCGTGGCTGGCGAACACCCGGGTCAGCGCGATTTCGGCGCGGTAGAGCGCCCAACCCGAGGTCAGGAAGCCGCCGTCCTTGTTGCTGTCGGAATAGCCGAGCATGCATTCTTGCAGCATCCGGCGCGAGCCGAGCAGCCGGCTATAAAGCGGGATCGCGAGCAGGCTGTCCATGATGGTGCCGGCATTGGCGAGGTCCTCGATGGTCTCGAACAGCGGCACGATGTTGACGTCGAGCGCGTGGTCCAGCGGCCGCAACAGGCCGACTTCCTTCAGCAGCACCGCGACTTCGAGAATGTCGGAAACGCCGTCGGTCTTGGAGATGATCACGTTCTCGATCGCCGCCATGCCGTAGCGCCGGTGGATGCTCTGCGCGGTGTGGAAAATCGCCAGCTCGCCGCGCGTTTCGTCGGAGTAATTGACGCCGGGCGCCGTCAGCGGGCGCGGCGTGGCGAGTTCTTCGAGCAGCAGCGCGATGCGCGCGGCTTCGTCCTGCGCCAGGTAATCGCTGCCCGGTCGCGCGATGGCCAGCAGCTCGGCCACGGTGCGCGCATGCACATCCGAGTTCTGGCGCAGGTCGAGCGGTGCCAGGTGGAAGCCGAATATTCTCGTAGCATGGCGCAGCCGGCGCAGCCGGCCGCGGCCGAGCAGGCCGGCCTTGTGGCTCAGCAGCGAGCGGTGCAGCACGTCGAGATCGGCGCCGAACTCGGCTGCCGTGGCATAGGGCTCGGCGGCGCCCACGGCATGGCGCGGCGCTTCGAGCTGGTCGAGTTGCAGGGCGGTGGCCGCCAGCCGCGCGTAGAAGCCGGCGATGGCGCGCCGATAGGGTTCGTCCGCGCGGTGCGGGCTGCGGTCGGGCGACTGTTCCGCAAGCCGCATCAACTCGACGTCGGGCACCGAGATCAGTGAAGTGGTGGTCGACAGTTCGGCGCCGAGCTGGTGCAGTTGCTCCAGCAGGTAGCCGATGGCCTTGCGACTTTGCGCGCGCATCGCGGCATCGAGCACCTCGGCGGTGACGAAGGGATTGCCGTCGCGATCGCCGCCGATCCACGAGCCGGGGCTGAGGAAGGCCGGCAACTCGTCCATGCCCTGCGCCTCCCAGCCCGGCACGGCGCCGGCCAGGTGGTCCTCGCAGGCGTTGTAGAGGCGCGGCAGTTCGCGCAGGAAGGTCATGTCGTAGAAGGACAGCGCGTTGTTCACCTCGTCCATCACCGAGAGCTTGGCCCGGCGCAGCATGCGCGTCTGCCACAGGCGCAGCACGGCGCGGCGCAGCGCCTCGTCGTGCGCGGCCTGCTCCTCGGGCGAGAGCTCGGTGCGGTCGCGCTGGTCGAGCAGGCGCGCGATCTTCCACTGGCAGTCGAGGATGCTCTTCCTCTGGACTTCGGTCGGGTGCGCGGTCAGCACCGGCCGCACCTGGGCGCCGGCGAAGAAATCGCGCAGCCTGGCGGCATCGATGCCGGCTGCCAGCGCGCGCGCCAGGGCCAGCGCCAGGCTGCCCTCGCGCGGCGCGGCGCCGGCGCGGGCATGGGCGCGCGCGCGGCGGATGTGGTGCTGGTCCTCGGCGATGTTGGCCAGGTGCGAGAAATAGCTGAAGGCGCGCACCACCATGTTGCTGCCCTCGCGCGGCAGCTCGTGCAGCACCGCTTCCATCTCCGAGCGTGCCGCCGGATCGTCGTCGCGGTGGAAGCGCAGGGCGAGGCGGCGGATCTGCTCGACGCGCTCGAAGACTTCGAGCCCTTCCTGTTCGCGCACGGTGTCGCCGAGCAGGCGGCCGAGCAAGCGGATATCGTCGCGCAGGGGTTGGTCTTTGTCGGCGGCAGCAGAGTTCATCAGGGATTCCGGCGCTGGAGTCGGGCCCGGCTTTCCTCGATCGCGCGGTCGAGGTAGGCGGCATAGAAGTCGGCCAGGCGGAAGCCGACGATGGCTTCGGCCAGAGCCGCGCCGTCGGGACCGTGGAACATCACGGTCGGCGCGAAGCGCGCCTGCACCTGGTTTGAAAAGTCGGCGCTGGCGATACGGCGCCCGGCGAAATCCACCACGGTGCCGGCGCGGTCCATGTGCAGTTCGCGCACCACGGCCGGCGCCGCCGGATTGCGCGACAGCGGGCCCAGATGTTCGCGCCTCACTCTCTCGCACCAGCCGCAGTCGTCGCGGCTGTAGAGCACCACCAGCGGCACGCCTTTCGCGGCGGCGAGGCGCGCATCGGCGGCCAGGTCCGTGGCCTCCGTCAATGCGCCGGCCGGCGCCGCCGGCGCCAGTGCCGGCAAAGCGGCAAGCAGGCACGCCGCGATCAGCGCGAATGCGCGCTTCAAGCTGATTCCGAAACCCATGATTTCCTTCCGTCCGAGGCCCAGCAGGGCATCTTACTGGCGTCTCGCGTCGGCACAATTACTGTCTTCAATCGCGCGATCAGTGGTGCAGGATGCGGGAAAGGAAGGCCTTCGCGCGCGCGCTGGCCGGGGCGTCGAAAAAAGCGCCGGTGGGGGCGTCCTCGACGATCTCGCCGTGGTCCATGAACACCACGCGGCGCGCCACCCGGCGGGCAAAGCCCATCTCGTGGGTGACGCACATCATGGTCATGCCTTCCTGCGCCAGCTCGACCATGACGTCGAGCACTTCGCCGATCATTTCCGGGTCGAGCGCCGAGGTCGGTTCGTCGAACAGCATGCAGATCGGGTCCATCGCCAGGGCGCGGGCGATCGCCACGCGCTGCTGCTGGCCGCCCGAAAGCTGGCCGGGGAACTTCGCCGCATGCGCGCGCAGGCCGACGCGGTCGAGCAACGCCTCGCCGCGCGTGGCGGCCTCCTCCTGGCTGCGGCCGAGCACCTTGACCTGGGCCAGCGCCAGGTTTTGCAGCACGTTCATGTGCGGGAACAGCTCGAAATGCTGGAACACCATGCCGACCCGGGCGCGCAGCTTCGGCAGGTCAGTCTTCGGGTCGCCGACCGAAATGCCGTCCACCGTGATCGTGCCCTGGGTGAAGGCTTCGAGCCCGTTCACGCACTTGATCAGGGTCGACTTGCCCGAGCCCGACGGCCCGCAGACCACTACCACCTCGCCCTTGGCGACATGGGTGCTGGCGTTGGCCAGCACCTGGGTGTGGCCGTACCATTTCGAGACATTGCGGATTTCGATCATGAGGCTTCCCGGATCTTCAGCGAATGATGGCGACACGTTTCTGCAGCTGCTTCACGGCCAGCGACAGGCTGAAGCAGATGGCGAAATAGATCAGTGCCGAAAGCACGATCATTTCCACCGGCCGATTGTAATTCTTGCCGACCACGTCGGCCGCCTTGAGCATGTCCTTGGCGCCGATCGCATACACCAGCGAGGTGTCCTGGAACAGCACGATGGTCTGCGTCAGCAGCACCGGCAGCATGTTGCGCAGCGCCTGCGGCAGGATCACGTGAATCATGCTCTGCGCCCGCCCCAGGCCCAGCGCATGCGCCGCATTGAGCTGGCCGCGCGGCACGCTTTGTATCCCGGAACGCATGATCTCGCAATAGAAGGCCGCCTCGAAGGCGGTGAAGGTGATGATCGCCGAGGTCTCGGCGCCGACCGGCGATCCGGTGATGTATGGAATCACCAGGAAGAACCAGAGGATCACCAGCACCAGCGGGATCGAGCGCATCAGGTCCACATAAGCGCCGGCGAGACGCGCCAGCGGCACGATAGGCGAGAGCCGCGCCAGCGCCAGCAGGGTGCCGATCACGATGCCGCCGCTCATCGCCACCAGCGTCAGGCGCAGCGTGAACAGCAGGCCGTCGCGGATGAAGGGCAGGCTCGGGCCCCAGACGGAAAAATCGAACTCGCCCATCTCAGCCGCTCCGCGCGATGAGGCCGGGCACCCGCGTGCGCGCCTCGATCCAGGCCATGCCGCGATTCGCCGTGAAGGCGCAGATGAAATACAGCAGCGTCACGGCCAGGTAGGTTTCGATGCCCTGCTCGGAATCCTCCTGCATCTGCCGCGCCTGGAAGGTCAGTTCCAGCACACCGATGGCGAAGGCCACCGAGGAGTTCTTGAACACGTTCATGAATTCCGAGGTCAGCGGCGGGATCACGATGCGCAGCGCCTGCGGCAGGATCACCTGGCGGTAGGCCTGGGGCAGCGTCAGGCCCAGGGCCAGCGCCGCGTCGCGCTGGCCGCGCGGCAGGCTGCCGACGCCGGCGCGAACCTGCTCGGCGATGCGCGCCGAGGTGAACAAGCCGAGGCAGATCGCGGCGGTGACGAACTCCTTGGCCGGCATCTCCTGCTTGACCCAGAGCGACCAGTCGCGCGGCAGGAATTCGGGCACGACGAAGAACCAGAGGAACATCTGCACCAAGAGCGGGACGTTGCGGAACAGCTCGACCCAGACATTGCCAAGGCCGACCAGCAGGCGCGAGGGCGTGGTGCGCAGCGCGCCGACCGCGATGCCGATGGTCAGCGCCAGCAGCCAGGCCGTCAGCGATACGGCCAGGGTCCAGCCGAGGCCGGTGATCAGCCAGTCGAGATAGGTCTCGTCGCCCGACTTGACCGGCTCGAGGAAAATGCCCCAGTTCCAGTGGTAGTTCATGCCTAATCTCTCACCACCAAGTCACCAAGTTCACCAAGGAGCACCAAGAAAACCGGAATTACTCGATTTGCTCTTGCCTCTCTTGGTGCATCTTGGTGTCCTTGGTGTCTTGGTGGTAAAGGCTCTTACTTCTTGTTGAAGCTCTCGGCCGGGGCGTCGCTCGGCGCCTTGATCAGGGCCTTGAGCTGCTCGCTCATGGGGAAGTTCATGCTGACGTTCTTGGGCGGGATCGGCGACATGAACCAGCGCGCGTAGAGCTTGTCGAGTTCGCCGCTTTTCATGAGGCCGGTCACGGCCTCGTCGACCAGCTTCTTGAAGGCCGGATCATCCTTGCGCAGCATGATGGCGATCGGCTCGACGTTGAGCACCTCGCCGACAATCGCGTAATCGGCCGGCGACTTGGAGCTGACGATGAGGCCGGCAAGCAGGTTGTCGTCCATGACGAAGGCCACCGCGCGGTCGGTTTCCAGCATCAGGAAGGCGTCGGCGTGATCCTTGCCATAGACCTCCTTGAAGTCGATGCCCTTGCCCTTCTCATGGGCGCGCATCAATTGCACGCTGGTGGTGCCGGTGGTGGTCGCCACCGGCTTGCCGCCGAGCTGGCTCAGACTCTGTATGCCCGAAGCCTTCTTCACCGCCATGCGCACGTTGGTGACGAAGGTGGTCGGCGCGAAGGCCACCTGTTTCTGCCGCGCCTCGTTGTTGGTGGTCGACCCGCATTCGAGATCGACGGTGCCGTTGGCGACCAGCGGGATGCGGTTCTGCGAAGTCACCGCCTGGTGATGCACCTTGAGCGCCGGCAGCTTGAGCCTGGCCTTGACCGCATCGACGATGTGCTTGCAGACGTCGATGTGGTAACCGACCGGCTGCTGCTTGTCGTCGAGATAGGACAGCGGGTAGGAGGATTCGCGGATGCCCAGCGTGATGCTGCCGCTGTCCCTGACCTTCTTCAGCGTGCCTGAATCCTGTGACAGCGCGGGTGCGGCAGCGGCGGCGAGGATGAGTGAAACGAGCATAGCGGAGCGAGAGTTCATGGCGTTCTCCTTGGGTCAGGCTTCGATCAGGTGTTGCTGCTGTTGCAAGGCCCACATCTGGGCATACAGCCCGTCGCGTGCGAGCAGCGCGCGGTGGCTGCCGCGTTCGACGATGCGCCCGGCATCGAGCACCAGGATCTCGTCGGCGTTCATGACCGTAGACAAGCGGTGGGCAATGATCAAGGTGGTGCGGCCGACCGCGACCTGTTCGAGTTCGGCCTGGATGGCCTTTTCGGTCTTCGAGTCGAGCGCCGAGGTGGCCTCGTCGAAAATCAGGATCGGCGGGTTCTTCAGCAACGCCCGCGCGATCGCCACGCGCTGCTTCTCGCCACCGGACAGCTTGAGGCCGCGTTCGCCGACGCGCGTGTCATAGCCTTCGGGCAGGCGCTCGATGAAATCGTGGATGTGCGCCGCCTGGGCTGCAGCGATGACTTCCTCGCGCGGCGCCGCGGGCCGGCCGTACTGGATGTTGTAGAAGATCGTGTCGTTGAACAGCACCGTGTCCTGCGGCACGATGCCGATCGCGGCGCGCACCGAGGACTGCTGCAGCGCGCGCAGGTCGGAACCGTTGATCCTGACCGAGCCCGAGGTGGTGTCGTAGAAGCGGAACAGCAGCCGCGCCAGGGTGGACTTGCCCGAGCCGCTGTGGCCGACCACGGCCACCGTCCTGCCAGCGCCAACTTTGAAATTCACGTCGAACAGGATCTGCCGGTTGGGCTCGTAGGCGAAGCCGACATTGACGAATTCGATCTCGCAGGGACCCGACTCACCGGCAGGAAACAAGGGCCGCGCATCGGGCGCATCCTGGATTTCGCGGTTCTTGCCGAGCAGGCCGAACATGCGCTCGATGTCGGTCAGCGACTGGCGGATCTCGCGGTAGAGCACGCCGAGGTGGTTGAGCGGCATGTAGAGCTGGATCAGGAAGGCATTCACCAGCACGATGTCGCCCACCGTCATCTGGCCGGCGGCCACACCCACCGCGGCGCGCCACATCATCACCGTCACGCCGGCGGCGATCAGCAGCGACTGACCCAGGTTGAGCCAGGACAGCGAAATCTGGCTCTTGATCTGCGCCTTCTCCCACTTCTGCATCTGCTCGTCGTAGCGGTCGTGCTCCCAGCGTTCGTTGTTGAAATACTTGACCGTCTCGAAGTTGATCAGGCTGTCCACGGCGCGCACGTTGGCCGCCGAATCGAGTTCGTTGACCTCGCGCCGCAGCACCGTGCGCCAGTTGGTGACGACTATCGTGAAGCTCACGTAGAGCGTCAGCGTGACCAGCGTGATCAGCGTGAAATCCTTGTCGTAGCGCGCGGCGAGGATGCCCAGCACCAGCGCGATCTCGACCAGGGTCGGCAGGATCGAATACAGCGTGTAGCTGATCAGCGAGCCGATCGAGCGCGTGCCGCGTTCGATGTCGCGCGTCAGGCCGCCGGTCTGGCGGTCGAGGTGGAAGCGCAGGGAGAGCGAATGCAGGTGCTCGAACACCTGCAGCGTGATGGTGCGCACCGCGCGCTGGGTGACGCGGGCGAAGAAGATCTCGCGCAGCTCGGTGAACAGCACGGTGGAGAAGCGCAGCGCGCCATAGGCCGCCAGGAGGCCCAGCGGCACCAGCAGCACCGCCTGCTCCAGCTTGCCGGCGCCGGGCAGGGTGAAGGTGTCGATGATGTCCTTGAACACCAGCGGCACCGCGACATTGGTCAGCTTGGCCAGCAGCAGGCAGGCCAGGGCGAAGACCACGCGGCCCTTCCATGCCCACAGGTAGGGCAGCAGGGTCTTGATCGTGTGCCAGTCGTGGCGGGTCTCGGGGATCGGGCCCGGCAGGGCCATGGTGGGGGGGGTGCGGCGCATCATGCTTTAGATTCTAACAACATGGCGCGGCGCGCCCGGTCTGGCGTGCCGCTCAGGTCGACAGCTTGCGCCCCAGCCTGTCCTCGACCGCAGCCACCTTGGCCTTGATGCGTCCGCCCGGCCCCGCGCGATAGTCGATCTTGATCTGGGTGCTGATGCGGTCGCAGTCGCTGCGCATCGCCTCGAAGCAGGCCGTGACGACCGCCATGACCTCGGCCCACTCGCCTTCGATGATGGTGCCCATCGGCGTCAACTGATAGGGCAGGCCGCTCTTGTCGATGATGTCGAGCGAGCGCGCGACATAGGGGCTCAGGCTCTCGCCCTTGGCGAAGGGCGACATCGAGAATTCAAGCAGCACCATGCCCGCCTCCCTGGGCCGGGCCCGGCAGCGCGTCGATGGCCAGCACCGTGAAGTCCTCGGCGCCATGCCCCTCGGCGATCAGCCGGTCCATGCGGTCGGCGACGCAGGGCAGCACCGCCAGCGGCCGGCCGCCGGCCGTCGCCAGCATCAGGCCGAGGTCCTTGCGCGCCATGGCCAGCTCGAAGCTCGGCGCGAATTTGCCCCTGGCCATGTTGGCGCCGCGCGTCGCGACGATCGAATTCAGGTCCAGCAGGCCGAACAGGCGGATCGCCGCCTCGCCATCGACGCCGCTGGCCTGGGCCAGGGTCAGCACGTCGGCGGTGGCCGCCGACAGGCTGATGATCAAGGCGTTGCCGAGGAGCTTGTTCACCGCGGCAAGATCGCTGCGCTCGCCTTGGTATTCGAGGCGTCCGGTCATTTTCGCCAGCTCGTCCCGGACCGATTCGAAGACCGCCGCCGGCCCCGCGGCCAGCATCGATCCCTGCACCTTGCGCGCCGCGGCCGGGGTCATGAACACGGGGCAGTGCAGATACTTGAGCCCGTCCGCCGCGAGCCGCTGCGCCCTTTCGGCGGTGAGCGGCGGCAGCGTCGTGCTGTGGTCGATCAGCACCGCGTCGGCCGCCAGCCCGGCGCGCGCCGCGGCAATCACCTCATCCACCACCGCGTCGTCCTTGAGCACCAGATGCACCCGCGCGGCATCGCGCACCGCCTCGGCCGGCGTGGCCGCAAACTGGATGCCGAACTGGGTCAGCGCGCGCGCCTTGTCCGGCGAACGGTTCCAGACCGTGACCGTATCCCCCCGCTTCGCTGCGGCTTCCGCGAAAGCCGCGCCGAGCAGCCCGGTACCGAGAAATGCAATATTTGCCATGGTTGTATTCCTAGAGGGTTGAGCAAACCGGGTGACGCCGAGGCTAGCCGATCGACGGGCTTGCGTTGTTGATTTATCTTAACCCGGAGGCGTCTGGTCAGATCAGCCCTATGGCGGAGCGGTCGTTGCAGCGATGCTGGAGGCGGGTTCTCAGCCAATCCGGCCGTTGGCATCTGACCGGACGAGTGGCTGGTGTTGAACGACTTGCCAAGCTAGGGCCGGAGTTCAGGCTCGATCGACTCGCCGAGCAGTACCGTGCGCAATGCCGAAGTACAAGAGGTCTCGTCGGACTTCCAGCAAGCGGACGCTGAACATTCTTGCTAAGACAGCCGCCGTGCGGACAAAGTATCATATTGTAGCTTCTCGGCTCTATCGAGGTCTAGGATGTATGCATATGCCCACTTCAAGCGCAGCACTTGAAGTTGTGCTGCCACTGGTCTTCATCCGTCAATTCAACCCACCACTTGATCTGCATGTCAGCATCCCGTCACGAAAGGCTTCAGCGTATGCCGCCCTGCCATTCACCACTCGCCAGAACCGCAACAGTTTCCTCAATCAATTCTGCGATGACTGACGACTAGAAATTCTCGAGCGATTCGATTGTTCATTGCCGGGATGTAGTGGTCCCCAATCTCTTTGGCAGGATCGATAAACATATGACGCAGTTCCCTATACATTTTGCCCAGGATCACGCGTGAAAGGCACTCAACGCCGGTCCCCATTACTCGCCACCTTGCAGGCGGGGATCGCACTACACAACCGTGGTCAGCTCGAACAGGCGGACGGCCTTTACCGGCGCGTCCTGCAACAGAATCCGCGCCACCCCGATGCACTGCATTTGCGCGCTTTGGTCGCCCATGCGCAAGCGCGTTTCCAGGAGGCCGCGCAGCTGGCTGAGTCCGCCATCCGCGCCGCGCCGCAGGTGGCCAACTTCAGGAATACCGCTGGCGATGCCTGGCGGCGTCTGGGCAAGCTCGCACAGGCGAAAGCACACCTGAAGGAAGCTATTCGAATCGATGCCCGCATGGTCATGGCACACCACAATCTGGCCCTCGTCCTCCTGGCCGAAGGCCATCCCGCCGACGCCCAAGAGTCCAATCGTCGGGCGCTGGATCTGAACCCCGGTTATATCGAGGCTATGGCAAGCGGTGTCGAGATTGCCGGTGCCCTCGGCGATGACGCCCTGGCCACTAACTTGCTGCAACGCATGGGCACTGGCGCACCCTCTACCGCTATCACGCAGGCGACTGTCGGCTACCACATTGCATGTGCCCGCAGGCTGTTGAAGGGAGGGAGCCCCGCGGCGGCCGACCAGGCGGCCTCGGCTGCCATCGAGGCCGCCCCGGAATTCTGGGGCGGGTGGCTGGTGCGCACCGACGCCTTGGCAGAAATCGGACGAATGGGAGAGGCGCTCTCCTGCGCGGAGACGGCGGCCCGACTGGCTCCAGACAACGAAGATGCCTGCCTAAATCTAGCCATTCTCCTCAATCGGCAAAAGCGGCATGTCGAAGCGGAAGCGCAATTGACGGATTGGCTGTCCAAGCACCCGCAGCACCCCGGTGCCACCTTTACCCGCGCCGCCGCGCAGCTTGCGCAGGGGAAGTACTCAGAGGGCTGGCAAGGCTATGAGGCACGCTGGGAAACCCCTTGGCATCAGGCCGCCCGCGCCCCGTTCCCCCTGTGGTCCGGCCAGCCCGTCGCGCGACTGCTGATCTATTGCGAACAAGGCCTGGGCGATTCGGTGATGATGATGCGTTTCCTGCCTGAAGTGCAACGACGGAGTGCCGCCACCATCACCCTCTGTATCCAGCCCCCCTTGCAGCGCCTCGCCGAACGGGTGCTGGCCGGTACCGGTATCCGCGTGATCGTGGACCCCGGATCGATGCCCTTCGACGCAGCCTGCCCACTGATGAGCCTGCCTTTCGTGCTGGGCATCAACTCGCCGGCGGCCTTCCTTGGGGGCACTGCCTATCTCCGCGCTGATCCACTGCGGGTAGCCATGTTCCGTGACCGCCTGGCTCAGTATCCCGGGCGGAAGCTGGGGTTGGTCTGGCAGGGCAACGTGGCCGCCAAGATGAACCGCTTGCGGACTATTCAGGAGGCAGACCTGTTGCCGCTCCTGTCGCTTGAGGGCTGGTCTGCCGTTTCCATGCAGCATGGCTGCAAGACCCCCATGATCGGCGGATTGCCCCTGATCGACGTCTCCGAGTCGATCCAAGACTTCGACGATCTGGCAGCCCTCATGGAGGCTGTCGATACGACGGTTTCGCTGGACACCGGGCCGGTGCACCTGGCCGGTTCATTGGGCATTCCAGTCCACACCCTGCTGCCATGGATACATGACTGGCGCTGGGGCGTCGATGGCGATACGACCCCTTGGTATGCCGAAATGGTGTTGTACCGGCAGACAGGCGACGGCGCATGGGCCTCGGCAATCGCGAAGCTGGCCCGCCGGCTTCAGTCGCTGGGCGCAACCCGCACATCCAACCACGCGGCTCCTTGATGCACTTCCGCACCAGAAGTATTTATTTCAGTATTCTGCTTACGCAAGAGAGGTCCTATGTCATACCCGGAGCGTGTCATCAAGAGTCTGGATCGTGGCGCCGCGCATATTGCGGCCAACAATCCGCAACTCGCCATTCCGGACTTGGAAAAGGTGGTGGCAAAAACTCCTAAGGCCGTCGAGGGGTGGGCTATGCTAGGGCAAGCCCGAAGCATGCTGAACGAATATGCAGAATCGGAGCGCTGCTATCGTAAAGCGGTGCTCCTGAACCCCAAGAATTACGAAATCCTCTTCGGGCTCGGTTTGGCGCTATCCAGCCAGGGAAAGTACCAGGACGCCACCGCCTATTATTTGCGCGCCATCG
Organism: Sulfuritalea sp.; assembly: GCA_023700805.1. Classification (GTDB taxonomy): domain Bacteria; phylum Pseudomonadota; class Gammaproteobacteria; order Burkholderiales; family Rhodocyclaceae; genus Sulfuritalea. The sequence continues at coordinate 39,258 of JAMPYF010000030.1, forward strand.
ACGTGGCACGCACGGATCCAATCAATGCCATCCAGAATCTGGCCTCCTGCCATCTAGAATCGGGCAACTTTGCGGGGGCTGCAGAAATATACCTTGCCCTGGCAAGGCAAACGGATAACGGCAATTTCTGGGCATTGCTTGGCATGGCCCGTCAGGGGCAGGCGCAATATAAGGAGGCATTGAATGCATACCAGTGCGCCCTGGAACGTGGATGGGATGCTTGCACCTTGAATATCCGCTCCAGCGAATGCGCCCGCCTCATGGGGGACGGTAGCGGCGCCATCCAATACGCCAAGGCCGCCCTGACAGTCTCTCCCGACAACCCGGCAGCGCAGGCATGCCTTGAATTGGCAAGCACGCCCGCAACTTGACTCCCCAGTCGCCCTGTCGTCATCCCGAGAAAGCTTGGTTCTTCTCTCAATGGAGGGTCAGCTTGGACTGATTTTCGTCACGCCCAGACACGCGCGACGGTTTTCATTCCCCTCTGACCCGCCGAGCGAGGAAGGTTCCGGCAGCGCGCCAGCAAGCCTGGATTCCCGCCTTCGCGGGCATAACAGAACATCGAAAGTTGGCGCTGGCGCTACGGTGCCCAAGTGCATGCCGCCAAAGCTTTTACCGTCCCCGCCGCCCGCGCTGTCTATACTTGTCGCCATGATCACCGTCCATCATCTTGAAACCTCGCGTTCGCAGCGCGTGCTGTGGCTGCTCGAAGAACTCGGCCTGCCTTACGAGATCAAGCTTTACCCGCGCCACCCGGTGACGCGGCTGGCGCCGCCGGAGCTGCGCGCGGTGCATCCGCTGGGCAAGTCGCCGGTGATCACGGATGGCGAGTTGACGATTGCCGAGTCGGGCGCGATCCTCGAATACCTGGTCGAGCGCTATGGCGACCGGGGCCAGGGCGACGTGGCCCATCTGCAGCCGGCCGCGGGGACACCGGAGTACCGGCAGTGCCGCTTCTGGATGCATTACGCCGAGGGCTCGCTGATGAACTGGCTGGTGATGAAGCTGGTGTTCCTCAGCATCCCGAAGCAGCCGATGCCGTTTTTCGTGCGGCCGATCGCGCGCAAGCTCTGCGCCCAGGTCCTGGCGAAGCTGGTCGATCCGAACGTAGCCACGGCGATGAAATTCATCGAGGAGCATCTGGCGACGCACGCGTGGTTTGCCGGCGAGCAGATCACGGTGGCGGATTTCCAGATGAGTTTTGCCGTCGAGGCCGCGCTGGCGCGCGCCGGCAACGGCCGCTTTCCGCACCTGCAGGCCTACAAGGCCCGGATGGAAGCCCGGCCCGCCTACCAGCGCGCGATCGCCAAGGGCGGTCCGGTCGTCATGGCGGCCTGATCCGCCGCCAATCAGCCGGCAGCTTTTTGCCGGCTCCCGTTTCGTTTCATTCAAAGGTCATTGCATGCACCCTATCCACGATGTGGACGTACTCCTCCTGATGGCGACGGCGCTCGCGGCGAAGCGGCGGCCGGCGGAACTGGTGGAGATAATGGCCGCGGCGCACCTGATCCGCGGCTCGATCCCGCTCGACGTGGACCTCGCCGCGGCATTTCTGCGCCTGTCCACCCAGGGCCTGCTGGCCGAGGAGGCGGGCCGCTACGGGCTGACGCCGGACGCGGCGGCTTTCATGGCCGGCGTGCGGCACAAGCGCAAGGCCGAGCCCGAGGAACGCCTGCTCGCGATCAAGGCGGCGCTGGCCGACTACACGCCCAAAGGCGGCGGCGCGGCCATCGCGCTGGCGACGGAACAGATCGGCGCCGCGATCCAGGCGCACCGGGCTTTCCTCAAGAGTCCGGGCCGCAACATGCTGGTGCCGAAGCCGAAACCGGCGCCGGACAAGGCCAAGCGCCCCGGCCAGTGGCGCAAGCTCGACGGCGGACGCCGCGCCAAGCATTAGTCCGTAACAGTGGTGGCGGCCGACCACAACGGGCGGCCGGTCGCGTCGAGGTGGCAGAGGTAGGCGCGCAGGTCGAATTCGAGCTGGTGGTAGTCGGGTTCCATATGCCGGCACAACTGGTAGAAAGCCTTGTCGTGTTCGCCCTGGCGCAGATGGGCCAGCTCATGCACCACGATCATGCGCAGGAATTCGGGCGGCATGTCGCGGAACACCGCGGCGATGCGGATTTCGCGCTTGGCCTTGAGCTTCTGGCCCTGCACGCGCGAGATGCGGGTGTGCGTACCCAGCGCGTTGCGGATCACATGCAGCTTGCTGTCGTAGGCGACCTTGCTCAGTTGCCCGGCGTTGCGCAGATGCTCGTCCTTGATCGCCTGCACGTAGCCGTGCAGCGCGCCGTCGCTGCGCACCGTGTGCGGCAGCGGATACTTGCGCAGCAGCCGCGCGGCCAGCAGGTCCTGTTCGATCAGGGTCCGCACTTGCCCGGCCAGTTCGGCGGGATAGCCGGCAAGATAGTCCGGCGCGGGTTTCGGGCGCATTGTGTTCACGCGTAAGCAGGGTGGCGCGATTGTACCGGCCGTGATGGTCGGCATGGGCGGCAGCGGCCGCCCGGGAATTGACATTTGAAGGCTCATTGCGCAGACTGAAACAACTGTTTGAAACCCTTGTTCGTCAAAGGCATGGCCGCCCATGGAACCCGATACCCGCTCCCGCATACTCGACGCCGCCGAAAGGCTACTGGTCCAGCACGGCCTCGACGCGACCACGCTGCGCATGATCACGACCGAGGCGCAGGCCAACCTGGCCGCGGTGAATTACCACTTCGGCTCCAAGGAGGCGCTGATCGAGGCGGTGTTCCGCCGCCGTCTGACCTGGCTCAACGAGCAGCGCATCGCCGCGCTGGATGCCTTCGAGGCCGAGGCCGGTGGCGCGCCGCTGAAGCCGCGGCAGATCGTCGAGGCCTTCTTCGGCGTGGCGATCCGCATGGCGGCCGACAAGGGCGGCGGCCAGAGCTTCATGCGCCTGCTCGGCCGCACCTACACCGAGCCTTCGGATTTCGTGCGCAGCTTCCTCGCCGCGGAATACGCCGAAGTCATCGCGCGCTTCAAGGCGGCCTTCTTCAAGGCGCTGCCCGACGTGCCGCAGGAGGAATTCCTCTGGCGCTTCCATTTCATGATGGGCGCGCTGTCCTACGCGATTTCCGGCGCCGACGCGCTGCGCCTGCTGGGGCCGGTCGACGAGCCCGACCCCGACGCGCTCTATGCGCGGCTGATGAGCTTCCTCATCGGCGGCCTGCGCGCGCCGCTGCCGACGCTGGCGCCGGCGAGCCAGGCCAAAGCCGCGAAGAAGCCGCGCGGCAAGCGGGCGGCGTGACCATGGGCATGCCGGTCCGCCTGGAATACCGTGCCAAGCCGTCGGTGTTCGGCTTCATGGCCAATGTCTGGCGCCCCTCGCCGGGCTTTGCCGGCGACGGGCGGCTGCCCGACATCGAGGCGCGCTGGAGCGGCCACCGCTCCTCGCCGCGGGAACTCGAGGATTTCTTCAAGCTGTCCGGCATGCCGCCGGGCGAGGGCCTGTCGATTCTCTATCCGCACACGGTCAGCTTTCCCATGCTGATGGCGGTGCTCAGCCATCCGGCATTTCCGCTGCCGATCTGGAAACTGCTGCAGGTGCGCAACCGCCTGGTCCAGCACCAGCCGATCGCGCCCGATGCGGTGCTGGATTTCACGGTGCGCACGGGCGAACGGCGGGTGCTCGAAAAAGGCGTCGAGATGGATCTGCTGGTCGCGGCGCAAAGCGGCGGCCGCACCGTGTGGGAGGCCGTGGATACCTTCTATGCGCGCGGGCGCTACGGCGCCGCGACGCAGGGCGAGGCTGCCGCCAGCCCGGCCGTGGCGGGAAGGGCGGTGGCGGAGTGGCGCATGCCGCAGCACGGGCGCTGGCGCTACGGCCTGCTCTCGGGCGACCTGAATCCGCTGCACATGAGCAGCCTGTATGCGCGCCGCTTCGGCTACGCGGGCGCCTTCGCCCATCCGCAGCGGGCCATCGGCCAGTGTCTCGGCCATCTCGGCGCCGCGCACCATGCGCCGATGCAGCTCGACACCTGGATCAAGGGTCCGGTCTTCTACGGCGCACGCGTCGCCCTGCGCAGCGAGCCGCGCCCGGCCGAGCAGCTCTTCGCGCTGCACGTCGATGGCGATGCGCGGCCGGCCATCGTCGGCCGCTTCGTCATTCCGCACGGGAACAAGGACACCTTCGCATGAGCGAGTTCAAGCACTGGCGCCTCGAACGCGAAGCCGACGGGGTGGCCTGGGCCATCCTCGACACCGCGGATTCCTCGACCAACACGCTGGGCGCCGCAGTCATGACCGAGCTGGGCCTGCTGCTCGACGAGTGCGAGCGGCAGCCGCCCAAGGGCCTGGTCTTCAAGTCGGCCAAGGAGGCCGGCTTCATCGCCGGCGCCAACATCGAGGAATTCGTTTCCTCCGACACGCCCGAAAAGGCGCGCGCGCTGATCCAGCGCGGCTGGGACACCTACAACCGCCTCGCGGCCGTCGGCTACCCGACGCTGGCGCTGGTGCGCGGCCATTGCATGGGCGGCGGCACCGAACTGGCGCTGGCCTGCCGCTATCGCATCGCGGTCGATGAGCCGGGCACCAAGTTCGCGCTGCCCGAAGTCATGCTCGGCATCGTCCCCGGCTGGGGCGGCATGCTGCGCCTGCCGCAACTGGTCGGCCCGGCGGCGGCGCTGGACATGATGCTGACCGGCAGGAGCATCTCGGCCCCGCGCGCGAAAAAGCTGGGCCTGGCCGACGAGTGCCTGCCGCCGGGCGACATGGACAATGCCGCACGCATGCTGCTGCTGTCGGGCCGGCCGCCGCGCCGCCTGCCTTTGCTGCAGAGGCTGCTGAACGGGCCGCTGAAAGGCTTTGTCGCCCGCGGCGCGAGGAAACAAGTGGCAAAGCGCGCGCCACCGGAGCATTACCCGGCGCCCTACGCGATCATCGACCAGTGGCAGAACTACGGCGGCGACACGCTGGCGGTGCCGGCCGGGCGGCCGACCTCGCTAGCTGCGCTGGTGAGCCACCCGACCACGCGCAACCTGATCCGCGTTTTCTTCCTGCAGGACCGGCTCAAGGGTTTCGGCAAGGAGGCGGCCGGTTTTTCGCCGCACCATGTGCATGTGGTCGGCGCCGGCGTCATGGGCGGCGACATCGCGGCCTGGTGCGTGCTGCGCGGCATGACGGTGACGCTGCAGGATCTGTCGAAGGAGCAGATCGCGGCGGCCATCGGCCGCGCCGCGACTTTCCTCGAAAAGAAACTGCGCGACGGCAAGCTCGCCCGCCTTGCGCTCGACCGTCTGATCGCCGACCCGGACGGCGACGGCCTGCGCCAGGCCGATGTCATCGTCGAGGCGATATACGAGGATCTGGCAGCCAAGCAGGCGCTGTTCGCCGGGATCGAGGCGCGTGCCAGACCCGATGCGCTGATCGCCTCCAACACCTCCTCGCTGAAGCTGGCCGACATCGCGGCGACCTTGAGGAATCCCGCGCGCCTGGTCGGCATCCACTTTTTCAACCCGGTAACGAAGATGCCGCTGGTCGAGGTCGTCGCCGGCGCCGCCACCGGGCCAGAGGTGGCGCAGCGCGCGGCGGCCTTCGTGCGCCGGATCGACAAGCTGCCGCTGCCGCTGCGGGACGCGCCGGGCTTCCTGGTCAATGCCGTGCTGGCGCCCTACATGCACGAGGCGATGCGCTGCGTCGATGAGGGCATCGCGCCCGAAACCGTCGATGCGGCCATGGTCGGCTTCGGCATGCCGCTGGGGCCGATCGAGCTGGCCGACACCGTGGGCCTCGACGTCGTCGTCGCGGCCGGCCGACAACTGGTCGGCGCGGCCGATGCGCCGAAAAAGCTGGTGGCGCTGTTCGCAGCCGGTAAGCTCGGCAGGAAGTCCGGCCAGGGTTTCTACGCCTGGGTGGATGGCAAGCCGCAGAAAGTTGGCGCTTGCCGGCCCGCGAAGCGGAATTCCCGGCAGACAGAGTCCGACCCGGCGAATCCGGCGCTGGCGCAGCGCCTGCTGCAACCCCTGCTGGCCGCGACGCAGCGCCTGGTGCGCGAGGGCATCGTCGCCGACGCCGACCTGGCCGACGCCGGCGTGATCTTCGGCACCGGCTTTGCGCCGTATACTGGCGGTCCGATGAACTACCTGACTTCCGGAGAACACTGATGCCTCACGAGGGCGTACTGATACCGGGCCGCGAGCCCGTGCTGCGCGTGATGCCGATGCCGGCCGACATGAACGGCAACGGCGACATCTTCGGCGGCTGGGTCATGGCGCAATGCGACGTCGCCGCCGCGATTCCGGCGATGCGCCGCGCGCGCGGGCGCATCGCCACGGTGGCGGTCAATTCCTTCCTGTTCAAGCAGCCGATCTCGGTCGGCGACATCGTCAGCTTCTACGCCGAGATAGTTCGCGTCGGCAGGACCTCGATCACCGTCGATGTCCAGGTCTATGCCGAACGCAACCCAAGCAATCCGGTGGTGGTCAAGGTGACCGAGGCGCAATTCACCTACGTCGCGATCGACGACGACGGCGGCAAGCGCGCCGTGCCGGCGGCATAGCAGCCCGAGCCGGCGCGGATCGTCGCTGCGGACTGGCCGAATGGGATTCGCCGCTCGTTCCATCGAGGCGCTGGCGCACGCCAGGCGCTGGGTGCAAAGCCCGGTGCGCGCCGTGCTGCTGCTGGGCACCCTTGCCATCGGCATGGTCCTGATTTCGACCGAAATCTACCTGGTCGGCCTGCGCGACAGCGAACTCAGGCATGCCGCCGAGGAAGCCGGCAGCATGAGCCGGGTCATCGGCGACCAGACCGCGCGCGCGCTGCAAGGCGTGCATCTGGTGATCGGCAGCGTGGTCGACCGGGTCAGCCAGCTGGAGCAGCGCCGCATCCCGCTCGACGACGAACTGATCCACATCACGCTGAGGTCGCGCATCGAGGGCATGCCGCACATCGGTGCGCTGTTCGTGGTGGATGAGCACGGCACGGTGGTGAATGCCTCCGCCGAGTTTCCGATTTCGCAGGTGCGGGTGGCCGACCGCGATTATTTCCAGTTCCACCGCACCAAGCCGGGCGGCGAAGTGTTCATCGGCCCGCCGCTGGTGAACCGGATGGGAGGCAAGTGGACGGTGCACATGAGCCACCGCGTCAACCGGCCCGACGGCGCCTTTGCCGGCGTCGTGGTCGCGGCGCTGAATCTCGATTACTTCGAGCAGCTGCATAACCTGAAACTCGAATACATAAGTCCGATTGCGCTGTACCTGAGCGACGGCCGCCTGCTGACGCGAACGCCGCGCAACGAAGCCATGATCGGCCGCGCTTTCACGCTGCCGCCGCATCGTGCGGATGCGGGCGAGACGACGCCGGTCGTGCGTTTCGGCGGGGATGCGCCGGGTGTGGTGATATATCGCGACATCGCGGGGTTTCCGCTGACCCTGGCGGTTTCTGCGCTGGATGCCGCCGCGCTCACCGCCTGGCGCGAGAATGCGGTCACGCTGCGGCTCGGCGCCGGCGCCATGGCGGCCTTCATCGCCCTGATCACGCTGCTGCTGGTACGCGAACTGAAGCGGGAGCAGGCCCTCGCCGAGAACCTGGCACAGACCGGCGAGACGCTGCAGGCGATGATCAATACGGCACTGGATGCGATTGTCTCGGTCGACATGGCGCAGCGCATCGTGCTGTTCAACCCGGCCGCGGAAAAGATGTTCGCCTGCAGCGCGGCCGATGCCATCGGCGCACCGCTGTCGCGCTTTCTGCCCGAACGCTACCGCGCGACGCATGAAAGGCACTTCGCCGGGTTTCGCGAAAGCAGCGCCACGGCGCGGGCGATGGGCAACGAAGTGGTCGGCCTGCGCGCCAACGGCGAGGAATTCCCGGTCGAAACCAGCCTGTCGCAGGTGACCGTCGGCGGACAGACGCTATTCACCGCCGTACTGCGCGACATCTCCGAACGGCAGCGTGCCGAACTGGCCCTGACCGCGACCAATGCCGAGCTGCGCCGCCTCTCCGAATCGCTGATCATGGTCCGCGAATCGGAGCGCAACCGCATCGCACGCGAGCTGCACGACGAACTGGGCCAGCAGTTGATGCGCCTGCGCCTCGACCTGTCGTCGCTGGCCGGGCCGCTGCAGAAGTCGCATCCCGAGCTGGAAAAGCGGGTCAAGGTGATGAAGGACCTGCTGGCCGACACGGTCGCCTCGGTGCGCCGCATCACCACCGAGCTGCGCCCGCCCCTGCTTGACGACCTCGGCCTGGTTGCCGCCGCAGAATGGCTGACCAACGATTTTTCGCAGCGCAGCGGCGTCGCCATCGAAATCGATATCGATGCCGCCGCCGACACCTGCGAAGCCGGCATGGCGACGGCGGTGTATCGCATCCTGCAGGAGGCGCTGACCAACGTCGCCCGCCACGCTGCGGCCAGCCACGTCGCCGTCAGCCTGAAGCTGGAGCACGATGCGCTGCGCCTGGCGATCGAAGACGACGGCCGCGGCTTGCATGCCTCATCGGCGGCGATTTTCTGCGCCGGCAACGGCCTGGTCGGCATGCGCGAACGCGTGCTGATGTTCAGCGGCCGGCTCAGCATCGGCGAATCGGCCGCGGGTGGCGTGGCAATCGAGGTGAGCCTGCCACTCAGGCACCGCGACGCCGAACCGCCACCCGATGCCGCAGTCGCAAGTGCCGAACCGCTCCAGGAGCAGAGCACATGACCCGCGTTTTTCTCGCCGACGACCATTCCATCATCCGCGACGGCCTCAAGCAGATCCTGGCCGACACCGACGACCTGGTGGTCAGCGGCGAGGCCGCGAACGGCAACGAACTGCTGGCGCGCCTGCAGACCGTGGAGTGCGACATCCTGGTGCTGGACATCTCGATGCCGGGCAAGAACGGCCTGGAATTGATCAAGCTGGTGCACCGCGATTATCCCCACCTGCCGATCCTGATACTCAGCATGCATCATGAGGATCAATATGCCATGCGCGCATTCCGTGCCGGCGCCGCCGGCTACATCACCAAGGAGAACGATGCAGATCTCCTGGTCGCGGCGATCCGCAAGGTCGCGGCGGGCGGCGTCCAGATCAGCGCCCACGTCGCCGAACTGATGGCGCGGCGGATCGGCTCGCAGAGCGAGGCGCTGCCGCACACCCTGCTTTCCAACCGCGAATACCAGGTGTTCGAAATGCTGGTCGCGGGACTGGGCCCGAGCGAGATCGGCGCCGCGCTTTCGCTCAGCGTCAAGACCGTGAGCACGCACAAGACCCGCATCCTGCAGAAGATGGGCCTGGCGAGCACCCCGGATCTGGTGCGCTATGCCATCGCCCACGAGCTGACCAATCTGCCGGGCTAGCACGGACGGCCAGCGCGCTCCGCGTGCGGTAGGACTATTCCTACAGAAACTTTAAGCGCTAGCCGATATGGTGCAGTGCCGAATAAGTTCAGAATCCCCTGCAATGTCAATGTCAACGCCGAAGCCCTGATCGCCACGCCAAAGTGGCGCGACGAGACGAGCCGAAGCCGCGCAATTCAACTTGAAGGGAATGCGAATCATGAAACGCCACCTTGCCGTTCTTGCCTGCAGCCTTGCTGTTGCAGTTCCCGCCCATGCCGCCGACGAGGCTGACGCGATGGCCTTGCTGGAGGACAGCAAGTGCTTCAAGTGCCACAGCGTGGACAAGAAGAAGGACGGCCCGGCCTACAAGGAAGTCGCCGCCAAGTACAAGGGCAAGCCGGAGGCCGAAGCCAAGCTCACCAAGCACGTGACGCAGCCGAGCAAGGTCAAGATCGACGGCGTGGAGGAAGACCACGGCGCGGTGAAAATCCGCAGCGAGGCGAGGATCAAGAACCTGGTGCAATGGATACTCTCGCGCTGACCGGCGGCGAGGGACATCATGAAGATCGCCTGGCTGGCCCGGCTCTGGGCCACATTGCGCACTCCGTGCGTCAAGTACTCCCTGCTTACGGTGGGCAGCGGTTTCTTCGTTGCCGGCATCATTTTCTGGGGCGGTTTCAATACTGCCATGGAAGCCACCAACACCCTTGAGTTCTGCACCGGCTGTCACGAGATGCGCGACACGGTGTACCAGGAATACAAGAAGACTATCCACTACTCGAACCGCACCGGTGTGCGCGCGATCTGTTCCGACTGCCATGTGCCGAAGGACTGGGTGCACAAGATGACGCGCAAGATCCAGGCCTCCGGCGAAGTCTGGGGCAAGATCACCGGCGTCATCGACACGCCCGAGAAGTTCGAGGCCAAGCGCTACGAACTGGCCAGCCGGGCATGGGCGCGCATGGTGACCACCGATTCGATCGAGTGCCGCAATTGCCACCACATCGATTCGATGGCTCTCGACAAGCAGACCGAGAAGGCGCAGCGGCGCCACGCCAAGGGAAAAGCCGAAGGCAAGACCTGCATCGAATGCCACTTCGGCATCGCCCACAAGGAGCCGGTCGGCGCCGACGGCCCCTCGGAACTAAAAGCGAAGCTGGCGGCCGGCAAATGATCCGGAATATTGAAAATGAATTAGACCCCGATTGCGCCTGTCGCGCGGCGGGGAGTTACGCGGTTTTGATCGATTTGAACTTAAACAGAAGGAGTAAGCCATGAGACGTCTTGCCGTGTTGCTGGCGGTTATCCTCGGAGGTGCCCTGCATGCCGGCGCCTGGGCCGCAGCGCCCATGGCGGCCAAGGCCGCGCCGATCAAAGGTGACCAGTGCGTTGAATGTCACAAGACCGAGGCGAAGACCTCGCACGCCTTCCACGGCGAATGCAACAGTTGCCACGTCAATGCCGGAGACCACGCCAAGGCCCATGAAGCGCGCGAAAAGGCCAAGGGCCCCAACAAGCCGCCCAAGGTGGTCGCGACCAAGCCCGAATCGGCCGACTGCCTCGCCTGCCACGAAAGCGACAAGCGCCGCATGCACTTCGCCATCGCCGAGCACAACAAGGCCGGCGTCCAGTGCCGCGATTGCCACGGCAATCACACGCCGAAGGTCAAGGCGCTCAACGCCGGCATGGAAAAGGGCGGCAAGACCACCGCGCTGTGCGCGACCTGCCACCAGGACGTGCTGGCCAAGTTCAGCATGACCTCGCATCACCCGGTCAAGGAAGGCGGCGCCACCTGCACCGGCTGCCATGATCCGCATGCCTCGAAGCAGGCCACCCTGGGCGCCGCCACGGCGCAATGCACCTCCTGCCACCAGGCGATGCGCGGCCCCCACGCCTTCGAGCATCCGCCGGCGGCTGAAGACTGCAAGAACTGCCACGACCCGCATGGCACGCCCAACAAGAAGCTGCTGACGGCGGCGCAACCGATGCAGTGCCTGCAGTGCCATTCGGTTGCCGGCAATCGTCATGGACAGGGCGGACTGGTCAACAACACGCAACGGATCACCGGGGCGGTGCTGAGAGATTGCGCAAGTTGCCACGGCACGATCCATGGCAGTTCTGCCGACCAGCATCTGAGATTCTGAGACCTTGAGGAAAACATCATGAATTCGAAAACACAGATGAAAGTCATGGTTCTGGCCGTGGCGGGCGCCTTCGGCGCGCCCTTGCATGCCGCCGAAGGGGCGGTCTTCACCGGCGAGGCGACGGCCAAGCTGTACAGCTTCGATTACTTCAAGGGTGCCGGCACCAACAGCACACAGTTCCTCGAACGCTACAACTACCAGCAGGGCATGGGCGGCGACCAGCGCGGCGGCAGCTACCTCGATCTCGACCTGAGCATCGTCGGCAGAAACGCCCAGCGCAATGTCTTCGAGCTCGAGCGCCAGGGCTTCGGCGCCCACAACCATCGCGGCACGGTCAAGGCCAATTCGGATACCCTGGGCTTTTCCGGCTATTACACGAACTTCCGCTCGGCAACCGGCGGCCTCAGCTTCCGCTACAACCCCAATGCGGTCGCCGGCGGCACCGATCCGACCTATGTCAATGCCAACAGCGGCTACGTGGCGCTGTTCAACAACGATTCACCGGGCCAGACGCTGTACAAGATCGACCGCACGACCTATGGCCTGGGACTCGCGCTCAAGCCGCTCCTGTTCGGCAACTCGCTGGCAGCAGCCATCAACTACGACGGCTACAAGCGCGACGGCAACCGCTTTGCCAGCTATGTGACGGGCGGCGGCGACATCACGGGCGCGATCACGACGCGCTGGCGCGGCTTCGATCTACCCATCGACGAGCGGATGAATCGCTACACGGTAAGCCTCAACGGAGCGCCGGGCGGATTCAATCTCGGCTACGAGGGTTCGATCGAGAAGTTCGACAACAAGGCCAGGAACTTCGGCATGGCGGATTTCGCTTCGGCGACCTTCCTGCTGAGCGCGGGCGGCCGAACCCGCCCCTTGCACTTCGTTCCCGACAGCACCCTGGTCTCGAACAATTTCCGCTTCGCCAAGAACTACGGCAGCACAGCGGTGGCGGCAGGTTACGGTCTGTCGATACTTGAGGCGGATTCGTTTGCCCAGATCCAGCAGACCAACGGCTACAACACCGGCAAGATCACCACCAACAGCGCCTATCTGAACGTCACCTCGAATGCGGTGGCGGGTGTCGGCCTCGAAGGCTTCGTCAAATACAACAACCGCGACAACGATTCGACCTTCCCGGCGGTCGGCCTGCTCAACGCCGCGGCGAACCAGCAACTGGGCGTGCGCATCGACAAGATAAGGTCCCTGAACTACGGAATCTCGGCCACCTTCCGCCCCACGGCGCTGAAATCGACCGTGACGGCTGGCTGGAAGCGCGAAGACAAGGACCGCAACCTGACCTGGTCGACGGCCGCAGCCGGCGGATCGATCCAGCCGCAGCGCTCGCTGTACAAGGACAACACGGTGTCGGACGAGCTGTATGTCAACTGGATCGCGCGCCCGATGCCGGGGGTGATACTGCGCGTGATCCCGTCCTATGTCTGGGCCAATGAAACAGGCATGGTCACCGAGCCGGAAAAGGCCTTCAACCTGAAGACCAAGCTCAGCTATGCGGCGGCCAACGGCATGCTGGTGAGCGGCTACTACAACCACAAGGAAAACAAGAACGCCAACAATGCCTTCTTCAACAACATCGCGGCAAGCGTGGCGACCACGTCGATCACCCAGGATCTCGACAAGACCCAGGAGGCGGCGGGCATTTCGCTCAATCTGCCGGTCAGCGAATGGATCAATACGCACGCCAGTCTGTCGTGGATGCAGGACGATTTCGCCAGCTATTACCTGTCCTCCGATCGCCGGCGCTTCGAGCCTGGCGTCGGCAACGCGACCACGCTGAACTTCCTCACGCGCGACCGCTCGACCTACAAGATCGATACCTACGTCCTGAACCTCGGCGGCGACTGGCAGGTCAGCGACGAGTTGCGCTGGAACGGCGGCTACACCTGGTCCAGGTCGAAGGGCAATGTTGCCAGCGGCCTGGTTCTCTCCGAACTGCCCACCATCGACGGCACCATCAGCAGCGCGGTGCACAGCCTGAACCTCGGCGTCGATTACCAGCTCAAGAAGAACGTCAAGCTCAAGGCCTCCTATGTCTATGACTACAACAAGGACGACTCTTACGCCGCCCTGACCGGCGGCTATCACACGCTGATGATGGGTGTCGGGTTCGGCTTCTGAGCCTGACCGCGCGGGACGACCGGGGTCCGACCCCGGTGCTTCCCGCAACAGTTGGCGCTGGCGACACGGCGAACACGGGTTGGGTTCGCCGGTCTGTCGCCGCACAGTCGCTGCAGTCCATGCAGTTCAGTCCAGCCCGCATGTAAATGGCGTTCGGCCCCGGCTTTCCGATCACCAGTCTGCAGAGAGATGTCAGATAGCGGGGCTCTCGAAGGGAAACGGAAAATGAAACGGGTAGCCTTGGCCGCACTGGCGGCATTCATGACAGGCCTTGCCGCGGCACCGACAGTTGCCGCCGCTACGGCGGACGCCGCGTCGATCGTGCGCGGCGGCCGACTCTACGACAACTGGAGCCACGAATCGAAGGAAAGGCAGCCGCCCCATCCGAATCCGGCCTTCAAGACCCGGCAGGTACGCGTCGCCGCGGCCGACACCTGGCGCTGCGTCGAATGCCACGGCTGGGACTACAGGGGCAAGCATGGCATGGCCGGCATCCGCGGCCGGCAGAATACCGATCCCGCCGCCATCGTCGCCCTGCTCAAGGATGCCACCCACGGCTACGAAGAACTGCTGCACGATAACGACCGGATCGACTTGGCCAACTTCATTGTCAGCGGCCAGGCCGACATGCAGAAGCTGGTCGACGCGGCGCGGCGCGCGAAGAACAACCTCGGCTCCTCGGAAAAGATTTTTGCCACCGTCTGCGCCGCCTGCCACGGCCTTGACGGCACCCGCTTGCGGGAGGTAGCGCCGCTCGGCGATTCGGCGCGGCAGCGCCCCCACGAAGTCCTGCATGTGGCCTTGAACGGCCATCCCGGTGGCAGGATGCCGGCCCTGCGCACCCTGGGCGAAGATGCCGTGGCAAGAATGCTGGCTTACCTGCAGACCCTGCCCAGTCTCAACCTGGCGGCCTCGATCGCCAACGGCGGCCGGCTCTATGACGACTGGCAGGCCCAGGGCGACGGGCACCGCCAGGCCTTGCCGCATCCGTCGTATCCGCGCAAAGCCTATTACGCCGACGTGGCCGCGCTGACCTGGCGCTGCAAGGAATGCCACGGCTGGGATTACAAGGGCAACCAGGGCCAGTTCTCCAGCGGCCACCATGCGACAGGGATCAAGGGCATCCGCGCCATGGCCGGCGCCGATCCGGACCGGATCATGGCAATCCTGCGCAACAGCAGCCACCTTTATGATGCGGTACTTAAATACCGCGACCTGCAGGACCTGGCCAATTTCGTCAGCCAGGGTCAGGTCGACATGGACGCCATGATCGATCCGCGCAGCGGTCTTTCGCGCGGCGATGCCACACGCGGCGCGGCGCACTATCGCAGCATCTGCGCCGGCTGCCATGGACTGGAAGGCCGCTTCATCGCCAAGCGTCATGTCGGCCGAGTCGCCAAGGAGGACCCGTGGGCCAGCCTGCACGCCATGCTCAACGGCCATCCCGACGACACCATGCCTGCCCTGCGGGAAATCGACCAGAAAGTCATCATCGACGTCCTCGCGCATATACAGGGCCTGCAGGACCGGCGGTAGTCTGGCCGATGCGCCGTTTGGCCGGTGTTGACGGATTTCAGACAAGATTTCATTTCAAGGAGTTTTCATGAAAACCACTACCTC
The DNA here is from genome assembly GCA_023700805.1 of Sulfuritalea sp. GTDB lineage: Bacteria > Pseudomonadota > Gammaproteobacteria > Burkholderiales > Rhodocyclaceae > Sulfuritalea. The sequence continues at coordinate 54,441 of JAMPYF010000030.1, forward strand.
TCTGTTGCTGACCGGAACCCTGTACCTCGCCCTGGCGGCGTCGACACCCGTCCACGCCGCCGTCGACGCGGCCGCGGCCGAGGAATTGATGGAGGCCAACAAGTGCTTCAAGTGCCACGCCGCTACCAAGAACGGCAAGGGCCCTTCGATGAAGAAGATTGCCGCCAAGTACAAGGGCAAGCCCGAAGGCGAGGAAAAGGTGATCAAGAACATGACCAGCGGCAACAAGGTCAAGCTCGACGACGGCACGGAAGAAGAGCACAAGATCATCAAGACCCGCGACCCGGCCAAGCTCAAGAACGTGGCGCAGTGGATTCTCTCGCACTGACACAGCGCCAGGCGCCGGCACCGCTGCGGCGGTCGCCGGCAGGATAGCCGGAAGGCTCAGCGGCAGAAGCGGCAATAGCGGCGGGCTCCGGCTGGCGCACCCGCAAGGGCTGGATCGGCTTCGGAGAAGGCAAATCATGCGTTGCAACAGCTTGGCAGCATGGCTCATGGCGGCCGCGCTTCATGTCGCCGCCGGCATTGCGGGAGGATTCGTCGCAAGTGCCGCCGACAGGGATGCGGCAGCGCAGGCCGGTCTGGGCAACGCGGCTTGCCTTTCCTGTCACGATGGCAGGAAGGGCAAGCTGGAAGTACCCGCCGCCGACGGCGAGAAGCGCGCGCTGCATGCGGTCGCCGCGGACAAATTCGCCGCGAGCGTGCACTCGGACATGGAGTGCATCGCCTGCCACCTGGAAATTCACGACAGTTCCATGCCGCACAAAAAGACGCTCGGCGAAAACAGGCCCGATTGCGTCCAGTGCCACGTGAAGTTGGGCGAGACAGCCATCCGCGAGAAGGCAGCCGGGGAAAGGCGCCGCTTTCGCCTGGTGGCCGAGAGCATCGAAAGCTACCGCAGCTCCTATCACGCGCGGCCGAATCAGGACGATGCGACCAAGGCCAACGCCTCGTGCAACGATTGCCACAACGTGCACAGCTTCAACGTGCCGCCGCGCGGCTCGCCTGCACGAACCGACTGGCATCTGGGCATCCCGGATCTGTGCGGCAAGTGCCACACAGACCAGCTGAAGGCCTGGGGCAAGTCCGCGCACGGCCGGGAAATGAAGCAGAAACACAATGCGAAATCCGCGGACTGCGCCGATTGCCACACCGCGCACAAGGTGGTCAATAGTTCGTCGAACGCATTCAAGCTGGCCGTCACCGCCGGCTGCGGCAACTGCCACGAGGACGCCTACGAGTCCTACCGCGCCACTTATCACGGCCAGGTCACCACCCTTGGTTTCACCTACACCGCCAAGTGCTTCGATTGCCATGGCAGCCATGACGTCGAGCCGTCGAAGAGCCCCAAGGCCAGGATGCACCCGGACAACCGCCTGGAGTCCTGCCAGGAATGCCACAGCGGCAAGAAGGACGTACCCCTGGCGACGGCCGGCTTCGTCAGCTTCAGCCCGCATGGCAACAGCCACGATTTCGCCGCCTATCCGGAAATCTGGCTCACCACCAAGTTCATGATCGCCCTGCTGGCCGGCGTCTTCGCCTTCTTCTGGGCGCATTCCATGCTCTGGTGGTACCGCGAGTACATGGATCGCAAGCAGGGCAAGAACCGCTGGCATATCCGCACCCACGAATTGCCCGAGGAAGAACTCGCGCTCGTCGAACGCCGGGCCGAGGGCCCCATCCCGCATGTGCGGCGTTTCGGTCCGGCGTGGCGGCTGGCCCATCTGCTGTTCGCACTCAGCGTGATGACGCTGGTGCTGACCGGAATGTCGGCCTTCTACGCCGAAACCGGCTGGGCCAAGGCGGTCATGGCGGCCTTCGGCAGCCCGAAGACGGCCGGCCTGGTGCACCGCGTGGCGGCATTCACCATGCTCGGCATCTTCTTCATCCACCTGATTGCCGTGTCGATCAACATCGGGCGCAAATGGAAGGATTTCAGGATCTTCGGCCCCGACTCCTTCGTGCCGAACTGGAAGGACATGCACGACATGATCGGCATGTTCAGGTGGTTCGTCGGCAAGGGGCCGCGCCCCGCCATCGAACGCTGGTCCTACTGGGAGAAGTTCGACTACTGGGCGGTGTTCTGGGGCATGGCGATCATCGGCGGCAGCGGCATGATGCTGGCCTTCCCGCATGTCGTGGCCAAGTTCGCGCCCGGCTGGCTGTTCAATATCGCGGCGGTGGTGCACGGCGAGGAAGCCTTCCTCGCGGCGGTGTTCCTGTTCACGGTGCATTTCTTCAACAACCACTTCCGCCCCGACAAGCTGCCGCCGCCGGACGTGGTGATGTTCACCGGCACCCAGTCGCTCGACGAGTTCAAGCACGAGCACGCCGCGCAGTACCAGCGCCTGGTCGACACCGGCGAGCTGGAGAAGTATCTGGTGGA
>JAMPYF010000054.1 GCA_023700805.1 Sulfuritalea sp.
ATGGAGCACATCGAGGGCGACACTCTCGCTCAGCGTCTGAGCCGTGATCGGCTGCCCGTGGCGCAGGCGCTGCAGCTCGGGATCGAGCTCGCGTCCGCCCTGGCGCCACCTGCAACGCCGCCGGCCTGCGCATCCTCAAGGTGACGCCGGCGCAGATCCTGCACCAGCCCGCCGTGGACTTCTTCGCCGGCAGCAATGCCTGGATCCAGGAAAAGCTCAAGCGCGTGGGCGAGACCCAGACCACCGAACTGGCAATGGAAGCCGAACTGATGGTCGGCGAGGACAAGCTCTCGGTTAACCTGACCGCCCTGCCCCTGCTGTCGGCGGAGAAGAAGCGCCTCGGCTCGATGCTGATGCTGGAAGACATTTCCAACGAAAAGCGCATGCGTTCGACCATGTCGCGGCTGATGGACCCCGGCATCGCCGACCAGATGCTGGCCGGCGGCGTCGACGCCCTGGGCGGCAAGAACGTCATGGCCACGGTGCTTTTCTCCGACATCCGCGGTTTCACCACGATCACCGAGCAGCTCGGCGCCCAGGGCACGGTGGCGCTGCTCAACGAATACTTCACGCTGATGGTCGACTGCATCCAGCGCGAGGAAGGCATGCTGGACAAGTTCATCGGCGACGCGATCATGGCCGCCTTCGGCATCCCGGTCGGCCACGACGACGACGCCGACCGCTCGGTGCGGACCGCGATCGCCATGATCCGCGAGCTATGGAACTGGAACAAGGGACGCGTGAGCGAGGGCAAGCTGCCCGTAGATATCGGCGTCGGCCTCAATAGCGACAACGTGGTGTCGGGCACCATCGGCTCGAAGAAACGCATGGACTACACCATCATCGGCGATGGCGTGAATCTGGCGGCGCGTCTGGAGTCGGCCTGCAAGCAGTACGGCGCCCACATCCTGATCAGCGAGTTCACCTACAAGCAGCTGCGCGGCACTTATTACAGCCGCGAACTCGACCTGGTGGTGGTCAAGGGCAAGACCAAGCCGGTCGCCATCTACGAAATCCTCGATTACCACACCGAGGAAAGCTATCCGCAGATGATCGATGCGCTACGCCATTTCAAGTCGGGACTGGTCAAGTACCGGCAGCAGAAATGGACTGACGCCAAGGGAGAATTCGGCGAAGTGCTGGCGCTGAACGACCACGACAAGTCGGCGAAGTTGTATATCGAGCGCTGCGATCACTTCATCGCCAATCCGCCTGGCGACGATTGGGATGGGGTCTGGGTGATGGAGTCGAAATAGCCCGGCGGGCGGGCGGCTTACTTGACGCGGGTTAGAAACGGCTTGCCCGAGGGCCGCTCGCTAGGAGCGTCCTGCGGCGGCGATTCCTGTGGCGCAGCGCCTGCGGCATCGGCCGCAATCTTGTCGGTGACCTCGAAGGCCATGCCCTCGCCGTTTTCGCTGGCGTAGATCGCCGCCACCCGCTCGATCGGCACTACCACGGGAAATGCCTTGCCGCCGAAGCGTGCCTGAAAAGTGATTTCCTCGTTGCCCAACTGCAGCTGGTGCGTCGCTTCGATGCCGACGTTGAGCACGATCTCGCCGTCCTTGACGAATTCGCGGGGCACCCGCGTCGTCGCATCCACCTTGACCGCCAGATAGGGCGTGAAACCCTGATCCGCACACCATTCGTGAATGGCGCGGATCAGGTAGGGTTTGGTGGACTTCATTGGCATTGCGCCAAGGTGAATCAAGCTGGATCAGCGATGATGCGCCTCAGCGGCGCATCATCTTTTCTGTCGGCGTCAGCGCGTCGATGAAACCCTGGCGCGAGAAGATGCGCTCGGCAAACTTCATCAGCGGCGACGCGGTCTTCGGCAGTTCGATACCATAATGGTCAAGACGCCACAGCAGCGGCGCGATCGCCACGTCGAGCATGGAGAAGTCGTCGCCGAGCAGGAACTTCTGCTTGTTGAACATGGGCGCCAGTTCGATCAGCCGGTCACGCATATGCAGCCGTGCCTTGTCCGCCGACTTGAGGTTCTTCTCCAGCGCGTCGATGTGGCTGAACAACTCCTGCTCCATCGTGAACAACAGCTGGCGTGCCTTGGCCCGCGTTTGCGGATCGGGCGGCATCAACTGCGGATGCGGGAAGCGCTCGTCGATGTACTCGTTGATGATGTTCGACTCGTAGAGCACCAGATCGCGATCCACCAGAACCGGAACCCGGTTGTAGGGATTGATGATCGCGATGTCTTCAGGTTTGTTGAACAGATCGACGTCGATCACCTGAAAATCCATCTGCTTCTCGTACAAGACGATCCGGCAGCGATGACTGAAGGGGCAGGTCGTACCCGAATACAGGTTCATCATGGCACTGGTGCCCCAGGAGTAATCGGCATCACGCACCACTTTGCGGACAGGTGGTGCGTTCATTTCTCGATGCCCCATAGTTTGCATTCACGTATCAAAGTTAATGAACGTCTTTCCAGTACTCGCGTTTCAGCGCGTACGCAAAGACGAAGACGACTGCCAGGAAAATCAGCACGATCACACCCAACTGCTTGCGGAACTCGGCCATCGGCTCGCCCATGTACTTCAGGAAGCCCACCAGGTCGCCGACCGCCGCATCGAACTCCTGCGGCTTGAGTTTGCCCGGCTTGGTCAGCATCAGCTTGTGGTCGGCGCCCATCACCTGCTCGCCCTGCAGTTCCCAGAGCACGTGCGGCATGCCGACGTTTTCGAACACCACATTGTTCCAGCCGGTCGGCCGCTTGTCGTCGCGATAGAAGCCGCGCAGATAAGTGTAGAGCCAATCGGCGCCGCTGCCGAACTCGGAGGCCCGGGCCCGCGCGATCACGGTCAGATCGGGCGGCGCCGCGCCAAACCAGACCTTGGCATCGGCGCGCTGCATGGCGATCTTCATCGGCTCGCCGACTTTCTCGGCGGTGAACAGCAGGTTGTCCTTGATCTGCACATCGTTGAGACCGATGTCCTTCAGGCGGTTGTAGCGCATGTAGGACGCCGAATGACAGTTCAGGCAGTAATTGACAAAAATCTTGGCGCCGTTTTGCAGGGCTGCCATGTCGTTCGCCTTGTCCGGCGCACGATCGAGATGCAGTTCGACGCCGGCGCCAAAGGCCAGCAAGGGCGCGAACAGGATTGCGCTAAGGAATTTCTTCATTTCGAGGTCACCCTGTCCGGCTCCGGTTGGCACTTGTCCAGACTGCTGTAGATCGGCATCAGGAGGAAGAAGGCGAAGTAGATCACCGAGCAGATTTGCGCCACAAGCGTGCGCATCGGTGTCGGACCCAGCATGCCCAGATAGCCGAGGATAAAGAAGGAAACGATGAAGGCGGCGAGGAAGCCCTTGTACAGCGGGCCGCGATAGCGGATCGACTTGACCGGGCTGCGATCCAGCCAGGGCAGCAGGGCGATGATCAGGGTCGATGCACCCATCGCGACGACGCCCCAGAACTTCGCGTCGATGCCGAACAGCGGGTAGGTCACCGCACGCAGGATCGAGTAATACGGCGTGAAGTACCAGACCGGCGCGATATGCGGCGGCGTCACCAGCGGGTCGGCCGGGAAGAAGTTGTTGTACTCGAGGAAGTAGCCGCCGAACTCGGGCATGAAGAAGACGATGACCGAGAACACCATCAGGAAGACCACCACGCCGACGATATCCTTGACCGAGTAGTAGGGATGGAAGGGAATGCCGTCGAGCGGAATCCCGTTCGCGTCCTTCTTCTTCTTGATCTCGACGCCGTCCGGATTGTTGGAGCCGACTTCGTGCAGCGCAAGGATGTGCGCCGCGACCAGGCCCAGCAGCACCAGCGGCACGGCAATGACGTGGAAGGCGAAGAAGCGGTTCAGCGTCGCGTCGCCGACGACGTAGTCGCCGCGCAACCAGATCGACAGGTCCGGCCCGATCAGGGGAATCGCCGAGAACAGGTTCACGATCACCTGCGCGCCCCAGAAGGACATCTGGCCCCAGGGCAGCAGGTAGCCGAAGAAGGCCTCGGCCATCAGGCACAGGAAGATGACCATGCCGAAGATCCAGATCAGCTCGCGCGGCTTGCGGTAGGAACCGTAGAGCATGCCGCGGAACATGTGCATGTACACGACGATGAAAAAGGCCGAGGCCCCGGTCGAGTGCATGTAGCGGATCAGCCAGCCCCAGGGCACGTCGCGCATGATGTACTCGACGCTGGCGAAGGCGACCGGCACACCCGAGGCATTCAGCGAGGCGTCGGGCTTGAAGTGCATGGTCAGGAAAATACCGGTGACGATCTGGATCACCAGCACCAGCATCGCCAGCGAACCGAAGAAGTACCAGAAGTTGAAGTTCTTCGGTGCGTAGTACTCGGAAAGGTGGGCTTTCCAGTTCGAGGTGAGCGGAAAGCGCTCATCGACCCAGTTCAGCGTCCCCTGCAATATGGCATTCACTTTGCTCATCGCATCAGGCCTTCTTGTCTTCGCCAATCACAAGCTTGGCGTCGCCAAGATACATGTGCGGAGGGATTTCGAGGTTGTCCGGCGCCGGCTTGCTCTTGTAGACGCGGCCAGCCAGGTCGAAGGTGGAACCGTGGCAGGGGCAGAAGAAACCACCCGGCCAGTCGGCCTCGATGCCCGATTCCGCACCGGTCTTGAACTTCTCGGTGGGCGAACAGCCAAGGTGGGTGCAGATGCCCACCGCCACCAGGATCTCCGGTTTGATCGAACGCGTCTCGTTCTTCGCGTAGGCCGGCTGCATGTTCTTTTCCGACTTCGGATCGGCCAGCTTCTCGCCAATCTTGGCCAGGGACTCGAGCTGCTCCTTGGTGCGATTGATGATCCAGACCGGCTTGCCGCGCCATTCGACGGTCATCATCTCGCCCGGCGCGAGCTTGCTGATGTCAACTTCCACAGGCGCACCGGCAGCCTTCGCCCGTTCGGAAGGCAGCATGCTGGCCACGAAAGGCACAGCCACCGCCACCCCCGCCACCCCGCCTGCGGCTGCCGTGGCAACCAACAGGCGCCGTCGACCGCAGTCGACTGTATCGTCACAACTCATGGTGATAGTCCCTGAATGCAGAAATGCGAATTCGGAAAGACCGCAATTGTAGCGAATCTCTCGCGGCGATTAAAGCCCTGAACTGAGCCATCTTATCGGCGCTGACTGTTGCAATGCCAATACGATCATATTAATCAGCTAGATAACTCCTGCTCCGCGCAAGCCAACTATCTCTTCAGGGGTATAACCGAGCCGCCCAAGAACCGATTCCGTATGCTCGCCGAGGGCCGGACCGAGCCAACGGGTCTCTCCTGGCGTCCGGGACAGCTTCGGCACGATGCCTGGGATATGAAAGTATTTTCCATCAGGGAGTTGCGCGGATTCAAGCATCTGCCGCGCGAGGAACTGCGGATCGCGGAACATGTCCTCGACCGAAAAAATGCGGCTTGCAGGCACCTGGGCCTCGGCGGCGATGCGCAGGACGGTTTCGGCGTCATGGGCCGCAACCCAGGCATCGATCACGGTGTAGATTTCCGCGGCCCGCGCATCGCGGCCGGCGTTGCTGGTCAGTTGCGGATCGTCGGCCAGGTCGCGACGGCCGATGGCAAGCATCAGGCGGCGGAATATCGCGTCGCCGTTGGCGCCGATGATCAGGTGTTTGCCATCCTGCGTGGTGTGCGTGTTGGAGGGCGTGATGCCCGGCATCACGTTGCCGGTGCGCTCGCGGACAAAGCCGAAGACGTCGAACTCGGGCACCAGGCTTTCCATCATGGCAAATACCGCTTCATACAAGGCGACATCGACCACCTGGCCGGCGCCACCCTGGATCTCGCGATGGCGCAGCGCCATCAGGGCGCCCAGCGCACCCCACAGCGCCGCAATCGAGTCGCCGATCGAAATCCCGGTCTTCACCGGCGGCCGGTCGGCAAAGCCGGTGACGTAGCGCAGGCCGCCCATCGATTCGCCGATCGCGCCGAAACCGGGCTGGGCGGCCATCGGCCCGGTCTGGCCGAAGCCGGACAGACGCACCATGACCAGGCCCGGATTGATCGCCGAGAGCGCCTCCCAGCCCAGGCCGAGCTTCTCCATGACTCCGGGACGGAAGTTCTCGACCACGATATCGGCCTCGGCCACCAGCTTGTGCGCAATCGCGATGCCTTGCGGATGCTTGAGGTTCAGCGTCACCGACTGTTTGTTGCGCGCCTGGACAAACCACCACAGCGAGGTTTCGCCGTCGCCGGTCGGATACAGCTTGCGCCACTTGCGCAGGGGATCGCCCTCGCCCGGCGCCTCGATCTTGATCACCTCGGCGCCGAATTCGGCGAGGATGCGCGAGCAGAACGGCCCCGCAATCAGGGTGCCGAACTCGACCACCTTGACGCCGGCCAGCGGTTTGGGGCTTTCAGTCACACGAAGTCGCGGCGCTCGCGCAGGGCCTGCGCCACGGTGGCCGCGTCGGAAAATTCCAGTTCGCCGCCGACCGGCAGGCCGCGCGCGATGCGGCTGACCTTGAGCCCGCGCGCATGCAGCAGCTCGGAGAGGTAATGCGCGGTGGCCTCGCCCTCGTTGGTGAAATTGGTGGCGAGAATCACTTCCTTGACGATGCCGTCTGCGGCCCGTGAAAACAGGCGTTCGAAGGCCAGTTCCTTGGGGCCGATGCCGTCGAGCGGCGAGAGCCGGCCCATCAACACGTAGTAGAGGCCGTTGTAGGCATGCGTCTGTTCCATGCTGTTTGCATCGACGGGCATTTCGACGATGCACAGTTGCGAGGCATCGCGGCGCGGCGAGAGGCAGCGCTCGCAGATTTCGGCTTCGGTGAAGCTGTTGCAGCGCGCGCAGTGATGCAGCGACTGCAGGGCGGCGTCGAGCCCGCGCGCCAGACGGTCGGCGCCGTTCCGGTCGCGCTGCAGGAGGTGATAGGCCATGCGCTGCGCCGACTTGGGGCCGACACCGGGCAGGCAGCGCAGCGCCTCGATAAGCTCGTCGAGGCAAGACGACGGAGTCATGGCAACTTTCAGAAAGGCAGCTTCATCCCGGGCGGCAGGTTCAGGCCGGCAGTAAAGCCCCCCATCTTCTCGGCGGTGGTAGCCTCGGCACGCCGATTGGCATCGTTGAGCGCCGCCGCGATCAGGTCTTCCAGCATCTCCTTGTCGTCCATCACCGAGGGATCGATGGTGACGCGCTTGACGTCGTGCTTGCAGGTCATCACCACTTTAACCGCGCCGGCGCCAGACTGGCCTTCGACTTCGAGTTGCGCCAGTTGCTCCTGCGCCTTTTCCATATTGGCCTGCATCTGCTGGGCCTGCTTCATCAATCCGGCTATGCCACCCTTCATCATTTTTCCTGCACTCCTTAAACGGGTTTGATCGTCGATTCGTCGATGCTCGCATCGAACAGGTCCACCACGTCGCGCACGAAGGGATCTTGTTCGATCGAGGCGATGGCGCGTTCCTGGCGCTCGCGCTGCTGATTGCGGCTGCGCTCGGCCGGAGTTTCGCTGGCCACTTCCGCAACGTCGATTTCGAGACGCAACGGACGGCTGTACCAGGCCTGCAGCTCGGTCTGCAGCTTGTCCTGCTGGGGCTTGCCGAGCAGATGCTTGTGCACGGGTGCCAGGCGCAGGCGGATCACCGACTCGGTGAGCTCCGACAATTCGCAGTGCTGCGCCAGTTGCTTGGCCATGCCCGTCAGCGGCAGGCGCGCCACCAGAACATGCCAGTCGTCATCGGCGGGAGCTGCGACAGCCGCTGCGGCAGGCGGCACAGCAGGCGGCTCAGGAGTTGGCGCTGGCGATGCGGCGGCCGGCGGCCGGACCGGAGTCGCCGGGGCGACCGATGTCGCGGCCGGCACGGGCTTGCGCACCGGCGCCGGTGCGGCGGCGAGCTTCACAGCCACCTTGGCCGCCCCGGCACGCTCCGGCCGGAATGCATGCAGCCGCAGCAGGCTCATGACGAAGCCGGCGTAGTCATCGGGCGCCAGCGACAGCTCGTCACGACCATGGATGGCGATCTGGTAAGCCAGTTGCAGATACTCGGCATCCAGCGCTTGCGCGTAGGGTGCCAAGCGACTGCGCTCGCTCTCGTCGAGCAGCGCTTCGGGGGCGAACTGCGCCAGCGCGATGCGGTGGAACAAGGTCGCCAGTTCCTGCAGGCCGCCGTCGAAGGACAGGCTGCGCGCATCCATCAGCCTGGCCACTTCGAGCATGGCCTGGACATCCTGGGCGACGAGTCCGTCGAGCAAGGCGAACAGGTGTTCGTCGCCGACCGTCCCGAGCATGGCGCGCACCGCCTCGTCTTCCACTTTCCCCGCGCCGTGCGCGATGGCCTGGTCCAGCAAGGAAAGCGCATCGCGCATGCTGCCCGCCGCGCCCTTGGCCAGATGGCGCAGCGCGGCCGGCTCGAAGGCGACGCCCTCGGCCTCCAGCACGCGCGACAGGTGATCGACGATATGCGTCAGCGGCATCTGCTTGAGGTTGAACTGCAGACAGCGCGACAGCACCGTGACGGGAATCTTTTGCGGATCGGTCGTGGCGAGGATGAACTTGACGTGCTCCGGCGGTTCTTCCAGGGTCTTCAGCATCGCATTGAAGGCGTGCCCGGACAACTGGTGAACTTCGTCGATCACGTAGACCTTGTAGCGGCCCATGGTCGGTGCGTAGGTGGCGCGCTCCAGCAGCTGGGTCATGTCGTCGACCCCGCGATTCGAGGCGGCATCGAGTTCTATGTAATCGACGAAACGACCGCTATCGATCGCGGTGCAGGCCGAGCACACGCCGCAGGGCGTGGAACTGATGCCCGCTTCGCAGTTCAGGGCCTTGGCCATGATGCGGGCCAGCGTGGTCTTGCCGACGCCGCGCGTGCCGGTAAACAAGTAGGCGTGATGTAGCCGGTTCTGCTCCAGCGCATGGGTCAGCGCCCGCACCACATGCTCCTGCCCGACCAGGGTGGCGAAGGACTTGGGGCGCCATTTGCGGGCAAGGACCTGATAGCTCATGGCGCAATTTTATCAGGCCCGTTGCCCTGCATGCCGGGGAAAGCGCTTCGCGCGCCGGCAACAAACGGGGCCGCCAGCAAAGCTGGCTGCCCCGCCATGCCGCGACCTGAAATCAGCCCTTGCGCGGTTCCGCGGCGCCCGGTGCACCGCGCCCGTGGCGATGGCGGCCGATGTTGCTGAAATGCTTGTCGGCGGCCGCCTTCTGTTCCGGCGTCAGCGCAGCGTAGAGCCGGATGAAGGATTCGTTCACCGATTCCATCGCCGTGACACGCTGTTTCATGAGGTCCTGCATCTGCGCCAGTTGCTCCGGCGCACTGAGCGACTTGTCGCTCTGCATGCGCTCGCGCATGGCCTGCATGCCCTTTCCGCTCTCGTTCTTCGACTTCTCGGCAAAGGCCTGCCAAAGCGGTTCCTGCTGTCCGGTGATCTTCAGATCGGCTTTCAGCCGATTCAGGCGCTGCTCGACGCGGGCACCCGGATCCATCATGCCGCGCTGCATCGCACTGCGCTTGATGCCCGGCCTGCCGTCGGGATCGCAACCCGGACCCTGGGCGTAGGCAACGCCGAAAAATACCGCGCTGGCGGCGAGAAAGCCTGCAACAAGTGTGTTTCTGCGATTCATGGTCTGCTCCTGTCTTGAATGCCTGATGGCAGGAAGCATTTCAACCGATGGCTGTAAGCCCGGTGTGACAGCGGTGCGCGGTTTGTAAGGGAAGATTACAGGACCGCCTCGATCGGAGGTGCGGCGAGCCTGACCCCCGGCACTTGCGGAAAACGGCTGTGGCTGCTTCCTTCCGGACCTGACCAGGTTCACCACCCCGCAATGCGGGGAGACCCGCCGCAGGAGAATTTTAACAGCTTTCGTCGCCTGGCCGCCGCATCGCCAGCGCCAACTCTTAGACCGGGCGCGCTCAGCCGCCGCCACGCTGGTAATGCAGGGTAAAGCGCTGCATGAAGCGATCCTGCTCCGCCGCCGTCAGGCCCTCGAACTCGATTTCGACGCGATGCCGCTCCAGGCGCACCAAGCCGATTTCCAGCGGTGGAATCCGCGTCAGGCGCAACGACCAGCCCTCGCCGCGAAAGCGATCGAGGACTTCCTGGAACGGCAGGCCGCCGGTCGCCGGCGGCAGCAGGCGGACAAAATCCTCACGCGTGATGGTCGCGTCGAAGACCAGCGGAAATATCATCCGCCGGCGACGGGCGGCCAGATGGCAAGCGTTTCTCCATCGCGCAGCACCCGGCCCGCACGCTCTGACGGCGGCACGAACACACCGTCGATCAGCACCAGATGCACCAACTTCTGCGGCAGGCCGAAGCGCGTGACGAGATGCGCGACCGTGGTGCCCTCCGCCAGATCGAGCGTCAGCGCGTTGGTCTTCTTGCCCTCGGGCGGCAGATAGTCCTGCAAGGTGGCGAAGAGTTTGAAGGTTATCCTCATGCCGCCTTCTGCGCGGTGGCGAGATAGGCGGCCATGAACTGCGTCGGATCGGCCAGCAGGCGCGCCTTCCATTCGCCCAATGGCGCCTGGGTCTGCACCAGCCCGCGCAGCGCGCCGACGTGGTCGGTCCAGCCGATGCTGGTGGCGCCGATCAGCACATCGTCCCTGAACTGCAGCGACAGGTAGCGGTAGCCGGACTCATCGACCCGCTCCACGCCTGCACCGCCCTGCTCCCTGGCGACGCCCTGCCACTGGCCGAAGGACGTCGAGACGAGGCCCAGCGTATCGAGCACGTTGATCGCCAGGCTGCCGCCGCTCACCGCCTCGCCGCCGGCCATGTTGTGCGCGGCAATGCGCGCCTGGTCGACCGCGTTGGGCTGGATCGCATTGAGTTCGGGTTTGCCGGTATGAAAATCGGCCGCTTCGGTCACGTCGCCGGCGGCAAAGATGTCGGCGACGCTGGTGCGCATGCCGGCATCGACGCGAATGCCGCGCTCCATGGCGATGCCGCTGCCCTGCAGGAACCCGATGTTGGGTCGCACCCCGGCAGCGCAGATCACCAGATCGGCAGCCAGTTCGCCGCCGGTACTGAGCTTGACGGCCAGCGCACCGTCCTGCTGCACGATCTCGGTGATCGCGGCATTGACATGCACGGCGACACCTTTCTTTTCGACCCAGGCCTTGATCATCGCGCCGGCCTTGGCCGTCATCATGCGCGGCACCATGCGGTCGCCCATCTCGACCACGGTCAGCTTGACCCCGCGCGCCGCCAGGGCTTCCATGATGATGCAGCCGATGAAGCCGGCACCGAGCTGCAGTACGCGACTGCCGGGCTTGGCCTTGGCGGCGATGGCACGCGCGTCCTCGATGGTCCAGCAGGTATGCACGTTGGCCAGGTCCATGCCGGCGACCTTGGGCCGTATCGGTTGCGAGCCGGTGGCGATCAGCAAACGGTCGTAAGGCAGGCGCTCGCCGCTGGCGAATTCGACCTGCTTGTCCTGCGCATCGACCTTGACCACCCGGCCCTCGATGAGATGGATGCGCTCCCGGGCGTAATGGTCGTGGCTCTTGCGCAGATGCGTGCCGCTGTCTTCAATCTTTCCGATCAGAAAGTAGGGAATCGCCATGCGTGAATACGGCGGCTCCGCCTCGTCGCCGATCAGCGCGATTTCGGCGTCCGGTTGCAGGCGGCGCAAGGCTTCGGCGGCGACCAGTCCGGTCGGTCCGTTGCCGATGATGACGTGTTTCATGGCTTTTCCTCAAAACGAGCAGGGGACCGGCATCGCCGGTCCCCCGAGGGCATTACACGATTACAGGCCGAGCCGTGCCAGGGTTTCCTTGGTCGGCACGCCTTCCGGGGTCCAGCCGCGCGCCTTGTAGTACTCCGGCCGCATCTTGTCGATGCCGTTCACCAGGCCCTTGGCCGGACCGGTCTTGGCCGCTTCGGTCTTCAGCCGCGGCGGCAGGTCGTCGTCCTTGGCGGTGAAGCCGGCGGCGTTGTTGAACAGGCGCTCCATGTTCCAGATGCGCTCGCCCAGCAAGGCCAGCTTCTCCATGGTCCAGTCGCCCTCGCAGGC
>JAMPYF010000031.1 GCA_023700805.1 Sulfuritalea sp.
CCGCAGTAAAGCTGGCAGCATGAGCTACGTTGAGTTACCCACCGTGCTGCTCGCCTACGGTCTAGAGGGACCTTCGGCAAGCCGCCCCGTGGATAACTCGCAACCGCAGAGGGTTCACTTAAGAAACCAGCAAATTCTGTCCTAAGGAATGGGGCCACCTCTGACTGTCAAGGATGCTGGCGATCAGGGCTTCCGCTCTGGTACTGGTGACTTCATCCATGGCAAGTCCCGCTATCTAGAGATCCAATATCTTTGCGTTCGCCAAGAACGGTTCTTAGATCGAACCAGTGCGTGCCAACGAAACGCAGAGTATGGTCGCCACCTGCGAGGCGCAAAGGGATATCGACAGCAGGCACCCTGTCATCAGCAGTGTGCTCGACGATACGACGGCGAATTTCCGCATCGTCTGTTTCGCGGGCGTATTGGTACATGGCGGCACAGGTCGGACAGAGGGCAAGACGGTTCTGATGGTAGTGCGCATCTTGATCGCGCATGCATTGAACCGCTTCAAAATAGTGATCTCCGGAGCGTAGCTTGAAAGGCATTTCCTTATGGCAGCACTGGCAAACGAGTTGCCCATCGGGGTTCTTGTACTTACCGCGGAGGTATGCCTTAGCGGTAGCGGTCACCTCGGGAACATCCGGCTGAATAGATCGCTCGCGGATCACGCTTTCATTCTGGGGCGCGGAATCTCCATCCTCTCTTACTCCCCGACGCCTTTTATCAGGGTCTTTGACGGACTCCTCCGGTTGCGATATCCGCTGACGCTGAGCATACTGAGCAAGGATTTCATCCGGAGAGATGCCAGCATCTTTGACTGTTTTCCACTTCTGCGCCTCCTCCACAGACTCGAAACCCAACTCCTTCGCACCGATCTGCTTTTGGCGATATGCCTCAGATGTCTTTATCGCTTCTTGCCCAAAGTGAATAGCTTTAAGCCAAGCCCAGCCAGGATCGAAGGGAAACCCTTCCGGAAGCAATTCACGGGAAGCTTCTGCCGGCCGAGAAAATGTCCCATTGCCCTGCGGAATCCACGCCATTGTCTTCAATTGATGGACAAGCTGTGAATCTGCAAAGTGCGCCCCTCTGCTCTGGTTGTTTTGATACGTCGCCTTCAGGCAGTTTGGGGACGGCGGCAATGAACACATGCTTTGCCAAACAAGTCTCGATATCGCCAGGGATGGCCTTGCCAAAGCCACTTCTAACCCCGCCATCAAGTAATCTCGGTTAATCGATGTCGATGTGGAATTTCCACCGACAGACCAAAGGTACACCCACTGGGGATTCGAATAGCATGTGGTCTCTGTAACCTCAAGTCGATTCTTGACACCAACCGCCTCGGCAAACTTCACCAGTCTCTTTGTGGCAATTCCACAATCCTGATAGGTAGCTGCGAGGGCTTCGTACTCTCTAACCATTCCGGGCGCATCGTAGTAGGCACCGAGGCCCGTATCCATGAACGGCTGGTCGAGGAATACCCGACTCGGCAGTCGCCATTTCCCATCCTTGCACTCAAAAATATGATGGTTCGAGAACAGCTTCGCTTTATCAGGCTCCTTCTCGACAAAGGCGACGAAGCGCTTTAGGTCCATTTTTTTTGGTGTCAAATTCGCCTTTGTATAACGCTTCTTCAGAATTGCCTCGACCTGTTCCGCCTCGCCTACCTGGCGGACCCCGATCTCTTCAAGAAACCTCTTGGCGCTCTCTTGCTGCACCTTGCTCTTGCCAGAGTTGAAAACGCCTGCTTCGACACGTGGAAGAACCTCTTCGTGTTCAACTCCTTCGCTTGGGAAGAAGCATTTGGTGCCAATACTGAAGTTGCCACTACTCAGACGGACTATCCGCAACGACTTGAGCACCTTGATACATTCATGTTTTTTCCACCCGGCGTTCGACAAGTAGTCGGTATAGAGCAGTGAATAGAGCTCTTGAAGCCAGTCCACTGGCTTTCCAGCGAGCCAGATCATGAATTGTTCATTGGGGCCGGTGACATGGTAGGGTGCATAGGGTATATGGCGAAATCCGTCTGATGCCTTGGCGGCCAACATATTGACGAACTCGTCAATATCCCAATCGGCCATCGCCAGCCCAGTCATGAATCGTTCAATATTCGTGCCTTGTAAAGCACGCCCTGAAGCCCATTGCAGCGGTTCCTCGTCGTAATCGACGAGAAACGCAATGTCATCGTTTGATAGTAATTCCTTGAGAGATGCTTTTGCTTGTAGGAGGTGTTTAGCTGGAGCGTGGGATTTTGCATGCGTAGGTGTGAGAGGCTGTTCGTTCATTTCCTCAACAACAGCTTTACGAATGCACTGATAGCGAGGAGGAATCGTATCTTGTGGGTTGGGCAGCACCGACAAGACGTCCAGCGTGAGCAAGCCAAGATCCCGAATCTGGTGCAGCGAAAAGGCGGTCAGCGTAGCCAGCTGCTCAAATAGTGGCTGGTTCGCATTCGTTTCCTTGATGCTGGCACGACTAAGCTCAGGGACGAAAGGTGCGTGCAGGTGGAATCGCAGGCCAGATGTCTCCTTCTCGGCCGGAAAGAAGACCGCTACACGCCCAGGTTTGGCAGGAATGATTTTCAGTTGCTTAGCCAGCATCTTTGCGGGATCGAATGCCTGCACATTGGGCAGAAAATCGAGATCATAGGCTACGGCGATTCGCTGCTTCTCCAGTCCGACCACAGGTTGATCGAACTTCAGAAAGTGGGAACTGGATGTCGTCTTGCCACCGCTCTGTTTAAGCACCTCAAAGTGATTCTCCGAGTGCTTGAAGCGGAGAACCTCTCCAGGGTCGCCTGCTGCATTCTGCCAGCGGATAGACTCTAAATTGGAAAGAAAGAGCAACGTTGTTTCAGCCAGCTCGTTTAGACCGGCATCAACCTCTGCATAGGCAGTGTCGACAGATTTCTTCGGGTTGTTGAACGGAAACTCGAATCGCGTGCAATTGCCCTGTGTCGTTTCTGGCTCAAGCTCACAAGGCAAAACCAAGTCGGTTATCTTGAAAGCAAATGGCGGAGACCAAATGTGAGGTGTTTCGGAGTACGCGAACACCGCTTTGAAACCGACCCCGAAGCGGCCTATCTTGTCGTCGTCGTTGGCCTTGGTTCCTTCGCCTATGTCCGTGATGGCATAGATATCTCGTGGCTCAAAAGGGCGACCATTGTGTTCGAATACAAGACCCGATTTCGAAAGCGTAAATCGCGCCTCGGTTGCACGGGTATCTTCGGCGTTCTGCAACAATTCGTAGATGAAATGTGCGCTATCGGGATAGAGATCTTCGACGATCCGTCTGATCCCCGTGTGCTTTTTCAGCACCCGCGCCAAGTCTTCTCTTTCACGGCGAACTTCATCAATTACGCTCATATTTTGCTAGCCCTCGTTACTGCGAGTATTCCGAATGCAACTGCTTCGGCAATCACATCGGCCTGTCCCGGCGCTATTTTTAATTTCTCCGTCCGTCGCTCGTAATCGCGTCGCGCGGCCTCGATCTGCGACTCCCGCATGCGCCGGATACGAGAGTCGGCGTTGGCGTCACGCTGTTCCTCCAGTATCGCCAGGCGAGCGGCGTGTGTGGTATCGAGGGACGCCTGACGCGTGCAGGCATGCTGCTGCACCTGTTCGATGTGTTCGGCACGCGCATCGCTCCATAGCCGATAGTGAGCCTGCTCCAATGCCTCTTCCTCATCGACGGCCAGCGGCAAGTCGGTCGCCCCGGCCTGGGCGGATGCCAGCAGCGTCAGCAGATGATCAACCAGCGCGGAATCGGTGCAGACAGGCTGGAAGGTGAAATCTTCTTTCAGGCCAAGTTTCTGCCAGCGATAAATGGCATAGGGGTAACGACCGGGCGCAACCATATTGGTCTCCGCACCCAGAATGCACACGGGCGGGGTTGCTGGGTCGACTGCGTGGGCAGCTTGCCGGGCGAGTGGATGGGTAGGATTGATGAAGGCGATGTCGCGTCGGTCGGCGGCGGTTGCAGCATCGAAGGTCAGGGTGAGATAGGCATCGTTGCCTTTCAGCCAGCGTTCCCAGGTTCGCGCCGTCGCGCCGGTGAGCTTGAGCGGTTTGAAATCGGTCAGAAGCTTGTCGCGCACGTCCTGCGCCAATTGTAGAGTAACGACAGGTTTGCTTGCCAGCGGGCGCGACACCTTGCCGGGTTCCAGTTGTGTGAGGTAGCGCTCGACCAGATTGGCGAGCATGGCTTGGGAAAGCCAGAAGCTGGAGGCTTCGCGCACCATGTCTTCATCCTGGCGCGGCAGATTGAGGCCGAAGAGCGTGGCCTGCTCATCTTCGAGCTTGGCCTGTTCCTGAATAGCGCGAATCTGGTTGTCGGCGAGTTGCTGCAGGCGGCTGGCCTGCTCTTCCGGCGAGAGTGATAAATTCTCGGCGATATCACGAATTTCTCGGGTGATCTGGCCAAGAATTTCTTCGCTGCCCCCTAGTGCTTGACGAAATACGCCAATGCGTAGCAGGCAGCGCTCGTAGATTTCGGCATCGACCGTGCCGGGCGTGATGAAATTGTAGATGGCGACGGTTTCGCTTTTCTGCCCGTAGCGGTCAATACGGCCGATACGTTGCTCGACTCGCATCGGGTTCCAGGGCAGATCGTAGTTCACAAGTCCGTCGCAAAACTGGAAGTCAAGACCTTCGCAACCCACTTCGGACGAGAGCAGCACGTCCAATGCTTGAGGGTCTTCCTTGGCGAGGCTGAAACGATGACGCAACTCTCGGCGCTCGTCATCTGGCACGTCGCCGTGGATCAGTCCGACACGTATGGATTCACCAGTTAGCTGTTTCATTAGATAGGCCAAGGTGTGGCGAAAAGTGCTGAAGACCAGCAGCTTGTTGTTGGGTAGCTTCTGCTTGTTGCGAATGGTCTTGCGGAACGCCTCGAACTTGGGGTCGGGGCCTTTCAGGTTGCGAGCTTGCAGGATCAACTGCTCGACGTCGCCACGGAACTCGGCAAGCACATCGTCGAGTTCGTCCGGAGTCTCGTCATCGCCGACTTCGCTGATCTCTATCCGAGACAGATGACGGTGCAATACGGTGTCGAGAAGCGGGGCGAGGCCGAATACACAACTGGCCAGTTGCCGGCGCACGGTGGTGAGCATGAACTGGAGGTTCATATCGCCGTGGCGGTGAGTCAGAATGCGGCCGATCAGGTCGAGCAGATCGTGATGTAGGGTCGCTTGCTCGGGAGTGAAGTCGACAGCGATGGTTTCGGGTTTGCGCAGGGTGAAGCTGCCAATGTCGCGACGCCGGGTGCGGTTGATGAGCGGGGCAAAGGTGTACAGATTCTCCAGTTGCCGGATCAGGGTCAGGCGAGCTTCGGCGTCTGTGAAGTCTGCATCGAGCAGGTCGTGGACCTGTTGCAGGCGTGGATCGGCGGTCATGACACCTTGACCCCAAGCAGTGGCCACGGCCTGAACAATGGCGTTGCGAGTAGCCGCTTGCCAATCAGCCCTAGTTGCGCGGGCTGATTCAATGGCGGCATTGATGTAGGGGTTCGGCTCGGACATCTGCTCGAATGCCTGGCGGCTCGGGAGCACGTCTGGACGCAACAGGTGCAGCAAGGTGAAAAGATCGTTGTCGCCCAACTGGATCGGGGTGGCGGTAAGGAGAACGACGGCTTCGGCGTTGTCGCAGAAGTAGCGAACCGTGCGGTAGGCCCATGTATCGGTGTTGCGGATGTGGTGGGCCTCATCAACAATGACCAGATCGAAGGCGGGCGGCGGGTCGAGGTCCAGCAGACCTCGCTGCTTTCTTTTGCCCTGTTGTTTGCCCATCAGTAAGGTTTCATCGAACAGCGAGTAAGGCAGAATGGCGCGGGCGTGTTGCTGAGGCCAGACCCCATCGAGATGGGTTTCGTCGATGCAGTAGCGCAGCGCCGGACCATCAAGCTGCGTGAATTGCTCGTCGAAGCGCTTCATTTCCTCCAGCCACTTGCGTTCGGCCACCAATGGCTTGGGGCAAATCACCAGAACGGAGCGCAATTCGCGTCGGGCCTGGAGTTCCTTGAGGATCAAGCCGGCTTCGATGGTCTTGCCGACGCCTACTTCGTCAGCGATCAGCAGACGCGGTCGATCCGACTGGATGAGCTTGAGGACCGGACGGAACTGGTAGGGAACAAAGTTGATGCGTGAAGCGAATAGCGAATATAGATGGCTGGTGCTCGGATGCCGCAGTTGTAGTGCGGTTAGCGCCGCGTGCAATGCGTCTGGAGAAACTTCCATTCGCGCCGATTTCGCGGCCGCAGCCTCTAGCTGACTTGCATAGTATGTAGCTACCGCCCCGTCGTGAAAGACCAGAAACCGATCCTCCGGCTCGCCAGGCAGATGGTCAATCACGGCTCCTGTGACAGTTGGCTTGGATTTCAGGCGAACCAGGGCACCCTTGGCAAAAGTCGAAGGAGGTGTAGCCGCGGCAACAGTAACTTGCGCATTGCCGACCCCCGCCAATTTTGCAATGAGCAGTTTCCGTCGGTTCCGGATAGCGACAAGTTCGGCATCGTCTGCGCCAAGCAATGCCGTCAAACGCTCCAGGGTATCCAGATCGCGGTAAATATCAGAATCAGCCAAGCCGCCTGCCGGAGCATGTGCCCAGCGGTTACGAATGGTTTGCGACTCTTTCAGCCAGTTTCGAGCGGCAATCGGCCAGCTGTTGATATTGGACAGTTCATACCAGTTCTGATCCACGAGCCGCAGCAGCGCAGCAAGATCCAACTGGTCCAGTCGCGACACTTGCCCTTGCTGCAGATATTGCTGCTGCTGAAAGGTGAGTTGCTTGACGACATGCGTTGTCCACCAGTCAGGCGAGAGGCCGGGCAATTGCTTCCCAAGCACGACAAGACATTGACGCGCAAGCAGATCGAGAGGGCTCTTGTCCATTGATGACGCACCGGGAGAATCGGAACCCGAATACTACTCAAAGCCAATGACATTGGATGTATTCAATTCGCTGTATTACTTTCGCTCTGCTGAGACTCCAGAGAAGCGTCGCAAACACCGCAGGCCAGATTCGTGTCAGGCGCCCATAGCCTTATGCAGTCTTGCGGACAAACAAATCGTTCTCGCCATTGTTGGAAGCAAACCCACGATCACGTTATCGGTCAACTGAGACTATCCTTTGGGCCTTCTCGATCGTGATGATGTCCGGCAAACGCCGGGTCCGAGGAGGCTTGATCAGGCAGGGCACCGCCCGAACTCAGCCCGAACTCAATTCGTTGAAATCAATGACTGCTCAGCGGCGGACAGCGGTCAGTACCACTGCACATTTCATCAGGCAGCACAGGGCACGATGCGGTCCGCTGGGCTTTTGAGAAGCCGCGGTTAGAGGCGGAAACGTTCCAGCAACCAGTGAACGGCAGGAGCACACCCGACTCCGGACATCGCATCAACATTCCCCAATGGCGGCTTCGTGGTGGGAGCGGACGTCGAATTACGCTCCGTGTCAGAAACCGATGGCATTGTGTGCTGAGCCAATAGATTTTCAATCACAAGGTCCGGATAGCCGTGGTGAGTTGCTGCTAAAAGGACAAGTGCTGTTTTTTCGACAAACGAACGACAACACCTTGGGCTCTGCCCAAGCCCGCACTCGCCGTGGGGCAGCTGGGGTGGATTAAAAACCAATCCACCCCAGCAGCCATGAGCGTGTCCGCTGCGGTCGGCGTCAAGGGTTCGCTGCGCCAGGTGCTCGCCCGTTCAGACTCGCTGCGCTCGCTTAGCTGCGGCCTCCGCGCCTGCCCTTGACCCCGCCCTCCGCTCATTCCGACACCTCAAGCAATTTCGGTAGCGTAACGTAACGCCGTGTAGCAGCGGCAGGGGCTTGTATCGCCGCCAGTGCCGCCTCCATGTCGCCGACCAATACGACTTGTTCAACGCCGCGTGTGACCGCTGTGTAGATTAGCGATTGATCGAGAAGACGGCTCTTGCGAATGGGGATGATGACTTGTCGGAACTGACTGCCTTGGGCCTTGTGGATCGTGATGGAGTAGGCGTGTTCGAGCAGAGCCATTTGATCGGAATTAAAGAGAACCGACCTCCCGTTGAAATCGCACTCACAGCAGGGATCGGTGACCTGGCTAAACGGAATTGCCCGGATGATCTTCCCCAACGACCCGTTTCGCAAATCAAGCTCGTCGTAATCGTTTTTGGTGAAGATCACCAGGTCGCCCACTCGCATCGCGAGCCCTTGGGTTGTCGTCGAGCCAGCCACACCGAAGCTCGGATGTCTCGAGTAAACGACCTCCGCGTTGCGTTGATACCGTTGTGGCAGTTCAAGGTTGAAGTAACCGACCCCACCGATGCCGCCGTTCGTCACGGAAAGAATTTGCACCGAGAAGTCCTGCCCGCAACCGCCTAGTTCTTCATAGACGCGGAGTGTCTTGGGACCAATCTCGTTGTCCGGGCAGGGGATAAAGGAAACTCCACGGTCAAATAATTCCCGTTGCGTTTTCTGCTTGAGTTTCTTGGGGACCGCGCCACCGTGATATTCCGCCCACACAGGAACCTTATGCGCCCGGATCGCCGCCGCAACTTGCGGGATGCCGCTTTCCAGACTCTGACGCTTAACGGTGGTGAGCGTGGTCTGAGGGATCGACCCAAGGCCGGCCAGTGCGTGCAGCACAAGGCCCGGCCCGATTGGGGACAGTTGGCTCGGATCGCCCACCATGATCAACCAGACATTGCCCGGCAAGTGCCGTATCAGCCGGTAGAACAGCAAGGCATCGACCATGCTCATTTCATCGACCACTACGAGCGAACCCATCGGGATAGTGGCGGCATCGACGTTCGACAGAAAGCCGGCGATGGTCTTGCCGTCGCGATCCGTCGCCTCCGTCATCCGAAGTGCAGCTCGCCCGGCCAGCGCGATTTGGTGAATCTGTACGTCGGGCATCAGCTTTTCGAGAACGTAGTACAACGCATTCAAGACGGTGGTCTTGCCGGTGCCGGCACCACCCAGGATCAGACTCAGATTGGAGCGAACGCAAGTCACTACGGCCTCGCGCTGGTCATCGGTCAATGTCCGGCCTCCGGGCAGACGGTAGGTGTCGAGAATCGCGTTGACGGTGTCAACGTCCCACTCCTTCTGACGAAACAGGCCAACCTGTCCATCGTTATCCGTTCCCGCGACCAACTGATGCAATTGCGCCGCGATGAAACTCTCTATGGCGTAAGTGCCTTCGGGCTGATAGAACGCTCCGATCCGCCGATACATGGGCGTTTCATCAGTCAGTGCGAACGCCTTTTCGATCAGCGCATTGGAAACCAATACGGAGCGCAGGCGGGCTTTCAATTCGTCGGTTGGCAGGCAGGTATGGCCCTGATCCATGGCGCGATACAGCGCCTCTTCTATGCTTGCTTCCAACCGGCGCGGGTCATCTTCGGCCACCCCGAATTTCTCACGGGCAGCCGTGTCCGCTTCCTTCCAGCCGGCCGTAAAACTCAGCAAAACATACGGATTGGCCTCAATTCTTTCGCGTACCTCGTTGCCGTAGTGGGTGACGATCTTCTTACCGAGGCGCGGCGGGACACCGATCTGATCGAGCCAGAGCAGCGTCGATGCCAGATCGTGCTTGGAGAACGCCTCGCACAGCAAGCCGGCCTGTTCCTTGGTGATAATTTCCGCCAAGGCAGCAATGTCGCGCTCTTCAAGGTGCTTGACCAGTTCCGGGCCGAAGCGATCATAGAGTTGTGCCGCCCGCACCGGCCCGACACCAGGGCAATCCTGGCAATCTTCAATCCAGCGGATCAGGTTTTGCCCGGAGGGACGCAGAAGCTCGGCGTGAGTGGCTTCGATGACTTTTTCGTGGCGCAGGAAGGTATGGCCCTTGACGCTGCTGCTGCGAACCTTGATGGGACCGTTGATCTTCCACAATTGCCCAATGCTGACCAAAGACGGATCGGGGATCAAATTGAAATCGCAGTTCGCCACATAGGACTCCCCCGAATCGGTCTGCCCCGAGAACAGAGCGCCGCCGCCCGTCCTGCCCCGTGATCGGACAGACGTGACGCGCAGTTGAACGGACAGATCGCTCATGGATGCAGCAATCTTCCTGTGGTTGAGAGGTGCTGATCGAGATGCTTGAACTTGGTTAGGCTTTCGCGGAGGCTTTTGATCTCCACCTTCTGAACAGCGTTCTGCTCTTCGAGCTGCTTGATGCGATGGTACGCGGCCGCCAATTGCGATTGCAAGCGATGGTCAGACGCCAAGGCAGTGGCCTCTATGACCGCTTTAGCGTCCTTACGAGCGGCTTTCGCGTCAGGCAGGACGTCGGAATCCCGGAGACGGGCTTCGAGGGCTACCAGCGCCGATTTGATGGCCGGGTTCTGCCTGAACACGGTCAGGGCGAACTGGCACTCGCCGGCGATCTGGGTGCGGTTGAGCTTCCCGATCCGAATGTAATTCATCCAATCCTCGGCCGCCTCGCGATCCGCGATCCAGTCGTTGAACCGCTTCGCGTTGACGGCGGCGAGCTGCTTGCCGGAAAGGGTCACGATTTCTCCCCCTTCACCTCAATCAAGGATGTCCCAGGTTTGCCGAGAATCTTGGCGATGGCGGTAACAAAGCCTGGGAAGAACACGAAGCGACCGTGTTTGTCATTCACCTCGCCAGCTTCCCCAATTGTCCATTCTCGCTTTCCAAGATTCTTTGGGTCAATCGCCGCTTCGAGCGCCTTGCGTTCCGAGTCCGTGAGTTGCGCCGCCATTTCGATGACGGCGACGTTGCTCGATCCCTTCGCTATCTCGGCACCCAGCGGCCTCATATTGATAATGACCTCTGTTTTGGACTTGAGCATGTTTAACTCAGCCTTGATCTTGTCCCGCTCGATCAGCGCCATGTGGCACAGGCTGCGGATCGCCGGGTCTTCAATCTTCTTGAGAAACGCATGCTTGTCTGCGGGGGCCAGTTGTTCCCGGATCACCTTCGACTTCTTCGGACCGTTGTAGGCTTCCCAGGCTTTGATCAGCGCGGCGTAGTCCTCGGACTGCGTGTTGTAAATCACCCGCGCCTTGAACAGCCCATGACTCTCTGATATCCGCGCCATGTTCCCGAGGCTCAGATCGCGTGCGCCCTGGCTGTGGCGACTGTATTCCACCGCGCACAGCTCATGCAGCTTGCGAAGCTTTTCCTCCTTGTCCTTGCGATGGCCTTTGGCGAGGATCGCCTGAAACACTTCGTCAGGATGTACCGACACCGACACGTCATTCGCCATGGGTTCCCTCCTTCTTAACAAGACGCAGCGTGACCGGCTTTGGAATGGCTTGGTCGGCCAGTTGCAGGACGCTGTTCAACTTCACCCCGAGCATCTTTTCCAGAGACTCGCCGCGATCCATGATCTCCACCACCATGCGCCGTCCGAGGATCGGGTTCTCCGGGTTCGCCAGTCGCTCCAGTTCGCGCATGATCCCATTCAGGTACGCCAGTTTTTCCTGCTGAGACAGTCGGGCGCGGGGCAACGGGTGGCCCTGCGTCTCGAACGCGTGTTCCATCAGTTCATGGAATTCGTAGACCGCCGTACCGGCGTCCAGATTGGGGTAAATCTGGAGGTCTTCAGCAACGCCGGCCAATTGCAGCAATTCAGAGTCGGTTTCCTCGATGACCATGTTGAGGGTCAGAAGATCGCCGTTGGCGACAAGCGCCGTCGGGCTGCCGGGTTCGTCCGGCAGGTCCATAACCCGCTCAATCGTCCGCTGGATGGCAACAATGTCCATCCCCAACTCCTGCCATTTTTGCATGGCGGCCTCATGTCGGTTTTCCACTTCGATCAGTGCGTTCATTCGGGTATAGGGGTCGCCGGCCACTTCCACCCGTGCTTTGTCCCGCATGATCTCGTTGCGCTTCTGCTCGGTTTCCCTGGCGATTTCCTTCTGCTTGTGGAAGTGGTAGGAACGGTTGTCGTAGCTGGCGGCGAGGCCACGAATATGCTCTTTTCCGGAACATTTCCAGCGGCAACGGCAGCAGTTCCTAATCCCGCCCGGAGCGGGGCCGTATAGGTGATAGTTCTTCGTAAGCATTCTTATCACGGGCCCACCGTTGTGACACCCCGGCACAGTTGCTTCTCCACTCGTGTTGCCACCGGCCAGACAGATGCCATCGTGCAAGTGTGACCATCCCAGCGCGTTCCGGTCGGCAGGGTTAACCGGGAGAACCGCCTGCCAGTCCTCGGTATTGAAGACCACCTTTTGCCTAATCTGCTCGGCGCTGGCATTTTTCAAGTCACGCTCGAAGGTGGCATATTTCATGGCCTCCAGTTTCTCCGTACCCACTTTGATCGCGTCCTGGATGTGGGCAAGCCCGGCCTTGGTGTAGTACACCGTCATGACGAATCGGGCGTGTCCAGCCAGTTTCATCATGACTTCGACGCTCACGTTGGCATCGAGAATCAGGTGCGTGATGAGGCTGACGCGAGTGGAGTGCTGTGAACTGTAGGCTGCGCCGTTTTTTGGGTTTATTAGTTCGATGGGCTCGCCACCGGGGCGCGTAATGCCTTCCTGTGCCAGCACGTCCTGATACGCCGCCATGAGCTTTTGCCATACCCCATGGGTGATATTGGAATTAAGCGGCCAGTCGGGGTGTTCCTTGTCTTCTGGGGCGCGGAAGAGGAAAGCCGTGTCGGGGTATTCGGCAAGATCGTCCTTGTGGCGGGGCGATAGCTTTACGCTCCCCATCAGATCTGTCCATCGCGTCAGGCGCTTGATGGGGTTGACCTTCATTTGCCAGTCGCGCAGCTTGGCGAGCCAGTAGTAAGGGTTTTCATCCAGAGGCTCCAGCTCCGGCCAGGCGCACTCGAATCCCTTGTCCTTGCCGCTCTTGCCAATATCGGCGGTTTTATTGGAGTTGAAATAGAGGATCACTTTGGCCCCTTTGTCCGCATCCTCTGGCGGCGGTTGCCGGAAGATGCCCTGCGCTCGCGGAGTACCGCCGGTTCCCATCCTGAGAGGGCCGGTATTCGGGACGAATTCACTCCCGTTCCAGATGAAGGTGTCGGCCTCGCCGGAATCGACCATACGCGCCTGTCCGCCCCGTGGAGGGGTTTGCAGATGAAACAGTGCGTGAACCCAGCGACCGGGACTCCACATTTCGAGGACAGGTGTATCCTCCTCGCGCTTTCTCAAGCGCCACACTATGTCCGGGTCGTCGCGGTCGATCTGATCCTCTGTCACTTCAAACCAGTCGCTGGCGTGTGTTTGTCCGTTGACGCTTTCCCTGCCCATCAGTCTCTGCACCCACGTCCAGTCCTTGAAATGGGGACCTTGAACGATGCGCTTGCGCAGGTCGGAAATGAGGAAGTAGGGCATCACCGTCTTTCCGGATTGAGACGGTCTCTTGGGTTCATCAACGCTGGTGCCGGAAACAGTATTGAACGGGTTACGGTAGAGGTGCGAAAGGCGGACTATCTCTCCATTGTCATGGTCGGCAAATTCCTCGGTGTCCAGCACCCACTCGATGAGATTGTAAATACTCTTCGCATATTCACGCCCGGCCACCGACCTCTTTGGGCAAGACGTCTCATGAAAGTCCGGCAGCAATCTGCCACGCTGTAGCAGATCAGCCGGCTTCTTGGGCAGGTTCAGGCCGATCAGATACCTATCGATGAAGTTGGAAACGGCATGTATCGCCACGCCAAAAGTTGGCTTTTCAGCCTGGAACCACGCGGCGATCAGTTTTCGCCAGTCCTCCAGTTGCGAGTCTTGCCGCGTGATCCAGGTAAATTGATGGTCGTCCTTTTTAGAAGGGAATTTTGGAGGTTCCTTCGCTTCCCCGCGTGCAATTGCCGCCTTAACCCAACTGCGTACCGCAGTTTCTCCAATGCCAAGCCTTCTGGTCACTGAACGCATACTTTCGCCCGACTCGACGGCGCGGATGGCCGCTTCTCGGATTTCGTCAGTGTAGTTGAGCCCAGCGCCACAATTGATGCCAAGCACTTTATTAACGATCGTGACCGGAATCTTGAGTTCGACCGAGATTTGCGGCACTAACTTTCCATCAGCCCGCGCGGCGAGAATGGCCGATTTCTGTGCCTCAGTCACTACATAGTCAGCGTGCGCTCTGCGGAAGACCGATTCCGCCGTTCCACGGACCAATTGGAGATCGCGGCTTATGGTTGAGATTGGCTCACCGGCAAATGCACGTTCAATAAGTTTTGCCTTGACCTCCTCTGGAATTGCCGCCGGCATTCGTTTTACGTGTGTTGTCAATCTGCAGGCTGTACTGAAGGCTATTCCAAATTGCCTGGCAACCTCTTGCTTTCCTTTACCGGACTCTACAAGGCGGACGATTTTCTTTTTCTGACTGTCCGTGAGTGGGTGCGGGTTCACCCTTGGCGTATAGGTTTTGACCGTGGTTGCGTGAATCTTCATCGCTTTGGCAATGTGCTCTTTGTTTTCGCCCGCATCGAAGCGGCGACGAATTTCCGCGATCATTTCATCACTCAATTTATGGGCCATCCGAATCTCCTCAAATCATCAATTCGCTCAACAACGCACGCGGAGCTGGTAGTTGGGAATGGTTTTGTCGCAGGACTTCGGCGGCCTTGCGAATGGCGGTCATCTGCTCATGCACTTCCGGTTGGGTGTAGACCTGCTGGCTCTCTGGTGAACAGTGGTGCATGATGCGTTGGATGATGATCGGATCAATGCCACCACGACGCGCCCTTTGCGCATAGGCATGACGGAAACCATGGGCGGTCGTCCCATGGGTTTTCCCGAAGATTAGACCGATGCGTTCGACGGCATTTTTTAATGCCTTGTTGTACTGATCGATGGTGTAGATGCCGCCGCGATTCTGATCAGTGTTGATGAAGGCATACGGGTGGTTTCGCGGGATACCCTGTATTTGTTCCATGTAGCGCCGCCAAACCTGCATGAACCATTGGCCGAACTCGTACCCGTTTCCATCCGGCAACCAATGAACTTGCATGAACCATTTATCATCGAGTGCCGGATGCTTCCAGCCCGCCGCCAATTTGCTGTCCAACCGGTGACGCGGCGCTAGACCGAATTCCTGTGACAGGTACTCCTGTCTGGAACCACGTTGTCCTGATCGATTCGTCCAGTCATTTGGGGCAAAGCCAAGGCTCGGATGGTGCACGGCAACGAACGCCTGTGTCAGGTCTTCCCAATGCGGATGAACATCCGCCATATAGGTATGGAACGGTTCGCTCACACGGAGGCCGCCCCCGTACAACATCAGCGTGATCAATATTCCTCTGTAGTCGTGTTGGCCGGCAACCTTAAAGCCCACGGACAACAGTTCCGCGAATCGATCTTCGGGGAACATCGGCGGGCGTTTGGCAAACACCTTGGGTGGTTGCTCGCCACGAATTAGCCTGGTCCGGCGCTTTGATTCTGTCGCCCACGAATGGCCCAGAAACGCCTTGTTCCGCCTGAATTGGTATGCCTTTTCGTCGATCCGTTGGTCGTACCGGTTGCCGGCGTAGGCCGGGTTGAATTTCCCGGCGCGCGGACTTCGTTCGGGGTCCGAGAGCCATTCAAAAAAATCAGACAATTGGTTGATCATGAAATTGGCATCGCGTGGGCCGATCCCGGTCCAGTACAGGCCGCTCGGGTCTTCCTGTGACTTAGGGTCGATTGTTCCAGTTCGAAGATGATTACTGAAGTTCCGGAAGATCCGCCATTCTTCTTCGCCCTGGATCGCGTTCTGTTCCAGATACTCAAGGAATAACTTGTTCGCCCGGACGAACTTTCTTTGCCAGCTAATACTTCGGCGCACCGTCAAACAATAGTCAATCAGAGGACGCAGGGGTCCTTCGGCTGACATCAACACGGGCATCTCAATAGATGCGCCCGTGGCGTCACTAAATATCCTGCCCCTCACGACACTAAAAGGCACCCTTGAAACCTCCTTTGAACCATACTTTAGACTACATTATATGTAGTAATGGGCATAAGAGCACTAGTGAAATAGGCAAATTTTTTTGGCGGACTGGGTTTTGTGGTGAATAGTGGGCAAAACAAGGGGAAGTATGTGTTGAAAAGTGGGGGGGATAAGACGTCCTTGCCCAGCTCGTGGCGCAACTGGATGCCGATGTTGGTCTTGTAGGGGCTCTTGTCGCGGGCGAAGCGCGTGTCGCGGAACACGCGCATCAGCGAGCCGCCCATCTTGCGCGGCTCGGCGCGGAAATGCGGGGCGAACTTCGCCAGCGGTTCCGCCATCGCGGCGATGAATTCCAGCGCGGGTTCCCGCACCAGTTCTTCGTAGCGCGGCTTGTTCTCCTCGAACCAGGCGCGCTCGTTGTTGGCGGCGAGTTCGTCGAGGAAGCCGAGGGTGGCTTTGCTGAACATGGCTGTACTCCTCTGCGCGATGCCCGATTCAGGCTGCCGCCGGCACTTTCGGCGCGAGGCGGCGGGCGATCCAGTGGTCGATTGTTGCGGCCGCTTCGGTCCATTGCGGCTCCATCATCAGCATGTGTCCGGCGCGCGGGATGACGCAGGTTTCGGCGTTCCAGCCGGTGGCCGTGTATAGCAGCAGGTTGGCCGGGAACACCTGGTCGAGCTCGCCGCCCATGACCAGCGCCGGAATCTTCGGCCGCCGCCGCGGCGGGCGCCAGGCCAGCGCCATCATCTCGGCTATCGCGGTGCGCGACTCGTCCTGCACCAGCGGCTGGAAGGCGACGAATTCCTCGTGGCTCACGTCGGGCGAAAAATACACTTCGCGCATGACGCGGATGGTGTTCGCGGTGTATTTGCCGCGCACGGCGTAGGCCGCCTCGCGCAGGTAGTCCGGGTGCTTGCGGGTGAGCTGGATGCTGCAGGCCGAAAGCCCGGTGGTCGGCACCGGGGCCATCAGGACCACGGCAGCCGCCCGGCCTTTTTCGAGGTAGCGCTGCACCACCGCGGCGCCCATCGAATGCCCGATCAGCACCGGCGGCGTCGGTATTGCCGCGACCACCTGGGCGACGTCGGCGGCATAGTGGTCGAGGTCGTAGCTGTGCAGATTTTCGCGGCCTTCGCTGCGGCCGTGGCCGGAAAGGTCGAGGGCGTGGCAGTCGTAGCCCAGTTCATTGAAATGGCGCATGAAATTCACATCCCAGCAGCCGCCGTGGATGTAGCCGCCATGCACGAAAACCAGCGGCGGAAGGCCGTTCGGCTGTTTTGCCGGACGATGCAGGATGTGCAGTTGGCGCTGTTTCAAAAGGGCTCTTTCGTGACGAGTGGATCAGGTCAGAACAGTATCACGCCACGTGCGTTGCGTCCCTCGGCGAGGTCGGCGAAGGCCTGCGGCGCCTCGCTTATGCTGTAGGTGCGGGTGATCAGTTCGTCGAGCTTGAGCCGGCCGCTGCGGTAGAGGCCGATCAGGCGTGGGAAATCCTGCTGCGGGCGCGCCGAGCCGAAGTAGCTGCCTTTCAGCGTCTTCTCCTCGAAGGTCAGGCTGGAGGTGCGGATGGTCGTCGTGTCCTTCGGTCCGGCGACGCCGACCACCACCGCGGTGCCGCCCTTGCGCAAACAGCCGTAGGCCTGCGCCGCGATCTCGCCCAAGCCGACGCATTCGAAGGCGTAGTCGGCGCCGCCCTCGGTGAGCTTCTTCAGCGCCTTGACGATGTTCTCCTCGTTCCTCGGGTTCGCCGTGTGCGTCGCGCCGAATTGCTTGGCCATTTCGAGTTTGGCGTCCGAGGTGTCGACCGCGACGATGATGCGCGCGCCGGCGATCGCGCAGCCCTGTATCGCGTTGAGGCCGACCCCGCCGCAGCCGAAGACCACGGCGGCCGAGCCGGGTTCGACCTTCGCCGTATTGACCGCGGCGCCGACCCCGGTCATCACGCCGCAGCCGATCAGCGCGGCCTTGTCGAGCGGCACCGCGGCGTCGATCCTGACCACGTTGTCCACATGCAGCGTCGCGTATTCGGCCATCACGCCGCAGCCGGAGAATATGTTCAGCGGATTGCCCGCGGCATCCTTGAAGCGCGTCGTGCCGTCGGGCAGCGTATAGCCGGCCTTGGCCGCCTGGTCGCAGAGCTGCGGGCGGCCGGTCTGGCAGTAGCGGCACTTGCCGCACATGCTGACGAAGGAGCTGACGACGTGGTCGCCGATGGCGAAGCCCGTTACGCCTTCGCCCAGCGCGACGATCTCGCCGGCGCCCTCGTGGCCGAGCACCACGGGCGGTGGGAAGGGGATGGTGCCGTTGGTGGCCGAGAGGTCGCTGTGGCAGACGCCGCAGGCGGCCAGCTTGATCATGACTTCGCCGCGCTGCGGCGCATCGACGCTGACGGTTTCGACGACGACGGGCTTGCCGATTTCGCGGCAAATGACGGCACGGGCTTGCTGGGTCATGATGACTCCTTCATGAGAATGGAAGAAATGCTAACGTGAAACGGAGTTCGAAGCCTCTCTTAATAAACGCGCGCAGCGCGCCGACTGGTAACCCCCCGTGAGGGGGGCGAAGGGGGGCGGGCAAACAATTGGTTTTTCGCGTCTGGCATCTGCGGCAAGTGTCGTTCTACGCCATGAGCGTAAACCGCTATTCCTTGTACCAGACCAGTTGCTGGGTGGTCGCGAGCAGCGTGCCGTCGCTGCTCCAGACGTGGCCGTGGTGGTCGAAATGGCCGTCGCTGAAGGCCTGGGCCTGGGCCACGGCGAGCAGCGGGGCGGTGCCCTGGCGGGTCAGCGCTGCTTCGCCGGCATGGAAGTAGATGTTGATCGAAACCGTGCCGATCGGCACGAACTCCGGCCGGCGCAGGAAGATGCGCGGCAGGAAGGAATCGCACAGCGCCGTCAGCGAGGCGAAGTCGAGCGGGCGCGGCGGATTGTCGGCGACCCAGACGTGGGAGAGGCTGTCCTCATTCACCACAAAGGGCTTGCCGCGCACGATGCGGAATTCATAGCGCTGGAGGAAGCCCGTGGCCTTGCGCGGCGGCGCGATTTCGCAGGCCTCGGCCGGCGGCACCTGCGGCGGCGCTGCTTCGACCAGGCTCCAGGTCTCGCGGCGCAGGGCGCAGATGGCGATGGCCTGGGCCAGCACGCGGCCGGCCTGCGAGAGGCGGATGGCCCAGTGCTGGCTGTTGCGGTTGGCGCGCACCAGTTCGGTGTCGATCGCGTAGTCGCCGGCCGCGATCGGCGCCAGGAAGTTCAGCGTGAAGGCCAGCGGCGTGCCGCGCCGCTCTGGATGGTCGAGCATGGCCTGCATCATGGCGCCGGCCGTGACGCCGCCATAGGGGCTGACCATGTTCCAGTAGTCCTCGCTGGTGCGGCCCAGCCAGCGGTCGGGCGGTTCATGCGTCAGCGCGATGGCAGAGTCGAAGGGATGCGGGCTCACTGGACGGCTCTCCCCCCGGCCCCCTCGCCAAGCGATGGGGTGACAATGGTTCGCCGCTGCGCGGCTCCGGGCAATGACTGGCGCCCCTTCGGGCGGCCGTGCGGGGCGCTCATGCTCATATTCTGCGCGAACGGCCGGCCCAGTAGGCATCGCGGATCCTGCGCTTCTGTACCTTGCCGTTGTCGTCGCGTGGCAGCGCCGCCACGATGTCGATGCGGCGCGGCACCTTATAGCCGGCGATGCGCTCGCTCAATGTCTTGCGGATGGCTTCGGCATCGAGCGCGGCGCCGGCTTCGGCCACCACCTGCGCCGCCAGGGCTTCGCCGAATTCTTCGTCGGGGATGCCGACCACGGCGCAATCGATGATGCCGGGCAGGGTGATCAGCACATGCTCGATCTCGGCCGGATAGATGTTCACCCCGCCCGATATCACCATGTCCGCGGCGCGGTCGCAGACGTAGAGAAAGCCTTCGGCGTCCATGTAGCCCATGTCGCCGACGCTGACCAGGCCCTCGCGCTCGATGGCGCGGCGGGCGGCGTCATTGCCGTGGTAGCTGAAGTCGGAATAGGCCGGCTGGTGCGCGTAGATGGTGCCGATTTCGCCGCTGGGCAGCTCGCGTCCGGCCTCGTCGAGGATGCGGATTTCGGCGCGGCCGAGCGCCTTGCCCGCGCTGCCGGGCTTGCGCGCCGCGTCCTGCGGGCGCATCACGGTGATGTAGCCGGTTTCGCTCGACGCATAGGCTTCGTAGATCACCGGGCCGAGCCATTCGATCATGGCGCGCTTGACCTCGGGCGCGCAGGGCGAGCCGGTCGAGGCGACGAACTTGAGCGAGGAGAGGTCGTGGCGCGAGCGGACTTCGGCCGGCAGGCGCAAGAGGCGCACGTACATCGTCGGCACCAGGTAGACGGTGTCGATGCGGTGGCGCGCGATCAAGGCCAGCGTGGCTTCGGCGTCGAACTTTTCTTCCAGCACGAACAGCGAACCCTGCAGCAGCGATTGCTGGGCGAAGGAACTCGGCGCGCTGTGGTAGAGCGGCGCGGAGACCAGGCTGCGCACGCCGGGGTAGATGCCCAGCGCCTCGTTCACGACCTGCGCGGCCAGGGCCTGCTGTTCGGCCGTCGGCGGCAGGCGCCGCACGCCCTTGGGCCGTCCGGTGGTGCCCGAGGTGTAGGCCATGTGGCCGCGCGGCGTACGCGGCGCACCGGCGTAAGGCGCCTGCGCGGCGAGCCAGGATTCGAATGCGCCTGCGGCGTGGTCCGGGTCGACGACGATCACCTGCACCTCGGCCGGGATCGCGCCGGCGATGGCGGCCAGCAGCTCGGGCTGGATGAACAGCACTTTCGCGCCGCAGTCATTGAGGATGAAGCCGGCCTCGTCGCGCTTGAAGTGCCAGTTGATCTGGCAGTAATAGGCGCCGGCGATGCGGCAGCCCTGGATGATGTCGACGTAGGCCGGATGGTTCTTCAGCATCACGGCGACGGTGCCGCCATCCTCGACGCCGAGGCGGGCCAGCGCGCCGGCCAGCCTTGCCGCGCGCCGGTCGATCTCGGCGCCGCTGCGCT
The DNA here is from genome assembly GCA_023700805.1 of Sulfuritalea sp. Classification (GTDB taxonomy): domain Bacteria; phylum Pseudomonadota; class Gammaproteobacteria; order Burkholderiales; family Rhodocyclaceae; genus Sulfuritalea. The sequence continues at coordinate 20,841 of JAMPYF010000031.1, forward strand.
CGAGTTCGGCGCAGACCAGCGTCGCCGTCATGCGGCGCGGGAAAGCCTGGCAAAGCGCTGCAGATGGAAATCGGTGTCGCCGAAGCTCATCTCGATGGCGGTCAGGCGCTTGAACCAGTGGCTCAGGATCAGCTCGTCGGTCATGCCCATGCCGCCGTGCAGTTGCACCGCATTCTGCGCGATGAAGCGGCAGGCCTGGCCTATGGTCACCTTGGCGGCCGAGAGCGTGCGCTGGCGTGCCGCCTGATTCCGATCGGTGCAATGCATGGCGGCAAGATAGCTCATCGAGCGCGCCTGTTCCAGATGCAGCAGCATGTCGGCCATGCGGTGCTGCAGCGCCTGGAAGCGCCCGATCGGCTGGCCGAACTGCTGGCGCGTCTTGAGGTAGTCGGTGGTGGCGGCGATGGTCGCGTCCATGATGCCGACAGCCTCGGCGCAGAGCGCGGCGAGGCCGATGTCGAGCGCGGCATCGATGGCCTCGGCCGCGCCGCCGGCATCGAGGCGCGTGGCCGGTGCATTGTCGAGGATGATATCCGCGGCGCGCTGGCCGTCGAGCGTCGGGTAGTCGCGCAGGTGCACGCCCTCGGCGCCCGAGGTCACGGCGAAGAGTCCCGTACCGCCGTCGGCGGTGCGCGCCGACACCAGCAGCAGGTCGGCGCAGCCGCCGTGGGCGACCACCGCCTTGCGCCCCGAAAGATTGCCGCCGATTTCCGTGACCGGCGCCTGGCGCGCATCGGCATGGGCCAGCACGACGATGCTTGCGCCGGTGGCGATGTCCGGCAGCCATCGCTCCTGAAAGTTGGCGCTGGCGGTACGGCGAATCAGCGCCGGCGCGATCACCGCGGCGGCCAGATAGGGCTCCAGCAGCAGGGCGGCGCCGAAAGCGCCCATCACCAGCCCGGTTTCCTGCGGGCCGTAGCCGAGGCCGCCGTAGTCCTCGTCGATGTTGAGCGCCAGCACGCCGAGGTCGGCCAGACCCTGCCAGACCTCGCGGCTCCAGCCCGGTTCGGCATCGCGGATGGCGCGGCGCTGCTCGAACCTGTAGTCCCGGGCGACGAAGCGCTGCACCGTGTCCTGCAACGCGCGCTGGTCTTCGCTGTAGTCGAAGTTCATGCCCGGTTCCTCACAGCCCCAGGATCATCTGCGAGATGATGTTCTTCTGGATTTCGTTGGAGCCGCCGAAGATCGACAGCTTGCGCAGGTTGCAGTAGCCGGCGCCGAGGTTGGCGGCGTAGTCCGGGCCGACGTCCTGCTGGCCGAAGTGCAGGGCGTAGGGACCGACGGCCTGCATCATGAGTTCGGCGATGGCCTGCTGGATTTCCGTGCCCTTGATCTTGAGGATCGAGGCCTCCGGTCCCGGCGCCTTGTTGGCGCGTTCGGCGGACAGCACGCGCAGATTGGTGATTTCGAGCGCCATCAGGTCGATCTCGACCTGCGCCACGCGCGCCGCGAACAGCGCATCGGCCAGCCGGCCCTCGGCTTCGGCGATGCGCTTCAAGCGCGCCAGCTCGCGCTTGGCGATGCCGATGCCGGCGATGTTGGTGCGTTCGTGGCCGAGCAGGAATTTGGCGTAGGTCCAGCCCTTGTTCTCCTCGCCGATCAGGTTCGCCGCCGGCACCTTGACCTCTTCGAGCCAGACTTCGTTCACTTCGTGGGCGCCGTCCAGGGTGATGATCGGCCGCACCGTGACGCCCGGCGACTTCATGTCGATCAGCAGGAAGGAAATGCCGCTTTGCTTCTTCGCCGCGGGATCGGTGCGGACCAGGCAGAAGATCCAGTCGGCATACTGGCCGAGCGTGGTCCAGGTCTTCTGGCCACTGACGATGTAGAAATCGCCTTCTCGCACGGCGCGGGTCTTGACCGAGGCGAGGTCGGAGCCGGCGCCGGGTTCCGAATAGCCTTGGCACCACCATTCCTCGCCGGCCATGATCTTCGGCAGGAATCTGGCCTGCTGCGCCGGCGTACCGAAGGCCATCAGCACCGGCGCGATCATCTTGAGGCCGAAGGAAATCAGGCGCGGCGCACCGGCGGCGGCGCATTCCTCCTCGAAGATGTACAGCTCGGTGGGCGTCCAGCCGGGACCGCCGAATTCCTTCGGCCAGCCGGGGCCGCCCCAGCCGCGCTGATGCAGGGTGCGCTGCCAGAGTATGTGGTCGTCGCGATTCAGATGCACGCCGTTCGTCACCTTGTCGCGAATGTGGGCGGGCAGTTTTTCGCCGACGAAGTTGCGGACTTCGACGCGGAAGGCGCTTTCTTCGGGACTGAAGTTCAGGTCCATGGCGGCCCTATTCCGGCGCGGCGCCGAGCGGCACGATGGTGCCCTGCGCCGTGGCGCAAAGCTTTTCCTCGCCCTGGTTGACGGCAAACACATCGCAGCGGCAAACCGCCTGCGTCCGGCCCGCGTATTGCACGCTGGCGCGGGCGACCAGGGTTTGGCCGATGGCGGGACGCAGGTAATTGATCTTGTATTCCGAGGTGACCACGCCCTGTTGCGGCAGGGCGCTGCCGCCGGCATAGGTCAGGGCGTTGTCGGCCAGGTAGCTGACCACGCCGCCATGTACAAAACCGTGCTGCTGCTGGTGCTCGCGGCGCACGGCCAGGGTCAGTTCGGCGCGGCCCGGTTCGAATGCCGTGAGTTCGGTGCCCAAGAGGATGCTGAAGGGTTGTTCGGCGAGGATGCGGCGGCCGAATTGCAGAAGGTCAGCGTTCATCCCGGGGCTTCTTAAAGGTCTGCATAGCGGAACGATGTTCTGTTAGAAGTGGCAAGATGCGGATTCTTCCCGCCTGCGCCCAAAAAGTCAATGATTCCCATCAATCTAGTTCCTTATGCCCTGTTGAAGGGCTGCGCAGGCTGCCGGCGGACCCCGCTGCGGCTTGACGCTGCTTTGAATGCTGTGCCACTATCCGGAACAAGATACTGAATATTGACCCTATTTATTAAGACTCATGAGCGCCCCCGCCGGGCCGCCCCAAGGGGGCGCAGCTAACGCATGGAGCCGCGCAGCGGCGAACCGCCGTCACCCCCTGCCTTGGGCAGGGGGGCGGGGGGAGGGCGGTGCATGAGCGCCGAAACCGAAGCCCGCCAGCGGGAAGTCGCGGCGATGTTCGCGCGTCATGGTCCGCTGTATCGCTGGTGGGTGGTGGTCACGGTGATGCTCGGCACGGTTTCGGCGATCATGGAAGCCACGGTGGTGAATGTCGCGCTGCCGGAAATCATTCGCGCCTTCCATGTCGGCCACGACCAGGTGCAGTTGCTGTCCACCGGCTTCCTGGCCGCCACCACGGCCTCGATGCTGGTCGCCACTTGGGCCATGCAGCGTTTCGGCCTGCGCCGCACCTATGTCGTCGCACTGCTGCTGCTGGTCATGTTTTCCATCCTCGCCACGCTCACCGACCGCTTCGAACTGCTGGCGCTGTGCCGCATCGGCCAGGGCAGCATCGCCGGCCTGATCCAGCCGCTGGCCATGGTGGCGATCATCGACGTCTTTCCGGTGCACGAACGCGGCCGGGCGATGGGTGCCTATGGCCTCGGCATCGTGCTGTCGCCGGCCGTGGGGCCGGTGGCGGGCGGGCTGCTGGTCGATCACTTCGGCTGGCGCGCGGTGTTCCTCGTCACGGTGCCGCTGTGCCTGGCGGCGCTTGCGCTGGCGCCGCGCTTCGTCGTCCCCGGCCGTCCGCTGCCGGGAGCCCACAAACGGCCTTTCGATGCGATCGGCATGGTGCTGGTGGTGGCCGCGCTGTGCGCCGTGCTCGGCGGCCTGGCGGCGCTGATCCGGGCGCCTTGGGCGGGCGCCGCGGGGCTTGGGCTCGGCTTCGCGCTGGCCTATGGCTTCGTCGTCTGGGAACGCAACACCCTGCATCCGCTGCTGGATTTCCGCATCTTCCGCGAACCGGGGTTCAGTGCGGCGGTGCTGGTGGCCGCAGCCTATGGCATCGGCATTTACGGCTCGACCTATCTGGCGCCGATCTTCGCCCAGATCGGCGCCGGCTTTTCGGCCTACGAGGCGGGCGTCATGCTGCTGCCGGGCGGCGCCGTGCTGGCCGCGGTGCTGCTGCTCTCGGGACGGCTGGCCGATCGCTTTCCGCCGCACCGGGTGGCGATGGCGGGGCTGGCCTTCTTCGCCGTCGCGGCCATCCTGATGGGATTGTCCTCGCGCGCCACGGGCTTCTGGCTGCTGGCGCTGTGGGTCGCGATCGGCCGCGTCGGCCTCGGCCTGATCATCCCGGGGCTCAATGCCGGCGCCTTGCGCCTGCTGCCCCACGGCACCGAGGCGGCCGGCTCGGCCTCGATCAATTTCTTTCGCCAGCTCGGCGGCGCGCTGGGTGTGACCTTGCTGGCCCTCTTCCTCGAAGCCCGCGAGCGCCAGCTGGATGCCGTACATGGGCTGCAGCCGATGCAGGAAGGCTTCTTCCTGATCGCCTTCGTCTATTGCCTCGCCCTGATTCCGGCCGGCCTGATGACCGGCCGGGCGCAACGTGCCCGATCCGTTTAGGAGAACCCATGTCCCTGCCCAAAGTCCTGCAAGACAATCTCGCGCTGCCGGTGATCGGCGCGCCGATGTTCATCGTCTCCCAGCCGCCGCTGGTGCTGGCGCAATGCCTGGCCGGCATCGTCGGTTCCTTCCCGGCGCTCAACGCGCGGCCGAAGGAGAGCCTCGACGAATGGCTGACCCTGCTGAACGCGGAACTTGCCGCGGCGCGGCGCGCCGAGCCGGCGCGGAAGATCGCGCCCTTCGCCGTGAACCAGATCGTGCATCACTCCAACGACCGCCTCGACCACGACGTCGCGCTCTGCGTCAAGCATCGCGTGCCGATGATCATCACCAGCCTGCGCGCGCCGGGCGAGGTGGTCAAGGAAGTCCATGCCTACGGCGGCCTGGTGTTCCACGACGTGATCAACGTGCGCCATGCGCAAAAGGCGCTGGAAGCCGGCGTCGACGGCCTGATCCTGGTCGCCGCCGGCGCCGGCGGGCACGCCGGCATGCTCAGCCCCTTCGCGCTGGTGTCCGAGGTGCGGCGCTTCTGGGACGGACCGATCGCGCTGTCCGGCGCTATCGCGCGCGGCGAGCAGATACTCGCCGCGCAGGCCATGGGCGCCGACCTGGCCTACATCGGCACGCGCTTCATCCCGACGCCGGAAGCCAACGCGGTCGATGGCTACAAGCAGATGATCGTGGACAGCAGCGCGGCGGACGTCGTCTATACTCCCTACTTCACCGGCGTGCATGGCAATTACCTGCGCCCGAGCATCACGGCGCAGGGGCTCGATCCCGACAACCTGCCGCTGCGCGACAAGACCAGCATGAGCTTCGGCTCCGATCGCACCAAGGCTTGGCGCGACATCTGGGGCGTCGGCCAGGGCATTGGTTCGATCGACGAGATTCTTCCCGTAAATGAAGTGGTGGCGCGACTCGGACGCGAATACCGGGCCGCCCGAGATGCGCTGTGCGCGCTGAAGGACTGACATGAGCAAACAGAACAAAACGGCTGCCGTTCCCGCCGCAATCGTGGACAAGGCGTCCGGCAAGGAGGACCGCCATTTCGTCACCGCCCTGGCGCGCGGGCTGTCGGTGCTTTCCTGCTTCAGTTCGGGCGAGAAGATGCTGGGCAACCTGGACATCGCCAAGCGCTGCAAGCTGCCCAAATCCACCGTCTCGCGCCTGACCTACACGCTGACCAAGCTCGGCTACCTGGTCTTCGTCGAGGAGACCGGCAAGTATCGGCTGGGCACCTCGACGCTGGCGCTGGGCAGCGCGATGCTGGCGCGGCTGGACGTGCGCGACCTGTCGCGGCCGCTGATGCAGGAACTCGCCGACTTCTCCAAGGCCATGGTCTCGCTCGGCAGCCGCGACCGCCTGTCGATGATCTATGTCGGCAATGCGCGCAGCTCGGCGGCGCTGACGCTCTCGCTCGACGTCGGTTCGCGCATCCCGATCGCCACCACGGCGATGGGCCGCGCCTACCTGGCGATGATTCCCGAGCGCGAACGCGAGGACATCATGGAACGCGTCAAGGAGCTCGACGAGGTGGCCTGGCCGGCGATCCGCGACGGCATCGAACGCGCGCTGCAGGAATACCGCGAGACCGGCTGCGTCAGTTCCTTCGGCGAATGGCAGTCCGATGTCAATGCCATCGCCGTGCCGCTGCGCCCCGGCGGCGGACTGCCGCCGATGGCGATCAATTGCGGCGGGCCGGCGTTTACGCTGTCGAAGGAGTTCCTGCTCGGCGAAGTGCGCCCGCGCCTGCTGATACTGGTCAGGCAGCTGGAAGCGTCGCTGGGCTTGCGCGGCTAGTTGCCGGCCCGGTTCAGTAGTTCGGCGCCGGCGGCGGCGAAGACAGGCTGAGCGCGGAATTGACGAAGTGGAACAGTATCGTCGGCGGTTTCCACCCCGATGCCGGGCGCAATACCTTTCTCACCGAGTCGTTGACCTGGACTTCCACGCGATAGCTGTCGGGAAAGGTCCGGTCCCAGCGCGGCAGAATTTTCTTGATGTACTCGAACTCATGGTCCTCGCGGATGATGATGCCCATGGTTTCGAGCAGGCTCAGCTTGGGCCAGTGCTCGCCACCGGGGCGGCCATAGGTGACGATATCCATGAACCGAGTGAAGTCGCGATAATAGGCGTCGGTGGGCTCGATCAGCTTGCCGTTCGAGTAGATGGCATCCATGAAGTAAGTGATCGTGCGGTTCTGCGGCGGCCGCTTCGACCACTGCAGGATGATGTCGTGCAGTGCGGCCGACATGCACAGTTCGAGGTGTCCGCCGACGATGTACAGATGCGCGGGAGCGACGTCGAAGCTGATTTCTCCGCCGGCGGAAAATACCCAGTAGTCGGGATGGCAGTCGGCCATGAAGTAATACTCGTCCGGCGTCTCGTCCTGCAGGTAGATGACCGGAATCTTCCTGCCCTTGGCGAATTTGACCGCCTCGTCGACGCCGCGCTTGGTCGAAAACCTGGCGTCGTAAGTCGCTGACTGATGAACCACGATCATCACCGCATCGCCGTTCAGCTTGACCTGCTCCGGCTTGGTCAGCTCGTGCTGGCGGCAGGCCGACCAGGTCAGCGACGCATACGCCGCGAGCAGGAAAAACAGTAGTTGCTGCATGGGCATGAGAACCGGAGCCGGCGATCCGGGGCCGCGCCGGCCCTTCAACGTAAAATGCGAGAAGGGAATTCTATACGCTGTCGGACAGATGTTCCGCGCAGGCCAATCCAGACATAGAGCGGAGGTTTTCAATGAGTACGGCACTGCTGATTATCGACATACAGAACGATTACTTTCCGGGCGGCGCCATGGAACTGGCGGGCAGCATCGAAGCCGGCGCCCGGGCCGCGAAGCTGCTCGAAGCATTCCGTGGCAAGGGCTTGCCGGTGATTCATGTCCAGCATATTTCGACGCGCCCCGGCGCCAGCTTCTTCGTGCCCGGAACCCGCGGCGTTGAAATTCATCCATCGGTGTCGCCGCAGACGGGCGAAACCATCATTCAGAAAAACTTCCCCAACAGCTTCCGCGGTACGCCTTTGCTGCAGCATCTGCGCGACAAGGACATCACCCGTCTGGTCGTTGCCGGCATGATGACCCAGATGTGCGTCGATTCCACCGTGCGCGCCGCGGCCGACCTCGGCTTCGAATGCCTGCTGGCGCACGACGCCTGCGCGACCCGGGACTTGTCCTTCGGCGGCGTGGCGGTTCCCGCCGCGAGCGTGCACGCCGCCTTCCTCGCGGCGCTCAACGGGTTGTTCGCCAAAGTGCAGTCCGCCGATGAGCTGCGCGGCGGACTCTAGCTGTCTGCCCGGAGCCGCCATCGCCACCACCCGCTGCGGTGGCGTATCCTGTCCGCCATGACACTACCCAAAATGAACAAGCCCTTCTCGATGATCCGCGAGTTCCACCTGGCCGACTGGTTCACGCTGGGCAATGCGGTCTGCGGCATGGGGGCATTGTTCTCGGTGATGACCTACCTGCAGACGGGCGAGGTCATGCATGTCTACTTCGCCTGCGGCATGGTGTTGGCGGCTTTCATCTTCGATGTCCTCGATGGAAGGATTGCGCGCTGGCGACAGCAGACGTCCGCCATGGGGCGCGAGCTCGACTCGCTGGCCGACGTGATCTCCTTCGGCGTGGCGCCGGCGGCGATCGCTTACGGTTGCGGCATGCAGGGCCTGTACGACCGGATCGTGCTGGTCTATTTCGTCGCCTGCGGCGTATCTCGCCTGGCGCGCTACAACATCACGGCCGAGTCGCTGTCGGTCGGCGGCAAGGTGAAGTATTTCGAGGGCACGCCGATCCCGACCTCGCTGCTGCTGGTTGCGCTGTTGTTCGTCGCGGCCTTGCAGGGTGCATTGCGCGAGTCGCTCTGGTTCGGCGTGGTCGAAATCGCCGGCTTCATGTTCCATCCGCTGGTCCTGGTGTTCGCGGTTTCCGGCTCGCTGATGGTCAGTCGCATACGCATTCCGAAGTTCTGAGTCGGCGCCATGCGCCGGATGGCGTGATATCTTCCGGGCATTTCCCCGACAGGAGAAACTACATGCATTGCATGCCCAAGCTGGTGCCGGCCTTCCTGTGTGCGGCGTTGCTGCCGACGATGGGACTGGCGCAGGTCGAAGTCAAGGAGATCGCCACGCGACCCGGAGTCACGCTTCGCTTCGTCTATGCCAGGGCGGAAAATCCCGTCGCCAGCGCGGTGCTGTTCCAGGGCGGTGCCGGCAACATCGGCATCTTTCCCAATGGCTCCATGCGCAACGAGAACTTCCTTTCAGGCGGTGCGCAGCGCTTCGTCCGCAATGGCATCAGCGTGGTGATCCCGGACGTGCCCTCGGATCGGCGCAGCCTCGACGAGTTCCGCGATGGCGCCGAGCATGCGCAGGACAATGCGGCGCTGATCGAATTCCTCAGGCAGCAGGCAAAGGTTCCGGTGTGGGCGGTCGGTACCAGCAATGGTTCGCTGTCGGCGGCGGCGGCCTCGACCCATCTGAAAGACAAAGGTCCGGACGGTCTGGTGCTGACCTCGTCGGTCACCAAAGCGCCGATTGCGGCATTGCATCTGGTCAGCCTGGCGCCGCTGCGTGAAATCAAGGTGCCGGTGCTGGTGGTGCATCACAAGCAGGACGGTTGCCGGTTTACGCCCTGGGACGCCATGCCGGAACTGGTCGCCGCATTCAAGGCGGCGAAGAAGGTCGAGCTGATGCCGGTCGAAGGCGGCAGGGAGGGCGGCAATCCCTGCCACAGCGGCTACCATCAGTTCCTCGGCATCGAAGCAGCCGTGACCGACGACATCGCGGCCTGGATCAAACGTTACCAGGCCCAGGCCGCGCGCTGAGCCGACCTGCCGCCCGGAGTCCGCCATGCCGCACGACAGATCGCACCGCTACGCCACCCGCACCGAATGGACCGGCAACCTGGGTCAGGGTACCGCCAGCTACCGCGCCTATTCGCGCGAGCACGTGATTTCGGCGCCGGGCAAGCCGGACTTGCCCGGCTCCTCCGATGCGGCCTTCCGCGGCGACGCGTCGCGCTGGAATCCCGAGGATCTGCTGCTCGCCTCGCTGTCGTCCTGCCACATGCTCTGGTATCTGCACCTCTGCGCCGAGGCGAAGATCGTGGTGCTGGCCTATCGCGACGATGCGCAGGGAACGATGGTCGAGGACGCCGGCGGCGGGCGCTTTACCGAAGCGGTATTACGGCCGGTGGCGACGCTGGCGGCGGGTGCCGACGCGGCGCGGGCGACGGCGCTGCACGAAGCGGCGCACCGCCAGTGCTTCATCGCCAATTCGGTGAATTTTCCGGTGCGCGTCGAGCAGACCGTGCTGGTCGCGGACTGAGCAGCCGGGGCGGGTCGCCTCGAAGCCGGAGCCTGCCTGCGCGTGAGCGAACGCATCGCGGCCGACCTCATTGTCGTCCTGCATCTGGCCTTCATTCTATTCGTCGGCCTCGGCGCCCTGCTGTCGCTGCGCTGGAAAGCGGCCGCCTGGCTGCACCTGCCCGCGCTCGCCTGGGGCGTGACCATCGAGTTCACCCACGGCGTCTGTCCGCTGACGCCGCTCGAGCAGCGGCTGCGGCTGGCGGCGGGGGAGGCGGGCTACCCGGGCAGCTTCATCGGGCACTACCTGCTGCCGCTGATCTATCCGGCCGGGCTGGATGAGCGGTTCCAGTACGCGCTCGGCATTGTGCTGATCATCTTCAACCTGGCCGTGTACGCCTGGGTGCTGTTGCGTCGTTCGGCAGGCGGACCCGGCAGGCCGCGGCGCCGGCGGTTTTGACCATCCGGCGATGGCGTAGTAGGCTTGCCTGCGGTCGCCCGCCTGTGGTTCGGGGGCTGGGGGACGGGGCCTACAATAAAATCAGCGGACGGCGCCAGGCGAGGCGCCAGTCGGGCAAGAGGAGATATAAATTGCATATCATCGAGTGGACCAGCGACTTTGCGCTCGGCATCGACGAGATCGACGAACAGCATCGTGCGCTGGTCGGCATGATCAATGCGCTCGATTCGAGCACGCACGAGAAATACAGTCCGGAAAAAATGCGCAAGTTGCTGGCCGACCTCAGCGCCTACGTGCGGGACCACTTCGGTTTCGAGGAGCGCCTGATGGCCGGCGGTGGCTGCACCCAGGAGTTCGTCACGCGGCATTGCGGCGAGCACGCCTACTTCCGCAGCGTGCTGCGGGATCTGACCGCGGACTTCGAGAGCGGGAGGCGCAGCATCACCGTCCCCCTGATCGAATACCTGGTGCATTGGCTGCTGCACCACATCGCCGTGGTCGACCGGGCGATGGCGCACCAGCTCAATGCCACCGAGCCCGAGCTCGGTGCCCGCGTGGCGGCGGCACTGATGCAGGAAGTCACCGACGACCTGACCGAATCGGAACGGCATCTGCTCGCCGAGCTGCGCCGCGCCAATGACCAGATCGAACTGCAGGTGCAGGAACGCACGCGGGCCTTGAGCGAGAAGAATCGCCAGTTGGAAGCCGAGCTGCGCGAACTGAAGGCGCAGGTCGAGCGGCTCAGCGCGCAGCGGGTCGCGGGCAGCTAGGCCTTTTTCGCCGGGGCTGGATTGCCTTCCTGAAGAAACTCGCGGATGGCCGCGCTGACCTGCTGCGGCTTTTCGTGGATGACCCAGTGGCTGCCGGCGGGGATGCGCCGGATGCGCAGGTCGGGTACGACTTCTTCGAGGCCTTCGAGCAGCACGGTGCCCAGCGCGGTATCGGCCTCGCCCCAGATCACCAGCGTCGGCACGCGCACCGTGAGCGCCGCCGGATCGAGTTTGAGCGCGGCCGCACCGGGATCTTCCGGCGTCGGCGGATAAAGCGGCGAGGCGCGGTAGAGATTCAGCGCGCAAGTCAGCGCGCCCGGCTGCGACCAGGCTTCGCGGTAGATCGGGATCTCCTCGTCGGTCAGCGCGCAGCGGCCGTCGGCGGTGCGGCTGAACATCTTCAGCAGGCGCTCGTAGTTGTTGGCTTGCAGCACGCGCTCGGCCTTGGCGTGGCGTAGCAGCAGCATGTACTGGCTGGCTTCCTGCTGCGCCGGGTCGCTGGTCAGGGCGCGGGCGAAGGGTACGGTGTGCGGCGCGTTGATGATGACCAGTTTCTTGACGTACTGCGGGTAGGTGGCGGCGAAGGTCCAGGCGATCGCGCCGCCCCAGTCGTGGGCGACCAGGATGCAGGACTGGTCGTCCTTGCCGGCCTGCAGGTGCTCGATCAGCTGCATCAGGTCTTCCAGCAGCGGCTTGTGGCGGTAGGCGGCGACGCCCTCGGGTTTGTCGGAGAGATTGTGGCCGCGCAGGTCGAAGGCCACGGCGCGGTGGTCCGTGCCGAATTCCTCAAGCTGGCTCTTCCAGCAGTACCAGAACTCGGGAAAGCCGTGGATGAAGACCATCAGCGGCGCGTCGACCGCACCTGTCGCGACGCAGTGCAGGCGGATGCCATTGACCGGGGCGTAGAAGTGTTCCATCAGTCTCTGAACACCGGATCGCGCTTCTGCATGGCGGCCGCGCCGGCTTCGAACAAGTCCTTCGACAACAGCATCGCGGCATTCCAGGTGGCGATGTAGTTGAGGCCGTCGGCCACGCTATGGTCGCGGCCGTAGGTGATCATTTCCTTGCAGCCGCGGATGGCCAGCGGCGATTTGGCGGCGATGGTCCGTGCGATTTCCATGACGCCGGCTTCGAGTGCCTCGGGGGTTTCGAAGCAGCGGTTGACCAGGTGGATCTTTTGCGCCTCGATGCCGTCCACGCGGCGTCCGGTGTAGGCCAGTTCGCGCGCCATGCCTTCGCCGATCAGGCGCGGCAGGCGCTGCAGGGTGCCGACGTCGGCCGTCATGCCGACGTCGATTTCCTTGACCGTGAAGTACGCGTTGGACGAGCAGTAGCGCATGTCGCAGGCCGTGACCAGGTCGATGCCGCCGCCGATGCAGGCGCCGTTAACGGCGGCCAGCACCGGCTTGCGGCAGCGCTCGATGGAGGTCAGCGTGTCCTGCAGGCGCAGGATCAGGCGGCGCAGCTTTTCGTGGCGGCGGCCGTCGTCTTCGTCCTCGATCTTGGCGCCGAGGCCCATCAAGAGCGACAGGTCTATCCCCGAGGTGAAGTACTTGCCGCGCCCGGTGAGCACGCCGACGCGGGCCTCGGGCGTTTCATCCAGCCATTGCATGGCCTGTTCGATCTCGTACCACATCGGCTCGCTCATCGCATTGGCCTTGTCCGGCCGGTTCAGCGCGATGGTGGCCACATTGGCGTCGAGCGAGACTGCGAGGGTGCTGAATTCCATGGCGCTTCCTTTCAGAGGTCGGCGGGCGGGACGAAGGTGTCGCGCAGTTCGCGCTTGAGGATCTTGCCTATGGCGCTGCGCGGCAGGGCGTCGACGATGACGATGGCGGCCAGGCGCTGGGTCTTGCCCAGGCGCTGGTTGGCCCAATCCCGGAGTTGCATCGCCGCGCATTTCACCGTGTTGCCAGCGCCAACTCTTGCGACGACGAAGGCCACCGGCGTTTCGCCCCAGCGCTGCGAGGCGACGCCGACCACGGCCGCCTCGGCCACTGCCGGATGCTGGATCAGCACGGCTTCGAGGTCGCTCGGATAGACGTTGAAGCCGCCCGAGATGATCATGTCCTTCCTGCGGTCCATCAGCGTCAGGAAGCCGTCGGCATCGAAGCGGCCGACGTCGCCGGTGCGGATGAAGCGCTTGCCGTCGGGCGCGTACCACTCGGCTTCGCGGGTCTTCTCGGGCTGGCGGTGATAGCCGCTCATCATGGCCGGCGAATGGCCGACAACCTCGCCGATTTCGCCCTGCGCGACTTCGCGGCCCGCCTCGTCGATCAGCCGGATGTCATGGCCTTCGGCCGGCGCGCCGACCGTGGCGAGCTTGTCCGGGTGCTCGTGGGCGGCGAGGATGCAGGTGCCGCCGCCTTCGGTCATGCCGTAATACTCGACCAGGCCGCCCGGCCAGCGCCTGAGGATGTCGGCCTTCAGCGCCGCCGCGAAGGGCGCGCTGGTGCATAGCTTCATGCGGAAGCTGGACAGGTCGTGGCGGTCGAAATCCGGGTGGTCCATCAGGCGCTGATACTGCACCGGCACCAGCATGGTGTGGGTGGCGCGATGCTGCTCCGCCAGCGCCAGATACTTCGCGGCATCGAACTTCGCCATCAGCACCACGGTACCGCCCAGCGTGACCGTGGGAAAAAAGCTGACCAGCGTGGTGTTGGAATACAGCGGGGTTGCGATCAGGGTCACCGCGTCGGGACCGTAACCCTGCAGCCGGGCGCGCTGCACGTGGGACCAGCGCATGCCGTGGGGCTGGACGATGCCCTTGGGCGTACCTGTGGTGCCCGAGGAATAGATGATGTTGAAGGGCCATTCGGGGCGGATGTTCACTGGTTTCGGCACGCTGTCGGCGGGAGCCAGCCAGCGCGAGAAGGCCAGGCCGTCGGCGCTGTCGTCGAGCGTGACGAAGCGCGCGGCGATGTCGCCGCGCACGGCCGAGAGTTCCTGCGCGGTCGTAGCATCGACGAAGACCAGTTTTGCTTCGGCGTTGGCTGCCATGTCGGCCAGGCTTTGCGCGGTCGAGGAGGGCGCCAGCGGCGCCACGGCGACGCCGGCGCGCAGGGCGCCGAGGAACACCGCGGCGTATTCGAGCGAGGTGGCGGCGCAGATCGCGACGGCCTCGGTGGGGCGGATGCCTTCGCGCTGCAGGGTCGCGGCGACGCGATCCATCATCGCATCGAGCGTGGCGAAGGAGACCTGGCGTTGGTCCTGGATCAGCGCCGGGTGCCCGGGGCGCGCCAGTGCGTGGGTGCGGATCAGTTCGGCATAAGTGCCGAAGGGCTGTTCGATCGGGTCGGCGGCCTTCATGCTTCCTTCGGCGCCCCCGGGTTGCGCCGGCGGTACATGCCGTAACCCTCCATCTGCATGACTTCCTCGTTGTGCTGGTTCAGCACCTCGGTGCGCACGCGCAGCAGGCCGACGTGGGGTTTGCTGTCCATCGGCCTCGCTTCGAGCACCACCGAACGCACGTGCAGGGTGTCGCCGGGGCGCACGGGTTTCAGCCAGCGGATATTCTCCAGGCCCGGTGAACCGAGGCTGGCCGATTCGAGGATATAGCCGTCGCACATCATGCGCATGGCCATGGCGCAGGTATGCCAGCCGCTGGCGCATAGCCCGCCGAACAGGCTGTTCTTGCCGCCTTCCTCGGAGAGGTGGAAAGGCTGGGGATCGAACTTGCCGGCGAAGTCGATGATCTCCTCGACGCTGACCGTCATGTGGCCGAATTCGCTGACCTTGCCGACGGGAAAATCTTCCCAGTAGTACTTATGGGTTTTCTGTGGGGCGTTCATGTTTGACCTTGTTTCAGCTTATACGGGCCGCAGCGCGCCGTTCTGCAGCAACGGCACCACGTCGAAACAGCTTTCCTGTGCGGCGAAGGCGACTTCGGCATCGAGCCGGCGCGCCAGCATCATGCGCCCGACGCGGGCGCGGCGCAGGGCGTCGAGCCCGTCGCAGTGGTCGTGCAGCAGTTCGGCGGCGAGCGCCGCATCGGAATAGTCGGCGCTGGCGACGCGGCGGCGGAACAGTGAAACGAGGTAGCCGGCGCCGTAGAAGTCTTCGAGATTGAAGTTGTCGGCCGAGCCCGAGCAGACGATCAGGATGGTGCTGTCCGGATGGCACCTGACGATGTGCTCGACCACGGCGCGACCGTTGAGCAGGGCCGCGGCATAGACATGGGCGGCGCCCTGCGACTTGGCCAGGGCCACGGTGCCGTTGGTCGTGCAGTAGATCAGCAGGCGGCCGGCGACGCCCTCGGCCAACAGCGCTTTCGGTGTCGGATGGACGAAACCGGGCAGGGTGTCGGCATTCAACTCGCCGGAGAGCACGTAGGAACCGGCGGGAAAGTCCTTTGCCGCCTCCTGTGCCGCGCGGCCGTCTAGGGTCGGGATGACTTCCGTGGCGCCATGCGCCAGGGCCGTGACGATGGAGGAAGTGGCGAACAGGATGTCGAGCACCACGACGACCTTGCCTTCGAGGCGCTGGGCGTCGAGTTCTTCCTTTTTCAGGAGTACATGGATTTTCTGCATGTGGTCTTCAGCCGTCCGGTTGCTCGCGCGGTGTGGCGGGCTTCATCAGGGCGAAGACGCCGGTGCCGGTCATGATGGTGCGGTCATTGGTCCGCAGCGTGCAACTGGCATAGGCGAGGCGGCCGCCCATGCGGTCGATGTCGACGTGGGCCTCGATCCAGTCGCCGGGCTCGGCGGCGGTAATGAAGTTGGTGGTCAGGCTGACCGTGACGATGGGCTGCGGCGGCTCGCGCGAGCTGGAAACGACGATGCCGAGCGCCGTGTCCACCATGGTGACGAGGAAGCCGCCGTGGGCGATGTGGCGGATGTTGGTGTGGCGGTCCTCGACGCGAATCGCCAGCACGATCTGGCCGTTCTCGCCCTTCGCTTCATCGATGCGGTAGTACCAGGGTCCGAGACTGGTCAGGTAGCCGCCGCCGCGCTTGAGCGGCTTGAAGCCATCGGGGATGTCGGTGCTCATGTCTTGTGTCCGTGGATTTTGGTGGGGTCGGGTGGGCGTTTTTCGAGGAAGGCGGCGAAGATTTCCTTCGCGGCCGGGGCGGCGACCAGGTCGGAGAAGAAGACCACCTCCTCGTCCATGGCCTCGCGCGCGCTGCGCTCGGGCGGTCGTTTCATCAGCGCCTTGGTCACGGCCAGGGATTGTGCCGGCCGCGCGGCGAGTTTGCGCGCCGCGGCCATGGCGGTTTCCATCAAGGCCGCGGCGGGCACGACGCGATTGACGAAGCCTGCCTCGCGCGCCATGGTCGCGTCGAAGGGTTCGCCCAGCAGCAGCAGTTCGGCCGCGCGCTGGTGGCCGGCGACGCGCGGCAGCAGCAGGCTGGAGCCGGCCTCGGGGCACAGCGCCAGATTGACGAAGGGCAGCTGGAACAGCGCGTTCTCGGCTGCATAGACCAGGTCGCAATGCAGCAGCAGGGTGGTGCCGATGCCCACCGCATTGCCGGCGACGGCGGCGACCAGCGGCTTTTCGAAGGCCGCCAGCAGGTGCAGGAAGGGAATCGCCGCGCTGGGATCGTTGGCCTTGCGTTGCAGGAAGTCGGTCAGGTCGTTGCCGGCGGTGAACAGATCGTCCTGGCCGCGGATCAGCACCGCCCGCACATGGGGCTGTTCGCGGGCGCGGCTGAGCGCCGCGCTCATGGCGCGGTACATGTCGCCGGTGATGGCGTTCTTCTTGTCGCGGCGGCTGATCTCGATGCTGACGATGCCGTCGCTGTCGGTGACGAGGATATTGGGGTGGCTCATGGTCTTAGTGTGAAACATAGCCGCCTACGAAGCCACTGGGGACTATCGAGCGAAGCGAGCCAGTTGGTAGCCCCGCCCTGGGGCGGGGATGGGGGTGGGGGGCCTTCAATTCGCCTTTCGCGTGTTTCATCTTCTGGGGGCGTCGGTGCGGCATGAGCGTTAGAAAGATTCGGGAGGCATGGTCAACGTCGTGTCGTCGAGGCTGCGCAGCAGTTCATGCCACTGCTTCGTCTTGGGCAGTTCCCAGCGATAGAACCAGCGGCAGGCCGCCAGTTTGCCACGATAGAAGTCGGCATCGGCGGCAATCCCGCAGGCCAGGCCGCGCTGCGCCGCCAGCGCCTGGCGCAGCCAGATCCAGGCGATCACGGTGTGGCCGAAGGCTTCGAGGAAGGGCACGGCATTGGCCAGCGCCAGCGTCGGGTTGGTCGCCAGCACCGGGCCGAGGGCCTGCAGCGTGGCGGCGACGTCGCCCAGTGCCGCGTCGAGTTCGCCGGCGCAGGTCGCAAGCGTGGCGTCGCTGCGCGCTGCGGCGATGGTCTGCTGTGCCTCGCGGACGAACAGCTTCATCGCCGCGCCGCCGTTCATCACCGCCTTGCGCCCGAGCAGGTCCAGCGCCTGGATGCCGTGGGTGCCTTCGTGGATGGGATTGAGCCGGTTGTCGCGGTAGAACTGCTCGACCGGGTATTCGCGGGTGTAGCCGTAGCCGCCGTGGATCTGGATCGCCAGGCTGTTGGCTTCGAGGCACCACTGCGAGGGCCAGGACTTGGCGATCGGGGTCAACAGGTCGAGCAGCAGCGACGCTTCGGCCGCCGTCTCGCCAGCGCCGACTTTCGTCTCATCCACCAACCGCGCACAGTACAGGCACAGCGCGTAGCCGGCTTCGACGTAGGCCTTCTGCGCCAGCAGCATGCGCCGCACGTCGGCGTGCTCGATGATTTTCAACTGCGGTTCGGCCGGGTTCTTGTTGGTCGGCGCGCGGCCCTGCGGCCTTTCCCTGGCGTATTCCAGCGAGGCCAGGTAGCCGCGGTAGCCGAGCATCACGGCGCCCATGCCGACGCCGATGCGCGCCTCGTTCATCATATGGAACATGTAGGACAGGCCCTTGTGCTCCTCGCCCACCAGCTCGCCGATGCACTCACCCTTTTCGCCGAAGGAAAGCATGGTCGAGGTGGTGCCGCGGTAGCCCATCTTGTGGATCAACCCGGTCAGCGTCACGTCGTTCCTCTGGCCCAGCGTGCCGTCGTCGTTGACGCGGAACTTGGGCACGATGAACAGCGAGATGCCCTTGACGCCGGGCGGTCCGCCGGGAATCCTGGCCAGCACCAGATGCACGATGTTTTCCGAGAGTTCGTGGTCGCCGCCGGAAATGAAGATCTTGTTGCCGCGCAGCGAATAGGTGCCGTCGGGGTTAGGCGTGGCGCTGGTGGTGATGTCGGACAGGCTCGACCCGGCCTGCGGCTCGGTCAGCGCCATGGTGCCGAAGAAACGGCCGGCCAGCAGCGGCGCCAGATACTTCTCTTTCTGCGCCTCGCTGCCGAAGCGGTGGATGACGTTGGCGTTGCCGATGGTGAGGAAGGGATAGGCCGCGGTGCCGACGTTGGCGCCCTTGAACAGCGAGAACGCCGCCTGGGTCATGGTCACCGGCAACTGCATGCCGCCGCGCTCGAAGTCGTGCGCGGCGGCGATGAAGCCGGCCTCGCAGAAGGCCTGCAGCGCCTCCTTGACTTCGGGAATCATGGTCACGCTGCGGCCGTCGAAGGTCGGCTCGTTGGCGTCGGCCTTGTGGTTGTGCGGCGCGAACTTCTCGGTCGCCATGGCCTCGGCCGTGTCGAGCACGGCGAGGAAGGTTTCCTTGCTGTGCTCGGCGTAGCGCGGGCGCGACGTCAGGGCTTCGGTGTCGAGGACTTCGAAAAGCTGGAATTCGAGATCCCTTCTGTTGATTATTCCAGCCATTTTTACGCGGCCAGCAAGGTATCGCTGAAGCGGCCGAGATGGTAGTCCGCGTCGCCGAAGCTCAGGCCGATCATCGTCAGGCGCTTGAAGTAATGGCCGACGTTGAGTTCATCGACCACGCCCATGCCGCCGTGCAGCTGCACTGCCTGCTGGCCGACCAGGCGGGCCTGGGCGCCGATGTAGGCGCGAGCGGCGGCCACCGCGCGGCTGCGCTCCGCGGCATCGGCCGAATCGACCCGCACCGCGGCCAGGGTGGCCATCGAGCGGGCCTGCTCGGTGGCAATCACCATGTCGGCCATGCGATGCTGCAGGGCCTGGAACTTGCCGATCGGCACGCCGAACTGCTTGCGCGTCTTCAGGTATTCCAGCGTGACTTCGTTGAGCGCCGACATGATGCCGACGGCTTCGGCGCAGAGCGCGGCATTGGCGTAGTCGATGGCGCGCTCGATGACCGCCAGCCCGCCGCCTGCCGTGCCGATCAGCGCCGCGGCACCGACCTGGACGCCGCTGAGCTTGATGTCGGCGGCGCGGGCGCCGTCCTGCGTCGGATAGGCGCGCAGGCTGACGCCGGGGGCCTTGGCATCGACCAGAAACAGGGAAATGCCCTTGCCGTCGCGCGCCGAAACGATCAGCCTGTCGGCCGCGGGCGCGCCGAGCACCACGGCCTTGGCGCCGTCGAGCTGCCAGCCGGCACCGGATACCGTAGCGGTGGTGGCGACCTGGTCGAGTTGGTAGCGGGCGCCGGCTTCGTAGTGCGCCAGCGCCAGCATCAGCTCGCCGCCGGCAATCGCCGGCAGCAGTTCTGCCTTCTGCGCGGCGCTGCCGGCGTCGCGGATCAGCCCGCCGCAGAGCACGACGGTCGGGACATAGGGCTCCAGCGCCAGGCCGCGGCCGAGCATTTCCATGACCAGCATGGCGTCGACGGCCTTGCCATTCAGTCCGCCGAATTCCTCGTCGAAGGGCAGGGCGAGGATGCCGAAATCGGCGAAGGCCTTCCAGGCCGAGCGATCGAAGCCGTCGGCGGATTTGGCCAGCGCGCGGCGGTGCTCGAAGGGGTAGTCGCGGGTGTAGAAGCGGCGCAGGGTGTCCTGCAGGGCGAGTTGTTCTTCGGTGTAGTTGAAGTCCATGAGGTTCGATCCGGAAAAGTTAGTTCACGTCGATTGTCATACCGAGCGCAGCGAGCCAGCCAGTCACCTCCCCCGGGAGGGGGAGGGCGGGAGGGGCGGGCGTTTATGCATGGGTCTCTGCCTCTTAGAGACCCAGGATCATCTGCGAGATGATGTTTTTCTGAATTTCGTTGGAGCCGCCGTAGATGGTGGTCTTGCGTACGTTGAAATACTGCCCGGACAGCGGCGGGGCGTGGTCGGCATAGGCCGGCATCGCGGCGTCGCCGTCCCAGTCGGCGTCGAGCCCCTCGTCGAGCCAGGGCAGGGCGTAGTGGCCCAGCGCCTGCATCTTGAGTTCGGTCAGCATCTGCTGGATTTCGGAACCCTTGACCTTGAGGATCGAAGCTTCCGGTCCCGGCGCGCGCTTCTTGTCACCCTCGGCTGAAATTACGCGCAGGTTGGTGATCTCCAGCGCCATGAGCTCCAGTTCGACCAGCGCGATGCGGTCGCGGAAACGCTGGTCCTCGATCAGCGGGCGGCCAGCCGCAGTTTCCTTCGTCGCGATCTCCTTGAGCTTCTTCAGTTCGCGCTTGGAGCGGCCGACGCCGGCTATCCCCGTGCGTTCGTGGCCGAGCAGGAACTTGGCATAGGTCCAGCCCTTGTTCTCCTCGCCGATCAGGTTCTCCGCCGGCACCCTGACCTCCTCGAACCAGACCTCGTTGATCTCGTGTTCGCCGTCCAGCATGATGATCGGACGCACCGTGATGCCCGGCGTCTTCATGTCGATCAGGAGGAAGGAAATACCTTCCTGCTGACGGCCTTCGGTCGAGGTGCGGACCAGGCAGAAAATCCAGTCGGCGTGTTGGCCGAGCGTGGTCCATGTCTTCTGGCCATTCACCACGTAATGGTCGCCGTCCCCGCTTTTTACCAACTGTGCGCGCATCTTCAGCGAGGCGAGGTCGGAGCCCGAACCCGGTTCGGAATAGCCCTGGCACCACCAGTCCGTGCCGTCGATGATACGCGGCAGGAAGCGCTGCTGCTGCGCCGGATTGCCGAAAGCCACGATCACCGGCGCCACCATCTTGAGGCCGAAGGGCAGTTGCATCGGCGCCCCGGCATCCGCGCATTCCTCGTCGAATATATGCTGCTGCACGGCATTCCAGCCGGTGCCGCCAAAGGCAGCAGGCCAGCCCGAGGCACCCCAGCCCTGGGAATGCAGGATTTTCTGCCAGCGCACGAAGTCGTCCTTCGCGAGGCGTTTGCCACCGAGCACCTTGCGGCTGATTTCAGCGGGCAGTCTGGCGCGCAGGAAATTGCGTACCTCCTCCCGGAACGACTGCTCCTCGGCAGTGAAATTGAGATCCATCGGTATTCGGTCCTTTGCTGTGTGCCTGATAGGGATTGTAGTGCTGCAGAGTGGAACAAGGTTCTGCAAGTATGGTACGCGAGATGAAGGCCGCTGACAAGTTCGGTAGAGCGGATTCAGCCCGCAAGAACCGCCAGCTTCCCGCGGCGGCGGCCGCTTCGTCATGCGCGGATCGGCGCGGGTCGTCCCGCGGAATCGATGCCGCCGCGGGCGCCACGTTGTCGCCGTGCCGTCAGCGCCAACTTTCGGGCAGCTCAAGGCTTGATTCTTTTCCGCCCTTCTCCCATAATTCGCCCCCTGCCCAGCCGCGACCAGTTCCGGACGGCATGCTTTTCGGTGGTGGCTGTAGCTCAGTTGGTAGAGTCCTGGATTGTGATTCCAGTTGTCGTGGGTTCGAGTCCCATCAGCCACCCCACCCGAATCGAGAACGGAGCCTGCGGGCTCCGTTTTTTATGTCTGCGGCGCCCTGCCGCGGACGGTATCCCCCGGTGGGATATGTCTGCGGCGCCCTGCCACAGACGGTATCCCCCGGTGGGGTTTGCCCTCAGGTCGTTCCCGGCCCCGTCGGCATGTAGCGGAATCCCCCATGAATTGCCCTCCGCCCCTGGTCTTCACGCCGGGGACGCGCGAGTTGTGGCGGCATTTTTGATCGCGTCATACAATTGAAGCTTGACATATCGATTGTTGCGATTCGTCGCCTGGCATTTTCGCAAGCGGTCAGGATGGCACCCGAAGCGGTGTCTGCCCGCTAGACTGCAATCTCGAACGAGCAACGAAGCAAAGGATCATTGGCCATGTCGATACGCAAACTTGTGGTTGCCAACGGAATCTGCTTCGTCGAGATACCTGCCGCCGGCATCTATCTGCTGTGCGGCGCGCCGGCCGACAGCGTCAAGCACCTGCTGCGGCGCGGCATCATCCAGACCACCGAACGCAACGGCGTCGCCTTCGAGAACGGCCCCAACGCAATCCTGCTGTCGGACTCGATGATCCAGAACGGACACTTGTGCAATCTGGCCGAGTTTCCCATCCTGCAGATGCTCTATCGGCAGGGCATGCTGATCCCCAACCATCCCAACAATACCGGCATGAAGCCCAAGCTGATCGGCACGCCGGAGCAGCTGGCGGCCCAGTTGCGCTACATCCATCGCGGCAACTACGGCCTGATCTCCGCCGAGGAAATGATGAAGGCGGGCGTCGACGAAGCCGCGGCCGACGAACTGATGCGCGTCAAGCTCAAGTTCGCCTTCGGCCAGATCGCGCGTCCCGAGGCTTTCGTCGAATGCCATCCGCTGACCGCCGCGAGCATCGACATCGGCAACGGCGTCAGCATCAAGCGCCTCGCCCATAACGTCTTCGACATACGCCATGGCGAGGACTTCGTCGAGGTGGATCTTAACCTCGAACCGCACCAGATCTACCCCTGCCCCTATCCGCTGAGCCATGTCGCGATCGACCGCCACTATTTTGCCGTGGTGCATGCCGGCGACGGCGACGGCTGGGACTTCAACCGCCCGGCCATGGGCAGCGTGCTGATCCACCAGGGCCGCGTCTATCTGATCGATGCCGGTCCCAACATCCACTACAGCCTCGATGCGCTGGGCATAGGCAAGAAGGAGGTGGCGGGGATTTTCCACACGCATTGCCACGACGACCATTTCGCCGGTCTGACGACGCTGCTCCAGTGCGACCGGCCGCTGCAGTACTTCGCCACGCCGCTGGTGCGGGCGTCGGTGACGCGGAAGTTCTGCGCGCTGCTGTCGATACCGGAAAGCGAGTTTGCCCGGTACTTCGACATCTGCGACCTGATCGAGGGGGAGTGGAACGACATCATGGGCCTGGAGGTGCGGCCGACCATTTCGCCGCATCCGGTGGAGACCACGATATTCAATTTCCGCGTGCTCTGGGAAGGCGGCTACCGCACCTATGCCCACCTCGCCGATATCGCCTCGTTCGGCGTCATCGATGCGATGATCAGCGCCGACGCGACGGCGCCCGGTCTGAGCCCGGAGCGCGCGCAGGCGGTCAAGGCGTCCTATCTGGAAGCCGTGGACCTGAAGAAGATCGACATCGGCGGCGGCATGATCCACGGCTGCGCCGAGGACTTCGCGACCGACGCCACGCCCCGGCTGTTGCTCGCGCATACCTCGCGCGACCTGACGCAGGAGGAGCGGCGCATCGGTTCGGGCGCGCCTTTCGGCACCCTGGACGTGATGATTCCGGGGGAGCAGAACTTCCTGCTGCGCGACGCCAGCGAATTTCTCAAGAGCTATTTCCCGACGGTGCCGGTCGAGCGCCTGCACATGCTGCTGAACAACCGCATCGTCACCTTCAATCCGGAGACCATCATCACTTCGGCGGGGACGGTGCCGCAGGAGATTTATCTGCTGCTGGCCGGCAAGGTCGAGATCCTGACCCAAGACCCGCACAGCGCCCACTTCCTGTTCAGCGGTTCGCTGCTGGCCGAATCGGCCGCGATTCACAACCGCGAGAGCGAAGATACCTATCGCTCGGTGGGTTTCGTCCAGGCCTTGCGCCTGCCGGCGGACCTCTACCGCAATTTCGTCGAGCGCTTCTTTTCCAGCGCCGAACTGCTCAAGGTGCGCACGGTCGAGGAGCGTTTGCGGCGCACCTTCCTGTTCAGCGATGCGGTGACCAACACCACGCTGTTTTCACTGGCCAAGAATTGCACCATCACCCGTTTGCACGCCGGCCGGCATTTCATCGGCGATCCGCATCAACTGCACCTGATCGGCAAGGGACGGCTGGCCAAGGGCAATGACGAAAAGGCGCCGGTGCTCGGCAAGGGCGAGTTTTGGGGTGCGGACAGCCTGTTTGCCGCGGTGTCCAAGGGCGCCGGCGAACCGGCGACAGCGGCCGAGCCGGAACCCAGCCTGGTGGCACTGGACAGTTGCGAGGTGTATTCGGTGCCGCTGAAACTGGTGTCGCGGATTCCGGTGGTGCGCTGGAAGCTGTTCGAGGCCTTCCGCAACGCCCATCCCTACGCCGCGCCGCGCTATCGCGGCACGGCACGCTAAGTCGCCGCGTCCGGACCCTCGTCGTCCAGGGCCATCAGGGCGGCATTGCCGCCGGCGGCCGCCGTATTGACGCTGACCAGGCGCTCGACCAGCATGCGGTAGAGCGGGTACAGCGCGCTGCTTGCGCCGGGCTGGAACACGGGTATCAAAGGTCCCGGCGTATCGGCCAGGCGCGGCCGCCGGGCCGCCGCGCCGAGGTCGCGGGTCAGCAGCACGCCCGCCAGGCCAAGGCAATCCACCTGCGGCAGGAATTCGATCAGCATCGCCAGTTCCCGGGGCAGCGCGTTGCGGATGCTCCTGGCCGGCTCACAGTCGACCATCACGACGCTGGCGTCGACCGCGAGCACCGCCGCAAGCTGTTCGAGCAGCGCGTCTGCGTCGCACGCCAGGCAAAGCAGGCGGCCGCGCGACGCGAAGCTCAGGGTGTTGCGCTCGCCAGTGGCGCCCGGCAGTTCGAGCCGGACCTCGCGCAGCGACAGCTCGCCATAGCGCGCACAGCATTGCGCCAGGGCCTCGCGCCCGCTGCCGGCGGCCCATGCCGCCAGTTGCCGCAGCGCGGGCGGTGCAGCGGCAGGGAGGCAGCCGAGGTCCGCCGGCGCGACCTGCTCGCTGCCCGCCAGCGCATGCAGATACAGCGGCCCGCCGGATTTCGGTCCGGTGCCGGACAGGCCCTCGCCGCCGAAGGGCTGGACGCCGACCACGGCGCCTATCATGTTTCGATTGACGTAGATGTTGCCGACGTGCGCCGCCTTCACCACTTTTTCGACCGTTTCGTCGATGCGGCTATGCACGCCCAGGGTCAGGCCATAGCCGGTGGCATTGATCGCCGCCACCAGGCCGTCGAGGTCGCCGGCGGCGAAGCGCAGCACGTGCAGCACCGGGCCGAAGACCTCGTCCTGCAGCTCGGCCAGCGCATCGATTTCGATCAGCGTGGGCGCCACGAAGCAGCCGTTGCGGCAGGCCGCCGGCAGGCCGGCCTGCCACACCGGCCGGCCTTTTTCGCGCATCCGCGCGACGTGACCGAGCAATGCGTCGCGGGCCTTGCCGTCGATCACCGGGCCGATGTCGGTGGCCAGTTGCGCCGGATTGCCGATCTGCAGTTCCAGCGCCGCGGCCTTCAGCAGCGGCAGCACGCGGTCGGCAATCTCGTGCTGCAGGCACAGCACGCGCAAGGCCGAGCAGCGCTGGCCGGCGCTGTCGAAGGCCGAACTCAGCACGTCCTGCACCACCTGCTCGGGCAGGGCCGAGGAATCCACGATCATCGCATTCTGGCCGCCGGTTTCCGCAATCAGGCGTACTTCCTCGCGCGCGGCGATGCGCTGGTTGATCAGCTGCGCCACCGCGGTGGAGCCGGTGAAGAGCACGCCGCGCACGCGCGGATCGGCGACCAGTGCGGCGCCCACGGTTTCGCCGCGTCCGGGCAGGAGTTGCAGGACTTGCGGCGGAATGCCGGCCTGGTGCAGCAGTGCCACGGCAAAACAGGCGATCAGCGGCGTCTGTTCGGCCGGTTTGGCGATCACCGGGCTGCCGGCAGCCAGGGCCGCGCTGACCTGGCCGACGAATATCGCCAGCGGAAAATTCCAGGGGCTGATGCAGACTACCGGTCCCGGGATGGCGTCCGCCGGCTGACGGCGCCCGCTGCCGAGCTGCGCGGCGTAGTAGCGACAGAAATCCACGGCTTCGCGAATTTCGGCCAGGCCGTTGCTCCAGGTCTTGCCGGCTTCGCGGATGCACAGGCTCAGCAGTTGCATGCGCTGCGCTTCGAACAGATCGGCGGCGCGCAGCAGCACCGCCGCGCGCGTGGCCGGCGGCGTGCGCCCCCAGTCCGCGGCGCAGGATGCGGCGGTCGCCAGCGCCAGTTCGACCACCGCGGCATCGGCCTCGGTCACCTCGCCGACCCGGTCTCCATGGTCGGCCGGATTCAGCACCGGCAGGGGCTGGGCGGTGAAGTCGGTAACTGCGGTGCCCACGCCAGTCAACGGCCGTGCCGACCACTGCCGGGCGGCAAGCTGCGCCAGGCCGGTTTCGAGTTCGGCAATGCAGCTTTCGTCGGCCAGGTCGACCCCGGCCGAGTTGAGCCGCCCGGCCCCGAGAATCCGCGCCGGCAGGGGGATCGCCGGGTGCGGCGCACCGCCTTGCTGCCTGACCCGGCTCAGCGGATCGGCGAGCAGCTCGTCGATCGACACCGATTCATCGACGATGCGATTGACGAAGGAACTGTTCGCGCCGTTTTCCAGCAGCCGGCGCACCAGGTAGGGCAACAGGGTTTCGTGGCTGCCGACCGGGGCATAGATGCGGCAGCGCCTGCCGCCGTTTTCGGCAGCGACCAGATGGTCGTAGAGCGCCTCGCCCATGCCGTGCAGGCACTGGAATTCGTAGTCCTCGATGCCTTGCCGGCGCGCCATCTGCATCACGGCGGCGACGGTCTGCGCATTGTGGGTGGCGAACTGGGGATAGATCGCGTCCGGCGCCGCCAGCATGCGGCGGGCGCAGGCAAGATAGGACAGATCGGTATGCGGTTTGCGCGTGAACACCGGGTAGTCGGCGAGGCCGTCGACCTGGGCGCGCCGGATTTCGCTGTCCCAGTAGGCGCCCTTGACCAGGCGCAGCATGATGCGCCGGCGCTGTCGCCGCGCCAGCCCGATCAGCCAGTCGACGACGTGGATGGCGCGCTTCTGGTAGGCCTGGACCACGAAACCGAGACCGTCCCAGCCGGCCAGATCCGGGTCGGCGGCAAGTGATTCGAGAAGGTCGAGCGAGAGTTCGAGGCGTTCGGCTTCTTCGGCATCGATGCTGAGCCCGATGCCGTAGCGCTTCGCCGGCAGCATCAGGGATTTCAGCGCCGGCCCGAGTTCCGCCATGACGCGCGGCTTCTGGCTGCGCTGGTAGCGCGGGTGCAGGGCCGAAAGCTTGACCGAGACGCCGGCCCCGGCCACCGCGCCGCGTCCGCCGGCGGCAGTGCCGATGGCATGGATCGCGCTTTCATAGGCGCGCCGGTAGCGCTCGGCATCGGCTGCGCTCAAGGCCGCTTCGCCGAGCATGTCGAAGGAGTGGGTATAGCCGCCGGCCTCCCTGGCGGCGGCCTGGGCCAGCGCCTCGGCTATGGTCTTGCCGGCGACGAATTGCCTTGCCAGCAGAGCCATCGCATAAGCTACGCCGCGGCGCACCAGGGGTTCGCCGCCGCGGTTCAGCAGCCCGCCCAGCGCCTGGCCGAGGACGCCGTGCGAGGGCGCGGCGACCAGCTTGCCGCCGAGCAGCAAAGCCCAGGTCGCGGCATTGACGAACAGCGAACGCCGGCCGCCGAGGTGCGCTTGCCAGTCGCCATGGCTCAGCTTGTCGCGGATCAGGCGATCCGCCGTGGCGGCATCGGGAACGCGCAGCAAGGCCTCGGCCAGGCACATCAGCGCAATGCCTTCGGGTGTCGACAAGGAAAATTCGTGCATCAGATGGTCGACGCCGCCCGCGCCGCGCCGCCGGCTGCGCACCGCCTCGACCAGGGCTTGCGCCTGCACCCTGAGCTCCGGCGCGGCAAGCTCCATGCCTTCGAGTTCGGTCACCAGCGCCGCCACACAAGCGGCTTCGGCGTTCCGACAGGCTTCCCTGATTGCGTGTCGCGACATCGGCGACTCCCGTAGACCGGCATGGACCTGCAGGGCGACGTTCGGCTGGCGCGGTCTCCCGCATCGAACGTCCCGCAGCGATTGCTGTCTACGTAGTGTAGTGGAACCCGCCGTCCGCACGCAGCGATCGACGATTGCAAGCGCCGGGTGATGGTTGGCCGGCAGCATCCTGGGAGATGGTCATGAACGACAAGGTCATCGCGAAGCAGCGCCCGGTGCGTCTGATCGGCGTGGTCAGCGGGCTGGGCGTGCCGTTGCGCACGTGCGCCGGCAGCATGCGCGCGGCGCCGGCGCTGGAACTCGCCGACGCCGGCGGGGGGATGCGCAGGAACGGCATCGATTGCGCGTGGGACGGATTGATCGCGCCGGCGACCGAACGGGATTTGCCGCGGGATGTCGCATTGCGCCGGCTCTGCGGCCAGGTCGCCGAGCGCGTCGCGGCCTGCGTCGACAGCGGCGCCCTGCCGGTCGTGGTCAGCGGCGATCACGCGCTGGCGGTCGGCACCTGGCAGGGGGTGGCGCGGGCGCTCGGCAGCTTGCCCGGCATGCTCTGGATCGACGCGCATCTCGATGCCCATACCGAAACCACGAGTCCCAGCGGCAATCCGCACGGCATGCCGCTGGCGGCGTTGCTGGGGCGCGGCCCCAATCCCTGGCAGAGCCCGCCGGCGGCGCTCGACGCGGCGCGTTGCTGCGTGTTCGGCGCGCGCAGTTACGAGGATTCGGAAAAGCGCCTGCTGCAGGAGCTTGGCGTACGCGTCGTCGATAGTGAGGAGATCCGCCGGCGCGGCCTGCGGCCGGCGCTGGAGGTGGCGCTGACCCACGTCGGCGGCGGCAGCTTCGGCATTTCGATCGATCTCGACGCGGTCGATCCGGGCGATGCGCCGGGAGTCAATACGCCCAGCGCAGGCGGCCTGGACGGCGCCGCCCTGGCCGATGCCCTGCGCAGCCTGGCGCGCAGGCCCGAACTCGCCGCCCTCGAAATCGCCGAGTACAATCCGGAGCGCGATGTCGCGGGCCGCACCGCGCGGCTGGCGGCGCGCCTGCTCGAATCGCTGAGCGCGCCGGGCGGCGACGAGTGCCGGCGGATCGAGGCCGCCAGCGGCGCACACAACTATGCGCCGCTGCCGGTGGTGCTGGCGCGCGGCGAGGGCATCCACGTCTGGGATACGGCAGGCAGGCGCTACATCGACATGATGTCGGCCTATTCGGCGGTGAGCCTGGGGCACGGCCATCCGCAGCTGGTGGCCGCGCTGACGGAACAGGCGCAGCGGTTGGCCGTCACCTCGCGGGCCTTTTACAACGACCGTCTGCCGCTGTTGCTGGCGCGGCTGTGCGCGGTCTTCGGCTACGAGGCCGCGCTGCCGGTCAATACCGGGCTGGAGGCGGTGGAAACCGCGCTCAAGGCGGCACGCAAATGGGGTTACCGGCACAAGGGCGTTGCCGCCGACCGGGCCGAGATCATCGCCTGCGAAGGCAATTTCCACGGACGCTCGATCGCGATCATCGGCATGTCGTCCGAGGCCCAGTACCGCGACGGCTTCGGCCCGTTTGCGCCGGGCTTCAGACTGGTCGCCTATGGCGACTGTGCCGCGCTCGAAGCCGCGATAGGGCCCGACACCGTGGCCTTCCTGGTGGAGCCGGTGCAGGGCGAGGGCGGCATCGTCGTGCCGCCCGACGGCTATTTGCGCCGCTGCGCCGAAATCTGCCGGCGTCACCGCGTACTGCTGATCTGCGACGAGGTGCAGACCGGCCTCGGCCGTACCGGCAAGTTGCTGGCCTCCTGGCACGAGAACGTCAGGCCCGACGGGGTGATCCTGGGCAAAGCCTTGGGCGGCGGCCTGCTGCCGGTATCGGCCTTTCTCGCCGACCGCGAGCTCATGGACGTGTTCACCCCGGGCGATCATGGCAGCACTTTCGGCGGCAATGCGCTGGCTGCGGCGGTGGCCCTGGTCGCCCTCGACCTGATCGTCGAACTGGACCTGTCGGCGCATTCGGCGCTGCTCGGCGAGCATCTGCTGGCGCGGCTGCGCCGCTTGCGCCATCCGGCGATACGCGCCGTGCGCGGGCGCGGACTGTTTGCCGGGATCGAACTCGACCCCGCCATTCTCGACGCGCACACCGCCTGCCTGCGCCTGCTCGATGCCGGCGTGCTGAGCAAGGACACTCATGGCACGGTGATCCGGCTTGCGCCGCCGCTGATCATCGACATGGCCCAGCTCGACGACGCGATCGACCGCATCGCCGTCGTCCTGCAGCAGATGCCGGCCGGCCAGGCCCTCGCGGCCTGACGGGACGCCATGGCCAGCGTAGACCAAAAAGACCTTCTGCAAAGCCTGGGCATCGCCGGCGAGCTGGCCCGGGCCGGGACCGGATTCGCCTCGGAAAACCCGGCCAGGGGCGAGCCGATTGCCTGGGTGCGCCGTGCCGCCAGCGCCAACTATGAGGCGACCGTGACGGCGGCCGCGGCCGCTTTCGTGACATGGCGCGAGGTGCCGGCGCCGCAGCGTGGCGCGCTGGTGCGCGCCCTGGGCGAGGAACTGCGGCGGCACAAGGATCTGCTCGGCAGCCTGATCTCGCTCGAAACCGGGAAGATCAAGGCCGAAGGCGACGGCGAGGTGCAGGAAATGATCGACATCGCCGATTTCGCCGTGGGCCTTTCGCGCCAGTTGTACGGTCGCAGCATGCATTCGGAGCGCCGGCAACACCGGATGTTCGAACAGTGGCAGCCGCTGGGTCCGGTCGGCGTGATTACCGCATTCAATTTTCCCGCCGCGGTGTGGGCGTGGAATGCGCTGATCGCGGCAGTCTGCGGCGACACGGTGGTGTGGAAGCCGAGTCCCAAGGCGCCATTGACGGCGCTGGCCATTCATCGGCTGGCAGGCGAAGTGGCGCGGCAGCATGATGCCGCAGATGTCTTCGGCCTGCTGCTGTCCGACCGGCCGCAGCTCGGCCGGCGGATGGCCGGCGACCCGCGCCTGCCCTTGCTCTCCTTTACCGGTTCCTCCGCCGTCGGGCGCCGGGTGGCGCAGACCGTGGCGGCGCGCTTCGGCCGCAGCCTGCTCGAATGCTCGGGCAACAACGCGGTGATCGTCGATGAAACCGCCGATCTCGATCTGGCGCTGCGTGCCATTCTCTTCGGCGCGGTGGGCACCGCCGGCCAGCGCTGCACCTCGACGCGCCGCCTGATCGTGCACGAGTCGCGCTATGCCGAAATCGTCCGCCGCCTGCTGGACGCCTACAGCGAGGTGTGCGTCGGCGATCCGCTGGCTGCTAGCACTCTGATGGGGCCGCTGATAGACGAAGCCGCACGCATGGATTTTGTCGCCGCGGTGGCCGAAGCCGAAGCCTGCGGCGGCACCGTGCTGTGCGGCGGCTGCGTTCTGGCGCGGCCCGGCTATTTCGTGCGGCCGACCCTGATCGAAGCCGAGAACGACTGGCCGGTGGTGCAACGCGAAACCTTCGGCCCCATTCTTTACATCATGCGTTACCGGGACTTCGAGCAGGCACTGGCCATGCAGAATGCCGTGCCGCAAGGATTGTCCTCGGCCTTGTTCACGCTCGATCTGCGCCATGCGGAAAAATTTCTCGCCGCATCGGGCAGCGATTGCGGCATCGCCAACATCAATCTCGGCACCTCGGGCGCCGAGATCGGCGGCGCCTTCGGCGGCGAGAAGGAAACCGGCGGCGGCCGCGAGGCTGGCTCGGACGCCTGGAAGGCTTATATGCGCCGCCAGACCAATACGATCAATTGGGGTAGCGATCTGCCGCTTGCTCAGGGAATCGAATTTCTCCCCGGCGGAGTACAACGGAACCGAGAGAAAAATTGAGCCGATAAAAAGAGTCAACTTTTGAAATCTTTTGGCCGTTGAGCTATCAAATGACAAAGATGGAGTTTGCAGGGAACCGCGAATAATCAGAGAGGAGGCGTGTCATGTCGATCTTTGACCGTTATCAGGGCCGCTACGAATCCGCACTGGAAGAAGACATGTCGGTCCAGGAGTACTTGGATCTGTGCCGCAACGAACCCGCGGCCTATGTCAGTGTCGCCGAGCGCATGCTCGCCGCGATCGGCGAACCCGAACTGGTGGATACGCGGCTCGATCCGCGGCTGTCGCGCATTTTTGCCAACAAGATCATCAAGATCTACCCGGCTTTCCGCGACTTCTACGGCATGGAGGAGGTGATCGAGAACATCGTCGCCTACATCCGCCATGCGGCCCAGGGTCTCGAAGAGAAGAAACAGATTCTGTATCTGCTGGGCCCGGTAGGCGGCGGCAAATCCTCGCTGGCCGAGAAGCTGAAATCCCTGATCGAGAAGGAGCCTTTCTACGCAATCAAGGGTTCGCCGGTGCATGAGTCGCCGCTGGGCCTGTTCAAGCCTGAGGAGGATGGCCCCATCCTCGAAGAGGACTTCGGCATTCCGCGGCGTTACCTGAACACCATCATGTCGCCCTGGGCGGTCAAGCGCCTGCACGAGTTCAACGGCGACATCACGCGGTTCCGCGTGGTCAAGCTGCGTCCCTCGGTGCTGCGTCAGATCGCCGTGTCGAAGACCGAGCCGGGCGACGAGAACAACCAGGACATCTCCTCGCTGGTGGGCAAGATCGACATCCGCAAGCTCGAAGAGTATTCGCAGAACGATCCCGATGCCTACAGCTACTCGGGCGGACTGTGCCTGGCCAACCGCGGCCTGCTTGAATTCGTCGAGATGTTCAAGGCGCCGATCAAGGTCCTGCACCCGCTCTTGACGGCGACCCAGGAAAGCAACTACAAGGGCACGGAAGGTTTCGGCGCGATTCCCTTCGACGGCATGATCCTCGCCCACTCCAACGAGGCAGAGTGGATGGCGTTCAAGAACAACCGCAACAACGAGGCCTTCCTCGACCGCATCTACATCGTCAAGGTGCCTTACTGCCTGCGCGTCTCCGAAGAGGTCAAGATCTACGAGAAGCTGCTGGTGAACTCCTCGCTGGCGAAGGCGCCCTGCGCGCCCGACACGCTCCTGATGATGGCGCAGTTCGCCGTGCTGTCGCGCCTCAAGGAGCCGGAAAACTCGGCGATCTACTCGAAGATGCGCGTCTATGACGGCGAGAACCTCAAGGACACCGACCCCAAGGCCAAGTCCTACCAGGAGTACCGCGACTACGCCGGCGTCGACGAGGGCATGACCGGGTTGTCCACGCGCTTCGCCTTCAAGATCCTGTCCAAGGTGTTCAACTTCGACCACCGCGAGGTGGCCGCCAATCCTGTGCACCTGATGTACGTGCTGGAACAGCAGATCGAGCAGGAACAGTTCGCCCCCGAAGTGGAGCAGCGCTACCTGGGCTTCATCAAGGAGTTCCTCGCCCCGCGCTATGCCGAATTCATCGGCAAGGAAATCCAGACGGCCTACCTCGAATCGTATTCCGAGTACGGCCAGAACATCTTCGACCGTTACGTCACCTATGCCGACTTCTGGATCCAGGACCAGGAATTCCGCGATCCGAACACCGGCGAGATCCTCGACCGCAGCGCGCTCAACGACGAGCTGGAGAAAATCGAGAAACCGGCCGGCATCAGCAACCCGAAGGACTTCCGCAACGAGGTGGTGAACTTCGTGCTGCGCGCCCGGGCCAAGAACGAGGGTATGAATCCGGCCTGGACTTCCTACGAGAAGCTGCGCGCCGTGATCGAGAAGAAGATGTTCTCCAACACCGAGGAACTGCTGCCGGTGATTTCCTTCAACAACAAGGCCAGCGCCGACGACCAGCGCAAG
>JAMPYF010000032.1 GCA_023700805.1 Sulfuritalea sp.
AAGTCCACGGCGGGCTGGTGCAGGATCTGCGCCGGCGTCACCTTGAGGATGCGCAGGCCGGCGGCGTTGCAGGTGGCGATCCTCTCGGTCTCGTCGAGCGTGATCACGGCGTTCGACATCGACTCCAGCATTGCCTCGTTGTAGTTCTTCATGTTCTGCACGTCGGCGAACAGCTTGGCGTTTTCCAGCGCGATCGAGATCTGCGCCGTGAAGGCGCGCAGGCGCGATTCGTCCTCGCCGGTGAAGGGCCCGCCGCGCTTGTTCAGCACCTGCGTGACGCCGATCACCTTGCCGTGCTTGTTGACGATCGGCACGCAGAGTATGGACCGCGTGAAGTAGCCGGTCTTCTTGTCGAAGGCCGGATTGAAGCGCAGGTCGGCGTAGGCGTAGGGGATATTGATCGCCTTGCCCGAGCTGAACACCGCGCCGGCGATGCCGAGGTGGTTGGGCAGGCGGATCTGCACCGACTCCAGGCCCTGGCCGACCTCCGACCAGAGTTCGCTGGTCTTCTCGTCGTTGAGGAACAGCGTCGAGCGCTCGGCATTGAGCAGGCGCGTGGCTTCGCCCATGACCTTCTGCAGCAGCGAGCCGAGCTTGATGTCGGCCGTGACCTCGGAGACAACGTCGATGAACTCCATTTCCTGGCGGCGGATCGCCTGCATGCGCTCGATGAACTGCGCGCTCTGCAAGGCCAGCGTGCCCTGGCTGGTCATGGCTTCGAGCAGGTTGAGGTCGTGCCGGGTGAACTTGCCGCTGCGCTTGTTCAGCGTCTGCGCCACGCCGATGATTTCGCCCTTGACCGTCTTGATCGGCACGCAAAGGATGTTGCGCGTGGTGAAGCCGGTCTGCTCGTCGATCGAGCGGTTGAAGCGATCGTCGGCATAGGCGTCGGCAATGATCAGCGCCTCGCCGGAGGTGTAGACATAGCCGGCAATGCCGCTGGTATTGAGGATGCGGATTTCGCGCTGGATGTTGCCCTGCGCCACGCGCGAATACAACTCGTTGGTGTCGGGATCGTTGAGGAACAGCGAACCGCGCTCGGCATTCAGCTCGGTAGTGGTCATTTCCACCAGGGCCTGCAGCACTTCGTCGAGCGTGCCGTAGCTGGCCATGCGGCGCGTGACTTCGAGCAGCAACTCCAGGTGGCGCAGGCGACGCCGGCCTTCCTGGTCGCGCTCGGTCGCCTTCTTTTTCGCGGGGACGGGCTCCAGAGGCTGATCCACGGCATTCATGCTCAACTCCGGCGCAAGGCTTCGATCTGGTCGCGCAAGGCCTGGATGGTGCTCTGCAGTTGCGCGCCCTCATCGGCGAACAGGCTGCGTTCGCGATTGATGGAATTGGTCCGGTCGATCTGCGCCAGTTCCAGGCTTTCGCGCAGGCCGGCGACCGTCTGCCGCAACTGGGCGATTTCGCCCTGGGCGCTGACCAGCGCCGAACGCACGGCGTTGTCGGTATCCGCCCGCGCCCGTTCCAGTTCGTCGCGCAGGGCCGCCGCGGTGGCCTTCAGTTGCTGCATTTCGTTATGCCCGGCAACGCGTTCCTGCTGTACCGCGTGGTCGCGTTCGGCGCGTGAGTGCTCGAGTTCCTCGCGCAAGGCGGCGGCCGTGGCCTTGAGCATATGGGCTTCCTGGCTGGCGGCGACCCGCTCCTGCTGGATCGCCTTCTCGCGCTCGATGTGCGCACGCTCCAATTCTTCGCGCAGGGCGCCGACGGTGGTCTTGAGTTGGGCGATTTCTGCGGCGTTGGCCTGGGTCACGCGCGCGGTCGTCGCCTTGATTTCCGCGTGTGCCGCTTCGAGTTCCGTGCGCAACGCGATCACCGTGCGCTTCATGTCACGGGAATCGGCCTGCGCCAGGACCAGTTGCTCTTCGAGGGTCGATTCGTCGGCAATCATTGTTTGAATAATACGCCTGACTAGACACTGGCGCCCAAGTCAGGAATCGAACCTGAGACCTACCGCTTAGGAGGCGGTCGCTCTATCCACTGAGCTACAAGGGCGCAAGGCGCGAATTTTACCCTGCGCGCCTATAATCCGGCACCCATTTCCCGACTCCGTTTCCATGCCCGTTATTTCCCTTGATCGCGCCTGTCTTGCCTACGGGCATGTGGCCCTGCTGGACCACGCCGCGATGCAGATCGATGCCGGCGAACGCATCGGCCTGATCGGCCGCAACGGCAGCGGCAAATCCAGCCTGCTGAAGGCCCTGGCCGGGCTGGGTTCGCTGGACGACGGCGAGGTCTGGCGCGAACCCGGCCTTTCCGTGGCCTATGTGCCGCAGGAGCCCGAATTCGCCACCCACGACACGGTGTTCGAGGCCGTCGCGGCCGGCCTCGGCGAGGTGGCGCGGGTGCTGGCCGAATACCATGAGGTGACCCACAAAGTTGGCGCTGGGGACACGGCGACCATGGACCGCATGCACGAACTGCAGACGCAACTTGAGGCGAACGACGGCTGGCGCCTGAATTCGCGCGTCGAGCAGGCCATCTCGCGCCTGGCGCTGGACGGCGATGCGCGCGTCGATGCGCTCTCCGGCGGCGGCAAGAAGCGCGTCGCGCTGGCCCGCGCGCTGGTGGCGGAGCCGGAACTGCTGCTGCTCGACGAGCCGACCAACCATCTCGATGTCGACGGCATCCTCTGGCTGGAGGAGCTGCTGCGCGGCTATCAGGGTGCGGTGATGCTCATCACCCATGATCGGGTTTTCCTCGATAACGTGGCGACGCGCATCATCGAACTCGACCGCGGCAAGCTGGTGTCCTTTCCGGGGCGCTTCGCCGCTTATCAGGAACGCAAGGAGTTCATGCTCAACGAGGAGGCGCTGGCGAATGCCCGCGCCGACAAGATGCTGGCGCAGGAGGAAGTCTGGATCCGCAAGGGCGTCGAGGCGCGGCGTACGCGCAGCGTCGGCCGCGTCCAGCGCCTCGAACAACTGCGCGCGGCGCGCGCGGCGCGGCGCGATCAACTGGGCAAGGTGGAATTCAAGGTGGTGCGCGGCGATGCCTCCGGCAAGCTGGTGGCCGAACTTGAAGATGTCTCGAAACGCTTTGGCGACAAGATCGTGGTCAAGGACTTTTCCTGCCGCATCCAGCGCGGCGACAAGGTGGGCCTGATCGGCGCCAACGGCACCGGCAAGACCACGCTGCTGCGCCTGATCCTCGGCCAGCTGCAGCCCGACGCCGGCAAGGTGCAGCTGGGCAGCAAGATCGAAATCGCCTACTTCGACCAGTTCCGCACCCAGCTCGACCCCGAGGCGCCGCTGTGCGAAGTCATCAGCCCCGGCTCGGACTACGTCGAGATCGGCGGCAGCAAGAAGCACGTGATCGGCTACCTCGAGGATTTCCTGTTCGCGCCGCAGCGCGCGCGTTCGCCGGTCAAGTCGCTATCCGGCGGCGAGCGCAACCGCCTGCTGCTGGCGCGCCTGTTCGCGCGGCCGGCCAATGTGCTGGTGCTGGACGAGCCGACCAACGATCTCGACATCGAAACCCTGGAACTGCTCGAAGCCCTGTTGCAGGACTATGCCGGCACGGTGTTCCTGGTCAGCCACGACCGGGCCTTCCTCGACAACGTGGTGACGCAGACCATCGCCAGCGAAGGCGGCGGGCAATGGAAGGAGTATGTCGGCGGCTACAGCGACTGGCTGCGCCAGCGCCCGGCCGGCGGCGCGGCCCGCTTCGACGCCACGGGTGGCCCCGATGCCAAGCCGGCCTCGAAAGTTGGCGCTGGCGATACGGCGAAAGCCAAGCCTGTGGAGCGGAAAAAGCTCAGTTTCAAGGAACAGCGCGAGCTCGAACAATTGCCTGCGCGCATCGCCGCGCTGGAAGCCGAGCAGGCGGCGCTGCAAGCCCGGCTGGGCGATCCGGCCTTCTATCAGGAGCCCGCCGAGGCCCAGCGCGAAGTGCAGACCCGGTTGGCCAAGGTCGATGCCGAGATCGATGCGGCATTGCTGCGCTGGGAGGCGCTGGAGGCCAAGGGCTGAAAGCTGGCGCCGAAAAGGACTTTTTTTCCAAGTCTCATTGAGTATTCACTGCGGTTAGTCTCGATTCCGTCAGCCGTACCGGGAGACTCATGTGGTTGTCATCAATGCAAAGCGCACCACCGCGATCGTGATCCGCCATCGCGGCGACAGCGTCACGCTGGTGCCGATGAAAAGCGGCAAGCTTTCGGCCAAGACGGTCGACTTCGACGAGTTCCGCAGCGAATGGAGGGAAACCGGCTACGCGCTGTCGCAGGCCCTGACCACTTTCCTGGCCCACATCATGAAATGGGGCGCCTCGCTGGAAGTGGTCAAGGGTCTCGAAAAGCTCGCGGCACGCGACCGTTTCGTCGTCGCCAGCCTGTTCTAAGGCGACGGTCGTCGAGGACTTCTGGCAGGCCTGGTGCGACGGCTCCGCCTTGCCCAATCCGGGCAAGATCGGCATCGGGGTGTTGCTGACTGCGCCCGACGGCCAATGCAGTGAAAAATCCCAACTGTTGAACGTCTGCGGCTGCAACAACGAGGCCGAGCTGCAGGCGCTTTGCGCGGCGCTCGAAATGGCTTTTGCGGCCGGTGCGCGCAAGCTGCTGCTGCGCGGCGACAGCGATGTTGCAATCCGCTATGTGCGCGGCCCGGACGCTACGCAGATCGCCCGCCTGAGCCTGCTGGTGGCCGCGGCGCGCGACTGGCTGCCGCGCTTCGACGAGGTGCAGCTGGTCTGGATTCCGCGCCATCGCAATCGTGAGGCGGACCGCCTGTCGCGTCAGGCGCTGGGTTTGCCGCCGAGTCCCGCGCCGCATGCGCGCTCCCGGCGGCGGGCGCGCTGAGCGGATTTGCTGGCGGTTTCCGCTATGATCGGCGGGCATTGCACATAGGAGAAATCGCTTGGGAATATTGACCAACATCGTCGCCGCCGAGGAAGACGAATACGCCGCCATCGGCGAGTCCTTGCGACCCGTGGACGAATGGAGCGGCATCGAGCGGCGCGGCATCGACACGGCCAAGATCGCCACGCTGCACTGCCTGCTGACCGGCGACGAATTCGAGGAGGCCGTCGGCAGCTACGAGCCGGTGTATGTGGCCGACGAGGGCGCCGTGGTGCTGCGCATTGCCGACGAGGTCATGGAGCGCCTGGCTACATTGGACGAGGAGGCGCTGGAACTGGTCGCCGAGGAACTGGCGGCCACCGAAGAGTACGAAATGGAGCAGTGGGACGCGGCGGACGTGCAGGCGATGGTGTTCGAACTTGGCGATCTGGCGCGCCTGGCCGAATCGCAGGGGCAGGTGCTGTTCGTCTGGATGCACCCGCTATTGACCTGAACCAATGGCGGCGAGCAAGACCTGGTACGTCTACCTGATCGAATGCAGCGACGGCTGTCTCTATACCGGAATCACCGTCGATCCGGCCGCGCGTTTCAAGGCTCACCTGGAGGGGCGCGGCGCACGCTACATGCGCCTGCATCCGCCTGTGCGCCTGCTCGCGACGGAGGCGCACGCCGACCGCTCGGCGGCCTCGAAGGCCGAGTACCGCATCAAGCAGCTCTCGGCGGCTGAAAAACGCGCCTACGCGGCCGGCATGACGACCGCCGCTTCACCCTCCTGACCCACTCCCGCCATGATCGTTTTTTCCCACGCCAACAGCTACAACGCCTCGACCTACCGCCAGCTCTTCGACGGCTGGCGCGCCGCCGGTCACGACGTGGCCGCGGTCGAGCATTTCGGCCACGACGCACAGTTCCCGGTCGATCGCCGCTGGCGCGGCATGACGCAGCAACTCACGGCCCTGATCGACAGCCTGCCGCAGCCGCGGGTCTGGCTGGTTGGGCATTCGATGGGCGGCTACCTGAGCCTGCTGGCGGCCGGCCAGCGCCCGGAGCGCGTGCGCGGCATCGTGCTGCTCGATTCGCCGATCGTCTATGGCTGGAAATCGGGGCTGATCAGCGTGGTCAAGGCCGTCGGCCAGATGGGTCGCATGTCGCCCGCGGCGATCGCGGTCAGGCGCCGCGACCGCTGGCCGGACCTGGGCGAGGCGTATCGGCACTTCTCCGCCAAGCCGATGTTCGCCCGCTGGCATCCGGCCATCCTCGACGACTATGTCCGTTTCGGCACCGAACAGGACCCGGCGGACAGCGCCGGGACGGGGCGCCGCCTGAGCTTTCGTCCCGCGATCGAAGCCGAAATCTACTCGACCGTGCCGCACCGCCTGGTGCCCTATCTGCGCCTGCACCCGCCGGGCGGGCCGGTGGCCTTCGTCGCCGGCACGCGTTCGCGCGAGGTGCGCCAGGTCGGGCTCGCCGCCACGCACCGCATCACGCAGGGGCGCATCAGCTGGCTCGAAGGCTCGCATCTGTATCCCTTCGAGCGTCCCGAGGAAACCGTGCGCGAGGTGCTGGCCTGGATGCAGCGGCTCGACGCGCTGGTGATGGAGCGCGAGTAACCGGCGCGGCGGGAATCAGGAGGCGGCCGCCTGGTCGTCGCGAGCGTTTATCCGATCGTGCTATGTGCGATAGCCCGCAGAAGGTTCCAGGCGGAATCGGATAGGCTGGTTCGGCACCAGACCCGGAAGGACTCCGGAGCGGTATCATTTTTCTTGGCCGCAGTGCGACCCCAATGATCGAACTGGAGGACAGAAAATGCGCTACGTAATCGTTGTGCTTTGGATGTTGTTTTGCTCGGTGACTTCGGCCCTTGCCCAGGTGAGCATCAGCATCGGGATCAATCTGCCCTTGTTCCCAACCCTTGTTCAGGTGCCGGGCTACCCGGTCTATTACGCGCCGCGCCTGAATTCGAATTTCTTCTTTTACGACGGCATGTACTGGGTATACGAGGGGGACAACTGGTACTCGAGTTCCTGGTACAACGGACCCTGGTGGCTGGTGGGTCCCGAGTATGTGCCGCTGTTCGTGCTGCGTATCCCGGTCCGCTATTACCGCAATCCTCCCATGTATTTTCGCGAGTGGCGGTCCGATGCGCCGCCGCGCTGGGGACACCACTGGGGCCACGAATGGGAGCAGCGCCGCAGCGGATGGGACAGATGGGAGCGCAGTTCTGTTCCGGCGCCCGCGCCACTGCCTGTTTATCAGAAAAAGTATTCAGGCGATCGATATCCGAGAGCGGAGCAGCAGCATGATCTCAACAGCCGCAACTACCGCTACCAACCGCGCGACGCGGTAGTGCGACAACATTATCAGGAGCAGGCGGCGCGGCCCGCATCGTCCCGTCACGATGCGACGCCGCAGAGAACCCCCAGGCCGCAGGACGAGCAGCGCGCCAATCCGCCAGCCAGTCCGGTCGTCCCGCGCTCGCAGTCGCCGCAAAAAGGCGATGAAGACAGCAGGCGGTCAGGCCCAACTCAACAAGCACCGACGCGGCAGAGAGACTCCGCGGTCGATGCCCAGAAGCAGCAGCCACAGGCTGTCCAGCGTGAACAGCAGATGCCAGGATCCGGCCCGGAAAGCCGTGGCAAGGGGGCGTCGCAGGAATCGAGGCAGGAGCAGGAGAAGCTGCGCGAGAAAGAGCGGGAAAAAGAGCGCGAACAACGTGAAGAGCGACGTCAGGAGCGCAACAGGTAATCCGGATCAAGTGCGCAAACGCAAAAAGGCCTCAGGATCACTCCTGAGGCCTTTTTTGCTTTGTGTGACATTCTTGCCTTCGCTCCAGGGCTGCGACATCTCGACGAGGACGTTA
Organism: Sulfuritalea sp.; assembly: GCA_023700805.1. Taxonomy (GTDB): domain Bacteria; phylum Pseudomonadota; class Gammaproteobacteria; order Burkholderiales; family Rhodocyclaceae; genus Sulfuritalea. Next base: position 7,659 of record JAMPYF010000032.1, read on the forward strand.
GGGCAGCCAGGGCGTTGAAAACATCGGACAGAAGTGGTCGAAGCGGATCATGAAGGACGTCACTGTCGAAAGCGGAAATAACGTGCTTTGGAAGAATCTTTAACGATGCTATTATTGGCACTCGTAACCAGTCTCGGAGAGAGCCATGTCGCACCAAATTTTGGCGGAAACCACCGCCAGCGTATCGGAGCTAAAGAAGAATCCGATGGGGACGGTCGCTGCTGGTGAAGGCTTCCCCGTGGCCATACTCAATCGCAACGCGCCTGCTTTCTACTGTGTACCCGCAAAGGCCTACGAAGCGTTGATGGATAAGCTCGAGGATTTGGAACTCAATGCCATCGCCAATGCTCGCGCCGGTCAGCGCGTCATCAAGGTCAAGCTCGATGAGCTATGAGCTTGCCTTTTTGGAGGAAGCCCTCAAGGAATGGCAAAAGCTCGATGCGAGCATTCGGGAACAATTCAAAACCAAGCTCGCCGAGCGCCTGCAGAATCCGCGGGTGCCGGCATCCAGGCTCAGCGGGCATCCGGATCGCTACAAGATAAAGCTGCGCAGCGCAGGCTTTCGCCTGGTCTATGAGGTACGCGACAAGCAATTGATCGTCGTCGTGGTCGCTGTCGGCAAGCGTGAGCGCAATGCGGTTTACAAGGCTGCTGCAAAGCGATAGCACAAGGCATGAGCAAGAAGATAAGAGCAGCAATTCCACATCACGAACGTGAAGTCGCGGAGCTTCGTACTGACCGCGAACTGGCCGTGGAATACCTCAAGGCGGCGATGGAATCGCTCGACGATCCGGATGATCGCGCCGCAAGCCTTCTGGCGTTGCGTACCGTTGCAGAGGCATACGGTGGGCTGGGTGCCGTATCTGCCGAAGCCGGCATCAGCAGGGAATCGTTGTACCGCGCGCTCTCGGCCAAGGGCAATCCGACGTTGAAACCATTCTCGCGGTGCTGAAGGCAGTGGGGATGAAGTTGTCCGTGGAACCTGAGCAGCATGCCGCGGCCTGAGCGGGTGCCTTGGGCGCTGTAGCTTTGGATAATGTAATTGAGCGACATTCCTCTCGTATGACGGGTATCTGGGACGATAATTGCAGCAAGGCCGTTCTGGTGATCTAACTTCACTGAATCGCCTGTAATGCCAAGACTCAAGTTTGGTTTGATGCCAAGTAAGCGCAAACGCTTCCCGATATGGAGGAAAAATGAGCGATCCCATTGAACCTTATTTTGTTGCCGATTTTGGCGAGAATGGTGGCCGTTTCGAGTGGAGCAGCCGTGAAGAGATCGCCGGTTGGATCGGGCAACTTCAGAATCGATGGGAGTGGATTGGGCAGCAGCGGCATAGCCCGACCAATAACGCGCTGCAAGTTATCGTCGGGAAATTCAATGCTACGCAACAAGCCCTCACTCACGCCAGCAATCATCGAAAACAAGGTCAGACTCAGCAAGCTGAAAGTCAGTTGGCATCCGCGCGCTCCTCATTGGAGGACTTTGTTCGAACCTATCCATGGATACTTCCCGACAGCGCGCAATGCCGCTTTGTAGAAGGGTTGCGCGATGCCGGACAAAAATTAGAAGCTGCGCTAATTGTTGCCCATTGGCTTGCCCAAGACTTGAATGGGGCGCCGATCCGTCAGACTGTCAATGCACTACTGACATGGGAACTTCACGACCGTGGCATCAAGGACCGGATGAAGAGCGAGAGTGCGGCATTGAAACGCCTTGCAGGAGACATGCAGACAGCGCTGACCCAACATCGGGAGTTGGAACGTCAGCAAGTTGCTCGCTTTGACGATCTGTACAAGCAAGATTCTGATCAATCACTCGAACATCATGGTGTATTTGTAGAGGGCGAGGCCAAACGCAACAGTCTATGGCAAGAGCAACTCACTGGTATGCAGAATGAGTTGAAGAGTCTCAAGGAGACCTACGATAAACATATGGCGCTTGCTGCGCCGGTTGAATACTGGGACACCAAGCGAAGGCGGCACAAGAGTCTTGCGATTGTGTCATTTTTTGCCGTGATCGTTTGCATGGCACTTGGTGGATTTTTACTCCACACGGAACTGCAGACTGTTGCGAACGCGGCGCTTGAAGCCAAAACAGCGGCCAGTAGTGGTACGTCTGCTGAGGCTGCGAAGGCAAACTCAACGGCAACCCTGCTGCAATCACAAGCAGCATGGCAATTTGGATCGTTCCTGTTGTTGGCGACGCTCAGTTTTTGGTTTACTCGTTTGATCGTGCGGATATTTCTAAGCAATTTGCATCTTGAGAATGATGCCTCCGAGCGTGTGACTATGGCTAAGACCTACCTTGCGTTACTTCGTGACGGCGGAATGCCGAAGGGCGACAGCATCAACACGGTTCTAGCCGCACTGTTTAGACCAACAGGCGACGGAATTGTCAAAGACGAAGGTCTTCCGCCCAGTGCAATGGAGTGGATAACAAAACTGGGCGCGAAGTAGCAGAAAGTCATTGTGCTCCTGTGATATTCAACAAAAAGCCCGGCCGGAGCCGGGCTTTTTGTTGGCTGACGAGCCGGCTCAGCCGCAACTCCCCACCGCGCCGCAGGCGCTGCAGAAGTCGCAGCCGTCCTTGCGGATCACCGTGTAGTTGCCGCATTCGCCGCACAGCGAGCCCTGCATCACCTTGACGCCGCCGTTCTTCTGCTCGGGGACTTCGAGGATGCCCATTTCGCGGGTTGGGTAGCCGTTCTCGTCGAGGATGCGCAGCATGGCGTAGCGATGCATGATCAGGCGCGCGATGTAGGCGACGGTCGAGGGCCAGTTCTGCTGCTTGTTGGAGCCGGGGACGCGGGCCATGAAGTCGCCCAGCGGCTCGGCGTAATTGAGCAGCTTGCGCAGCTTCATGCCGATCCAGGCCGGGTCGAGCACGCGCATGTCGAGCGAGAGCAGGCGCGTCAGGCCGTCCAGGGCGCGCGGATAGTGGCCGGAGAGCCACACCGAGTAGGGCCGCGTGACGCCGTCGGGCAGGGTGATTTCCTTGAGGCCCAGCACGAACTCCTCGCCGGCCGCCGGATTGACCACGTCGACGGTCCAGGACAGCGTGCCGTCGGTGCCGGTCTTGGGCTCGTCGCGGCTGAACATGCAGTCGATCACCGGCGTGGCTTCGGCGCCTTCCAGCGCGCCGAGCTTTTCGCAGCGGTAGCGCACCACCTGGGCCAGGGCCGAAACCACGCCGGGCACCAGCTTGCGCTCGCCGTTGGGCGGCAGCGGCAGTTCGAAGGAGTCGTCGTCCTGGGTCTTGGCCAGGGCGTCGAGCTTGAGTTTGAGCCAGGCCTTGTCGTTGGCGCGCATGTCCATCGACAGCGTCTTGGCCACGGCGCCGATGCCGCGCGGCTGCTCGGCGCCATTGACCCAGACCTCGAAGGGCACGTTGCGTCCCATGTCGTTGGCGATCTCGCCGACGAAGAGGGCGAACTCGCCGTGCGGCGCCTCGACCATGTAGGTCCATGCCGCATTGCCGTCGGCCATGCGCGGCCGGCCGGGCCAGCGCAAGGACGCCAGCACCGGGGCGGGCAGGGCGCCGATCGACAGGCGGCGGTTGGCGTTGTCGATGGTGACGTCCTGCGGCTGCTTCTGGGCGCTTTCGGTCGGCGTGCCGCCGACCGAGAGCACGCTGCCCAGCACCGAGTTGGGCCGGTAGGTAGCCAGCCCCTTGAGCCCGGATTTCCAGGCCACCATGTAGAGATCCTCGAACTCCGAATAAGGGTAGTCGGCCGGCACATTCACCGTCTTCGAGATCGAGGTGTCGACATAGGGTGCGACGGCGGCGACCATCTTTTCGTGGGCCTGGGCCGAGATTTCCAGCGCGGTGACGAAGTAGTCGGGCAGCTTGCTGATGTCGCCGCCCTGGTGCTTGTAGAGGCGCCAGGCATAGTCCTCGACCGCGTATTCCTTGAAGGTGCCGTCGGCCATGCGCTTTTTGCGCGTATAGACCCAGGAGAAGGGCGGCTCGATGCCGTTGCTGGCGTTGTCGGCAAAGGCCAGGCTGATCGTGCCGGTGGGCGCGATCGACAGCAGGTGCGAGTTGCGCAGGCCGTGCTTGCGGATCGCGTCCTTGACTTCCTGCGGCAGGCGCGAGGCGAAATTGCCGCCGGAGAGGTACATGTCGGCATTGAACAGCGGGAAGGCGCCGCGTTCCTTGGCCAGTTCGACCGAATACAGGTAGGAACGGTCGCGCATGTATTCCGAGATCTTGGTCGCCATGGCGCGCGCGGCATCGGTGTCGTAGCGCAGCTTGAGCATGATCAGCGCATCGCCGAGGCCGGTGAAGCCCAAGCCGACGCGGCGCTTGTTCTGCGCTTCCTTGAGCTGCTGTTCGAGCGGCCAGTGGGTGGCGTCGAGCACGTTGTCGAGCATGCGCACCGAGGTGTCGATGACGCGGCCGAAGGCGGCGAAATCGAAGCTGGGGCTCTTGCTGAAGGCGTCCTTGACGAACAGCGTCAGGTTGATCGAGCCCAGGCAGCAGCAGCCGTAGGGCGGCAGCGGCTGTTCGGCGCAGGGGTTGGTGGCCTCGATGGTTTCGCAGTAGTAGAGGTTGTTGTCCTTGTTCATGCGGTCGAGGAACAGGATGCCCGGCTCGGCGTGGTCGTAGGTGGAGCGCATGATCTGCTCCCACAGGTCGCGCGCGCGCACCTTGCGATAGACCCAGCTGCCGTCGCCGCGCTGGTAGGCGCCGGCGGCCTTGATGTCGGCCGAGGGTGTGGCGCGATGCGTCAGTTCGATGTCGCCATCGGCTTCCACGGCCTGCATGAAGGGATCGGTGACGCCGACCGAGATGTTGAAGTTGGTCAGGTCGCCGGCATCCTTGGCGTGGATGAATTCCTCGATGTCCGGATGGTCGCAGCGCAGCACGCCCATCTGCGCGCCGCGGCGCGAGCCGGCGGACTCGACGGTCTCGCAGGAGCGGTCGAAGACGCGCATGTAGGACACCGGGCCGGAGGCGCGCGACTGCGTGCCCTTGACGTGGGCGCCGATCGGGCGGATCGAGGAGAAGTCATAACCGACGCCACCGCCGCGACGCATGGTTTCGGCGGCCTGCAGCAGGGCGGTGTAGATGCCGGGGCGGCCGTCGACGATTTCGGAGATCGAATCGCCGACCGGCTGCACGAAGCAATTGATCAGCGTCGCGCACAAATCGGTGCCGGCGGCGGAGTTGATGCGGCCGGCCGGAACGAAGCCGTTTTCCTGGGCTTCGAGGAAGCGCGCTTCCCAGAAACTGCGCTTGTCCTCGACCTCGATCGAGGCCAGCGCGCGGGCGACGCGGCTGCGCACGTCGCGCACATCGCGTTCGGTTCCCTTTGCATATTTTTCGAGCAGCACTTCGCCGGATATCTCCTGCGGCAGGGGCAGGTCCATTTGCCCGGTGTGCTCGTAGCTTGTTGATTCCTCTGGATTATTATTTGTCATTGTCATGGTCTCTTCCGAAGAATGGGTCCGTTTAAGGTTCCGTGGAGCGAAGAAGCATACCCCCGGCTCAGAATCGTGAAAAGCAGAAAATTTTTGCAGGTAAAAAAACAATGACTTAGATCAAGCGCTAGTGCGGGTGATGGATGCACCCCACTAGATATAGTATGTTTTCCGTGGACGAAAGCTAAGAAAAAACAGGGGGATGGCGTTGCTTTTCCAGACTTGGCGCAGGCGCGGTTTGGGCCGCTTTTTGCTAGGGTCATCCGGGTCTGGCTTGTCAAGGGGGTTGACAGGCCCTATATGACTGGAAGATACGGAAAGTGGTCGCTCAGGCGGTGAGTTCGGCAACGTGCCGGGCGATTATCCATTCCTCGTTGGTGGGTATGACGCAGACCTCGATCCGGCTGTCGGACGTCGAAATTTTCGATGCATTGGCGGCGTTGGCGGCGGCATCCAGGCGCAGCCCGAGCCAGCCGAGTTCGGCGCAAACCTGTTGCCTGACCGGCGCGCCATGCTCGCCGATGCCGCCGGTGAATACCAGCGCATCGAGTCCGCCGAGCGCCGCCGCCAGCGAGCCGATTTCGCGCACGATGCGGTAGCAGAACAGGCCGACCGCCTCGCGCGCCTCGGGCGCCGGCGAATCGAGCAGCACGCGCATGTCCTGGCTGATGCCGGAAACCCCGAGCAGGCCGGACTCCTTGTAGAGCAGCCGGGTCAGGGCCTTGGCATCCATCTGCCGGTAGTCCATCAGGTAGAGCAGCACGCCGGGATCGAGGTTGCCGGTGCGGGTGCCCATCATCAGGCCGTCGACGGCGGTGAAGCCCATGGTCGAGGCCACGCTGCGGCGACCCTTCATGGCGCACATCGAGGCGCCGTTGCCCAGGTGCGCGACAATCACACGACCGTTCGCGCGGCCGTCGCCGAGATGCTGCGGCAGCACCTCGGCGATGTATTCGTAGGACAGGCCGTGGAAGCCGTAACGGCGCACGCCTTCGGCGGTGATCGCGCGGGGCAGGGCGAAGAGCTGGGCCAGCTCGGGCTGGCTGCGGTGGAAGGCGGTGTCGAAGCAGGCCACCTGCGGCACGCCCGGCATCGCCGCGTTCATGGCATCGATGCCGGCGAGGTTGTGCGGCTGGTGCAGGGGCGCCAGCGGAACGAAGCCGCGCAGGGTGTCCACGATCGCCGCGTCGAGCACGATCGGCTGCGAGAACTTCTGCGCGCCATGCACCACGCGATGGCCGACGCCGGCGATGCGCCAGCCGGCTTCATGGCGATGCAGCCAATCGACGAGGAAACTCAAGGCCTTCCTGTGCGGGGTTTCCGTCGGACCATCGAGATCCAGGTCGATGTCGTCCAGTGTTTGTCCCGCCGCATCCCTGACCTTGAAATGCGCGGCCTGTCCGCCCAGCGCGCCTATGCCGTCGATCTGACCGACCAGTTCGGGCCGCCGCGGTATCGTCGCGGCGCGCGCGAAGAGGGCGAACTTGATCGAGGAAGAGCCGGCGTTGAGCGTGAGGATGCCTTCGGCCATGGGCTTCAGGCCTTCTTGCGCTTGGTGTGGGCCATGACCATGGCCACGGCGGTCGAGGCGGTGCGGGTTTCGGCCGAGTCGGCGCGGCTGGTCAGCACGATGGGCACGCGGGCGCCGAGCACGATGCCCGAGGTCAGCGCGTCGGCCAGATATTCGAGCTGCTTGGCCAGCATGTTGCCGGATTCGATGTCGGGCACCAGCAGGATGTCGGCCTGGCCGGCGACGGCGGACTTGATGCCCTTGGTGCGCGCGGCGACCACCGAAATCGCATTGTCGAAGGCCAGCGGGCCGTCGAGCAGGCCGCCGGTGATCTGGCCGCGGTCGGCCATCTTGCACAGGGCGGCGGCATCGAGCGTGGCCTGCATCTTGGGATTGACGGTTTCCACGGCGGCCAGGATCGCCACCTTGGGGTCGGCGATCTTGAGCATGCGCGCCAGGTCGATCGCGTTCTGCACGATGTCGACCTTGTCTTCGAGGTTGGGTGCGACGTTCACCGCCGCATCGGTGATGAACAGCAGGCGCGGATAGGTCGGCACGTCCATCAGGAAGACATGGCTGATGCGCCGCGCGGTGCGCAGCCCCGTGGTCTTGTCGATGACTTCGCCCATCAGTTCGTCGGTATGCAGCGAGCCCTTCATCAGCGCCTCGACCTGGCCTTCGCGCGCCAGCGAGACGGCGACCTCGGCTGCGGCGTGGCTGTGGGCGACGTTGATCAGGGTGCAGCCGTAGAGGTCGAGCTGGTTGGCTTCGGCGATCTGGCGGATCTTGTCCTCGGGACCGACCAGGGTCGGAATGATCAGGCCGCGATCGCGCGCCTGCAGCGCGCCCTTGAGCGATTCGGTATCGCAGGGATGGGCCACCGCCATTGAAATCGGGCTCAGTCCCTTGGTGATTTCCAGCAGGTGCTCGAAACGCACCTTGCGGCTCTCGGATAGCTTGAAATCCGGCAGGCTGGCTTTCAGGCGCTTGATCTTTTCGGTCGGCGCCAGCACTTCGGCGGTGCCGCTGATGACCTTCTGCCCGTCCTGATTGCTGCAGACGCAATCGAAAATGATGTGGTGGTTGCGCGGATACTTCTTTTCGCAGGTGATGACCACCGTCAGCGTGTCGCCGACCCGCACCGGCAGGGCGAAGTGCAGCGACTGATCGACGTACACGGTGCCCGGACCGGGAAAACGGGTGCCCAGCACGTTCGAAATCAGCGCGCCGCCCCACATGCCGTGCGCGATGACCTCGCGCAGCATCGAGGAATGCGCGTATTCCGGATCGACGTGCGAGGGATTGATGTCGCCGGACATGATCGCGTACATCTGGATGTCTTCCTGGCGCAGCGTGCGCACCAGGGTCGCGCTGTCGCCGACGGCGATCTCGTCGAAGGTGCGGTTTTCGATGTATTCGGAATTGTCGGCGTGAATCTGGATCATCTGCAGGCTCCCTGAACTGGCAATCTTATCTTAGCGCGAAATTGCTGCGATGCAATAAATTCCCTTCGATTATGCTTTTGTGCTGGTCTGGAACGCTTGCCGCCGGTGGCATGCGCGGCGTTTCGGACACAGCCGCCGCGGAGTTTGTTACCCTGCGCAGAGGGGGCATGATGGATCGATCGAGCACGGACAGGCAGGAAATATGCGCGGGGCTGCTGCAGCTGCCGGCCCGCATCGCGCCCAAGTATTTCTACGACGTGCGCGGATCGGCGCTGTTCGAGGAAATCACCCGCCTGCCGGAATACTATCCGACGCGCACCGAGGCCGCCGTGATGCAGGCCCATGGCGCGGACATCCTGCAGAAAGTTGGCGCTGGCGGCACGGTGATCGAGTTCGGCGCCGGCAGTTGCGAGAAGGCGCGCGGATTGTGCCGGCTGCTGCGCCCGCAACGCTTCGTCGCGGTGGATATTTCCGCCGAATTCCTGCACGAATCGGTGGCACGCCTGCGCGGGGAATTTCCCGGACTCGAGGTGCTGCCGCTGGTGGCCGACCTCGGCCGGGTCGTCGAACTTCCTGCCGGATTGCCACGCGAGCGGCGCCTGTTGTTCTATCCGGGTTCGTCGATCGGCAACTTCGACCCGCCGCAGGCGCTCGAGCTGCTGACGCGCTTTCGCGGGCTGATGGCGGCGGACGGCGCGCTGCTGATCGGCATCGACCTGGTCAAGGATATTGCGGTGCTCGAAGCCGCCTACGACGATGCGGCCGGCGTCACCGCGGCCTTCAACCTGAATGTGCTCGACCATGTCAATCGCTTGATCGGCAGCGATTTCGAGCCGGCCGGCTGGCGTCACGTGGCGTTTTACAACGTCGCCGCGTCGCGCATCGAAATGCACCTGGAAGCGCTGGCCGCGACGCGGGTGAGCTGGCCCGGCGGCGAGCGGCGCTTCGCCGCCGGCGAGCGCATCCATACCGAGAACAGCTACAAGTACCGCCTCGCCGAATTCTTTGCCCTGCTCGCGCGCGCCGGCTTTTCGCGCAGCGACGCCTGGACCGATCCGCGGGACTGGTTCGCCGCGGTCCTGGCCCGGCCCTGAGTCCGACGGAGGGCTCCTGCCCGGCTCCGGCCGGATGGATTGCCGGGCTGATTCGGCCACGATCAGGCCAACTCTCGGCCACATTTCAATTGTTCATGTGTAAGGAATCCGCGGCGCTGCCGACTATCGAGCAGCACCTCGCGCGCCAGCTTGCGTACGGGGCGCAAAACCCTAACCAACCCAGGAGATCCACCATGAAGACCACCACCACCATGACCGCTGCTTCGCTGGCCCTCGCCTTCGGCGCTGCATTGAGCATTGCCGCCGCCCCGGTCGCCGCCCAGGACAAGATGATGGACAAGGAAAAGTGCTACGGCGTCGCGCTCAAGGGCAAGAACGACTGCAAGGCCGGCGCCGGCACCAGTTGTGCCGGCACCTCGAAGATCGATCATCAGGGCAATGCCTGGTCGATGGTGCCCAAGGGCAGCTGCGAGAAGACCGCCTCGAAGACCTCGCCGACCGGCATGGGCCAGCTCATGGAGTTCAAGGAAAAGAAGGCCTGATCGCCGTCAACGCCAGCCGCCGCCGACCATGAACGCAGCGCATGTTCCGACCGGCATCGCCTGCGGCCTGCCCGCCGCGGGCGGCATCGGCCTCAAGCCCGAACATTTTCGCGAGATTCTCGATACGCAGCCCGAACTGGGCTTTTTCGAGGTGCACGCGGAGAACTACATGGTCGCCGGCGGCCCGTTCCACCATTACCTGACGTGCATACGCGAACGCTATGCGCTGTCGATCCACGGCGTCGGCCTGTCGATCGGCGGCGCGTCGGCGCTGGATGAGGCGCATCTGGACCGGCTTGCGGTGCTGCTCGATCGCTACCAGCCGGAATCCTTTTCGGAACACCTGGCCTGGTCGAGCCACGGCGGCGCTTTCCTCAACGACCTGCTGCCGCTGCCCTATCACGCCGCCGCCCTGGACCGCGTCTGCGCGCACATCGACCGGGTCCAGGAACGCCTCAAGCGCCGCATGCTGCTGGAGAACCCGGCGAGCTACGTCGAATTCGCCGCCTCGACCATGGCCGAAACCGAATTCATCGCCGAAGTCGTGCGGCGCACCGGGTGCGGCCTGCTGCTCGACGTCAACAATGTTTACGTCGCCTGCGTCAATCATCATCGCGATCCGCGCGCCTACATTCGTTCGCTACCCTTGCCGGCGGTCGGCCAGATCCATCTGGCGGGTTTTGCCTGCGATGTCGATGCGGCCGGCGCTCCGCTGTTGATCGACAGCCACGGCGCCCCGGTGGCGCAGGCCGTCTGGGAGCTTTACGAATTCGCGCTGGAAGGCCTGGGCCCGACGCCGACCTTGATCGAGCGCGACAACGACATCCCCGCCTTGCCCGTGCTGCTGGCCGAGGCCTGCCAGGCGCAACGCATGATGCGCGAGCGCGTCGCCGCGACCGACGAGGTCTGCGCGTGAACATCCAGAGCGCCTTCGCCGACGCGCTGCTGGCGCCCGAAGCCGTCTGCCCGCCGGGCCTGCTCGCCTGGAACGGGTCCGATCCGGGCCGGCGCTTCGCCGTCTACCGCAACAACGTCATGGTCTCGCTGATCGATGCGCTGGCCGATAGCTATCCGGTGACGCAGCAACTGGTCGGCGAGGAATTCTTTGCCGCCATGGCGCGCCTCTTCGTGCAGGCGCAGCCGCCGCGCTCGCCGGTGCTGGCGCTTTACGGCGAGGGCTTCGCCGATTTCATCGAAGCCTTTCCGCCGGCCGCCGGCCTGCCTTACCTGGCCGACGTCGCACGCCTCGAAATGCGGCGCGTGCAGGCCTGGCATGCGGCCGATGCCGCGCCGCTGACGGAGCAGGAACTCGCGCGCCTGCTGGCCGACGCGGCGCTGCCCGCGGCACGCTTCGGCCTGCAGCCTTCGCTCGCGGTGTTGCGTTCGCGCCATGCGGTGGTTTCGCTGTGGGCTGCGCATCAAACCGACGATGTGACGGCGGCGCTGGCGCAGGTCGCCGTGGAAGATGCCGAAAACGCGCTGGTGCTGCGCGTCGGGCTGGAGGTGGACATCGTCCGCATTGCCGACGGTGCGGCGATATTCATCCTGAATCTGCAGCAGGGCGTTGCCTTCGGCGCGGCGGCAGGACAGGCGCTGGCGGCCGAGTCCGGCTTCGACCTGGTCGCCGCCCTGGGCATGCTGCTCCGTGGCGGCGCGATATGCAGCGCAGGCTTTTCAAGGAGTGAAGCAGCATGAATAAGAGTGCCGTCAATTCCGCGCCAGGCCGCGGCTTTTCTGCGGCGCCGCTGCGCCTGATGCGGCAGGGCGTCGCGCTGCTGAACCGGATACCGGATTCGCTGATCGGGCTGTTGGGCCGTTTCTCGATCGCGGCGATTTTCTGGAAATCCGGCCAGACCAAGGTGCAGGGCTTTGCCATCGACATCGTCAGCGGCGAATTCCAGTTCGGTCTGCCGCGGCTGTCCGATTCCGTCATCGAACTGTTCCGCGACGAATACCGACTGCCGCTGCTGTCGCCTGAACTTGCGGCGCCGCTGGCGGCTTTTGCCGAGCATCTGTTCCCGCTGCTGATCCTGCTCGGCCTGGCCACGCGCTTTTCGGCGCTGGCGCTGCTGGTGATGACCGCGACGATCCAGTTGCTGGTCTATCCCGACGCCTGGCCGACGCACGGCGTCTGGGCTGCCGTGCTGCTATTCCTCATCGCCAGGGGACCCGGCGCGATTTCCCTCGACCGTCTGATCGCACGGCGCTGCGGCGGCTAGCGCGGGCTCTTAGTTGCCCTCTTGCTTGCCATGCTGCCGGAACACCAGCGTCGCCAGGCGCAGCATGTCCTCGCGCCCGGTGTTGCCCGACAGCGCATAGCCGAAACGGCTGTCGGTCCAGTAGAAGACATCGATGCCGTTTTCCCGCGCGTAGCGGAAGCTGGTGTCGGCGGCCTGCGGCGCGGCGGGCCGCACATAGAGCGTCAGGCGCTTGCGTTCGGCGTCTTCGTACATGAACTGCGCCACCTCGCCGCTGTCGCCGGGCAGCAGGCGCCCGCCGACCAGCCGGTAGCCGACCGATTCGAGCTGCGGCGGCTGCAGCGGGGCGCCGAGGCGCTTCGACAGCCAGCCGACCAGATGGGCTTCCTGGTCGGCGCCGACCTCGACCGGATGGCGGACTTCGGGCACGAACACGGCGTGGGCGATCGCCGCCTGGCGCGGCAGTGAAGCCGCCGCCAGGCCCGGGCCCGGCGCGGGCGCGGTTTCGCCGCGCAGGAAAAAGCCCGTGATCGCGCCCAGGCCCAGCCAGGCGACGGCGGCCAGCTTGCGCGCATCGAGCCAGCGTGGGGCGTTGGCGGCCGGAATCAGCCGCGCCGGCACCGCTTCGTCGAGCACGCGGTCGTAGGTCCGGTGCAGCCGCGCCGATTGCGCGCGCCATTCCTCGGCCTGGGCGCGCCGTTCGGGATGCGCGGCGAGCCAGGTTTCCACCTGCATCAGGCGCGCCGGATCGAGCTGGCCATCGGCCCAGGCGTGCAGATCGTCTTCGGAAATCGGCGCATTCATGTGCTGACCACTTTCAAAATCGGTGCCGCCTCGCCGGCCAATATCGCCTTGAGGCGCAGGCGCGCGCGCGACAGGCGCGACATCACGGTACCCTGGGGAATGTCGAGGGCGCGCGCCACCTCGGCGTAGCTGAGTTCTTCGAGGCCGACCAGCAGCAGCACTTCGCGCTGCTCCGGCGGCAGCAGCGCCAGCGCGCGTTCGAGGTCGCGCAGTTCCAGCGTGTCCTGCTGGCTGTCGCGCTGCACCGCCACCGGCAGATCCTCGTCGGCGCAGAAATCGATGCGGCTGTCGCGGCGCCGGCCATCGACGTGCAGGTTGTGCATGATGGAAAACAGCCAGGGCCGCAGATCGCGGCTGCGCTGCCACAGGCGCCACTTCTCCAGCGCGCGCTGCAGCGTCTCCTGCACCAGATCGTCGGCAGCATCGACGCGCCCCGTCAGCGCCCGCGCGTAGCGGCGCAGACGGGGGATTTCGGCAATGATCGCGTCGCGGCTGTTCACGCGGGACTTATCGTGAAATACATCGCCAAGCGCACCGTGTCTGGTTCGAGCGCAGCGAGCCGATCAGTAGCCTCCCCGCGAGGGGGCGAGGCGGAAATTCGCGACGCATGCGTCGCGCCGCCGCAGCCGGCTGGCTGTGCAAAGCCAGCCGTGGGCCGCGCAGCGGATGGGAGGGGCGGGTCTTCAATTCGCCTTTCGTGTATTTCATCGTCAAGGGTGCCGTGTCGCCGCGGCATGAAAGTCAGGGTTTGGCAACGTGCCAGACATTGTTGAAGCCGTCGCCGGTCTTGTCGCCGGGCTTGGCGTCCTTGACCCAATAGTAAAGCGGCTTGCCCTTCTGCGCCCACTGCTTCGAGCCGTCGTCCCGCGTGATGATGCTGAAATCGCCGCCGGCGGCGTCGGTCGCGGCGGCCATCAGCGGCGGCCAGTTGCCGGCGCAGGGTCCGTTGCAGGCGCTCTTGCCGCTGGCGTCCTTGTCGAAGATGTAGAGCGTCATGCCATTGGCGCCGACCAGCACGCCGTCCATGGTCTTGACCGGGGCGCCGGCGGCCAGCGCGCCGCCGCCAGCGAGGGCGGCAGCACAGAATGTAACAATCAGCTTATTGATTTTCATGAGGTTCTCCGTTCGGGTTGGGGGGGCTTGCACCTCATGTACGGATGGCGACCTGTGATTATTCCAGCGGCTCATCAAGAGTTGGCGTTGGCGGCACGGCGACGCAGCGCCAGCCTCAGCTGCCGCCGACACCGCCCTGGCGTACCGTGGCGCCGACGAATTCCCGGTCGGCCAGGCAGCCATCGACATCGCCCTGGCGGTAGCGCAGCGCGATGGCGCGCTCGCACATCGCCCGCTTGTAATGCAGTTTCGCCGCGCAATCGTCGGCGAAGGCCCGCCCGAGTTCGTCGCCGATGCAGGCGCCCGCCGCGATCTCGTCGTCGGTCTCGAGCTGCGCCATGCAGTAGTCGGCGATCCAGTGAATCTTCATGCCGGCTATCGGGCAGGCGGGCGGCGCCGCGGCAAGCGTCGCGGACAGCAATGCGGTCAGGAGCAGCAGGCAGGCGGATCGGCGCATGGGCGCGGCTCAGGGCTTGCGCCAGGTGATGCGATAGATCGCGCCGGCCTGGTCGTCGGCGACCAGCAGCGAGCCGTCGGGCAGGGTTTGCAGGTCGGCCGGGCGGCCCCAGGCCGATCCGCCCTGTAGCCAGCCGCCGGCGAAAGTTTCGTAGCTCACGGCGCGGCCGTCCTTCACGCGCACCAGACTGATGCGGTAGCCGATTTTCTGCGAGCGGTTCCACGAACCGTGTTCGGCGATGAAAATCTGCCCGCGGTATTCGGCGGGAAACATGGTGCCGGCGTAGAAGCGCATGCCGAGGCTGGCGACGTGCGGCCCGAGCTTTTGTGCCGGCGGCTCGAACTCTGCGCACTTGCGCCGCGCGCCGTATTCCGGATCGGCGATCTCGCAGCCGTGGCAGAACGGGTAGCCGAAATGCATCCCGGCGCGCGGGGCGCGGTTCAACTCGTCGGGCGGGCTGTCGTCGCCCAGCATGTCGCGGCCGTTGTCGGTGAACCACAGCGCGCCGTCGGCCGGGTTCCAGTCGAAGCCGACGCTGTTGCGTATGCCGCGTGCGTAGATCTCGCGCCCCGAGCCGTCGGCGTTCATGCGCAGCAGCGCGGCATAGGGGTCGCCCGGAGCGCAGATGTTGCAGGGCGCGCCGACCGGTACGTAGAGCTTGTCGTCGGGGCCGAAGGCGATGAACTTCCAGCCGTGGTGGCTTTCCCGGGGCAGCGTGTCGGTGACGACGACCGGCGCCGGCGCGCGTTCATTGCGCTGGTCGATGTGCTTGTCGATGTCATCGTAGCGCAGGATGCGGTTCACCGTCGCGACATACAGCGCGCCGTTCCGCCAGGCCAGGCCGCTGGGCATGTTGAGGCCCTCGGCGATGCGCGTCACGGCGCCCGCGCGATAGCCGGCATCGAAGCGCACCGCGTGCACCCTGCCGGCGCCGCGCGAGCCGACATAGAGCACGCCGCCCCTGGCATCGACGCCGCCCAGCGCCATCTGCCGCGCATTGTCGACGCGGGCCCAGAGTTCGATGGCGAAGCCCGGCGGCAGCTTGATGGTTTCCAGCGGCAGGGCCGCGGCAACGGTGGCCCAGGCCAGCAGGGCAAGGGTGAACAGGGTTCTCATTGCGAATCCTTCATGGCAAGAGTTGGCGCTGGCGACACGGCGATTCTCGATCAGTTCGCCCGGCGGCGCAACGCCGATGCCTCTGTCGGGCAACGAACCGGCCTGGGGCATGCCCGGTCGCCATTGGCACCGTTTTGGCGCAGGAAATCCCGGAAATGGTGTGTTCAAGCACGGCATGGGGATTGCTTATGTGTTCCGTCATGCATTCGTCACTCGCCCGCCTGCGCCGTTCCAGCCTCGATACTTCCTTGCCGGTGGACCGGGCGCGGGTGCTCGACACGCTGGTGAATAATCTGGAGGGCATGGCCTATCGCTGCCTCGATGACGCGGACTGGACCATGCTCTTCGTCAGCCACGGCTGCCTGGAATTGACCGGCTATGCCTCCCACGAGTTGATCGAGGGCGGCTGCGTGTCATGGGAGGAGCTGACCTATGCCGAGGACAGGGCCGGG
Source organism: Sulfuritalea sp. (assembly GCA_023700805.1). GTDB lineage: Bacteria > Pseudomonadota > Gammaproteobacteria > Burkholderiales > Rhodocyclaceae > Sulfuritalea. The sequence goes on from JAMPYF010000032.1 coordinate 23,777, forward strand.
GTGCGCAGCGAAATCGCCGGGGCCATCGCGGCCGGCAAACGCTTTTCCGTCCAGTACCGCATCCTCACCGGCGCAGGCGATGTCAAATGGGTGATCGAGCGCGGCATTGCCGTGGCCGACGAGACGGGGCGGCCGGTGATCGAGGGCTTCATCGAGGATGTCAGCGTGCGCCACAGGACGCTGAAAGCCCTGGAACATGCCGAACTGCGCTACCGGCATATCTTCGAGCACGCCTCGGAGGGCATCTTCCAGACCACCCGCGACGGCCGCTACCTGGCCGCCAACCCTGCGCTGGCGAAGCTCTATGGCTATGCCACGGCGCAGGAGCTGATCGACGACCTGGCCGACATCGAGCGCCGGCTGTATGTCGAGGAATCCCGCCGCGAGAAATTCCGCCACTTGATGGAAGCCCACGGTGAAGTCGTCAACTTCGAATCCGAGGTCTTCTGTCGCGACGGTTCGAAAATCTGGATATCCGAAAACGCCCACATCGTGCGCGGCGCCCATGGCGAGTTCATCTGCTATGAAGGCACGGTGCAGGACATCACCGAACGCAAGAGCTACCAGGAGCAGCTCGAACGCCAGGCCAACCACGACCTGCTGACCGGCCTGCCCAATCGCAACCTGCTGGCCGACCGCCTCGGCCAGGCGATCGCGCGGGCCGAGCGGCTGGGCTATTTCCTGGCCCTGGTGTTCATCGATCTCGACAATTTCAAGTTCATCAACGACAGTCTCGGCCATACCGCCGGCGACGAACTGCTGGTGGAAATCTCCAGCCGCCTGCGCCGCTGCCTGCGCACTTCGGACACCGTGGCGCGGCAGGGCGGCGACGAGTTCGTGCTGGTGCTCAACGACCACTACCGGGTCAATTCCATCATCTCCCTGCTGGAACGGGTGCTGGTCGAGATCGGCCGTCCGGTCAGCCTCTCCGGGCGCGAGTTCCAGGTCGGCGCCAGCCTCGGCGTCGCACTCTATCCGCAGGACGGCGGCGATGCCAGCAGCCTGCTCAAGCACGCCGACGTGGCGATGTATGCGGCCAAGGACCGCGGCCGCAACAACTTCCAGTTTTTCACCCACGAACTCAACCATCTGGCCGACGAGCGGCTCAACCTGGAAACCGCGATGCGCGCCGGCATCGACCTGGACGAGTTCGCCGTGCACTTCCAGCCCAAGGTGGACCACCGCCGCCGCATCGTCGGCGTCGAGGCGCTCGCACGCTGGAACAATCCCGAATTCGGCAGCGTGGCGCCGGACCGCTTCATCCCCATTGCCGAGGAGACCGGGCTGATCGTGCCGCTGACCGAGGTGATCCTGAGAAAGGCCTTCGCCGCCGCTGCAAGATGGTTGCCGATCCACGGCCATGCCATCCAGGTGGCGGTGAATCTCTCGCCCAAGCTGTTTCTCGGCGAGGAGATCGTCAACCGCGTCGCCGCCCTGCTGCGCGAGGCCGGATTGGCGCCGGAAAGGGTGGAACTGGAGGTCACCGAAAGCGTGTTCCTCGGCGACAGCGAGCGCGCGGTGCGCATCCTCGGCGAATTCAAGGATCTCGGCGTCGGCCTGGCCATGGACGACTTCGGCACCGGCTATTCGTCGCTGTCCTACCTGCGCCGCTTTCCGCTCGACATCATCAAGATCGACCGTTCGCTGGTGACCGGCATCGAGCACGAGGAAGAAGTGGCTATGATCGCCCGCGCCGTCATCTCGCTGGGCCAGAGCCTGAGGAAGACCGTGGTCGCCGAGGGCGTGGAGAACCAGGCCCAGTTCGATTTCCTGCGCTTCCAGGGCTGCAACGAATTCCAGGGCTACCTGATCGCGCGCCCCATGCCGGCAGGCGATTTCGAGCAGTTGCTGGCGCGAAGCGGCGGACAGTTGTAGCCGCAGCCGAACTACCAGCCCTTGCGCCACGCCGAGGGCGAGGTGGCGAACCAGTTGCGGAAGGCGCGGGTGAAGGAGCTTTGCTCGGCGTAGCCCAGCAGCAAGGCAACATCCAGCGCCGAAAGCGAGGAATCGCGCAGATAGACCTGCGCCAGCTCGCGGCGCGAGGCGTCGAGCAGGCCGTGAAACGAAGCCCCGGCCTGGACTAGGCGGCGCTGCAGGGTGCGCGGTGTCATGCCGAGGGAGGCCGCGACGTGCTTCAGCGTGGTCTCGCACTTCGGCATCAGCGGCACCAGCGCCTGCCGCACCTGGCTGACGATGTCATGACCGCCCTGCAGGCGGGCGATGACCATGCGCGCCTCGTCGCGCATCGCCAGGTTCAGCGCAGCGTCGGCCTGGACCAGCGGACGCGACAGCAGGTCGCCGTCGAACAGCATTGCATTCTCGCCGGCGGCAAAGCGCACCGGGCAGCCGAAGAAGCTGGCGAAGGGCAGCGTGTCTTCGGGCGGCTCATGCACAAAGCGCACCTCGCGCAGCGGCAGCTCGCTGCGCGTTATCCAGCGTCCGAAGCCGGCCCAGCTGGCGAGCAGCGATTCGGCCAGGAGATCGCAGTAAGGCAGTCCGGCCCGGGCCGCCTCCGGCAGCACCACCCAGGCCAGCTTGAGGTGCCCGCCCTCGCGGCCGAAATGCGTTTCGCTGTAGCCCGAATCGAACACGATGCGCCGATACAGCGGCACCAGGCCGATCGCCTCTTCCAGGTCGCGACAGCTCATCAGCGCATAGCCGAGCACGTCGAAGGTATCGGGGCGCGCATCGCGGCCGAATTCCAGCCCGAGGTCGCGCCGGCCGGTCAGCGTCAGCGCCGTGCGGAACAGCGCCACCAGCGCGCTGAAGGGCAGGCGGCCCTGCGGCGCGCTCCATTCCGCCGCGTCGACGTGCGCATGCCGCAGCAGGGCCGCGCGCGGCAGACCCAGGCGCTCGACGACATCCAGCAGGCGCCGGCCATAGGCCATGGCGACACTGATTTCCGTCTTCGGGGCTACTTCGGTACCGGGCATGTTGTCGCGAAATGACAAATGGCCGGGTATTTTGCGACAAGCAGCGGCACTATTCAATCGCCTATTCTTGCCGGACAAGACAAGCGCCGAAAAATCGACGCAAGAACGAGGAGAACGAGGTCATGGCAGAAATCACCGGCGGCGAAGTCATCGCACGCATGTTGCAGAAGGAAGGCGTCGAGAAGGTCTTCGGCATCATCGACGGCACCTATTTCGGTTTCTATTCGGCGCTGCATCGCCTCGGCATTGAGATCGTCACCCCGCGCCACGAAACCTGCGCCGCGCACATGGCCGGCACCTATGCGCGGCTGACCGGCAAGCTCGGCGTCTGCATGGCCAGCAACGGCCCCGGCGTCGCCAACCTGCTGCCCGGCCTGGTGGTCGAGCAGGCCGACGGCAACCGCGTGCTGGCGATCACCAGCGCGCGCCGCCCGACCATCATGTATCCCGACCGCGGCGGCAGCTACCAGTGCTTCGACCAGAGCGGCGTGATCGGCAAGATCGGCAAGTGGAGCTCGGCCGTGTCCTCCTTCGACCGCGTTCCGGAGCTGATGAGGAAGGCTCTGCGCAAGAGTTACGAGGGCCGGCCCGGCGTGGTGCATGTCGACGTGCCTGAAACCATCATGAACGGCAAATTCAAGGCCGACGTCAGTTACTGGGCGCCGCACCAGTACCGCAACGCCGTGCCGCCAGCGCCAACTCTTGAGCAAGTCAAGCAGGCCGCCGATCTGCTGATCGCGGCGGGCGCGCCGATGATCCACGCCGGCAGCGGCATCATCCACTGCAATGCTTATGCCGCATTGCAGCGCGTCGCCGAACTGCTGCATGCGCCGGTCACCACCAGTTGGGCCGCGCGCGGCATGCTGACCGAGAACTCGCCGCTGGCCATCACCATGCCGCACGTCAAGCTCAACCACCAGGTGCGCAACGATGCCGACGTGGTGCTGATCCTCGGCTCGCGCATCGGCGAAACCGACTGGTGGGGCAAGCCGCCCTACTGGCGCCATCCGTCCGAGCAGAAAACCATCCAGGTCGACCTCGACGGCGACATGATCGGCGTGAACAAGCCGGTCGACCTCGGCATCGTCGCCGATGCCAAACGCTTCCTCGAAAGCTTGGGCGATGAACTGGAAGCGCGCAAGGGAGAAATCCGGCTCGATGCCCGCCGCACCCGTGTCGCGGGCTATGCCAAAACCATGAAGGAAGAGCGCGCCGGCTGGGACAAGGCGCTGTCCGACATGGCGATCCCGATGCATCCGGCGCACATCGGTGCCGTCTGCCGCGAACTCTTCCCCGAGGACTCGGTACTGGTCGCCGACGGCGGCAACGCCACGATCTGGGCCATGTTCTATCACAAGGTCACGGTGCCCAACACGGTGATATCCACCTTCAAGTTCGGCATGCTCGGCGCCGGTATGTCGCAGGCCGTGGCCGCCGCCATCGCGCGGCCGGGCAAGCCGGTGTGCTGCATCATCGGCGACGGCGCCATGGGCTTCCATTCGCAGGAAGTCGAGACGGCGGTGAGGAACCACGCGCAGGTGATCTACATCGTGCTCGCCGACAAGCAGTGGGGCATGGTCAAGATGAACCAGCAATTCATGCTGCGGCCGATCAAGACCATGATCTTCAAGCACCTCGATCCCGACGAGACAATCAAGGCCGATCTCGGCGAAATCAAGTTCGACAAGCTGGGCGAGAGCATGGGCGCCTACGGCGAGCGCGTCTCCGATCCGGCACAGTTGAAGCCGGCACTCGAACGCGCGCTGGCGACCGGCGGCTGCGCGGTGATCCACGTCGACGTCGACCCGGTCAAGCACATGTGGGCGCCGGGCCTGATACATTTCAAGAAGATGCACGAGGAACCGAAGGCCTGAGCGGGAGGGCGCGCCATGAACGAAATCGACCTCGTCCGCCTCAACTTCAATCCGCAATCCCTCTGGGCGCTCAACTTCATCATCGGCCTGGTGATGTTCGGCGTTGCGCTCGACCTCAAGGTGGCGGATTTCAAGGCGGTGCTGACCATGCCCAAGCCGGTGATCATCGGCTTGGTCGGGCAGTTCATTCTGCTGCCGGCATTCACCTTCCTGCTGGTGCTGGTGATCAGGCCGGCGCCCAGCATCGCGCTGGGCATGATGCTGGTGGCGGCCTGTCCGGGCGGCAACATTTCCAATTTCCTCACGCACTATGCCAAGGGCAACACCGCGCTGTCGATCACCATGACGGCGCTGTCCACCGCCGTGGCGATCGTCATGACGCCGCTCAACCTGTCGCTGTGGGGCGGGCTGTATCCGGAAACAGCGAAGATCCTCAAGGAGGTGGCGCTCGATCCGCTGGAAATGCTGCTGGCCGTGTTCCTGCTGCTCGGCCTGCCCATGGCGGCGGGCATGTGGACCGGCTACAAGTTTCCGCGCTTCGTCGAGCGCGCGCACAAGCCTGTGAAAATCTTCTCCCTGGCGGTGTTCGGCATCTTCGTGCTCGGCGCACTGGCGGCCAACTGGCGCTACTTCCTCGATTACGTCGGCTTCGTCGTCTTCGCCGTGTTCCTGCACAACGGCCTGGCGCTGACCACCGGCTACTTCGCCGCAAAGTTCAGCGGCCTGCCCGAGCGCGACCGGCGCGCGGTATCGATCGAAGTCGGCATCCAGAACTCGGCGCTGGGGCTGATCCTGATTTTCAATTTCTTCGACGGCCTCGGCGGCATGGCCATCGTCACGGCCTGGTGGGGCATCTGGCACATCATCTCGGGGCTGACGGTGTCCACCCTCTGGAGCAGGCGCGATCCGCACGCGCAGACATGAGCGTCGTTCTCGTTACCGGCAGCTCGGGCTATCTCGGCAGCCAGGTCGTGGCCGCGCTGGCAACACGCGGCGACATCGCCACCGTCGCGCTCGACCTGCGCGAGCCGGCGCAGCGCCTGCCAGGGGTCACCTACGAAGTCGCCGACATCCGCGCCGTGGCGGTCGATGCCATAGTCGCCCGCCATCGGCCGCAGGTGGTGGTGCATCTGGCCTCCATCGTCACGCCGGGCAAGGACAGCAATCGCGAGTTCGAATACAGCGTGGACGTCGACGGCACCCGCAATCTGCTCGAAGCCTGTCTGAGCCACCACGTGAAGCGCCTCATCGTCTCGTCCTCCGGCGCCGCCTACGGTTACCACGCCGACAACCCCGAGTGGCTGACCGAAAGCGACCCGCTGCGGGGCAACCAGAGCTTCGCCTATTCCTGGCACAAGCGCTTGGTCGAGGAAATGCTGGCCGAGTACCGCGTCAGCCAGCCGCAACTGGAGCAGATCGTCTTCCGCATCGGCACCATCCTCGGTGCCACGGTGCATAACCAGATCACCGACCTGTTCGAGAAGCCGCGCCTGATCGCGATCCGCGGCTCCGACAGCCCCTTCGTCTTCATCCACGACCGGGACGTGGTCGGCGCCATCGTGCAAGGCGTCGACTCAAAGGTGACCGGAATATTCAACGTCGCCGGCGACGGCAAGCTGAGCATCCACGAAATCGCCGCGCGGCTAGGCAAGAAATGCGTGGTATTCCCGCCCGGCCTGCTGCAGGCGGCGCTGTGGCTATTGAAGAAGCTGGGCCTGACCCAGTATGGGCCCGAGCAGATCGACTTCCTGCGCTACCGCCCGGTGCTCGACAACCGGCGGCTGAAGGAGGAGTTTGGCTACGTGCCCAAGCTGAGCTCGGCCGAAGTCTTCGAACTGTGGCGCAGCTCGCGCCGGCAGAAGGTGGCGTGACACGCCGCGAACTCAAGGGCCGGGCAGTCCTCATCACCGGCGCCGCCGGCGGTCTCGGCGCCGCGCTGTGCCGGCGCTATGCCGCTGCCGGCGCGCGCATCGCCGCGCTGGATCTCGACGCCGCCAGACTCGACACCCTGACAACGTCGCTGCGCGTCATCGGCGCCGAAGTGCTGGCCCTGCCCGGCGACATCACTGACCCGATTGCCTGCAAGGCAGCGGTAGCCGCGACAGTGGCGCAGTTCGGCGCGCTCGACGGCCTCATCAACAACGCCGGCATCAGCCATCGCAGCCTGCTCGCCGACACTGATCCCGACGTGATCCACCGCGTCATGGAAGTCAATTTCTTCGGTGCGGCCAACCTCACCCGGGCCGCGCTGGCGCAAATCGTGGCGCGGCAGGGCTTCATCGTCGCCATCTCAAGCGTCGCCGGCTTTTCGCCGCTCACCGGGCGCACCGGCTATGCCGCCAGCAAGCACGCGCTGCACGGCTTCTTCGACAGCCTGCGCAGCGAAGTCGAAAGCAGCGGCGTCGGCGTCACCCTCGTCTGTCCCTCCTTCATCCGCACCGGCATAGGCGCCGCCGCAACCGACGGCAGCGGCGCGCCGGTGAGCAGCCCGCGCATCACCGTCGGCATCGAGTCCTCGCCCGAGGAAATCGCGCAGCGCATTTTCGATGCAGTGGCGGCAGGACACAAGCTGCTGCTGCCCGATGCCACTGCGCGCAAGGCCTGGTGGCTCAGCCGGCTGGCGCCGGGACTCTATGCCAGGATCATGAAGCGGCAAGTGGGCGGGGAGTTCTCGGGCTTGCTGTAATCCAGCTCGCGTCAGATGGTTCAGGAGTCGGTGCCGGCGGCACGGCGGCGGCACTGATCCCAACCCCGGTCCCAACCCCAGCCACGCCTTGCGCCGGACTGAACCGGCGCGCCCCGGTCAGTCGGGCCGGAAGTCGAACTTCGCCTTCGTCGGCTGGTTCTGGCCGGCCCTGTGGATCAGCGCCGTGATCCTGTACGGATACTTCTCGGGCATCCTGAAATAGTTGCCATAGCTTGTGGCGCGGTTGAAGGAGATCGGATTGAGCTTCTTGGTCTGCTCGCCCATCACCGGATCATCGACGCTCAGCTCTATCCGCGCATCCTTGATCTCGCTGCCCGTTTCGCGGTCGAGCAGGGAAATATTGACGTGGTAATAGCCCTTGCCGCTGGGTATGCCGCCGCCCATCGATCCCTGCCTGTCCTCGGCCAGGCGCTTGACCCGGATCGACTCGGCCGAGACGACGCCCAGATACACGTCCATGCCTTCGACGACCTTGTGGTTGCGGTCTTCGCCCGGGGCCCTGGCCACGGCAGGCGCGCTGTTCGGCACTATGCCCTTGTTGAACATGTAGAGCGCCGCCACGCGGATTTCGGAATCGGTCAGGTCGGCTAGGCCGCCGCGCGGCGGCATCGCCCCATGCCCCTTGATCGCGGAACGGACCAGGAACTCCGTGCCGTGCGAGAAGCGGGGCGCCCAGGCGGCCAGGTCGCCGATTTTCGGCGCGCCGTCGACGCCGCTCTCGTGGCATTTGATGCACTGCCAGTTGACGATCTGTTCGCCGGAGCGCTCGCGAAACGCCGTCGCGACTGCCGCTGGTTCGGTCCAGTGGCCGCCGGACTGATTGACCATGTAGGTGATGGCGCGCTTGATGTCCATGTCCTTCAGGCCCGGATTGCCGCCGTGCGGCGGCATTTTCCGCAGGCCCAGCAGCGCGTGTTGACTGAGACTCGTCAAACCCTGCGCGGCCCTCGGTTTCCAGGCCTGCGCATCGCCGATTTTCGGCGCGCCGTGCAGGCCCGCGGCGTGACAATTGGCGCAAACGGCATCCACCACCTGCTTGCCGCTCAAGCCCTTGTCCTCACCCATCGCCGCGGCGGGAATCAGCAGAATGGCGGCAAGGACGATCTTTGCCGACAACTTTTTCGAGAAATGCAAATGCGTGGATTTCTTGGTTTCGACTGGATTGTTCATCACAGGCCTCCTTCCTGAACAAGCGGGAACTACAGGAGGCACGCCGCGACGCATTGCGCGTCATCAGCAAAACTTCACCACGGGCACCTGGTCCCGCCTGCAAAACCATACGGGGATATCCCCATATGCTTTTGATCATAGTACATGCCTGGGCAAGCCGAAATGCCGATCCACGGGCGCTGCGAACAGGATCAAATCCGCTGATGCGGATTCGTGTTCACCGGACTACTCTCCCCCCAGCCCCCTCGCCAAGCGAGGGGGTGACAATGGTTCGCCGCGGTGCGGCTCCGTGTGATGACTGGCGCCACTTCGGGCGGCCGTGCGTGGCGCTTACGCGCCTGCGGGCTCCAGGGCAAAGCGCTCGAAGCCATCGATGGGCAGCGGCCGGCTGAAGAAATAGCCCTGATAGGCATTGCAGCCGGAACTGGCGAGAAAGTCGCGCTGCGCCGCCGTTTCGACGCCTTCCGCAATCACCGACAGGCCGAGGCTCTGGGCCAGCGCCACGACGGTCCGTGCGATCGCGGCATCGTTCGGGTCGGTGAGCACGTCGCGCACGAACGACTGGTCGATCTTCAGCTGATCCAGCGGCAGGCGCTTCAGGTAGGACAGCGACGAGTAGCCGGTACCGAAGTCGTCGAGCGAGAAGCCCACGCCCGCGGCCTTCAGGGCGGCCATCTTGTCGATGATCTCCTCGACGTTGTGCACCAGCAGGCTCTCGGTCAGTTCCAGCTTCAGTCGCAACGGATCGGCGCCGCTGTCCTTGAGCACAGCCAGCACCTGGCTGACGAAATCGGGCCGGTTGATCTGCTGCACGCTGACATTCACCGCGATCGTGAGCTGGGCCATCTCCGGCTGGATGGCCCATTTTGCCAATTGGCTGCAGGCCGTTTCGAGTACCCAGTGTCCCAGGGGCAGGATCAGTCCGGTTTCCTCGGCCAGCGGAATGAACTCGGCAGGCGAGACCAGGCCGCGTTCCGGATGCTGCCAGCGCACCAGGACTTCGGCACCCGTGACGCGGCCCTGGCCGCCGACCTGGGCCTGGTAGTGAAGCACGAACTGCCTGCCGTCGACGGCCCGGCGCAGGTCTTCCTCCAGCGCCGCGCGCTCCTTGACGACGGATTCCATGGCCGGGTCGAAGAAGCGGAAGGTGTTGCGCCCGCTTTCCTTGGCCTTGTACATGGCCAGGTCGGCCTGCTTCATCAAGTCGTCGATGCTGGGGTGCCGGGCCCCGAACAGGGTGACGCCGATGCTGGCCGTGCTCTGGAAAGCGACATTGTTGAGTTGATACTTCTCGTTGAACGAGCTGAGGATCTTGTCCGCGACCGATTCGATGCCGGTGGCGGCTTCGCTCTCGCTGCCGCTCAGGTTGGCCAGCATCACCACGAACTCGTCGCCGCCGAGCCTTGCCACGGTGTCGCCGGCGCGCACGCACATGCTCAGACGTTGCGCCACTTGCTTGAGCAGCAGGTCGCCCATGTCATGGCCGAGCGTGTCGTTGAGCTTCTTGAAATTGTCGAGGTCGATGAACAGCAGCGCACCGTGGTTGTTGTTGCGGGCGCAGGTGGACAAGGCCTGTTTCAGCCTGTCCAGCAGCAGCGTGCGGTTGGGCAGGCCCGTCAACTGGTCGAAGAAGGCCAGTTCCTCGATTTTCTCCTCCGCCTTCTTGCGTTCCGTGATGTCGTAGTGGGTGCCGATGTAATGCGTGACCGCGCCGTCGTCGCCCTTCACCGCCGAAATGGTCAGCCATTTCGGGTAGATTTCGCCGTTCTTGCGCCGGTCCCAGATTTCGCCCTGCCAGCCGCCGCTGCGGTCGATGGTTTCCCACATCTTGCGATAGAACTCCGGGTCGTGACGGCCCGACTTGAGCAGCCGCGGCGTCTGGCCCACCAGTTCGTCGGGCGCGTAGCCCGTGCTTTCGGAAAACGCCCGATTGACCCTCAGGATCACACCATCGGCGTCGGTGACCACCATGCCTTCCTGCGATTCGAAGGCGGCAGCGGCGATGCGCAGGTCGGCCTCGGCCTGCTTGCGCTCGGTGACGTCGCGGGTGACGGCCAGCTGCACCAGTTCGCCGTTGTCCAGCATCGGCACGGCATGGGTATCCAGCCAGCGGCGGCCTCCCTTGAGGCCCTGCACTTCGAAGGTCATCTGCACCGATTCGCCGGCGAGCACTCGCCGGTGCAGGTCTTCGAAGGCTGCGCGGTATTCGGGGGTGATGACCGAAAATATCGAACGTCCGACCACCTGCTGCAGCGAGTCGGCCTCGATCATCGCCAGCCCGGCCGGATTCATCTGCTTCAATCGTCCGGCCGCGTCGACGATCTTGATGCATTCCGGCTCGGTTTCGATAATCGCCCGCAGGCGCAATTCGCTTTCCTTCAATGCCGTCTCGCGCTGCCCCAGGGTGACCAGCAGGTGATTGAAGCCCCCGATCAACTCACCAATTTCGTCCTGGCGGACAATCGGCAGGGCTTGCGGCGGCTGGCCTGAGCGCGATTGGGTGGTCAGCGCCTGCGCCGCATCGAGCAGCGGCGAAAGTTCCCGGCGCAACATCCACCAAGTCAGGCCGCCCGCCAGCAGGGACAGGAACAGCGTGGCGACCAGCATGCGCCGCTGCAGTTCGTTGATCGAGGCAAAGGCTTCCTCCGTCGACAGGATCACGGAGGTGTACCAGCCGGCGATGGGCACTTGCTTGACCGAGACCAGCACTTCCAGTCCATGCGGATTGACGGCCACCGCCGAGCCCTCGTAGCCTTCCATGAAACGATCGATCCAGGGATTGACGCCGTGGGCCGGAAGCACTTCCATGACGCGGGATTTGTCGAAGGCGGCAACGATGGTCCGCGTCTTCGGCGTGATCAGGAATGCCCCGCCGGACTTGCCATAGCTGCTGTCGGTAATCTGACTCAGGAAATTGGGCAGGCCGAGATTGATCTCTCCCGCCAGAGCCCCGATTATTTCGCCTTGGGCCTTGCGTATGGGCACGGCCATGTGGAAAACCGGCAGTTGCGCCTGTGTGCCGATGACGGGTTGGCCGATGACGGATTTGCCCTCGGTCAGGGTCTCGTGCAGGTAGGCGGGGTCGCGAAAATCGATGCCGATCCGCTGCGCCGAGACCGGCACTTCGGCAATCGCCATGCCGGCGGAATTGATCGCGAATACGCCGCCGTTGAACAGGATCTGAAAAAACGGCTGCTGTGCCAGGCGCGACTGCAGGGCGGCGGGATCGTCCATCATGGCCGGGCCGATGCCGGCGGCAACGCTCGTCAGCACTTGCAGCCTCAGTTCCAGCTCCTGGTCGATATCGGCCGCGATCAGCGAAACCGCCGCGAACTGCTGCTCGCTCAACTGATGCTCCAGGTCCTTGCGCAGCACCCGGCTGGAGTAGAACGCAAGCGACCAGATGCTGGCCAGGAAAATGGCCAGGGTGAATAGCGTCACCCTCGTCTTCAGCGATCTCCAGTGCAAGCCGGCAAAATTCAAACCCGATACCCCAATTCAAACGGTCAGGCGGTTCCGCCGCCTTGGGCGAAGTATCGCATCTTGGCCGCGATGAAGCGCGTTACCCGGGGCTCGTCGCGCCGGGTCGGGCGGACTGCAGGGCGGACTTCAGTCCGCCATCCACCCTTGGCCGACTGAAGTCGGCCCTGCAAGGCCGTCCACCTGCCGGTAGGCTGAAGTCGGCCTTATAGCGGTCGCATCACTTGCGCTGCGGATCGCTGGAGAATCTCGACCACCCATTGCGTCACTGTGCCGGTGGCATGGGCGCATTGCTTGCCGCGGGCTTGGTCGAAGGCCTTGTAGTCCGCGGCGTCCCACATGTCATAGGTGCGGCCGGTGAATTGCTGCTGCAGCTCGCGGCAGGTGACGCCGCCGAACTCCCTGCGGAAGCGCTCGGTGAGGTCCCTGGCCTTATTGAAGTTGTTGATGCAGCGGCCGCGGTCGAGCTTGTCGCGGTCACGCCCGAATCTTGCGCTGAGCGCCATCAGGCCGCCGCTGAGGGCACCGCAGACGCCTTCGCCGAGCAGGCCGCCGCCGCCGGAAAGGCCGTGGCTGGCCTTGACCGTCTGGTCGTCGATGATGCCGACGGTTTCCTGGACCGTGGCCAGCACGCACTGCGGGCAGCAGCCGTAGTCGAGTTCGTACTTCAGGGCTTTGGCGTAGGCTTGCGCGCCGAGCGATTGCGTATCCTGGTTCATGGCCGTCTCCAGTGCATTAGTTTTATCTAATATACTCTTGCTGTGCCTGTCTTTCCAGCGCCGGCAACAGCAAACAGGAGTGCATCGATGAACCAGGAAATACGCTGGAACACGCGTTACCAGAACGCCGGGGACGATTATCTGTTCGGTACCGAGCCCAACCGCTTTCTGGCGCATCGGGCCGCGCTGCTGCGCAACGGCCGCACGGCGGTGTCGGTCGCCGACGGCGAGGGGCGCAACTCGGTCTGGCTGGCCGAACAGGGCCTGGACGTGACCGCCGTGGAAATTTCAGCGGTCGCCGTGGAGAAGGCCCGGCGCCTCGCCGCCGGGCGCAATCAGGCGATCCGCTTTCTGGTGGCCGACATGCTGGCCCCGGACTGGCCGCCACCAGACCTGCGCGAGGCTTTCGACTGGGTCATAGGCATTTTCATCCAGTTCGTCGGCGCCGCCGAGCGGACGCGGCAAATCGCAGCCATGAAGCAGTTGGCGCGGCCGGGCGGACGCATCCTGCTGCACGGCTATACGCCGCAGCAACTGGTTTATGCGACCGGCGGGCCGTCCACGCTGGAGAATCTCTACACCCGGGAAATCCTGCTCGACGCCTTTGCCGACTGGGAAATCGAGGAACTGGTCGACTATGAGGACGACATCGCCGAGGGGATGGGACACAAGGGGCGCTCGGCCCTGATCGGCCTCGTTGCACGCAAGCCATGATCAACCTGCCTGGCCTGGCGGGGGCGCGCCTCAGCGCGTCGCTCGCCGTAGCGTCAGCGTCGACTTTTGGTCGTTGCGGGCGGGCGTCAGGGCCTTGTGGTCGGCGACCGGACTGATCCGGATGCGCCGCAGGCGCCCGCCGACCATTGCGGAATGCATCGGTGGGGGGCTGGATGCCTGGTCGACCCGCAGGGCATATCCCATGGCGACGCCCAGAACATAGTTTGCTTCGGTCGCCGTGGCAGCGCCTGATGCCGTCTCACCTTCTCTGCGCTGCGCGGCTTCGTCCCTGACCCCGAGCTGGGCCGCGATCGTAGGCCAGCACTGGTCGAACAACTGCGTGTTCATTTGGAACATGGCAACCTCCTTGGATTCGTTGGGATTCCCAGGCGGCCGGCGAGGCCTGCCGCCCGGCCTTGCTCGCAGCCTCAGAAGCGGCCGTTGCCGCGCCCCGGTACAGGGCCTTTGCCTTGGTTGCCGATTCCGATCAGGGTGCTTCCGGCGTGCGAGGAGGCTCCGCTGGCCTGGATCACCGGTGCGCGCGAGTGGGACTGCGCCTGCACCTGCCCGCGTGTCTGTACCTCCGTGCGCGTCTGGGCGACGCTTGAATATCCCGGCGCACGTCCATGCACCATGCTGCCGTCGCCGGAGACGATGGCGCCGCCGCTGTAGCTGCTGCGCAGCGCGGCGCTGCCGCCCTGCGTCCTGGTCGCCGCGCTCGTTCCGGCGGTTGCGCTGGTCCCGGTCGTCGCGCCAGTCCCGGTTGTCCCGGACGCCGTCAGCGGACGGTTGCCGGGGCTCACCGAGAGCTTGTGGGCGATCTGTCCCCAGCCCATGCCCTGGCTGCGCAACTGCAGGACGCCGGGTACTTCGACGGTCTGGGTGGCGCCGCTGCTGTCGATGCTGGTCACCGTGCCGCCGTTCAGCGCGATATGCAGTTGCTCCGGCGTCGGCTCGGTGATGCCCTGGGCCGCCAGTTGGCGCTGGGCCAGCGACAAGGCCTGGGTGATGTTGCCGTAGCCCATCGGCCGGGTCGTCGGGGTGAAGCTGATGCCGGTCGTCGAGTCCGCTGCGCTGAGCGTGATCTCCGTGCCGCTGCGCAGCCCTGCGACCAGGCTTGCGGCGTTTTCCGGCGAGCCGGCAAGGCTCTCGAAGCGGCTGGCGATCCTGCGCGCCGGCACGGCGGCGGTTGCCGCCGCGGGGTCGGCGCTGCCGCTGGTACTGGTGGTGGCGGTCGTGCCGACGACCGCGTCTGCCGCAAATGCGGAGTTCAGGGCAAAGTAGGCGGCGCTGACTGCCAGCAGCCGCAGGCTGTTTCTTTTCATTTGTTCGCTCTCCTCATCCATTGATCATGCGTTTTTCGGTTTGCAGAACTATTTCCAGCGATGTGGCGCTGTCGTAAAACAAGCCTTGCCTCGTCACCGAACGCATGCGCGTCGAGTTGGGGCTGAGTATTTCCAGGGTGACTTCGATCTCGCGGTCGGCGGCCTTGGCGATGATGATTTCCTCGTTCGCCACGCGCTTGCTGGAAATCACCTTGATGCCCATGCGGGTCAGTGCGGCCAGCGTGGCCTGCTTGACCTCGACCACCGGCGCCGTGAAGGTCCGGTAGGCGCGGCCGTTGAGGGTCTGCGCCACGCCGGTCGACGCGCCGACGCCGAAGGCCGTGATGGCCATGGCCTCGCAGCCGCCCAGCAACAGCACGGCACCGCATATCGTGGCGAGCCGGGCGAAGTTGTTGCGTTGCGGTCGCGTCGCGGCGTGCATGGCGCTCACGTGCGGGCCACCACGGAATTGCCGACGATCTGCACCTGGCCGCCCACCGCGACGCTGGGCGCCTCGGTTTGATAGATCGTGCGCAGGCTGCCGTTCTCCATGCGCACCACGATCTTGTAGGAGGAGGTGCGACGCGTGTTCTGCTCGATCTTGTTGCCCAGGTAGGCGCCGCCCGCGCCGCCCGCGATGGTCATCACGGTGCGGCCGTCGCCGCGCCCGATCTGGTTGCCCAGCAGGGCGCCGGTGAGACCGCCGGCAACGGCGCCGACGCCGGTGGTTTTCGCCGGAGTCTCGACCAGGTTGATCGATTCGACCGTGCCGCAACCGACACAGGCGGCTGCGCCGGCGCGCGCTTTCGGCGCGGAGGAGGGCGCCGAGGATTGTGCGAGTTTTCCTGCCGGCGCGGCTTTGGCCGTCGCGGCCGCTTGCGGATTGGAATGGGCCGAGGGCATGACGCCGGTCAGGGCGGCGATGCCGATCAGGCTGAACAGCGTGACGGAAATCGCAGCGATGACCAGCGCCGGATACAGCAGCTTGGGACGCGCGGGCCGCGTTTCCACGTTGCGGCCCATGGGCTCGATGGTCGTGGTGTTCATGGCTATTTCATCTCCTTGCCGATCTGGTGGCCGATATAGGTGCCGGCGGCGGCGCCGCCGACCGTGCCTACCGTGCTGCCGCCCGTGAGCGATGAACCGACCACGCCACCGATGATCGCGCCGCTCACCATGCCTATATCCTGCTTGCTCGGATTGCTGTTGCAGGCGGCCAGCCACGGCAGCATGACCATGAGAGCCACCCGCGCAGTCGATTGGACCTTCATCTCTTGTCTCCTTTGTTTGCAGCATCGGAATCAATGCTTCACTTGGCCTTCGCAACCGTCGTGCCAGGCAGGAGAACAGCTAATAATCAGTGACTTAAGGCGGTGTCGGGCAAATCAAGGCCGGCCGGGCCTGTCGCCCGATGGCGACAGGATCCCGGGGTTCGGGAGCAACTGCCTGAATGTGTTGGCTTATTGCTGTCGCCGAATGGCGACGCTGGAGCCTGCCGGGCTCACTTGAACAGCGCGGGATCGAGGGCGTGGCGCTGCAGCAGCTTGTAGAAATCGGTGCGGTTGCGCCGCGCCAGTTTGGCGGCCTGCGTGACATTGCCGCCGGTCATCTTGAGCAGGCGTACCAGGTAGTCGGATTCGAAGGCGCGGCGCGCCTCGTCGAAAGGCACGATCTCGCCCAGCTCGCTGATCGTCTTCTGCACCAGGGCCAGCGTCACGATAGGGCCGGTGGTCAGCGCCACGGCCTGTTCGACCACGTTCAGCAACTGGCGCACGTTGCCCGGCCAGCTGGCGCGGATCAGCAACTCCATGGCCTCCGGGGCGAAGCCGTTGATCTCCTTGCGATAACGCTGGGCCAGCTTGCGCAGGAAATGGTTGGCCAGCACGGGGATGTCGTCGCGCCGCTCGGCCAGGTCGGGAATCGACAGCGAGACCACGTTGAGCCGGTAATAGAGATCGCTGCGGAAGCGTCCCGCGCTCATTTCCTCTTCGAGGTCGCGGTGCGTGGCGCTGATGATGCGGACGTCGATCGGCGTGCTGCTGGTGGCGCCGACCGGACGCACCTGGCGCTCTTCGAGTACGCGCAGCAGCTTGACCTGGAGCGGCAGCGGCATGTCGCCGATCTCGTCGAGGAACAGGGTGCCGCCCTGCGCCGCGCGAATCAGGCCGGGATGATCCTTGACGGCGCCGGTGAAGGCCCCCCGCGTGTAGCCGAACAGCTCCGATTCAAGCAGGTTTTCCGGAATCGCGCCGCAATTGACGGCGATGAAGGGGCGCTCGTGGCGCGCGCTGGCGAGGTGTATGGCCTGCGCCAGCATCTCCTTGCCGGAACCGGAGGCGCCGCGCAGCAACACGCTGGCGTCGCCTGCGGCGACGAGCTTGGCCTGCGCCAGCAGGTCCGTCATGACCATGTTGCGGGTGATGATATGGGCGTGCCAGGCCTCGACGTCGGGGTTGCTGCCGGGCGCGGCGGGCGACAGCTGCATGGCCCTCGCCACCTGGTCCAGCAGCACCTTGGCTTCGTAGGGCTTGGCCAGATAGCCGAAGACGCCGCGGTGGGTCGCCGCCACGGCCTCCGGGATGGTGCCGTGGGCGGTCAGGATGATCACCGGCAGGGTCGGATAGTTCGCCCGGACCGCGCCGAACAGGGCGTTGCCGTCCATGCCGGGCATGCGCATGTCGGTGATCACCAGTTGCGGCCGGTCCGCGGCGAGCTTGGCCAGCGCTTCGGGGCCGCTCGATGCCGTGGTGACGGTGTATCCCGCGGCTTCGAGACGGATCGCGATCAGGCGTAGCAGATCGGCGTCGTCGTCGACCAGCAGGATCTTGCCCAGGCTGTCGCTCATTTCGCTCTGCCCTTCGGTTTGTCACGGGGCAGCAGGCTCTTTTCGATCTCTTTCAGGGCTTCCAACTTTTGCTCCAGTTCTTCGGCCCGCCGCTGTTCTTCCCGCGCTTTCTGCGCCAGGGAATGGCTGCCGTCTTCGAGGCGGCGGTGCTCCGCCAAGTTTGCACGCATCAATGATGCCAGGGCGTGCAATTCGCTGTTGCGGCCTTCGCCCGGCCGTGCCAGCGGATCGAGCAATTGCTGGGCGCGGCGGTGATCCGCCGCCGTGGCGGCGGGCACGGCCAGGACCATGGCATATTGCAGCAGGCGGAAATCGGTTTTTTCGGCAGTCCAGGCCAGGCGCACGCGCTCGGTTTCCTCGGCAAGCTGCTTGCCGGCAAGGTTGCGGGCATACAGCGCGTAGTGCAGTAGCGATGCCGCGTCGCTGCTCGGCCGCGGCCCCTGCGGGTCGAGCCAGTAGGCGTCGGCGGGCGGCTTGAACAAGGCACAACCGCCCAGCCCCGCCAGCAGGGAGAGCGCGCAAAGCACCAATGCGGCCCGGCGGACGGCGCTCATGGCGCACCCAGCGGCAGCGTCACCGTGAAGCAGCCCTGTCCCTCGCCCACGGCGATGTCGCCGCCCAGGGCCAGGACGTGATCCCGCGCGATGGACAGGCCGAGGCCGCTGCCTCTGACCGTACCGGCGGCGTCGGCGCTGCCGCGGTAGAAAGGTTCGAAAATGCGTTCGCGCTCTGCCGGCGCCACGCCCGGCCCTTCATCGCGCACTTCGAGCACCGCCCATCCTTCTTCCTTTCTTGCGCTGACGACGATCTTGCCGTCGTCGGGGGAATACTTGACGGCGTTCGACAGCAGGTTGTCGAGCACCACGCGCAGTCTTTCGGGATCGGTTTGCATCGCAAAATCCTCCGTTTCCAGGCTCACCCCTATCCGCCGCGACGAACAGGCCAGTTTTTGCCGCTCGACGATCGCGGCGATGATCTGTGCGGGCTTCACCGTCTGCAGCTTGACCGATGTCAGATGGAACTCGGCCTCGCCATGGCGCAACAGGGTTTCGATCAGGCGCTGCAGCTCGACGCTGTTCTGTTGGAGTATATGCACGATCTCGCGCTGCCGTTCGGAAAGGCTGCCCGCCACCTCTTCCGCCAGCAGTTCCGAGCCTTCGCGCAGGACCGTCAGCGGCGTCTTGAGTTCGTGCGAGACATGGCGCAGGAAGCGGCTCTTCTGTTCCTCGAGCTGGATCAGGCGCAGGCGCAGCCAGTCGAGCTGGCGCCCGAGTTGCTCCAGGTCTTCCGGCCCCGTGACTTCGATCCGGGTGTCGAGGCGACGCTCGCCGAGGTCGCGTATGCCCTGGTTCAGCTCGGTGATCGGCCGCGCCAGCAGGTAGGTGAAGCCGGCCACGACGAAGACCGCCAGCGGCAGCAGCACCAGCAGCTGGGTGCGCGCCTGCGACTCGGTTTGCGCCGCCAGGTCGCGCAGGGATTCGGCTTCGCGATCGATCAGCGTGCTCGAACCCTCCAGCAGGATGCGCGTCGACGTGGAGATTTCGGCATAGCGGCGGGCTGTCGCGGTGGCCTCGGCCGGCATCGCCTGGCCGCGCGTCAGCGTATCGTGGAGCGTGGATTCCTGCTGCAATAGATCGTCGAGGGTCTTGCGTATATCCGCCTCGAGCGGCATTTCGGTCAGCTTCGCGGCGGCTTCGCGAAACCGCGCGTGCAGGTTTTCATAGCCCTGCCACAGCGTCGCATCGCGCAGAACGGCGCTTTGTTGCGCGGAGCGCTCCAGGGAGGCGGCGGTATCGTTGAGCTCGCGGCTGGCATGGGCAATGCGCGCCGCGTCGTATACCGCACGCTGGCTTTGTGCCGCGAGTTTCTCGATGGCCAGGATGTTGCCGAGCAAGCCGACCAGCAGCGGCAGCACTGCCAGCATGAAGCCGACGAACAACAGCTTGAAGAATGATTTTGGATAGCGTATCTGCATGATTTCCGTCTGGCGGCCGGCGTTTTGCTTTCATGGGCGGCGCCAGTCGGGCGCATGGACGCCGCAAGCGAATGCCGCGACCGGCCTGCCACGGTCGCGACCCGGGGCCTCACTTTACCTTTTCGTCGGCGCAGCCGGTGCAGCGGGCGGCGAACCGGTCAAGCACCGGCGCCGGAGTCTATACCGGTTCGGCGGTGCTTCGACAGCGGGGAGGGTGGGCCGCGCAAGGGACTGCGCGGCCCCGCAGGGCGCCTGCGGCGCCCTGCCATGGCGGTTTAGATGCCGAGGATTTTCATCGCCTTGGCGAGCGTATCCACGGATTCCTGGTGTTTGCCGGCCTTGTGCAGGGCTTCGCCGTCGGTGCGCAGTTTTTTCACTTCGCTCATCTGCTCGGCGGAAAGCGTCGGCTTCTTGTCGAGTGCGGCATCGATTTTCTTCATGTCGGCCGGGCAGTGAAAAGCCAGGGCGGCGCCGGAAAATGCCAACAAGGCGGTCATGGTCATCCATTTTTTCATCGTGGTCTCCTTGGGGGTGGTTAAGTTATTCCGACCGCTGCGGCTGCGGCAGGTTCAAAAAGAATAGAACGCGTTGCGGCAATGTCAAAACCACCTTGCATGCCGCGGTGCGGTGTGCGGGGCAAGAGTTGGCGCTGGCGCTACGGCGCTCGCCGCCTTGAGCGCGGCGCGAACCCGGTTCTCAGGGCGACCCTTCTCAGTCGCCGGCCTGCAGCCGGGCCGCTACCTCGCGCTGCTTGCCCTGCCGCATCACGGTCAGGCGCACCGTGTCGCCGACGCGCTGGTCGTCGAGCAGGGCGGCGAGCTTCTCCATGCCGTCGATGCCCTTGCCATTCACGGCGAGGATGACATCGCCGGGAATCACTTCGCCGCCGCGTACCGCGACGCCTTGCAGACCGGCTGCGGCGGCGGCGGAACCCGGCGCGACCTTGAGGATCACCACGCCGCGTTGGCCCAGCAGCGCCAGCAGGCGCTGGTTGAGCTGCTCGTCGGCCTCGATGCCCAGCGTCGGCCGCGCGTACTTGCCGTGGCGGATCAGTTGCGGCACCACGCGATTGACGGTGTCGACCGGTACCGCGAAGCCGATCCCGGCGCTGGCGCCGCTCGGGCTGTAGATCGCAGTGTTGATGCCGATCAGGCGGCCGGCGGAATCGAGCAGCGGCCCGCCCGAGTTGCCGGGGTTGATCGCGGCGTCGGTCTGGATCAGGTGATGGATGCTGTTGCCGCCGTCACCCGCGAGCGAGCGGTCGAGCGCCGAGACGATGCCGCGCGTGAGGGTCCAGTCGAGGCCGAAGGGATTGCCGATGGCGAACACCTTCTGCCCGACGCGCAGGTCGTGGCTGCTGCCGACCGGCACCGGCTCGGGCTTGCGAAAGCCGGTGTCGATGCGCAGCACCGCGATGTCATGGCGCGGGCTGGTGCCGACCAGGCGCGCCTTGTAGCTGCTACCGTCGGCCAGTTTGACCGTGGCTTCGCTGGCGCCGTCGATGACGTGGTGGTTGGTGACGACATGGCCGGCCTCGTCCCAGATGAAGCCGGAGCCGCTGCCGCGCGGCACCGAGAAGACGTTGCGGGTCCAGAAGTCCTGCACCCGCTCGCGGGTGGAGATGAACACCACCGAGTCGCGCGCGCGTTCGAACAGAGCGATGGTGGCCTTTTCGTCGGCCGCCAGTTCGCCGCGCGGCGCCACCGGGCGCGACTGGAGCGCGCCGGGTTTGTCGGCCAGCGCCGGCACGATCAGCAGCGCGCCGGCGATGGCAACCAGCAGGACCATGAAGTTGCGCAGGCGGCGCCATGTCCTGGCGGCGCCAGACGGGAATCGGGCAGCATAGTGGCGGATCATGGGCGGGGTTTCTCCACGAAAGCGGCAGGCACTAGAGCGCAACGGCCTGCCTTGTCGCCCATGTGGGATTGCCCGGCGCAAGTTCAAGACGGTCTTGCCAGCGACCGGGATTGTTTGATAAATTTTTCGCGTCTTTGCCGGTTATGAAAGGGCGACGCGATGGACGTATTTCGCATGGTGGCCGCGCAGATCGCAGCGGTGCGCCTGCCGTTGTTTACCGTGACCCTGACGGCCGTGCCGCGCGGCCGCACGCCGGTACTGCTGATACTGCACTGGCACGGCTTCCGCACCGAGCCGGAGGGACGGCCCAATCGCAAGGCGGCCGAACCGGTGCCGAGTTCGGCGCTGCAGCTCAACGCCGACTGGGCGAATCTGGAACAACTCGACCGGACCATGCTCGACGCCGCCTGGCAGCTCGGCGCCTGGGACCTGGCGCGCGAGGAAAGGCGCGCCTGCAATACTGCCGGCGCATCCGAACGCGAGGCGCTGGAATGCCGCCAGGCTTTCGGCGACGACCCGTTGGGCCATCTCGGCGAGACGCGCATGGTGGCCGAGGCGCCCGATCGCGAGGACATGATGCATCTGGGGGCGCGGGTCGGCTACGTGCGCTGGGCCTTCCGCCCGGTACGCGGCGGCGTCTGGCAGGAGGGCGCCGAGGACGACACCCTGGCCGCCGACGGCGGCCGGGTACCGCCTTGCCCGGTCGGCGCCTGGCAGGCGGCGGGGCGCCGGACGGGCCTGACGCGCTATCGGCTGGGGCGGATTTCGCGCCTGATCCTGCCCTGAGGCAGGCTGTTCACGCCCATGCGGCGTGGACTTGAAATTCCGCAAAGCGCTCCTATTTCACGATTCGCCGGTGGCAAAACCGGCATGTGGCCGGCTTGCGGGTGCCTGTCTGTGCGGTGCCTGCGGCAGGCGACGCAATTCCCATAATCTGACCTTAAGGAGATATCAACATGCAAATACGTCCCCTTTACGACCGGATTATCGTCAGGCGGCTTGAGCAGCAGAAGCAGACCGCCTCCGGCATCGTGATTCCCGATAGCGCCAGCGAAAAGCCCGAGCAGGGCGAAGTCACTGCCGTCGGCAGCGGCCGCCTGCTGCAGGACGGCACGGTCCGCGCCTTGCAGGTGAGGACCGGTGATCGCGTGCTGTTCGGCAAGTATGCCGGGCAGACGGTCAAGATCGACGGCGTCGAATACCTCGTGCTGCGCGAGGAGGACGTCCTCGGCATTATCGAAACCGCGGACGCGTCGCTGAAGAAAGCGGCGTAGGCATCCACCTCAAGTTAACGGAGAGAGAACATGGCAGCTAAGGAAGTCAAATTCCACGACAACGCACGCTCCCGCATCGTCAAGGGCGTGAACATCCTGGCCGACGCGGTCAAGGTCACCCTCGGTCCCAAGGGCCGCAACGTGGTGCTCGACAAGAGCTTCGGCGCGCCGACCATCACCAAGGACGGCGTCACCGTGGCCAAGGAAATCGAACTCAAGGACAAGTTCGAGAACATGGGCGCGCAGATGGTCAAGCAGGTCGCCTCGAAGACCGCCGACGTCGCCGGCGATGGCACCACCACTGCCACCGTACTGGCCCAGGCCATCGTCCAGGAAGGCATGAAGCACGTCGCCGCCGGGATGAACCCGATGGACCTCAAGCGCGGCATCGACAGGGCCGTCGGCACCGTGGTCGAGGAATTGAAGAAGCAGTCGAAGCCCTGCGCCACCAACAAGGAAATCGCCCAGGTGGCGGCGATCTCGGCGAACTCGGACAGCGCCATCGGCGACATCATCGCCCAGGCCATGGAGAAGGTCGGCAAGGAGGGCGTGATCACGGTCGAGGACGGCAAGTCGCTGCAGAACGAGCTCGACGTGGTCGAGGGCATGCAGTTCGACCGCGGCTACATCAGCCCCTACTTCATCAACACGCCGGACAAGCAGTGCGCCATCCTCGAAGATGCGCTGGTGCTGCTGCACGACAAGAAGATTTCCAGCATCCGCGACCTGCTGCCGGTGCTGGAGGAGGTGGCCAAGGCCGGCAAGCCGCTCTTGATCGTGGCCGAGGACATCGACGGCGAGGCGCTGGCGACCCTGGTGGTCAACGCCATGCGCGGCGTGCTGAAGGTCGCGGCGGTCAAGGCGCCGGGCTTCGGCGACCGGCGCAAGGCCATGCTCGAAGACATCGCGATCCTCACCGGCGGCACCGTGATCGCCGAGGAAACCGGCAAGCAGCTGGAGAAGGCGGCCCTGGCCGACCTCGGCCGCGCCAAGCGGGTCGAGGTGTTCAAGGAAAACACCACGATCATCGACGGCGCCGGCAAGCCCGAGGCGATCAAGGCGCGGGTCAAGGCGATCCGCGCCCAGATCGAGGAAGCCACCTCCGACTACGACAAGGAGAAGCTGCAGGAGCGCGTCGCCAAGCTCGCCGGCGGTGTGGCGGTGATCAAGGTCGGCGCCGCCACCGAGGTCGAGATGAAGGAGAAGAAGGATCGCGTCGATGATGCGCTGCACGCCACGCGTGCCGCGGTCGAGGAGGGCATTGTGCCCGGCGGCGGCGTCGCCCTGATGCGCGCGCGCGCCGCGATCAGGTCGCTGAAGGGCGACAACCACGACCAGGAGGCCGGCATCCGCATCGTCCAGCGCGCGATCGAGGAGCCCCTGCGCGCCATCGCGGCCAATGCCGGCGACGAGCCCTCGGTGGTGGTGGCCAAGGTCGAATCGGGTCAGGGCAACTTCGGCTACAACGCGGCCACCGGTGCTTACGGCGACCTGCTGGAAATGGGCGTGATCGACCCGACCAAGGTCACGCGCACCGCGCTGCAGAATGCGGCCTCGATCGCCAGCCTGATCCTGACCACCGACGCCACGGTGGCCGAGGCGCCCAAGGAAGAGAAGCAGCCGGCGCCGGCAATGCCGGAAATGGACTAATGAGCGTTACGTTTGATCCGACGGCCGTGGCCAGGCAGGGGCTGTTCGTCCTGCGGCCACGGCCGTTTTACAACCCGGACACATCATGGGGAAGCAGGCGGAGCGGCCGCGAGGCGCGCATCCAAGTTGGCGGGTTTGCGCCGATGCCGGTGTGTTTCGCCGACGAGATGGGATTCAGGCGCCCCGGCGCCGGGTGATCGAGGCGAATTATCAACCTGGCGCGATCGGTGCCGATGAGGTGCGGCGGACGGCCCCCGACCAGCCGAAGGTCCGCATCGGCACTGGAATAGCGGCGTTTCACGTCCCGTGGCACACTTCCACCCAAAATGGATGTAAATCGTCCTTGTCGATTCGTGCCTGAACAAGTATGTTGAATACCGTAAATGAGTTAATCCAGCGGTCTACACGCCATGTCATTCGAAAAACTCCGGGCCGCATCCGCCAATCGCCGCACCTTGCTGCCATTCATCCGCTCGCTGCCCGATCATGACATCCTGGTTGCGATCGGGGCCGCCGACGAAAATTGCGCACCGCTCGGATTCAAGCAGTTGGTGCTGCTCGAACTGGCGCCGCCGACCACGCTGCAGCGACGACTCAACGCGCTGGTCGGCAACCGGACGATACGGCGGTCGACGCTGCGCGACGACGGCAGGCGCGTCAGTTATTCGCTGACACCGAAGACGGTGGCGGCCTTCCGCAGATACTTCCTGAAAATGCGTCTCTGACCGCAAATACGGGACCGACAGGACGAAACTTGGGCTACGAACTCATCTGGGAACCGCGCGGCGTCCTTAAGCGCTTCTTCGGTCCGGTCACCGACGCCGATGTCACCGCCTCGATCGCGCAAATTCACGGCGACGAGCGCTTCGACTCCCTGCGCTACATCATCAACAATTACCTGGATGCTACCGAGTGTTCGCTGTCGCCCGCGTCGGTCGAGGAAATGGTAGCCATCGAGCACGCGGCATCGATCATCAATGCGCGCATCAGGATTGCGCTGGTGGCCGTGGCCGCGGACTTCATCGCCTTCGCGGATCAATATGCCGGTTCGGCGCTGAAAACCTATCCGACCCGGATTTTTTCGTCGCTGGACGAGGCGCGGACCTGGCTCGACGCCTGAGCGTCGACCAACGAGTTCTCCGGCGCGCCTAGCCGGCCAGCCCGTCGTAGCAAAGCTTCGCTCCCGCCGCAAGCAGCGTCCATGCCGTCACCAGGTTGAAGCCGCGCATGTCGACGGCATGGAGCAGGCGGTAGCCGATCAAGTAGCCGAACGGGATCGCCGGCGCCAGCAGCAGCGAAACGCCGAGGTTGGACAGGTCGAGCAGGCCGAGCTGGGCATAGGGGCCGAGCTTGGAGAAATTCACCACCGAAAAGAAGATCACCGTGGTGCCGACCAGGCGCATCTTGTCCATGTTCTGCGGCATCAGGTATTGCATGATCGGCGGGCCGCCGGCATGCGAGACGAAGCTGGTGAAGCCGGACAGCGCGCTCCAGAAGATCCCCGGGCCGAGAGTTGGCGCTGACGGCACGGCGGTATCGAGGTTGCGCGCGGCGCGGAAGCGGTCGCCGGCGAAGAGCAGCGCCTCGATGCCGATCAGCAGGCGGATCCAGCGCGCATCGACCTGGCCGAAGGTGAGCCAGCCCAGTGCGATGCCGAGCATCGCGCCGGGCAGGATGATGCGCAGGTTGGCCGCATCGGCGCGGCCGCGAAACACCACCAGGCCGATGGCATCGATGGCGAGCAGGATAGGCAGCATCACCGCGGCGGCGAAGGGCGGCGCCACCACCAGCGCCATCAGTGGCACGCCGAGGCTGCCCGCCGCGCCGCCGAAGCCGGCCTTGGACATGCCGATCAGTACCGTGGCGGCGACGGCCAGCAGCCAGAAGGCGGGCGGCAGGGTGGTGGCGTGGTCGAACATGCGCAGTTTGACGGCTGCCTCTCGGGCGGGGCGCATACTCTACCGGAAGCGCGGCGAATCGGCGGTTCCCGGGACATCTCCGCCGCCCATGGCGTCACCGTGCCGGTGGCGTGGGCGTATTTGTTGCCGGGGGCGGCGGCGAAGGCATCGTATTCCCCGGCATCCGACATGCCATCGGCAGGACCGGTGAACTGCGGTTGCAGCTTGCGGCAGCTAGCACCCGGGGAATCCTGCTCGTGGGCCTTGCCGACCGACAGACCGAGGAAAGGTCGGGTACGGGACGCAATTACCGATGGCATCGGGCATATCGGGCGCCCGTCCCTGATCGGCCAGGTGGCGCGCAAGCCGGAACAAGCCTCGCGCCGTATCCTCAGCGCCGACTGCTGGTGCCGCGCAACGGCACCGAGGTGATGGATTGCGGCTTTGTGCCCGTTGCTGACATATGATAGTTGGGGGACTGTCGGCGGCTTTAGCTCCTATTGCGGTCAATCAGGATCGTGGAATCGCATGCTATGCCAGGCCGATGAATTCGTTTTTTGAAGGGATGAATGGAGGGGCGCCGTTCATAGAACATCCCGTTCACTTGCAGGTCATGGCGAGAATTATTTCCCCCAATCGATTTTCCCAGGTAGTCAATCCGACCATGCGGAACTCGTATAACTTTCGCTCAATTGACACAAGTCTGGAATCCGGCGAGTATCGCTCGAATAATAGCAATGATTAATATATGGTTTTTGGCAGCTTCGGGGAGGAGGCGGTGCAGGGAGAGCGGATTCTGGATGGGAAGAGTTTTGTCTGGCTCGCGGGCGCCGCCTGCCAGCTGTTCCGGATACCCTTCGACGCGCGCCTGCTGGCGCAGCAGTTTCCTCCGCCGCAAACCACAACCACGCTAATCGAGGCCTTCCGGGCTCTGGGCTTCAAGGTCGCGCTGACCGCGCTGCCGGCGCCGGCCCTGGCGCAGCTCGCCGGCCCGGCCTTCCTTGCCGTCAAAGTGGAAAACGCGGCGGAAGACGTACCGGAAAACGGGCCCAATTCCGACCTCGCCTTCGTACTCTTCCTGCGCTGCGACAATGATCGCATCGCCTGGCTGGAGCCGGGCTCGCAGGAGCCGCGCAAACTGCCGCTGGCCGAATTCGCCGCCCGCTACCGCGGCGAAGTATTGCAGTTCGCGCCGAAGGAAGAGTCGGTCGCCGACCTCGACGGCGGCGACAAAACACCGGCCTTCGGCTTCGGCTGGTTCCTCCCCGAACTTGCCAAACATCGCACGATCTGGCGCGACGTGCTGATCGCCTCGCTCACCATTCAACTCGTCGGCCTCGCCACACCGCTGTTCACCCAGGTCATCATCGACAAGGTGGTCGCGCACCAGAGCACCAGCACGCTGACCGTGATCGGCATCGCGCTGGTCCTGTTCATGCTCTTCACCTCCGTCATGGGCTGGCTGCGGCAGTACCTGGTGCTGCACACCGGCAACCGCATCGACGCCGTGCTCGGCAGCCAGGTCTTCCGCCACCTGCTGCGCCTGCCCCTGCCCTGGTTCGAGCAG